>CAZFUF010000010.1:0-80680 GCA_964521885.1 uncultured Sangeribacter sp. | reverse complement strand
GTTATCATGGACGTGACAACACCCGAACAGGCAAAAATCGCAGAACGAGCCGGAGCTGTTGCAGTAATGGCCCTTGAACGAATTCCGGCAGACATCCGCACCACCGGAGGTGTGTCGCGTATGAGCGACCCCCACATGATCAAGGGGATTCAAGACACTGTGAGTATTCCTGTTATGGCTAAAGTACGCATAGGTCACTTTGCGGAAGCCCAGATTCTGGAAGCAATAGAGATTGACTATATCGACGAAAGCGAGGTGCTTTCTCCCGCTGACGGCGTATATCACATAAATAAGACCAAGTTCAAAACCCCATTCGTCTGCGGTGCCAAAGACCTTGGCGAAGCATTACGTCGTATCGCAGAAGGTGCGACTATGATACGAACCAAAGGAGAACCGGGCACAGGCGACGTTATCCAAGCCGTAACCCACATGCGTAGCATGATGAGCGAAATGCGTCGCATTCAGTCGTTGGCTGATGATGAGCTATTTGACGAAGCTAAAAAACTTCAAGTTCCCGTTGACCTGCTTCAGTATGTTCACGATAACGGTAAACTTCCCGTTGTGAATTTTGCCGCAGGTGGTATCGCAACTCCCGCAGATGCTGCCCTTATGATGCAACTTGGAGCGGAAGGCGTATTTGTCGGCTCCGGCATATTCAAATCCGGCGACCCTGAAAAACGGGCGCAGGCCATTGTGAAAGCCGTAACCAACTATAATGACCCAAAGATTCTTGCGGAAGTATCCAGCAATCTCGGAGAGGCTATGGTTGGCATTAACGAGAACGAGATTGAGCTTCTGATGGCTGAACGAGGTAAATAAATCTTCAATGGCAAAGATTGGTATCTTGGCTCTGCAAGGAGCGTTCATTGAACATGAGAAAATGCTCGACAAACTTAATGTCGAACATTTTCTCATCCGCAAGCGGAGTGATCTACTCCAACACATGGACGGACTTATACTGCCGGGTGGGGAAAGCACGGCTATGGGCAAATTGCTTGATGATCTTGGTTTGAAAGAGGACATCCGCAGTAAAATTTCTTATGGCTTGCCCGTATTCGGCACCTGTGCAGGAATGATTCTTTTAGGAAAGGATATTGAAGGAAGTGAAACAAAACATCTGGCTTGCATGGATATAACTGTCCGCCGCAATGCCTATGGCCGACAACTTGGCAGTTTCAGCACGGTGTCATCATTCGGCAATACACCTGTACAGATGGTATTCATATGGGCACCATACATAGGAAAAGCCGGCGATGGAGTGAAGATTATGTCAACTGTTGACGGTAACATTGTAGCGGCACAACAAAACAATATGCTTGTCACTGCCCTGGTCGACTGTCTGACCCACAAGGCGATGCTGGTGAACATGACCGGTGAATCATTCCGTATGAAGGAAACAACAAATTTATCTAAATTTTAATTGTGTAATAACTCTTTTTATTATTTTTGCAATAACTATGGCCTGGCGCATTTCTTGATTATAATCCGGCGCACTTCTCAATTATTTTTTTACAGTTTTATATCATAACGTTTTATATATTGTGGTATTTCATTATATCAGGAAGATCGCGGAAGCCAAGAGATTGATAAACCGGACGTCCGGCGTCTGTTGTTTCAAGATATATTTTACCGCAATCCCTTCTCTTTGCCTCATCAATCAGGCGAGAGACTATTTTATGAGCAATCCCATGATTACGGAATGATTCCCGCACATAGATGTTCATAAGATATGCACACCGGCCTGAGGGATTATCGGGCGATGGTAATTCCTCTGTAAGACAGACTGCACCACAACCACAATCCTCTCCATCACATTCAACCACAAGTGCAAAATGTGTGTCGTCAGCTATATGCTTTTCATAAAACCGCCGGTTGGCAACAAGCAACGTTTCATCCGGTTTCACCCCGAAAACGTGCTCTATTACCTCCTTGCGCCAGCTCATCAATGTTGGTATATTTTTTATTTCTCTAATCTTAACCATCAATAATTAAAGCTGTAATACTTCATAACTCGTCACTATGCCTCACTACTTATAATTCCCTTCTTTCAGCACCTTGGGAAGTGACTTCATATCGATTTTACCACGGTGCGTCAACGGCAATTCGTTGACTTCAACGAAAAATTCCGGCACCATGAAGTCGGTGAGTTTCGATTTCAGATAGGTGCGCACGTCATGAAGAGAGAATCCCTTGCGGGGAATAATATAAGCCACCAGATAATGAAGACCACCTTCATCAAGGAATGCCCGGACTATACCACGTTCCACTTCTGGATATTCGTTCAGAACATTCTCCACCTCCTCCGGCTCCACGCGTTTGCCAAGTATCATTACCTGTTCATCGCGACGGTGGAGGAATGCCATGTTACCATCAGGAAGCACGTAGCCCATATCACCGCTACGATAAAAATGTGTGCCGTCCGGAAGTGTCACGAAGTTTGCTTGCTCAGGAGGATTGCCGAGATAACCTTGATTTACCCCCTCTCCAAATATACATATTTCTCCTACTTCTCCTTTGGGGACTTCCTTCAGGTTTTTATCAAGTATTTTGACTTCTACTCCCTTGATTGCCTTTCCAATTGAGAAAGTGCCATCTTCGAGAGGTTCGGCATTATCCACACGGAAATAATTTGAGCATACGCACGTCTCGGATGGTCCGTATGTGTTGTATATCCTTATCCCCTTATTACGCAGGTTGGTGATATAGCTTGCGCGGATAACGTCACCACCGCTTATAATCAGGTTTACCGATTTCGGGAGCAAATCGGGGTTCTTGTTCAGGTCTGCAATCAGATAAGGGAATCCGTCGATAATAGTCACTCCATGACGAATGCAGAAATCCATCAATCCGCTGAGCGGTCCGTTGTGCACCTCAATCGTTGGGATAGCGAGCGTTGCACCATTGAGAAGAGTCGTGAACACCTCTTCCACGAATATGTCGAATGAACATACCGAATACTGGAGCATGACATCGCCCGGGCCCGTGTGCATCTCGGCCTCGAACGCATCACAGTAGTTGACGACAGAATGGTTTTCCTAAATAACACCTTTTGGCTTGCCAGTGGTGCCGGAAGTATAAAGAATATACGCTGTTCCATAAGGAGTTGAACTATCTTCAAAGTTTTCTGACTCCGGCGACAGATCCTCGCAGTAATCATCCGTGATGACGAGTTTCACTCCTGCTGTCTTCATCATATAATCGATGCGATCCTTAGGTAAGAAAGGTTCGGCAGGAACATATGCAGCCCCACTCTTAAGCACAGCAAGCATTGCGGCAATCTGCTCGGCTCCATGGTGCATGACTATGCCGACAAACGGCAATTTCTGACTATAGAACTTGGCAAGAATGGAATTGATCATTGCGTCAAGCTGAGAATAGCTGATAGTACGATTATCTTCTATTATCGCCGGGTTCTCAGGATATTTATTGACCATCTCCTTAAAGCGGCCGTAAATTGTTCTTTTGCTCATAGTAGTCTCTTTATATTCCTCTTCTTATAAAATGCCTTGAAATATAAACTTGTTCATGCATATTAATAAATATCCTTGATTGTTCTATTTTTATCTATTACAAAAATAATGTGCAAAAAAAATGAATATCGCTGAAAAGTCGATAGCGTGGGTGCCGGTGATAATTTTAAAGCACGTATCGATGTACTCACTATAGAAGAGACCGAAGCAGTCGTGCGCGTTCTAGAAGAGGGTCGGGGCTTAAAATTGCAATGTGGAGAAAGCGGTTGAGTGCTACTCTCTTTTCATGCGAATATTATCAATAAAGACCCGAATACCTCCTCAGGTTAAATACATCATTAATTTTTTAGGGAACTTGGGTCCGTAACGCTTGTGATACCAATCGTTTTCGGAATATGAGAAGAATATTGACCGCTTTGATAGTGTTAGCCGCTTCACTTAATTACTTTGAAGCAATATCATTGGATCATCCACCGGCTGGAATTGATCAATCAAGAGATAATACCGTGAAAGCACCCATTGATCCTGTGCGTGATGGAATATCCATTCAATCCAGTCAAGCAATATTTGATTATTTAGATGGTGAAGAAGGCAAAAGAGTCGGATTGCGTTTGCCTAAAGGGGATCGTAAGACCAAAGCTATCTTGTACTGCCATCAGAACATGACAGAGGAAGTGCTCTTCAGAAGTCCATTATTCACTTCTAAGATGGATAGTTTAGGAGTGGCGATGGTCTTCGTTCAGTCAGGTTCGCAGAATTGGGATATTGCGTCCGGCTGTCAGGAAAGGTTTGATAGCATTATGGAGACATTGTCATCAAAAACAGGAGATCCGGAATTTTCGAACGTTCCAGTCATCCCTTTCGGACATTCCGCTCAAGCTACCTTCCCATGGAACTTTGCGGCTTGGAATCCGAATCGTACGCTTTGCATTATCTCTTACCATGGAGATGCACCAAGAACAAATCTAACCGGTTATGGAGGTCCGAATATAGAATGGGGACGCACCCGGAATATTGACAGTATTCCCGGGCTAATGATTGAGGGGGAATATGAGTGGTGGGAGGCACGTGTACGTCCCGCATTAGCGTTTAAGATGATGTATCCCGACAGCCGGATTTCATTCCTTTGCGATGCTGGCAAAGGGCACTTTGATCTCTCTGAAGAAACACAACTGTATATTGCCCAATTTATTGAGAAGGCTCTTGCTGATCCACGTCCGACAGATGGTATTTATTACTCGAAATGGAATGAAGAAGGTATCGAATCCGAGAATCCGTATGAGCAGTTCTGGTATCAGGATCAGGAGATGGTTGACCTCACACGAGAGCGATATGCAAAGACTCGAGGGAAGAGAATGCAATACGTCGGAGCTAAGGTAAATGGGGAGATTGTGCCATACGACACCACTAAACATATAAAAATGTCTGTAGCAATAGATGGTGAAAAGTTTACAGTCGAACCTGTCTTCTTTGATGATACCCGCACAAAGTTTTCTGATCTACATGCGGATGTAAAGCCTCGGATCGTCTTGATATCGGGTCCGGCTATTCAAACAGGCGAACACACATTTATCGTAGACAGGGATTATTTTGGGAAAGATCCCCGAAGGCAGTGGACCGGTGTGACAGTATGTATAGAAGCAGACGGAGATGAAGAGTATAAATCCGCTGTGCAGGAACTGAATATTCATCTCAAGACTCTTAAAGACGGAAACTGATTTTAGAGCCCGTCTCGTAAAATTTGAGACGAGCTCTTAATCTGATTTATTGTGATAATCTTCTATCAGATACAATGCGACACCGTCACTATTATCCAACTCAAAATTATTTATGACATCCTTTCAAATAAATGTTATCAACCTTTGTCATGACATCCCCGATCGGTACTCTTTTGGGGTCTGACCTGTCTGTTTCTTAAAGAATCTAATGAAATGCTGGGGGTATTGAAAGCCTAAATTCTCTGCCACCTGCTTAGTTGATATTCCCGGATCAAGGAGCGCGTTCTTAGCGTGGGTAATCATCTTCAACTGTATAAACTCCTGAGCGGTTTTGCCGGTTTCCGACTTCACTAAATCTCCAAAATAATTAGATGAAAGACATATCTTATCAGCGAAATGTCTGACTGTAGGGATTCCTAACAGAGCCCCTTTGCCTGAATGAAGATAATCATCGAGCAAAGACTCAAATCGCGCTAACGCATCATTGTTTAGTTCTTCACGGGTCACGAACTGCCGCTCATAGAATCTCATGCAATAGTTGAGCATTACCTCGATATTCGATATTATGAGCGATTTGGAGAAACGATCAATCGGATGTTGCAACTCACGCTGAATCTTATCCATATAATCTTGAAGTATGACGCGCTCCTCTGCCGAAAGGTGGAGTGCTTCATTGGATGCATACGAGAAAAATGAATACTGATTCATTTTCTGAGCCAAAGAGGTGCGGTGCAGAAAATCGGGATGAAAAAGAAGTCCTATTGCTTCAGGAGCGGGACCATCCTCCAATCGGTGAATACCCACTGTCTGCCCAGGAGCGAAACTCACCACGGTTTCATCATCGAAGTCATAGTTTGTCTTCCCATAGTTTATCTTGCATCCGGTTGTCTTTTTTAGGAATAGAGCATAAAATCCGAAGTGCATGCTATGAGATGGCTGCAGCACAGAGTCATCGAAATGAACGATACTCACCAACGGATGACGCGTCTCAAAACCGAAATACCGATTATATTTCTCAATGCTATCTGCCTGAAAGATATCCATAAATTATTTATTAACACTGCAAATTTAGCACTCAATACCTGATATTCCAAAGCGAAAGATGAAATTCGGTAAGATTGGTTCTTCTATCCGTAACTCTGGTATAAATGATGAAATAATATTGAAGTAATTTTGCAACATCAATTTTATGCAATACATGACAGATAAAGAATTTCTAAAATATGCAACCGAGGGGAATTTGATTGTTGCCGGGAGTGAGATTCATAAAAAGATGCATTCAATCAGTCAGCGGGCATTACGTCTGACGTCAAAAATTAACAACACCTATCACTCTCCGGAAGAGCTGAGGGAAATGATGTCCGAACTGATTGGTAGACCTTTGGATGATGCCTTTGGTCTATTCCCTCCAATTTATACCGACTGCGGACAAAACATCTCCATCGGGCGGCGCACCTTTATTAATATGGGGTGTTACTTTCAGGATTGGGGTGGGATCACGATTGGCGATGACTGCCTGATTGGACATAACTGCACGATCTGCACAGTCAACCATTCTAAAGATCCGGATCAACGTAAGGATATGACCTGTACATCCGTAAATATAGGCAACAAAGTATGGATAGGAGCAAATGCCACAATTCTTCCTGGTGTAACTATCGGGGACGGAGCTATAATTGCAGCCGGAGCGGTTGTTACTAAAGATGTCGAAGCAAAAACCGTTGTAGGTGGAGTGCCTGCCACACTAATAAAAAAAATTGAAAAATGAAAAAGATACTGATCGGATTCATGGTTGCAATGGCAGCCGGACTAAACCTTAATGCACAAAATCAAAATCACAATAATATGATGAAGACAGAAAACCTTACCCTCGTACAGGAATGGGACAAAACTTTTCCCCGGAGCAATAAAGTTGAGCATTCCAAGATAACATTTATAAATCGTTATGGCATAACTCTTGCTGCAGACCTTTACAAACCAAAAGGTGTATCCGGGAGGTTACCGGCTGTTGCTGTGAGCGGTCCCTTTGGTGCGGTAAAGGAACAAAGCTCAGGGTTGTATGCCCAAGAGGTGGCAGAGAATGGATTTCTGACTATTGCCTTCGACCCATCGTATACCGGAGAAAGCGGTGGCTATCCCCGATATGTCGCTTCACCTGACATCAACACGGAAGATTTCAGTGCTGCGGTGGATTATCTTCTTTCACGCGACGATGTTGAGTCCGACAAAGTGGGAATATTAGGTATATGCGGCTGGGGAGGGATCGCAATTGAAGCAGCTACCAATGATCCCCGTATCAAAGCTACCGTAGCATCCACCATGTATGATATGACCCGCGTGAACGCCAACGGGTACTTTGACAGTGAAAACAGTGCTCAGCAACGTAATGCCAAGCGTGCGGCTATGGCGGCTCAACGTACTGAAGACTATCACAATGGATTCTATAAGCTTGGCGGAGGAGTTGTCGATCCTCTCCCCGATGATGCACCTCAATTCTTCAAGGATTATTACGCTTACTACAAAACGCCGCGAGGCTATCATCCGAGATCGCTCAATTCCAACGGGGGATGGAACGTAACCTCGAATCTGCCATTCCTTAACTTCAAGTTTTTCGAATATGCAGACGAACTGGAGAATGGCGTGATGATAGTTCATGGTGACAAAGCGCACTCTTTTTATTTCGGCAAAGATACTTTCGATAAGCTAAAAGGAGACAATAAGGAGTTTGTAGCTGTTCCAGGTGCAAGTCATACCGACCTGTATGATCAAAAAGAGATCATACCATTCGAGCGCATCGTGCAATTCTTCAATAAAAACTTCGAGAAATGAATTTATGGAATAACCTTTGAAAATTGATTGAGATGAGCATATTCAGAGCTATTTTAACACTTTTTGTAATTAACCTCTCAACCATATCTATTAACGCTAAGACTCTTGTAGTTTACTATAGTTATACTAATAGTGTTGAACAGATTGTGAATAATCTCCGCAGCCAGATCGCTTGCGATGTTTTCAGGATTGAACTTTCAGAGATGCCTGAAGGGATGTATATTGTGAAGAATAAAAATTTGTCTGCACAAAAAATTATAATTAAGCAATAGTAATCAAGGCGATAGAGCAAGAACGACCATTTATCAATATTCAAGTTTCGTTTCATAAAATACTTCCGCCACGGGATGCTATATTTTATAAAACGAAACTTTTATTTTAACAAATTCTCTTCAAAACTTGTTGTTATATTGTAATACGGATAAACTTAATAATAGTATGAAGATAATAGCAATTAATGGAAGTCCGCGCAAAGGATGGAACAGTGAGAAACTTATTGATAAATGGGTAGAAGGTATAACTTCCGTGCTTCCAGACGCAGAAGTTAAGAAGGTGAATCTATATGATCTGAAATTTACCGGTTGCCGCAGCTGTTTTTCCTGTAAATTGAAAGGTGGTAAATTTTTTGGGACATGTCCTATTCCCGATGGTCTCCACGATCTTCTTGCTGAAATACGCAATGCGGATGCTGTGGCGATTGCTTCACCTATATATTATATGGATCTGAACGCTTACACCAAATGTCTGTTGGAACGACTGATTTTCTCAGTTGCCCAATATTCCTCCCCTGCTGTCAGTCTTGCTCCAAAACGGGTTTCTTTTACCATGATCTATTCCATGAACGCTACTGAAGAAGATTTCAAGAATTATGGTATTGAAGCGCGATGCGCCCTTGAAGAAAAACTCTTGAGTATTTTCTATTTTATGCCGGCTCATAGAGTAACTGCATTTGACACATATCAGTTTAGCGACTACGCTAAATATGAATCGAGTGCATTTTCAGAACCCCACAAACGTCTGCAGAAGGAGAATCAATTTCCTATGGATTTGCAATCAGCCTTTGACACCGGTGTTACTGTAGCTAAGGAAATACAAAATCCGTCGATTAAAAGCACACCTATCGATCATACCGTACGCTTCTAAATCTAAATAAAGCCAGAAAACCTGGACTATCCATTCAGGCTCCGCTTAAGATTTAATTATTCTTATTCCACTAAAAAGTTAACAGGGAAGAATAAGATTATGAAATAAGTAAACCTTCGAGGTGTATAGAGATTAAAGGCCCGTTATATGAGATTTAATTTTTCATTAATTCTGAACGTGTGGACCGGATAGAAAAAAAATTTAATAAATAATAAATTATGAAAATTGTTGAAAATTTAGCTGAAAAAGCAATCCCAAATCAGGCTTATCATAATATTATTTCGAGAGTAAGTGTAAGAAAATTTACAAATGACCCCGTCACAGACGATGAACTGACAGCCATTCTGTATGCCGCTATGTCTGCACCGTCCGGTGTCAACAAGCAACCCTGGGAGTTCATTGTGATCGATGAGCCTGAATTATTAAAGGAATTATCCAGTGCTCTCCCCTACGCAAAAATGACTGAGAAAGCTCCCGTTGCCATAATCGTATGTGGCAATAAGGAAAGGATGCTCCCCGGAGCAGACGCGAATCTCTGGGAACAAGACTGCTCAGCAGCTTCCGAGAATATTCTTCTGGCGGCTCATTCTCTTGGGCTCGGTGGAGTCTGGACATGTCTGTATCCACATGAAGATAGGATTGAACCCGTGAAAAAGATACTTAACATAGACGATAATCTTATCCCCTTTAATCTAATTCCAATCGGACATCCTGAGACTGACCATTCCCCCATGGATAAATGGAAAACTGATAGAATCCATTTCAATCGCCTTAAATAATAAGGTAACTGCAAAAATCGCTTGACGATTGACTCCAGGTGTACCGGAATATTATATTTGACGCAGTCTTAACAAAACATAGTCCGAATACAAAAAATGAGCCACTCCACCCGACAGGATGAAGTGGCTCAGTATATGTCGAACTAAAGAAATGTGAGCCTAATACATTATCGGAATTGCAGATTCAGGTACTGATATCTTAAAACAAATCCCTAAATATGCCATGACTGAATTATTCGGTCAATTCGGTCGGAAGTACAGGCATAGCACCCTGCTTGGTGCAGACAAAAGCTGAAGTCTGCACAGCACACGCGTGTGCCTCTGCAACTGACTTTCCTTTCAGAATATTAGCGATAAACGCTGCGGTGAAGGAATCTCCCGCGCCCACCGTATCCGCTACTTCTACCTTGGGTGTCGGCTGGAAAGATACTTTACCGGGTGTAAAAACATAACTACCGTTGATACCGCAGGTCAGAATCAGCATCTTCAGATTGTATTTTCCGAGAAGAATCCAGCATTTATCCTGAAGATCAATCCCGGGGTATCCAAACATCCGGCTGATGGTCACGAGTTCTTCGTCATTAATCTTCAATATATTGCAACGCTCCATAGAGTTGCACAGTATTTCCTTATTGTAGAATCCCTGACGGAGATTTACATCAAATACTATCAGAGGCTCGTTTTCTTCTGGAATTGCATCAAGGAAACGGTTAATAGTATTTCTGGAGACCACGTTTCTCTGGGCAAGAGAGCCAAAGCAAACAGCGATTGATTTTTCAGCCAGCTGTTCCAGAAGAGCGGTGTAGGGGATATTGTCCCATGCCACATTCTCTTTGATTTCATACTGAGGCACACCAGACTGATCGATTTCCACCTGAACCGTTCCTGTCGGATACGGCACCTCCTCTATCTGATACCTAAGACCTTTTGATTTGAAATTTTCTAATATCTCATGTCCGAGAGGATCCTCCCCCACTGCGCTGACCACACAACTCGGGAGACCGAATTGAGACACATGATAAGCAAAATTGGCAGGTGCTCCACCGATTTTTTTCCCTTCAGGAAGAACATCCCATAAGGCTTCTCCCATCCCGACTACGATTCCATTCATGATATGATTTTATTTAATGGTTTTAATTTTTATTGTATAATAAAGAAGATAGGCAACTCCGATAGTCATCACGGCAACTGCACCGACCTGTCCGATAGCGTCAGCGGCATATCCCATGGCAAGGGGGAAGATTGTTCCACCGAATAAACCCATAATCATGAGTCCTGATACCTCATTTTTTTCAGTCGGAGCATATATGAGTGCCTGAGAAAAGATAACTGAGAAGATATTTGAATTACCAAATCCGATAAGTGCAATCCCGACATAAATCGGTATCAACGTGTCGCACACAAAAAGCATACCCATTGCAACCAACATCATCGCCACGCTTATACCGAAGAAAATTTTGGGTGACATAGTCCGGAGAAGGAAAGCTCCTATGAAACATCCTGCCGTTCTGAAGATGAAATAGATACCTGTGGCAAATCCCGCCTCTTCTAGAGGAAGTGAGAGACGCTCCATAAGTATTTTGGGAGCAGTAGTATTTGTTCCCACATCGATACCGACATGACACATGATTCCAAGGAAGCAAAGAAGAATAAAGGGGCGTCCTAACAATTTGACGCACTCCATGAACCCGGAAGCCTTATCAGGACGTTCCTCTTGAATCGGTGTTGCGCCAAGCATTGCGATAGACAATAGACTGAAGACAGCATAAATGGCGAATAATATTCTCCAGCCAAGTCCGAAGGTGTGCATAAGAGTGGTAGCACCCCACGCTGCAAGAATCGGTGCAAGGAACGAGGCAACCGCTTTTACAAACTGTCCGAATGTCAATGTCGATGCAAGTTTATCTCCACTGATAAGATTGGTCACCAACGGGTTGAGCGAAGTCTGCATAATAGCATTTCCTATACCCAGCAAAGAGAAAGAGCAAAGCATCACATAATAGCTATCTCCCGTCATTGGAATTATAAGGGATATTGCAGTAACGATAAGACTGATCAATACAGTATTTTTTCTTCCTATCTTATTCATCAACATCCCCGTGGGAACAGAGAAAATCAAGAACCAGAAAAAAACGAGGGAGGGGAAAAGATTAGCCTGCGCATCTGTCAAGCCGAGATCTTTCTGAACATAGTTAGATGCTGTCCCGACCAAGTCAACGAAACCCATCGCAAAAAAACAGAACATGACGGGTATCATCTGAACGATCTGTCCCTTCCTATCATTCACGAGATTATAATTTGCTTCCATTATTTAGATTTTTCAAGATTAATTGAATATATTTTTAGATTTTTGATTTTGGCATTCCCTTTAGTGGTTTTTACATACATATCTGTATAAGGTTTCGTCGGGAAAACCAAATTTGTCATAACCCCCTTGCCGTTATTTGCAAAAATTTCTATACTTGAGTGATCGATGAAGATACGCAACGGGAGATTCTCACCTTTGCTGAAAGTTGCCGTTTCAGTCACGGCAGGAAAATCCTGACTGAAATCGACTATTCCGCTATTTCTCCTGTCGAAAGACAAAATATCTTTTGCCGGATTATATTCCATGACACACATCTCGTTCTGATCATTACTTAAAGTTAATGAAACTGACTGAGCATCTTTAGCATCTATATCGAGTAATATTTCGCAGATGCCATCATTTTCAGAAGGCAACAGATATTTCTTCCCCTTCGTATTGATATTTATGGATTTTACATTTGTCACGAGATTTCCCCGGATATTCATCAGTTCGGGAGATGGAGTGGAAGCTGCATAAATCTGCCCGTCATCAGCTCTGAAAAGACTGATCTCTCTCGGGAGCGTATTTGCAGAACGGTATTGAGTGGTCGGAACTTCCGCGGCATATTGCCAATTACTCATCCACCCTATCGCTGTGCGTCTACCCTCCGGCGCGTCACTCCAAGTCACAAGAGCATAGTTGTCTTTACCGTAATCGAGCCATTTCGTAATAACATTTCCCTCCGGGTCAGTATCAGGAGTAAAAGTCTTTCCATCAAAGTCACCGATAAAATACTGCACGGCACTCCCACCGAAAGGCCCCCCGGGATTAATATTGCAAATGAGAACCCATTTCTTCAGATCAGTTCCCTCCACGGGTAATTCAAAAAGATCCGGACATTCCCAGACACCGTCCTGCGCTCCGAGCCCCTTGCCGACACTGCTTTGCAGTGTCCATTCCTTCATGTCAGGAGAGGTAAAGATAAGCATCTCATGATCAAGCGCGTGAGCAAGTATGAGATTCCATTCATTGGTTTCAGCATTCCAAAAGAAATTCGGATCGCGCGCTTCACTTTCAAGGGTGATCACAGGATTACCCGAATAAATAGAAAATGTCTCCCCATTATCAAGACTATGCGCGAGACTTTGAATCTGGCTTGCCCCGGCAGATGTATACATTGTCACTACAGCATTTTCACCAAATCCGGCATGATTTTCAGGATCGACCACAGAACTGCCGCTAAAGACTGATCCGAGACCATTAGGTTCGATTGCAGCCGGATGATGCTCCCAATTCACAAGATCTGAAGAGGAAGAATGTCCCCAGGTCATATTCTGCCATTTCGAACCGTAAGGATTCCATTGGTAATAAAGATGCCATTTACCGTCTTTATAAAACATTCCGTTGGGATCATTCATCCATCCGTATTGAGGGGTATGATGGAAAGCGGGACGATATTTTTCGGTATTTGCAACATCTATTGAATCAACCAGGCTTAGATTACTCCAACAAGCATCCTCCTTAGCTTCCCTCACGGAAGAGCGATTATGGGAAGTTACAATATTAAGAATAACGTCATGCCCTATATATGGCGTCAGATCAAAAGGAACTGAATAATCAACCTTTGATTTGGCCAGACGGACAAAGATGGTACGTTCGAGTTTTCCATCAACTATCACATTAACGGTGGCGTCATCATGAGATTCCTGAACGGGAAGCATGATATAATGGGCATCTCCCTTGACACGCACCAGCGTATTGTCGATGCCCAGATGTTCAATTTTTATATCATCGGATTTGGTGACGTCCCCTCCCATGACACTCAAAGGGGAAACCGAAATGACCACTGCCGATGCAATGAGAGATTTAAGGTTCATAAATTTTTATCTTTAAAACTTTTTTGCAAAGCTACGACAATAATAATTATATAAGTATGAAAATTTGTGCAAATTCTATGAAAAATGATGAATCGCATAAAATTTAATAGTAATTGCTCTTTTATTGATGAGAATATAATTATTTTTGCATTAAACTCAGAAAGCAGAAAAATCAGTGAATACCATGAGTAAAAAATTATTCTACATCATTCCCCTGCTGTTTTTATGTATATTCTCCGGATGTAAGGAAGAAAAGCATTTCAAAATCGGAGTCTCACAATGCAGTTCCGATGACTGGAGAAATAAGATGAACGAGGAGATATACCAGGAAATAATGTTTCATCCTGAGGCTGAAGTGGAGATAAGGTCAGGAGATGACGACAATGACAAGCAGATTGCCGACATCAAATATTTTGCTGATAATGGCTTTGACATAATTATAGTTGCACCAAATGAAGAGAAAGCAATCACACCTATAATAAAAAAGGTGTATGAATCGGGTATTCCGGTTATAGTATTCGATCGTGAAATAATTGGGGATACTTATACGGCCACCCGCGGAGTCGATAATTATGAAATTGGAAAAGCAGCCGCGCAATATGCCTACAATCTCATTGGTAATAACGGAAAGGTAATAGAAATAATGGGACTGGAGGGGTCATCACCAGCCACTCAACGACATTCGGGATTTAACGATGAAGCAAGCGAATTAGGATTATCAGTGGTCGCCGCTGATTACGGAAGCTGGAACTATGAAGACGCTGTCCCTGTGGCAAATACCCTTCTCAGCAAACACCCTGAGGCAAACCTTATCTATGCACATAATGACCGCATGGCAATCGCGGCTTCCCAGGTGGCCAAAAAGAAAGGGTTATCTTTAAAAGTAATAGGAATCGATGCCGCTCCGGAGATAGGAGTAAAAGCAGTTGCCGATGGAGTGATTGATGCGACTTTCCTATATCCGACTGACGGATATGGACTTATCCGCACGGCAATGGCTATTCTCAAAGGAACGCCATATCAGAAAGAGACTAAACTTCCGATTGCTTCCGCCGTTGACAGTTCGAATGCCGACATGCTCCTTTTGCAAAACGAATCACTGAAAGAAGAGAATGAAAAAATTAAATTATTAAAATCTCAGATTGATGACTATTGGGACAGGCACTCTGCCCAAACGACACTCTTCTACGCTGCCATAGCCATAGTAATTCTTCTCTTCGGATTCCTGTTTATGGTATTAAGATCTTTCTGGTTGCATAAACGACATCAAAAGGTTCTTGTAGAACAAAATAAATTGCTCGAGCAGCAGCGAGACACAGAAATGCGTCTTAATGAGCAACTTAATCTCGCCACACAATCAAAATTGATTTTCTTCACCAATGTCTCTCATGACCTGCGGACACCGCTTACTCTTATCGCTGAGCCTGTGGAACAACTGGAAGCGGCAGACAATCTTACCCCCCAGCAACACAACTTGATGAAGATTGCAAATAAAAATGTAAAGATTTTACGGCGTCTCATCAATCAGATCCTTGACTTCAGAAAATATGAGAATGGGAAATTAAATGTTAATCTTTCAGAAGTCCACATAGTGGATTTAATGAAAGACTGGATGGAATCATTCACGGCAATAGCGAAAAAACGAGATATAAAGCTATCAATTGAGATTCAGGGGGACACATCGGTCACTCTTGCAATCGATGTCGAAAAGATTGAAAGAGTCTTCTTTAATCTGATGTCCAATGCTTTTAAATACTCTCCGGACAATAGCAAGATTAATTTTGTATGCAGATGTGATGATGAGTTCCTCACCTTTTCGGTCGAAGACACCGGAAAAGGGATCTCAGAAGAGGAGATCGCAAATATATTCAACCGCTTCTATCAGGTTGACAAGATTCATCCGAATGGTTCGGGAATAGGATTGTCGCTTGCAAAAGCTTTCGTGGAGCTCCACGAAGGGACAATAGGAGTGGAAAGCGTGCTCGGGAAGGGAAGTAAATTTACTGTTAAGATTCCGGTGAAACACGTTGATAATACCACAGAGGAGAATATTCCCCAACATATAACCGACTCAGATGTCTTAACCGAGCTTAGTGAAATAGAGCTGAATATTGATGAAAATAAAAATGACCTTCCACTGCTCTTAGTCATTGATGATAACGGAGACATAAGAAAGCTTATCCGCGAATTATTATCTGATGAGTATCATATAATAGAAGCCGTCAATGGTAAAGAAGGGATTAAGGCTGCCTCAAAATATGTGCCTGATCTTATTATCTGTGATGTCATGATGCCTGTGATGGATGGTTTGGAATGTTGCCGTAGAATCAAAAATGAAATTTCCACGTCCCACATTCCTATCCTGATGCTCACGGCCTGCAGCATGGATGAACAGCGGATTCAAGGTTATGAAAGCGGTGCTGACAGTTATCTTTCAAAACCGTTCAACAGCCGGATGCTGAGGATGCGCTGTGAAAATCTTATCGAAAACAGGAAACGAATCAAAAATGTCTTCAGCCCCGAGTCTGAAAATGTAATAGAGTCAATTAACTCAAGACCCACGCATCAAGAGAACGGGAACCCTAATGGAGATATAGATGATGAATTCTACAACCGTTTTATCACCTTATTAAGGAAAGAAATGAGCAACCCGGAGTTGAGCATTGATTCCCTCGCATCAAAACTGAATATCGGCAGATCGCAATTCTACCGCAAGATTAAGGCGCTTACCAATTATTCTCCGGTGGAGTTACTCCGGAAAGTCAGGCTGACAAAAGCGAGAGACCTTCTATCCACTACAAATAAGCCGGTGAGTGAAATTGCTTACGAAGTTGGTTTTTCGGCACCAGCATATTTTACCAAAGTATTCCGCGAGATGTTTGATGAATCACCGACGGAATTAAGGACCCGTCTCGGTATTAAGGATTAGGATCCCGATCCGCAAATGTATCGGAATAAAATATCGATATTTTTTAAAGGCACTGCATTATTTTGCGGTGCCTTTTTTATATTGGTATTGAAAGATATATTACAAACCGTAAAAACTATGACAAATATTGCAAATAATATTATTTATAGTTCAAAAAACAAATATTTATAGATAATGCAACAAGAGTCTTAGTCTACTCTTATAAGCTAATATAACTTTGCGACGAAATTAAACCCAAAACCTACAACATGAAAAAAGCAATCCTTAGTGCCTTGATGCTATTAGTATTTTCAATAGCAGCACACGCACAGAACATCACTGTGCATGGGACCGTTGTTTCAGCCACCGATGATGAACCGCTTATCGGTGCGAGCGTTGTTTCGAACGCAAAAGAAAAATTTGGCGTTGTTTCCGATCTTGATGGAAATTTCGACATTACGGTTCCCGCAGGTTCAACATTAACTGTTTCGTATGTCGGCTATAAGTCTAAAACCGTAAAGGCTGAAAGCCAAGTCACCATTAAGCTTGATGAAGACTCCTCACTTCTCGATGAAGTTGTGGTGGTCGGTTATCAGACAGTCCGCAAAGCTGACCTCACAGGTGCAGTCTCAGTAATGAACATGAAAGAACCTATGAGTGAGAACTCCGGAAACATTATGAGCTCAATGGCCGGCAAGATGCCCGGTGTGAGTGTAGTCCCCAGTGCCGAGCCGGGTCAGACAGGTTCAATCCGTATCCGCGGTGTCTCTACGGCAAATGCCAATGCAGAACCTTTATATGTGATAGATGGAGTTCCTACCGATAATATCAACTCAATCAACCCTGCCGACATAGAAACCATGCAGGTGCTTAAGGACGCTGCTTCAGCATCTATCTACGGTTCACGTGCTGCCAACGGTGTTGTAATCATCACTACTAAACAAGGGAAAGGGGATCGTCTGAGCATCAATGTGAACTATGCGCTCTCAGCTCAGACTGTAGCCAAAACCTACGATATGCTCGATGCCAACCAATGGGGTCAGGTCTATTGGCAGGCATTCCGCAACACCTATCCGGGTCAGACACCTTTCTACGTTCTTTACGGATCAGGTGAAACTCCGGTGCTTCAACCATTCGTCAACGGAAACACCAACTATCCAACGACAAATACGGATTGGCAGAAACAAATGTATAAGACAGCCTGGACCAACAATCTTACTGCCACAATCTCCAATAACTCCGAAAAGGGCTCTGTGATGTTCTCTGCAAATTACATCAATCAGAACGGTAACGTGGATAATACATTCTACGAACGTTACTCAGCCCGAATCAACTCTCACTTCAATTTCAACAAATATCTCACGATAGGAGAAAATCTCACCATTGCCCGCTGGAGCAACCGAGGGGCCTCAATGTATGGAGATGACGGTCTTTCCTACAACACCATGACAATGCACCCTGCGTTGCCGATCAAAGGTGTTGACGGAGATTGGGCACGTCCCTCTCTCATCGGTTCGGATGCCTACAACCCCGTTCAGGCAAATACTCTTGCAAAGGACAACGAAAGCAGTTCATGGCGTATCCTCGGCAACGCATATATCGAGATACACCCTATCGAAGGTCTTTCGATCAAATCAAATATCGGTATCGAGCATAGCCAATACTTCAATATTGACCGCAACCGCGGACTTAATCCAAAACCCGAGAACTCTTCTGTGTATCCCAACAGTGTTGCAGGTGCATACTCTCAGGGCGACACCTGGACATGGTCAAATACTGCTACCTATGTAAAAACATTCAAAGATGTGCATCATCTGAACGTACTTTTGGGTACTGAAGCAATCGGATATACCAACAAGACTATGGATGCAACCCGCAGCTCATATTTGTTTGAAGATACGGATTACATGCAACTTGGTGCCGGCCAGATCATGACAGCTGTCGGCGGTGGCAAGAACCAATGGTCAATATTCTCGGTATTCGGGAAAGCTGACTACAATTATGCCGACCGCTATCTGGCATCAGTCACCATCCGTAACGACCAAAACTCCCGCTTCGCAAAGAAGCACCGCAGCGGTATCTTCCCTGCCTTCTCTTTAGCATGGCGTCCGACTCAGGAAGAGTTCTTCCCCCACAACGATATACTCACAGATCTTAAGATACGCTACTCATGGGGACAGAACGGACAGGCTGACATCAGACAGCTATACCCGGCTTATTCCTACTACGTAGTAAACACCACAAACGGTTCATACGACATATCAGGCTCCGGCACTCCCAAAAACGGTATCACGCTTGCAGCAACCGGAAATCCTGACTTGAAATGGGAGACTACCACACAGAATAATATCGGTATCGACCTGCAATTCCTGAGTGGAGCAATCAACCTGTCGGCTGATTATTACATCAAGAATACCAAAGATATGCTCACCATCCCGCCAACTCTCATCGTTGCCGGTCAGAACGCGGATATGTGGCTCAACACAGGTGAGATGAAAAACCACGGTTGGGAAATACAACTCGGATATACCAGTCCTAAATATGGAGATTTCTCATGGTCAGGGTCAATCAACCTTTCTCAAAACAAGAATGAACTTGTCAGACTCAATGACCGTCAGAAATTCATCACAGCCGGCGACACACGCATCATTCCTGGTCAGCCGATGGGGGTATACTGGGGATATGTCTGTGACGGAATCTTCCAGAACACTACTGAAGTTGCAAATCACGCTACACAAGAGAGCGCTGCTCCCGGTCGTTTGAAATACCGCGACATCAACGGTGACGGACGCATCACAGAGGATGATATGTGTATCATCGGAGATCCCAATCCGGATTTGAACATGGGTCTCAACCTGAACTTCAAATATAAAGGTTTCGCGCTTGACGCTTTCTTCTCAGGTGAGTTTGGTTTTGACATCATCAACCACATGAAGGTGGCTCTTTACTCCATGAGTTACGGAAAGTCCGGTTTGAACCGTTCGGTTGATTTGCTCCACGCATGGACTCCGGAGAACCCTGATTCCGACATCCCCGCACTCTCACTCACAAATGCAAGTGACAGCAAATTCTCATCTTACTACGTGGAAAACGGCTCATATATGAAGTTAAAATACCTCAGACTTTCATATACGCTTCCGCAGAATGTACTTAAAACGCTCCATGCCAACAACATTACCGTCTTCGGTCAGGTAGAGAACGTATTTACGATAACCCGTTACAAGGGACTTGATCCCGAAATCGCACCTTCAGGCTTCGGTGGACGTTTCGATGACGGTTCATGGCCACGTCCCCGCACATTCACGCTCGGTGTGAACTTCCAGTTCTAATATCATTTCCACTTTCAAATTGAAAAACGTAAGATGAAAAATTATAAATTTTCGATTAAAAATATTTTATGCATGACAGTGCTTACCGGTGGTCTTCTCCTCGGTTCAACCTCATGCAACGACATGCTCGATACCAAGCCGAACGGCTCATTCTCATCCGAGCAAATCGGCGAGGATGAAGCGGTGCAGCTTCTCACGGCAGCTTACGCCGGTCTGCTCAATCACTTCATCGGCAATAATGAGGCCTTTTCAGGTCCTATCAACAATTGGGTCTGGGATGTCCGCTCAGATGATGCTGTAAAAGGTGGTGAGGCCCCGGGTATGGAGCTGAATATCCACGAGCTTGAAATCGGCAATGTGCAGAGCGACAATGCATCATTCAATTTCAAATGGCTCAATGACTATTATGCCATCTCACGATGCAATGATGCTATCCGCGCACTGAAAAGCTCTTCCCAGCTTAGTGATAAAGAGCGTGCTTCGATGATCGGAGAGATGAAGACACTGCGTGCATTTTTCTTCTTTGATCTCTATCGCATTTTCAAGGCATTCCCCTACTTTGACGAGAATGACAATCCTTCGACAGTGCCATCAGACCGCTATACACGCGAAGAGATTATCGGATTCATAATCAAAGACCTTCAGGACAGCTATCTTGCCATGGAACCCGTCATGGCAGACAAAGGTCGCTTCAACAAATATGTAGCTGCTGCCTTATTGGCACGAGTTGCTCTTTTCGACCATCGCTACGAAATGACCGAGGAATATGCCGGATATGTCATCAGCTGCCCCGACTACGATCTCTACAACAACTTCCTCGACATGTCAAAAGTTGAGTTCAACAATGGTGTGGAATCAGTGCTTGCCTGCCAGTTCAGGTATACCTCTGACGCTCAACAGCTCAACTACTCCAACTGTATCAACTGCACATACTCCGAAAATGACCTCTATGGCACAGGTGATGACTTTTATCTCGGGTCGCAGGATCTGATCAATGCCTTCCGCACCGATGCCAACGGTCTTCCTTTCTTGGATGGCACCCACAACAGTGAGAGTATCACCTCCGCTGATTATTCAGGGAATGTAGATCCACGTCTCGATTTCACTTTCGGACGTATCGGAATGCCTTGGCGCTCATATATGTACAATGAAAAATGGTGTCGTGCACTAAATCTCTACGGACAATATTCAAGCAAAAAATATTACCCCTCACCCGATATTCCCGATTTGTGGACAGTAGGCGGTGGCACATGGGGTGGTTCATCCCTTAATATGATGCTCATCCGTTATGCAGATGTCAAGCTGATGTATGCAGAGGCTCTCATCGAGCAGGGTAAAAATCTTGAAGAAGCGCGTATTCAGATCAACGACATCCGCCGCCGCGCAGCCCGCTCAGTCAATCCGACTTACGCACCGGTCGATTGCGACCCCCTCACTGCCAACTATCTTGTGAGCGAATATCCCACCGGAGGATGGACTCAGGATTATGCACGCAAGGCACTCCGTATGGAACGCCGTCTCGAACTTGCAATGGAAGGTCATCGTTGGTTTGACCTCGTACGCTGGGGAGAAGCTGTCAACGTAATCAATAAATACTATACTTTTGAGAAACAATATCAGATTTATTACGAAGGCGCATCATTGAGCGAGGATGAACTTTATGCCCCCATCCCCCTCGATCAGGTGAATAACTCAAACGGCCTTTACAAAAACTAATAACACTGAACGATAATGAAAAATATATTTAAACCGATGCTTTTGGCAGCAGTGTGCTGCTGGTCGCTATCTTCATGCTCAGACTTCGAACCGACAGGATACACCGGGGATGTGATGTCTCTTGCCAAAGCAACCTCCATTAAAGCTGATATCGAGGGGCACGACGTAATCGTGAGTTGGACTCTCCCCGATGCCAAAGGTATCGAAGGTGTTACCCTTCTGCAAAATGCAGCCAATCCCATTCAGCTGCCGGCTTCTGAAACATCATACGTCATCAAAGGGCAGCAATTCACAGATGAATATGTCTATACCATCAAAGTGAGATATGAGGGGGACTATACATCTGAAGGAATTTCTACAAGCGTAGTGCTTCCAGCAGAGGAGCTTCCGGAAGTTTCGGATGTTAAAGCCGATGTGAAAGGGCGCAGGGTCATGCTTACTTGGAATCTACCGACCACCTTACGCGATGACCTCACCGGAATCAGAGTGGTATGTAACGGCAATGTCGACGCTGCAACTCTTCTTCCCCCGGAATCTACATCAACGACTCTCGGAGGCCAGCCTTTTGACACAGAGCTCACTTATTCCGTTGAAGCTGTCTATGACACATATTATATGTCAAAAGGAAACGATGTGACTGTCACTATTCCTTTCTTCCAACAAAAGGTAGCGATGTTGCTGTTAGCTTCCTCACCTGAGAATCTCCCCGATGATGATGAACGTGCAGCTGCGGCATGGTTTAACTCGATCGAGAATACCGAATTTGTCACAATCAACCAGCTTGCTTCCCTTGATCCGGATTATCAGGCAGTATTGTGGATACTTGTTGATCGCGTAGGTCTAAGCCAAGGTTGGCAGAATCTCCCTGATGGTCTTGCAAATGAATCTACAATCTCTGCACTCAAGGCATACTCGGCAGCCGGAGGCTCCCTCTACCTCTCGAATATGGCAACACAACTCACAGTTCCTCTTGGATACGTGCCTGATAACATGGCTCCCGGCATCTTCGGCAACGGTGAAGGTGGCAGCGGCAACGATATATGGACCCTAAATCCTTATCTCGGTTGGGACTTCCGCGATGGCTCTGACCAAGGTTTCTATGATCGCACCGCACATGCCGTATTCAAAGGACTTACCCTTGAGGATCCGAACGGTTACGGTTACGACAGCCTTCCTCTCATAGGACCGGGTCAACGCGAAGACCATAACTGTATGTGGGACTGCAACGTCTACGGCCGTGGTGATCAACACGATGTGATAGCCAACTTTGAGGTGACTACAAATTCCATGGTTCTTGCCACCTGGGGTCACGTGCGTGACCATTGTGTTGCCGGCTTGGTAGATTTCTACGCAAATGCCGACAGAGGACGATGCATTGCAAACGGATTCGCTGCATACGAATGGAATCAAAACACAGGAGCCAATCCTTATCAACACAATATCGAGCAGTTGACACTCAATATCATAAACTACTTAAAGTAAATTCATACTTCTGATTAGATTAAGTTAAGTGTTTTTTTGGTAATTAAGATTGTTTTTAGGTTTTCCTCCCTCCCCGCACATTAACTGAAAAAAGCAGCCATTGAAAGATTTGGCAAAAAATTAAAACAACAATATACAACTTTTTACTTAAATGAAAAATTTATTTACAAAAGTATTCACCCATGGAATATTATAATCTCAATGGCATGCGCCTCAATTCAATCGAAAATGTAAGCGGAATTTACATTGTGAAACAAGGAAGCAAAGTGACAAAGAAAGTAATTGTCAAATAAATCTTTCTTTAATCCGTTAATTTAAAAGTATTTTACCATTCTAATTGATTTTTGGGTGAGCCAGCGGTGATATTTCAATCACCGCTGGCATTCCCAAAATAAAAAACCATTCCTAATGATCTTGACTGACATCTCATTCATAAAAAGGATATTTTTCATAGGAATAACAGCCTTAATTCCTTTTACTTCACATTCGCGCGAAGTGGCTCGTTTTTCAATGGAAAACGCTGATGGAACACTCATTGAATCAATATCAGGAAAATCATTTGATATCCGCAGCAATCTTCCGGCTGAAAATATATCCGGTGCGAAAGGAAAGGCCCTGCGCTTTGACGGATATTCCACTTATATCGAGGGGACTATCGGAGACATAATCCCTGACGGCTCAAAAAAGATGACAGCATCCATCTGGCTGGCGATCGAAACTTACCCGGTCGTTGAAATAGATGTAAATACTTCCGAGCAGATAGCAATCGCATCCTGTCTTGACGATAATGCGAAAAAAGGATTTGGATTTTATATAGGTTTTGACGGTAAATATTCTTTTAAAACCTATATGGGGGGCTGGCCTCTTGAACTCAAGGTGGAACAGCCTATAAAACAATACGAATGGATTAACCTCACCGCCGTGATTGACACCGAAAGCCGCACGGCAACCCTATATAATAATGGAGTGGCGGTTGCTAACTCAAAAGCTAATGGAACAATCTGCGCCGGAAATTCCAGAATGCGTATCGGTCGCAGTTTCAATGAACGTTTCAGCGGTCCGTTCTGTCTGACTTCTTTCAATGGAGCAATTGACGACATTACGGTATGGGACGAGGCATTGAGTGCAGAAACCATCGCTTCCCAAAAACCGGAAAATAAAGCTGATCTGGTTATTCCAGCTTCAAGATTCGCCGATGATCCGATGCGTCCGATATTCCATGGAATGCCCGGTGCCAACTGGACCAACGAAACCCATGGACTGACCTATTATAATGGTCGTTATCACTTATTTTTTCAGAAGAACGGTAACGGACCCTATATGTCTCGTCTTCATTGGGGACATCTCTCAAGTGAGAACCTATATGACTGGAAAGAAGAAAACATCGCAATCACTCCCGGAGCCGCGTATGACATAAAGGGTTGTTGGTCAGGATGCGTCTTTTCAGATAATGAGATAACTCAAGGGAAACCTTCGATCATCTACACGGCAGTCGATTATGCAAGAGCTGTTATTGCCCAGGCAAATCCGGACGATGAAAATCTTATTTCATGGTCCAAGAATCCTTCTCTGCTTATCGGTGGTCGCCCCAACGGTTTGTCAGATGATTTTCGAGACCCCTATTTCTTCCGTGCGGATAATGGAGCCTACATAATAGTAGGTTCAAGTAAAGGGGGTGTCGGAACCACTACGCTACATCAATATAATCCGGCAACCAAAAACTGGAGTAATGATGGGAAGACTTTTTTCACTGGCACCACTGTAGCGACTGCCGGTACATTCTGGGAGATGCCGAACGTGACAAAAATGGGAGACAAGTGGCTTTTCACAGTTACTCCGCAAAACACATCCAAAGGTGTGGCATCCCTGTATTGGGTTGGATCGATAAATTCAGACGGCACATTCACGGCTGATAAAAATTCTCCATCCAATATAGAATTTTCCTCTATAGCGCGAAATGGTTACGGTCTCCTCTCCCCTTCTATCTGCCAATATGACGGAAAGACTATTGCTCTCGGTATTGTTCCTGACAAGCTCCCATCTGAAGATAATCACAGACTCGGATATGCCCATGCCTATTCCCTGCCAAGAGAATGGACACTTGACAATGAAGGGAACCTATGTCAGAAACCATTTTCCGGTCTTACTCAAATGCGGTCCGAAGATAGTTACTCAAAGGAAAACTTCACTCTTGATGGAATCCTGAATATGGAAGGAGTGGCAGGAAGAGCAGTAGAACTTTGCGGTGAATTTATCATCGATTCAGGCAAATGTGGATTTTCACTTCTTGATGACGGAAATTCATCCATAAAGGTGTATTATAATGTTCCGACAAACGAAATTGTGATTGATTGTCGCGGACTTGACAGATTGGTTAACGATGCCGGAGTCTTTGACGGCTTTTATCGCAGCACTCTTCCCAAACAACTTTCGAAGGGGGAGACTCTTAAGCTGAATGTTTTTTTTGACCATTCCATTCTTGACGTTTTCGTCAACGATACATGGGCTTCCTCCGTCAGGATTTTTGCGAAAAAGAAGGAGGTTGAAAATATAACGGCGTTTACATACTCGCCTACCCAGATAAGAGCCATTAATGGATGGAATCTTAAGACAAATAATGGAGGAGCGGGGATGATTCCGGTTTTTTCTGACAAACCCGAGTTTTCCGTTAGGGTTGAATCGGGTTGCATAAAATACACCACTCATTCCACTCCTGCAATCATGACGATCTATAATTTCTCGGGTTCAAAAGTGATTGAAAAAATAATTGACTCGGAATCAGGCACAATTGAAACTGAACTTACGGGATTACATATATTGACCATGCGTACACCCTCAGGCACACATTCAAGGAAAATAATTTTTTGAATCTTTATCAAACAGACGCCTGCCTAATTAATAATTGCTTCTTCAGAACTTTTTGTAAAACAAAACAGTTATAACTGAGGAAGCAATGTTTTGATTATAAAAGAAACTGAACAATGGCAGAGGAGTCTTATAAAGTGTTGTTGGTTAACGGAAGTGCTCATATCAACGGGTGCGTTGCCCGTGCTTTCGATGAACTTGAGAAAACACTAAATTCCGAAGGAATAGCAACAGAAAGAATTAATATAGGAACTAAAGATATCCGTGGTTGTATCGCATGCAACTATTGTCGGACTCATGGAAAATGCGTATTTAATGATGAGGTGAATGAGACCGCTCCAAAATTTGCAGAGGCAGATGGATTGGTTGTAGGGACACCGGTATATTATGCCGGTCCCAACGGACAATTACATTCTTTTTTGGACCGCCTGTTTTATAGCACGGCTTCCACAATTGATACCAATCAGAAAGTCGGGGCTTCTGTCATATCTTCCCGAAGAGCGGGAAGCACATCCGCCTTTGACAGTCTGAATCATTATTTCACTATCAGATCAATGCCTATCGTTTCAGCTACATATTGGAATGAGGTGCACGGATTTACCGCTGAGGATGTCGAGAATGACAAAGAGGGATTACAAACAATCCGGAATCTCGGAAGAAATATGGCTTTCTTGATCAAGGCCATCCGCGACCGTAAAGAGAAAGATGGTCTCCCCTCTCAGGAATATGATGAATTCACAAGTTTCTTTGCGGAAAAATAAAAATCTGAAACTGTTTTCTGAGGAATAATAAAGCTCTAATAAATTATTTAGACAGGAGGATGTCAGTCAGACAATCACTCCTGTCTTTTTATTATTCCTTATGGTTTCAGCTCTCTGATTATTGACTCAGACCCCTGTTTCATAAAAATTTTATCATTTTTTGAAACGGGGTTTTAAATGATTAAATTTGCAAAAGAAAAGTGGAACGGGATTATATTCCGGATAGACGTGAATATTTTGAAATTATTCCCTCCAACTCATTCTGAATAAGCTAAAACCGCAAATATATGAAATCCATAGTAATGATTACAGGTGCCACAAGTGGCATTGGCGAGGCATGTGCGCGTAAATTTCTTGATGCAGGATATAAAGTGATAGCCACCGGACGGAATTCAAAAAAGCTAACTGCCATGAAAGAGGAATATGGTGTTGATTTCCTACCGTTGGTATTCGATGTGAGAGATCGTGCAAGCGCAGAGAAAGCTCTGAATGGAATCCCCGAAGAATGGAGCGAGATAGACGTATTGATTAATAATGCCGGACTTGCACTCGGTCTTGAGCCTGAGTATCAAGGGGATTATTCAGATTGGGACACAATGATTGATACCAATATCAAGGGTTTGCTGACAATGACACGCATGATTGTCCCGGATATGGTTGCCCGCAACAGGGGGCACATAATCAATATAGGCTCAGTGGCGGGAGATGCCGCATACGCCAATGGAAATGTATATTGTGCCACAAAAGCAGCCGTCAAAACTATCACCGATGGATTGCGTATTGATGTTGCACACACCGGGGTCAGGGTTACTCTTCTGAAACCGGGATTGGTGGAAACCAATTTCAGCAATATCAGGTTTCATGGAGATAATCAGCGCGCGGACAATGTTTATAAGGGAATTATTCCTCTGACAGGAGATGATATCGCGGATGCCGCTTTATATGCGGTGCAAGTCCCGAAACATGTGCAAATTGCCGAAATGCTTATCTTGGCGACTCATCAGGCAAGCGGAAGCGTTATTGTAAGGGAATAGAAAAGTCAGGAATTTTTATTAATTTTGTTGATATAATAAAGTTAACTTAATATCTGATCTAATAAAATGAGGAATTTATTAAAAACCGCGTTACTTACTTTTGCTATTGCAACAGCCTTAAATGCGTCAGCAGCATTTAAAGGTGATGATTTCAAATCGTGGGCATCCACACCTCCTATGGGCTGGAACTCCTGGGACTGCTACGGTCCGACGGTCGTGGAATCCGAGGTAAAAGCGAATGCTGATTATATGGCTCAACACCTGAAGGATTACGGGTGGGAGTATGTGGTTGTGGATATTCGCTGGTTTGTTGAAAACGACAAAGCCGGGGGGTATAATCAAACCAATCCCAAGTATGTATATGATGAATGGGGGAGATATACGCCGGCGCTGAATCGATTTCCTTCCGCAGCTGACGGACAGGGATTTAAACCTCTTGCAGAGTATGTTCATGACAAAGGTTTGAAATTCGGCATTCATATCATGCGTGGGATACCGAAGGAGGCAGTTCAAAAGAAACTCCCTGTGCTTGGCACCGATGGGATAACAGCTGACATGATTGCCAACAATGACTCGACATGCACTTGGCTTCGCGATAATATGAAAGTGGACTGGACAAAACCCGGTGCGCAACAATATTATAATTCGATCTTCGACCTGTATGCACAATGGGGGGTGGATTTCATAAAGATAGATGATCTTTCAAGACCTTATCACACTGCGGAGGTCGAAATGATCCGAAACGCGATCGACCAATGCGGACGTCCTATCGTGTTGAGTATATCACCGGGGGAAACACCGGTTGAGAAAGTTGACCATGTCAAGAGCCACGCCAATATGTGGCGAACAGTCGATGACTTCTGGGATAATTGGAATCAGCTGAATTATCAGTTTAAGATTTGTGCCAAATGGGCTCCCCATATCGCACAGGGTACTTGGCCTGATGCCGATATGCTCCCGTTAGGAAAGATCAGTATCCGTGGAGAGCGTGGTGCCGAACGTTGGACTCAGTTTACTAAGGATGAGCAGAAGACAATGATGAATCTATGGACTATCTTTAAGTCTCCCTTAATGTTCGGGGGGGATCTCCCTCAGAATGATGAATTCACAAATTCTTTGCTTACCAACCGCGACGTATTGTATATGCACCATCATTCCATGAACAATGGTGAGCTGGATAACGAAAATAATAAGATCACCTGGGGGGCAATAGATCCATATAATGCAGACAGATTTGCAGCTCTTTTCAATGTTGGTGGTGATGAATTTATCACCACCAAGCAAGCTCTTTGGCGTAGCGGCACGATTTCATATCTGACCACAGGATATTCAACGGATGTGGATGTTGAAATTCCTGCCGGAAGCCGCCAGCTTGTACTCGTGGCGACAGATGGCGGAGATGGTTATGATTGCGACCATGCGGATTGGATCAATCCTCTGATTACGCTCGCTGATGGTTCTGAAGTAGATGTAACCACCCTTAAAATCCTGCGTAATGTGGCAGGATGGGGCACTACTCATGTCAACTCCAATCTTGAAGGAGGAACGCTTAGTATTGACGGGACAAAATATGATAAGGGAATCGCTACTCACGCGAATTCAATTCTTATTTTCGACCTTCCGGAAGGAGCTGCCCGCTTTAGCGCCAAAGCCGGTATCGATAATACCGGAACGGATCAGGGAAGTAAATCTTCGATTGAATTTTTCGTCTATAATTTTGACCCGACAATCCGTGTTGAGACAACTGATCAATGGTCAGGAGGCAACAAAACTATTCAGGTTGACCCCGATAAGCAAATCGCTGCTTCAGGATATGTTTCGAGAGAAGCAGCTGCCAGATACGAGGATCTTACAGCCGACATAAAGGGGGCTGAAAAGCTTTATCTTGTGGTCACAAACGGAGGAGACAACCTGTCGTATGACCATGCTGACTGGGTCAACCCGATACTTGTGAAAGACAATGGAGATGAAGTTTCCCTCACCACCATCAGTTGGGACAATAATCCGATCAACGGATGGAATAGTCCTCAGATTAACAAAAATAATGACGGTAATACACTCAATATCGCCGGCCAGGAATATTCCAAAGGTTTTGGAGTGAATGCACCGTCTGTATTGACATTCACACTCCCGACCAATCACGATTTCGTCTCATTTAAAGTGAGATGCGGTCTTGATAATGATGTGGCGGACGCACCTTCGGGAGCGACTGTGGAATTCCGTATCTTCACTGAAAATCCGGCTCCCGATAATGATGCTGATGTGGCTCTTGACTTGGCTCTTTTAGGTTTTGATAAGGATCAGGAAGCTGAGATAACCGAGTTATGGACCGCTGAAAAGCTTGGAAAATTTAAAAATGATGAATTCATCACTCATCTTCCGGAACATGGAAGCGCACTCTTCCGCGTAAGTCCTGTCAATAGGTCAAAAAATTCTTCAGTATCGATGACCATGTCGAAAATGAACGATGATGAGTCATTTGATTTAACTATCAAGGTTGACTCCCCTGAATATACTGATTCATACGTTCAGCTTCTTGAAGATGGTAAAGTAATCGGAGCATATCCCGTGAATGAATCCGGAGAAGTAATCTATCATTCCAAAGCTATTAGCGGGGAGCATAAATATAAAGCTTGCTTCAGCGGCACTCTGATAGTGAAACCTTCTGAATCCGACGAAGTATCCGTGACAGGCACTTCGGTCAGTAATGTCAGGGAAGAAAACAATGAACTCACTGTAGTTCCCGGCACCGGAAGCATTACCCTCTCCTCACCTATCGCTCAGACTATCAATATCTATAATCTCCAAGGACATTTAGTGAAGATGATAAACATGCCGGAAGGGAGTTTGCTCGTCAATCTCCCCGCCGGGCTCTACATCCTCAGAGGGTCAACAATTATGGTGAGATAAATTATTCACCCTACTCAAAAAAGGGAACTTAATCAACAATAACCAGGAACAAATCACCCCATCCGAATCGGCTCAGACCATACGGATGGGGTGATTTGATTTTTTTGACTAAGCCCGAAGCTATTAATATAGCCATCGGTGCACGCCCCGGGGTTCATGCCTTGCTTATCTCCCACTACGTCAGATATCGCTCTTAAATAGATTCAGAGATTGATGAATCCGGATTATTTGATAAGGAAATGCTCCCCTTTTTGATTAACTATCTGACGGTAGTATTCTTCATCATACCCCGGGAAGGAAGGATAGGCAGGGATGCCGTATTCAGTGCGTTTGAAGTTTCCGTTCTCGTCAAGGTTTTTCATATTCCCGTCCATGAATCTGACGAGAAGATACTCGGCAAGCTTCCGATATTCATCTGTCGCTTCTTTCGCAATTTCTTTCCCTTCGCTATTGACCTCATTGATTACCGCATTCATCTTACCCGCCTCAGCCAATGATTTCAATTCAGCATCACGTTGTGCGCGCGAATCACGATATTTTTTCTCCAGTTTGGTCTGCACTTTACGAATATCCGGGATCATAAGATCATATCTGTTGTAGGCTTGATTAGCTACCCAATTGTTCATCCAGAAATTGGAATCATATGAGAAAGTCGCTATATCCCCTTTATCAAGTTGAGCGGGAATCTCCGTCATGCTGCAATAGAAAGGCATATAGACAGTGGTGTTGGTGTCATCAGTGCCAAACCATAGGATTCCACCTACAGCATCGGGAAGCCAATCGCGACTCTGACTGACAAAACTCCAGCCGGTCTGCTGAGTAGCGATCGCTCTTTCGTTAAGATATTTCTTGCCATCTACCTCAAATTCCATAGGACGCCAACGATAGGGAACCTTGTTAGGACCCGCTCCTATGTCAGAGGTCATATTGAATGGAGTATTTTCGAAGTGATCCCGCATACTGTATTGCATAGCCTCAAGACTAACTTTTTTATCAGGGATTACATACAGAGGCATCGGATCGTCACTTCTACCCACACACCAGTCGAAATATTTATCGGATTCAGGATTGAATCTGCGGAAGAAACTCCACACGCGCGCATCGCACCCGCGCCTTGTTTCAGCAGGATGCTCCGCGTAAGCATCAGCAAATGAAAAATCTTCATCTTTTCCGGAGAAATAACCTCTTTTGCGTGCAAAAGAGATGACATCTTTGGAATATTTCACATTTTCTTTATCCTTGAAATCAACTTTCCTGATACGGGGTTCATTGGCATGACCGGAAATTGCTTCGTCCGGAATTCTGACTGCGATCCACACAGCCCCTTTTTCAGCACCCTTACCGATCATCTCCATTACCCAGACTTCATTTTTGTCTGCAATTGAGAATGACTCCCCTTCGGAAGCATATCCATATTTATCCACTAAATCCCCCATGATATCGATCGCTTCCCGCGCTCTCTTGGATCTTTCAAGAGCGATCTGAATCAACGAGCCATAGTCAATAATAGCCTGACCGGTAGTATCGGCTAATTCTTCACGTCCCCCCCATGTGGACTCACCGATGGCGACCTGATGCTCATTAATGTTGCCGACAACATTATATGTTTCGGCAGGCTGAGGAATCTCACCGAGCGGTTTGTTGGTATCCCATTCCACAACTTTCCGCATGGACCCCTTCGGATGTTTAGCGGCAGGCGTATGCGTAAGCATACCATATAGATTATGAGAATCAGCCGCGTAAGTCACCATGACGGAGCCATCTGTAGTGGCACGTTTCCCGGCAATCAGATTGGTACATGCGTTTGCATCGGTATGAGCCATACCCAGCGAGAGAATCGCCGTCAATAATAATTTGTCAATATGCTTCATCTTTATTAGATAGTAAGAAGTTGGAGTTTCTTATTTTAATGATCAGCGTATGCAGACCTTTTAGACCCCGGATATTCTGAAATTTATGAGACGGGGTCTAAATATATAAATAACGTAGAAACTTTCTAAAACAATATATATATAAGTAGATTCGTTGTCAGAATAGGATAACTTTAACTCTTTACAGAGAAATAAAGTCCAATCGACAGCGATATGACTACAAGAGAAGACGTCAATTATACTATAAAAACCGTTGCAGGGGGGAAATATAAAGGAATCCTGACGATTATTACCTTCGTTCTCCTGACATTGTTGCTACCTTCCTGCAAGGGAGGGAAATTATCTGATGCGGATGCTCAGATGAACCGAGGGGAATATTTCGATGCGTCCAAGACCTACCGTAAGATTTATAATAAGCTCACCAAGCGGGAAGAGAGACCGTTGCGAGGTGAAGTGGCCTATAAACTTGGCACTTGCTACAGCCGGCTGAATCAATCGGCACGCGCTGCGGCAGCATTTCAGAACGCCATCCGATATGAGTATCCTGATTCGATGGCTTTCTATTATTTAGGACGTTCACTCCAAGCCGACGGCAAATATCCTCAGGCGATTCAAGCATACACAACTTTCTTGGAATGGCAACCGGATAGTCAACTTGCCAAGGATGGAATCAAGGGTTGTCAACGCGCCATTGCAGCCAAGGATGGGGGGAAGACCCGCTATATTGTAAAAAATGCCAAGCTCTTCAACTCCCGCCGTGCAGACTTCTCCCCGATGTTTCTTGATAAACAATGTGACCAGATCTATTTCACCACTTCCAATGAGAAGGTGACGGGTAATAATAAATCTGAGATTACCGGGATGAAAAAGTCAGACATCTGGTTTAGCAAGAAGAACGAAAAAGGTGAATGGCAACGTCCGGAGCCGGTGGAAGGGGAGCTCAATACAGAAGCGGATGAGGGTATCATTTCTTTCACTCCCGACGGCCAGACCATGTATCTGACGCGGGCAAACCGCTCGGAGACCGCAAATACTTCGGTTGAAATTTATACTTCGCGCCGAAGCGATGCAACTTGGAGCGCTCCTCAAAAATATGAAATCACAGCCGACACCATCTCGGCTTTCGGTCATCCTGCAGTCTCTCCGGACGGAAGGTATCTGTATTTTTCTTCCGATATGCCCGGGGGATATGGAGGGAAAGATATATGGCGTGTAAATCTTAATGATAAGATAGGTTCTCTTGAGAATCTCGGACCTCAGATCAATACTTCAGGTGATGAGATGTTTCCTTATATCCGGACAGACTCCATAATATATTTTTCTTCCGATGGTCATCCGGGGTTCGGAGGACTCGACCTTTTTAAGGCAACACTCAACTCCACAGGCGACAGATGGAGTATTGATAACATGGGGGAACCGATGAATTCGAGCGGTGATGATTTCGGCATAACCTTCGGACAGGGAGAAAGTGGATTTTTCAGCAGCAATCGTGGTGACGGTCGCGGCTATGACCATATATATTCTTTTGAACTTCCTGATATAAAGATTACAATCTCCGGCTGGGTCGTCGACAAGGATGATGAGCCCGTGGCGAATGCCATTATCAGAATTGTAGGAGATGACGGCAGCAATCAGAAAGAGGTTGCCCGTGATGACGGAAGTTTTAAATTCAACTTGTCGCGAGGAGTGAAATATGTGATGATGGCTGGAGCCAAGGGGTACCTGAATGTCAAGCAGGAGTTCGAATCGGATCAAGCAGAGGAGGATGCGGATTACGGTATAGATTTTGTTCTTGCCGCTATCAATAAGCCTCAGGTTGTGGAGAATATATTTTATGATTTTGATAAGGCGACCCTGCGTCCGGAATCAAAAGCAGCTCTCGATGAAATGATTGAAATGCTGCGCGACAATCCAAATGTCACGATCGAAATGGGCTCACATACTGATCGTTGGGGATCTGACGAATACAATCTATCCCTCTCCAATCGCCGGGCTCAAAGTGTTGTCGACTATCTCATTGCAGGAGGGATCGCTCCAGACAGACTGACCGCGGTCGGATATGGTGAAACCAGACCAAAGACAGTAACCAAAAGAATTAATAAGGAATATCCCCAATTCCCCGAGGAGACTGTGCTTAATGAAGAATACATCGAGACTTTATCACCCGAAGATCAGGAAGCTGCCGATCAAATTAATCGGCGCACGGAGTTTCAGGTCACTTCTACAGATTACTCAATTTTCTAAAAACCACTTATTACCCGGGGAACCAATAAATTACAACTTTTGTATTGACAAAAGTTGAATTATAAAAGCCACAGAAATGAAATTCAGAACAGAAATCGGGGAAATAAAAATGCCGTTTAAGCTCAATCCGGGGAGGAATGCCGTGATGCTCGGAAGTTGTTTTTCCGATTATATAGGCGCTAAACTCCGCAACTCTCTGTGGCCTGTGACTATAAATCCTTTCGGCACTCTTTTTAATCCCATGTCAATAGCCAATTCCATTGACATAGCACTTGGTGAAAGAAAGATACGCATAGAAAACATCGAGGGTAAATGCATCCCCTGGGATTTTTCAACTGCTTTTGAAGGAACCGATTATCAGGAAGTTGACGCTGTATGCCGACAGCAAGCCGAGCTGCTTAAAGCGGCTATTCAAAGGGCGGAGGTGCTGATGATTACATTCGGTACTTCCATTGTCTATGAGTTGCACTCCGACAAAGAGACAGTGGCGAACTGCCATAAGCTACCTCAGAACAATTTTCACCGGAGAGTACTGAGTATCCGTGAGATTTCAAACCGCTGGAATGAAACTATCGAAAAAATCAGAAAAGTCAATCCGAATATAAAACTAATTCTCAGCGTCAGTCCGGTGCGTCATCTAGCCGATGGATTTGCAGAAAATAATCGCTCCAAAGCCCGACTTCTTTTGGCATGTGAAAATATCATATCCCGGGATGTCTGCTATTTCCCTTCTTATGAGTTAGTGTGCGATGATCTTCGTGATTATCGGTTTTACGCCCAAGATCTTGTGCATCCTTCAGCTATGGCAGTAGATTATATTTGGGATAAGTTTTGTGAATCCGCTTTAGATGCGGAAGGAAAGGGGAGAATAAAAGAGGGGGAAAAGCTGAGTGCCAGACTTTCTCATAGATTTATAAACCCGGAATCAGAAGAATCGAAAGCATTTATCAAAAAAACTCAAGAAATGATTGATCGCTTCACAGCCACCACAGATGAAGAAACAATAAAAAACTTCATCAAAGAGATGGCGAAAAGCCACGATAAATGTTAACAGATGTAAATATAAAAGAGATACAATAGCTATTTAGTTAAATAATGTTAAATATTAAAATATTTTTTGTGTTATACAACATATTTTCAAAAATTATATATACTTTTGTATTGAGTTTTTCATGGTATTAGATTTTAAGGTTAACATGAAGATTGGTTGTCGGGATGACAATCAATTTTTTTTTGCACCTATTTGAGGTAAACCCTGAAGGCAAACCGCGATATGATCATGTGTTTATCCTGACTTACGGATCTCCGGATTTATATAAGAGTCCGGGGTTCAGGATTTGCAGTTGGGACATATCCCTTTTACCATAAAATTTATCGAGGTTATTTCGTAGTCCGTCGGGAGGTTGACTGCCGGCAATTCAATTTGAGGAAGGCAGTATGTACGCTGGCATTTTATACAATAGAAATGAGGATGAAGATCCGTATCTTTTTCATTTTCCTCATGACGTGCATGTTCTCCTTCAAAATGATCACGACACACCTCATATTTCACCACTCCCCTTCCGTCTTCCATGGAATGCACGAGATGATTCTCCAGCAGCAGATTGAGGACCCTCAGAATACTCGACCGCTCCAGAGTATCGAGAATACTCTCTAACTCCATGAGTCCCACCGGAGCCGACATGTTTACTAATGCACGGAATACAAGGACTCTATTGGACGTAGGTTTAATATTATTATTGGAAAGTATCTCTTCTATCTTTTTCATAAATCATTATTATTTCTTTCCGAAGAATGCGGTTATCGAATTCAGTATTGCAAAAGTAAGTATTTTTAATTACAATCCGGATTCCAGTCATCAAATATTTTGACACCATGTTGCAACTGTAATTATATATATTTGCAATGTAAAAAGGGGAAGTCAGCTTATCTTGTTCTCCTCAAAAAAATGAGATATTATGAAAGAAGCAGATTGCAATGGAAATATCAGAAACAGCAAAGAGGTTTTCACACCGCATACATCCTCCGGTTGCCATTGTCAGACTCACGACAAGAAACATCCCCATCATTTTTCAAACTCCGAATCGCACGAGCATTCACATTCGGAATCAGAAGGAGCGGAAAAACTGAATGTAAGAACCTTCATCGGATCCTCAATATCATTATTGATGCTTATCCTGGGCCTGATGATGAGTCACTTCGATATATTTGATTTTGCCGACAATATAATCTTCCGTCTGATATGGTATATCGTAGCCTTTCTTCCGGTCGGTTTGCCGGTGATGAAAGAAGCGATAGAAGGGATTATTGCACATGATTTCTTCAATGAGTTCACTTTAATGTCCATTGCATGCATCGGAGCTTTTTGCATTAAAGAATTCCCAGAAGCGGTGGGAGTAATGTTGTTTTATTCCATCGGGGAAAATTTGCAAGATTACGCGGTGGGACGTGCCACGAAAAGTATCACGAAATTGCTTGATGTTCAGGTGAGGCAAGCAGTCGTTATCCGCAATGGCAGAGCGATAAGTTTGCCTCCGGAAGATGTCGGAATCGGAGAACTGATTGAAGTTAAGCCTGGTCAACGCGTCCCGCTCGACGGTTTGCTTGAAAGTGAGATAGGAACTTTCGATACTTCCGCATTGACCGGAGAGAGTGTTCCCCGAATAATTGAACGCGGAGGGGAAGTTCTGTCAGGGATGATCGCTCTGGATTCTACAGTTCGTCTTCGGGTAAATCACACTTATTCGGATAGCGCGCTTTCACGAATCCTTGACATGGTTAAAAACGCACAGGGACGTAAAGCACATGCTGAATTGTTTATCAGAAAATTTGCGAGGATTTACACTCCTATTGTAATTTTACTGGCTATCCTGATAGTCATAATCCCTCTAATTGTCTCCCTCATAACTCCCTCATTCCATTACGCATTCACTGAGTGGCTGTATCGTGCTCTGGTATTTCTTGTGATTTCTTGTCCCTGCGCTCTGGTTATCAGCGTACCGTTGGGATATTTCGCCGGTATTGGAGCGGCATCGCGCAAAGGGATTTTATTTAAAGGAGGTAACTATCTTGAAGCAGTCACTCACATCACCACGGTTGCATTTGATAAAACAGGCACACTCACTACCGGTCAATTCAGTGTGGAGAAAATTGAGTGTGTAAATAGCGCTAAAGACACTTTTATCTCTCTTATTGCATCCGCCGAGTCCGGGAGCACACACCCCCTTGCAAAGGCGATCGTAAATTATGCTCATCAGAACAGTCTCACTCTTCTTCCTACGAAAGAGATGAAAGAGATTCCGGGATTTGGAGCCGAAGTCACAATCAACGGATCTAAAATTATAGCTGGAAATTTGAAACTCCTTACACGTCATGGGATTAAATATCCAGCTTACTTGGATTCTGAATGCGGATCTATAATAGCCGTAGCCATCAATGGAGAATATGCCGGGGTTATTCTTTTGGCGGATACTATTAAACAGGAATCGAAGCAGGCGATAGAAGATCTGGATAAACTCCATGTCAGAAGAGTGGTGATGCTATCCGGTGATAAGAAAGAGATCGTATCTGAATATGCAAAAAGATTGGGAATAAACGAATTTCATGGAGAGATGCTCCCCTCTGAAAAGGCGGAGTTTGTAGAGACAGAATCAAATAAAGATGGGGAAAAGATTGCCTTTGTGGGAGACGGAATGAACGATGCACCGGTTTTGGCGGTGAGCGATGTCGGAATCGCCATGGGCGGACTGGGCTCGGATGTAGCCATCGAGAGTGCCGATATTGTGATTCAGACTGATAATCCTCAACGTGTTGCCACGGCTATCCGGTTAGGAAGATATACCCACAAAATCGTCAAGGAAAATATTATCGGAGCCATATCTATCAAGATAATCATCATGATATTGGGAGGATTGGGTATCGCTACTCTTTGGGGAGCGGTGTTTGCAGATGTCGGAGTCGCTCTGCTCGCAGTGCTCAATTCAATGCGGATTATGAGAAAATAGATTTCATAGGATTGGCACACGCTTCATCGACTTATCACCCGTTTCATGTGTACTATTTAACACTAAAAAATTTCGTCCTGCATTAGAGTTGTCAACTCGTATGCAGGACGTAATATTATATCTTTCAGGAATGTTTCAACAAAGCAAAAATCACCGTTTTAATACGGAAGACCGGTACCGATGTAACCAATTGTTGAAGCTGTAAAGTCTTCAGTACTGAATTTGGCCGATGAGCTATTGATTTTCTTAGCAAGAGACTCACTCATATTCTCATAATTGGGAGCAAACCAAAGTCCTTCCCAGACCCAATACCATGAGCCTTCATTACCTTCACCGTTAACCCATTCAGTCTTGACGCCGGGCAATTTCACTATTTCTTCAAAGGGGGATCCGAGGGCAACCACACCTTCAAGCGGTGTCTCCACCTTCACTTTATCGGAGACAATCATAAACATGTCGGCTTTTGCCTCTCCGAAATCCATTGCTACGAATGATGTGAGTCCATCCTTAATGAAATTATACTCGATACCATCCATCCCCTGCTGAAGATCAATCTTGTCATAAAGGCCGTCGATTGCAGATGGAAGGGATTTGATAGGAGTTCCCACTTTAAGAGAAATGCCATCGGAACTATAAATACTATCGGCTTTCAACAACCATAATTGCGCTGAAGCATCAGCGATTTCAACTACTGTGGAATCATTCACAGTCACAGTGTCAACACCACTCTTTGAATTGCCACCGCAAGATGCAACTAACAGCCCCACTAATAATGAAGCAACGGTTTTAATAAAATTCTTAATCATATTCTTAAATCTTTATTTCATCTTTATAAACTGATTCGGATCTCCTACCACCCACAAAACATCCCCGGGTTGAGGCACAAAATCCGGTGAAGGCTGATGATAATCATCCTCACCTCTTTGCACCTTGACTATCATCGCATAGAATTCCTTTCTGATATCATTGTCAGCCAAGCGTTTCCCCACGAGCGGAGACTTATCGGTAAGACGGAAACTGCTGAGCTGCACCTCAGGCTCGGGCTGCTGCAATTTCCTTATCCCTTTCTCATAGTTGTCTATATCATCATTGAGTTGCTTGATCTGATCATCAGTTCCGATAATTCCAAGCACATCACCGGGAAATACCCTGCTCTCTTTTGAGGGGAGTGGCAGGATATGTTCACCTCTCTGTATCGAACTGACACTGATACCATAGTCGCGCCTGAGCCCGCTATCCATCAATCTGTCTCCGGCAAACGGACAATAAGGACTCACTTCGATGTATGCCTGATGCAGGTCGCTCACTATGTTGTTGTTAATTCCAAGACGGGTATTCTCTCTGATATTAAGATTATTAAGGAAGCGGTCTTCCATCTTGTGATATGCCTTCGCCACAGACCTTGAGGCGAACAGGAGAATGATGACAAAACATGTCAATCCTGTGATCCATCCGATTGTCGTGTCATAATTGAGCGACATGAAATAAACCACAAAGAACAATGCGACAATATACCTTATCACCCTCATAACCACCAAAGGCACCTCATAATGGGCATCGTAGGAATGAAGCTGTGACTTCTCGTCGGGACGCGTACTGCTGAAGCACAACGCAATCAGGAAGGGAAGCATGCAGATCAGTGATATTGATGTGGCGATCAATTTTCCCCAGTTCGGGAATCGGTCGAAGAAAGGATAGATAAATTGTTTTGACACTAAAATGACCGCTATCAGAAGCACCGAGTAAAGGAGTATCCTCCATATATACCGCGAAAGGATTGCTCTCCAAAGAGTTTTGGAACCTTTATCCTCCGAAGTCTGTCCCGAATAACGATTGATTAAGAAACGCAGACTCTTGGGAAGATGATTCTCACACCACACAGATGCCGGCTGAGAGAGTTTCACGAAATATGGCGTCGTGAATATTGTTATCACCGAGACAGCTACGATAATTGGATATAACGAAGGGCGGAGAACTCCGAGCGACATACCGAGTGAAGCAATGATAAACGAGAATTCACCTATCTGTGTCAGTGTGAATCCACTTTCCAAAGCAACCCTCAATGACTGTCCGGTGACGAGCATACCGAGGGTGCCGAAGGTAATCATACCCACAATCACCACCACCGCCAAGAGCAGGATTTCTGCCCAATATGTTCCGAGAACCGCCGGATCCACCATCATACCGACCGATATAAAGAATACGGCACCGAAAAGATCCTTGACAGGCTGCACGACTTTCTCCATTCTCTCCGCGAACATAGTTCCCCCCAGCACTGAGCCTACAACGAAAGCACCAAGCTCAAGCGAGAATCCACAAATCACCGACAGGATAGCCATCGAGAAACATAAACCCATCGAAACGACAAGCAGGGTCTCATCGTTGAGGGAGCCTTTTATCTTATTGAGCAACGAAGGAAGAATGTATACCCCGACAATGAACCATATAATCAAGAAGAAGACAAGTTTTCCGAGTGAGAAGAGCAAGTCGCCCCCCTCCACATGTCCCTCTGCGAGCGATGAAAGAAGCACAAGCATCAGAACCGCAAACAGATCCTCGATAATGAGCACGGCAAGCACCAGAGTGGCAAACTTGCGTTGCCTCATCCCTAAATCATTAAGAGTCTTAAGGATGATAGTTGTCGACGACATCGAAACCATACCTCCGAGAAAGATACAGTTGATTGTGTCAAGGTTAAGAAGACGTCCCACTCCGAATCCGGCAAACGTCATGCCCGTAATTATTATCAGAGCCGTGACTATTGCAGATGAGCCGGAATTCATCAGTTTTTTAAAACTGAATTCAAGCCCGAGGGTGAACATCAGCACCACAATACCGAGATCCGCCCAGAATTCAATATTGTCAAGACTTGCTATCGACGGAAGGTATATGAATTTCGGACTCGCAAGAAAACCGGCAAGAATATATCCGAGCACTACGGGTTGCTTAAGTTTCTTAAAAAGCACCGTAACTATCGCCCCCAATAGCAGGATCCAGGCGAGGTCGGCTATCAATCCGTTAGTGTGGGCTTCCTTGCTGTTCCCTTCAACATTGGAATCCGGATTTATCTCAGTGAGAGCCTGACTGACATCCACGGATTCCTCAGTCGCCAATGCTGAATATGTGGCGGCCAACGGGAGAGTTGCCAAAGCTGTAAATCTTTTCATATATTTTTATTATTCTCGGCTAATTCTTTCTGTTTCAATGCCTGCAGGAGTTTTTTCCGTCTTACGCGTTGAATCACATACAAATCATAATAAGACAATACGAGCGTGGTCAATGGGAGAGCTATTATTAACCCCATGAATCCAAGCAAAGATCCCCATACGGAGAGCGAGAGAAGGATGATGGCGGGATTCAGACCCATAACCTTTCCCATGATTTTAGGGGTAAGAATCATATCTTGAATCACCTGTACCACCAGATAGACCGCCATACTCTCCCATAATATGGTCCAGAACGATACCCCTTGACTGACAGTCGCCATCAGACATAAAATCACTGTTACCGGAAGTGATATGACTTGAAGATAAGGCACCATATTAAGTATCCCTATGAAGAGTCCGAGCACTACACCCATCGGGAGCCCGATAATCAGGAATCCGATGGAAAAGAGTATTCCGACTATCATTGAGACAATGAATTGCCCGCGGAAATAGCGGTTCATCGCATTCTTTATATCATCGAATATATGGAAAACCCGATGACGATGCCGGTAAGGCACGAGCTGACGGAAACTGAGCATCAATCGATCATAATCTATCATTATGAAGATTACGTATAGTATAACGATCGACCACGAAAGGATACTGAACAATATCGACACGCTCGAACTGACCAGACTCCAGGAAGAAGAGAGTGTACTTTTTAAAAGAGATTTCCATTCATCTTGCGATAAATAGCGGGCAACAGTGTTGAAATCAATATTCTCGCGAAGCCAATGATGGATATTTTCCGACAAGAATGGAATATTTATCTGCTCCGTGGCATATTTTTTCACCAATTCCGCCATTCCCGCAGTCTCAGATACGATATAGGGCACGAATATATATGCAAAGATGCCCACCACGCCACAAGCTTCAATAAGGGTCAGCAAAACGGGAATAAAACGTTTCTTAAGATGAGTCACCCGCATATTCCATTTCACCATGGGCTCAAGGATATAGGCAATCAGGCAAGCCACAAGAAACGGGAGCAAGACACCCTTAAGAAGGTCGAGCAAGAACAGCGCGGCTACAAAACCGCATACTGAAAAAATAATCCTGACGACTTTGTCAAAGGTATAGACATTCGATAATCCGGGATCTTTCATATATAGTTAATTCTCTTAGACCCCGTCTCATAAGACAGAGTATAGTTCTTTTACAAAATTAACTATTTTTATTGTTCTTTGCAATGTAAACGATAAATTTTGAATTATCTTTGTAACCGTGCTTCATTTGTCGACCGTTTCAGGCGACATCTGATACAGTATTCGTCCGTAATCTTAAACAACCTGACTTCTATGAATCCTGCCCAATTTATAAATTTCAAGTATTTTTCAATCCTGTCCATGCTGAAGATGGGATTAGCATCCCTTGCATTTACGTTTGCATCCCTTCCGGCACAAGCGGTTCTATCATCCAACCCTTTAGGAGACACTGACTTTGAAGAAAATCAACCGGCGGAGTATAGTCCCCGGGTCCTGAAGATCGATGACGAATCTGACGTTGAGTATCTTGAAAGCATCGGAACAAAGATTCTATTCCGTCGCGGAGATATCCTCCTGACCCTCATTCCTAAAGATATCCCTGAAGATTCGGAGGATGAAGGGGCTGCGGATACCTATAAAAATATTAAAAAGGGTAAGATTCATAAAAGCAGATCAAAATTTAATCTTCATCTGAGAGACAGAAATTTTATCACGCCCGCCATGAATGAAGCGCGAGCGACATGTGGCGCCCAGGCAGTCCTTGATGGAGATGTAATGGGGAGAAAATTTACAGGAAAGGATGTAATTGTAGGCTTTTGCGACATCGGTTTCGATCCGATGCATGTTGCATTCGGCAGACCGGGGGGAGAAGGGAGCCGAATTGTCAAGATAGTACAATATAAAGAGAGGGAGGGTCAACGTATCGAGCTGTCGACACCGGAGGAATATGCGGAATGGATCACTGACACATTGGACAATAATCACGCCACCCATGTTGCAGGTATCCTCGCCGGAGGATATAGGGAGAACGGATTATACGGCACCGCTCCCGATGCTGAAATCGTTGCTACTTTATCCCAACTTTCATCAGTGGGATTGCTTGCCGGTGTGGAGGAGATTATCGCATACGCCAAGAGTAAAGGGAAAACCCCGGTTATTAATCTCTCGATGGGTAATTATTCAGGTCCGCATGACGGCACTTCTTTATTCAATCAGTATCTTGACAGATGTTCCGAGGATGCAATTATTGTTCTTTCAGCAGGGAATGCCGGGAATGTACCCATTTCCATGCAGCATGAGTTTATCCCTGAGAAATTAAGCACGATAGGCAAACTTAACAATACCAAGTGGGATAACTTCAATATGTATGGCATCACCGACTTCTGGAGTGCCGACCAACGCTGCTTCTCTTTCACTCCATTAATCTACGATGAAGACACAAGGAAAATTGTCTACCGCATGGAGACCCTCAATCTTGAGAATTTTGATTTATGGTCCACTTGTACACAGCAATCTTTAGCTCCTTACTTCGGAGAACCTGATGAAGAACTCGGACAATACTTCAAAGGTTATATGGAAGTGATGGGGGGAATTGATCCGGATAACGGCCGATATAATCTCCAATGGGGATATGACATGCAGACCACTCCCAAAGTCAGCAGCGGTGGGAATTGGGCAAGATATAACCTTGCTTTTGAAATCGCATCCGAGACACCGGGAACGAAAGTTTATATCTACGCCGACGGCACATATACCAAACTTAGTTCTTACAGTGGAGGACTGACCGCTAATACAGACGGAAGCATCAGCGACCTTGCCTGCGGTCATAAGGTTATCAGCGTGGGGATGTGTAACAATCGCTCTGCAATAAACTATCTGGATGGCTCAGTTAAAATTACCGACCGCACTCCCGGAGAAGTAAGCAAATATTCCTCTTACGGCACTTTGATTGACGGGCGAGTCCTGCCGCTGACGGTTGCACCCGGGGCAGATATTATTTCAGCCGCAAGTCTCCCATACATCGAAGCCCATAATCAAGGGTTAGAGACTCTATCCGCATCGGCAACAATAGATGGAACAACCCACTATTGGGTCGAGAATATGGGGACATCCATGTCAGCACCTTACGTTGCGGGGTGTATTGCCACATGGCTGCAGGCAGCTCCTTCGCTGAAGGCAGAAGATGTGCAGGACATTCTTCGCATCTCCAACTCGCAGGATTATGCAGATGTCACTAATCCGCGGCATGGAGGGGGATGGCTGAATTCTCAAGAGGGGATCAGACTCGCACTCGCAAAAAATGCTATCACCCGTGTTGAGACAGACAGTGATAGCATTCCTGTAGAATATATTTATGATAATAAAATCTTTACTCTTATCAATCCTCTTCTTATAGAGACCGCTGTTTCAATTTATACCCCTGATGGGAGAGTCATCGATAGCCGAATATTGACTGAGGATAGAGTTTATCTTGATTTCAATAATTATGTCAAGGGTATCTATATCATCCGTCTGGATTGTTCCGGCAAATCAGAGGGTATCAAAGTAGTTGTCGATTGAAAGTTGCTTAATCCAAGCCCCCCGACTCAGAAACAGGAGTCTAATTGACTTCGGATCCTTCCAAGACTTCGGATTCTCCCATTTTTGGGGTAACAGACAATACTATTAAACAGACTCTATTATTAGACAGACTCTATTATTAGACAGGTTTTATTAATTAAACAGACTCATTATATTAAAGCGGTCTCTTAATCAATACATCGGAGTGAAGGGTTTTGAGTGCTTTAGCTCCTTGTTGGCCTCTCCAACGAGATGTGAAGTATCGCTCGTGTCGAGTTTCAGAACTGATGCACCCTTCCTGAGATCACATTTCTTCAGATCAACGTAATAATAACCAGGATTTGTCACTATATCGAAATAGTAGCAGCGATCCCTGAGGTCAGAATAACTTCTCCATTGAGTGGAGGAAAGATTGGGTTCACCTTGAATTTCGTAGGTATAAGGCACCGATGCATTCAAAAGGACACTACGCGCTATACTCACACCCAAATCCTGCTGATCTGTTTTCTTAACATGGTGAGCGAAATAATTTGCTCTAACACAACGGTCAGGACTTGTAACTGTTCCCGGGAGCATATTCTTACCGCCGATATTATCCCAATAGTTAAGGATAGCCGTCATAGCTTCCCATTGAGGATCATTGGTCATTGCACGATAATTCCCCATATCATGAATTTTAAGCACACCTTGATCAAATTCAACAATGGCGCTGTGCCCGGTGGCATCAGTCACTCCCCAGTGAAGCGCGGAGACAGTTCCACCGTCAAAGGTCGCCCCTCCAAGTGTGAAATCATGTTTCTGAAGAACATCTATGACTTCCTGAGTGGTTTCGTTCATATCCAGCAACCAACCGACAAACATGGCGAGCGAAATCGGAGGTCTCCCTTCCGTGTCTTTGTTATTATATACGGTTCCTTTACAGAAAAGTCCGTTGACAGATAATCCTTTTTCATTCATACCCTCGGTAATACCACCGTCATAACCTACTGCATATACGGCACCATATTTCGAGGTCCAGCTAATGGCACCGGGAAGATTATGACCCACCTTCTTCATCCCACGCGGATACACATAGATATTAGTAGGGATCGGAGTTTTCCAATCCAAAGAACGGGCTACTACCCATAGAGAATCATTACCTTCGTAAACCACACGTGTACAAGCATCGGCATCAGAAGACGCGGATAGAGCTGCTATTGTCATTGCAGCAGTCAGAGAGATCTTTGAAAATGATTTTAAGTTCATAGCGGAATGTTTTTTATATATTGTTAATAATTTCAATTTAGTCAGAGATATTTCCTGAAATAGTGAATATATCTGCATCATCTGTTATAATATAAACAGAGAAACCGCTATATTGTTTATGAAGAAATATACTAAGACCCCTTCTCATAAGAAAATGGAGCCTTAGATTCAATTTTTCTGAGTCGGGAACTGATCTGTCAATACGCTACCGAAAACGTAAAAAAACTGTGCCATCCGGAAGAATGACACAGTTTTATTAATTATTAATTAAATCTTTTTAGATTAAGACAATCTATGCAGATATAATATTAGAGAACCACTTTCTGAGCGAGTTTACCCACCTTAACGATGTAAGAACCTTTGTCAGCTGCAACGTTAACACGTTCACCGGCCTTAACATTCTTCACAGTCACGAGCTTACCGGTAAAATCATATATGTAAGCTTTGGCAGCCTCAACACTTGAGATAGCGATTTCACCATTAGAAGCAACAACACTTGCACCTTTATTGATGATGTTGTTAAGTGCCTTAATACCATCCTGGGGATTTTCCTGAATAGCGGGATAAGGGATTGTAAGGCTTACATTATTGGGATCCGGGTGAAGGACACAGTCGCCTGTGAAGTTCTTGGTTGTCCATTTGTCACCATATTCATCGTTAGCCTTGATATAAACACCATCGGGTGTGCAAAGACCGAGCTGAGTAGGAACAGTAAGTTGGAATGCATTTTCCTGGAAGCAGAAGAAGAATGCGCTGTCATCGAAGAGTGAGTTATAAATTCCATAAGGAACGAGACAATCTTCTACAGGAACATAATAAGGAAGTTCACCATACATGGGATCTTTATAGAAAGTAGGCCATGTCAAGTTGCAGATAGCTGCAGGATTTGTTTCGGGAGTATTGAGAGCGAGATAAACCGGACCCTTGAACCAGTTCCAATAGTCACCTGAAACCTCATCAGTGGGAGTATCATTGCTGAATACGAAACCGATACCCTTACCGGAAGTGGGATCACCTTCTATAGTTTGCCAGATAGTGTTTTCGGGATCAAATTCTTGCGCATTTTCACCAACAGCTACTTCAATGTTGCCGGTAGGAATATATACCCAGAACTTGCAGAGATCATAGCTTTCATCATACATGAGCTGACCACGGCTATTTCTTTCGTCAGAAACATTTCCTTCGTAGAAGATATGAGGAGGATTCTTGAGTTCAAGTTGCTCATTCATTGGCACCCAACCGAAGTAGTTACCTGTACCATCGTATGAAACGTTGGTGGAAACATTACCGGCTGATTCAGATGAGAAGCTACCGATGAAGTTATATTTGCAAGAAGGAGCGATACCGGGGGTATAGCTTACAGGAGTAAACTTACAAATACTTGTCTCTGACATATCATATTTAACCTGACGACCGGTACTCATATCCACATAGAGACCATCAATGATAGAATAATCCTTAATACCGTAGAAACCATCAGGATTCTGTTGACCTGTGCTGGGGTTAATATCATTGATATTACCATAGATCAGATAATCACAGAGGCTAAGGAATGACTTACACATACCATCGAAGTTACACATATCTTCGAGAGTAACGATGTCCATCTCGTCATACTTGATCTGACCTTCCTGCCAATCTACAAAATAACCATCGTCAGTTGACCAGAAATAATATGAAGGCCAAGCCATCATAGATATGGTTCCTGAATTCTGAGAAGTCTTTTGAGTTGTGGGATTAGTCTTGTATTCGTAAATAATCAATGTAGCGATATAGAGGGGAAGATCCTCGAATGTGGGGGGATCACCTTTCCAGCTAAACGCATCAACAAGATAACCTGAGGGGTTCAGGCGACAATTATAGCGATTACCTGTAGCAGGGTCAGTCCATGAACGAGTCATTGCATCATTTGTGAACTCAACAGTTGAGATGTTAGAATTCACAACTTTGCTTGCATCCAGCATCTTTGCATATTCGGGTTTAAGACCTTCAGCCTCAAATTTACCGAATTTGAAGACGGGAGATGCCTGAGCTGCTAAACCACAAATTGCGGCAGCTGCCAAAAGCAGTCCAATTTTCTTCATAATGATTGGTTTAAATTAGTTAAAATTATTTGGTTGTTATTATTTTCGATAACTAAAATATCGGACAGCAGATGATTATCTTTGGATTAACAAAGGTCGCTATTAAATAATGGACAACAGTTGTCACACGCAAAATTAATATAATATTTGAAATATACAAAGAAACAAGATGGAATTTTAAACAACAATATTTATGTTTTGACAATTTGACAAAATCAACTATAAAAACAATTAAATACCACTATCCCAGCTTTACTTTTTGCTATTATTTCTTAGACCCAGACTCATAAAAAATGGGGCCTAAATAACTATATCAGGAACTTGATTCAAATTAACCGAATAAACGCCCGATAATATATATACAAAAAACTCCGGCATGATGCGGGAAGAAACTTCCTCATCATGCCGGAGACGAAATATTTTTGAATCAAACGGAGTCTGATTTATTTTACTATCACCTTCACTGCTTTCTTGGGAGTGCGAACCACATACATTCCGGCAGAGAGATCAGTCACACCTACTCTCACACCTGAAAGCGTGTAGACTTCAGCTCCATCAGGGGCATATATACAACCGACACCACCAAAGATGGGAGCATCCTCATCAATATCGACATTGTCAACCCCTGTCCAATCAAGATCAGCAAGCACGAATTCTATTTCATTAGAAGTGCGTGTGCTCGGAAGATGATCTATAACAGTGATGCTGGCACGATACTTGGCATCAGCCCACACGCGTGACGGAAGTTTAGCTGATCTATACCAGTTAGTACTAACGGTAACCGGGGCTAATTCCAATGATTCACCCGTTTCCTGATTGATCGACCATTGATTCACGATATATCCGGTCGCTCCGGGATATTCATCCCACTCGAGTTGATATACCTTATCCTGAGCGCCTAAAGCCTTAGCCTCACGAAGCACAGTCACACAATCAGGGAAAGAATTGACCATATTATATTCAAACTTCACTTCTCCTCTATCGGAATTGAATCCTAAGCCCGTCAGCCAGACTTCGGTACTTGTTAACGGAGCATCCGGTTTTATGGGATATTCAGATTCAGGGGTGACATATAAAACGTTATTTTTACCCGGCCATGAAAGACTTGATTCGCTTGAATTAACAAGCATGCACTTGGGATTATTATTGACGTTGACATTATTATTCGACCATGCTGAGTAATCGAATTTCACACGCCAGACTAACAATCCCTCCTGTGGAATGTATTTATCCCAACCGGTCTTACGACGTCCTTCTATCACAAAATACTCGTTGATTTCCTTATCGGTATCACCATATAAAACGGGAATCTTCACCGCTTTGGCACCATTACGGTCTTGGGTGGCAAGCGTATAGGACTCACCTGCCTTGGCAGTCTCCAGTTCAAGCCAACGACAGAAATATCGTTCGTATGCACTATATTGGGTCGGAGTGCGGCTATTATTATTGTAATTACCACCTGCCATCACCGACATCTCCTCGGGATTGCGGGTATAACCTCCGTTAGTGTCATAAAGGTCAGGAAGACCGATTACATGAGAGAATTCATGACAGATCGTTCCGATACCGCCGACGCAGGGAGCAGAAAGACCCGGGGGCACATTATAAATAAGCTCGTTGGAGCAGGCATAGCTGTTGAAGGTTTTTCCATCAAGGATAAGGTTCTTCAAACCGAGGGTATAAGAATAATTCTTATAGTCTCCACGATGGGGCCAGATAGCATCTTTATCCGGGCTGTCGGCCTGTCCATATCCTGCATAGATGAAATATATGAAATCTATATATCCGTCTCCATCCTGGTCATATTTGGTAAAATCCACTTCACCGTCAATCTGCTCCAATGCTTCTTTCAAAGCATAGCCCCAATTGGAGTATTTCGCACCTGTGGTATTCCCGGTGTAATAAGCATAATTACGACTGACTTTTACCGGTCCTACAACATCAAAAGTCGGAACAAACTGCCCCATTGAATTGTGAGTGAAATAATCTTTCACAGATCCGTTGTGACCATAATCATTATAACCCTGCTGATTACAAAGTTTGTCAAAAGAATCACGCGGGTTGGGAATCGAGAAGCTCTTATCCGCATATTCAACAAGCACGAGAAGACCCTTCATGTCAGGATTAATTGAAGGGAAACCAGTGCGTCCGTCCTTGGAGTTCACGGATAATCTCTTGAGTCCGTCCTTATTATTATCAGCTGCAAGATTAGCACCATTAGGCTGATGGATAGGCTCAGGCATAACGCTACGTATATCCATCACTCCCCCATTTCCTACAGAGAGCAATTTACCGTCAAGCTTTGCCTGACGCCAGAAACCGTCAGTATCTTGGGAAAGAATCTTATCATTATCAGCGTCTGTATAATAGCTGAAAAATTCATCTCCATGGAGACGCACATCAACAGTAGACCCATCAGGATTTGTCATGGTCATGACACCCGGATAGGCAGGCACAGCCGAGGCTGCCAAAGGCGTTAACAGAGCTGTCACAGCGGCTGCAAGAGAGGAAAAGAATTTCAGTTTTTTCATCATAGTGAACTTTGGTTATTGAATTTCCGCGACAAGCGGGAATCATTAAAATAATATGGATTATGGTTGGCCTTTAAGCCAAGATTTAAGGTTATCGCTAAAAGCTAAATGCAAATATAGCTAAAAAACGATAATCTTCAAAAGAATAATGTATTGAATAATGAAAAATTAACAATCTTTTCAAATTATTAGAGGTATATATAATTGCGACTACAAGTCCAGGGCTGTATAATATGGAAATATCCGGGTGATATAAATGAAAATAAGGATCGGACTAATCCATAACTAAAAAAGAGAGGTGCCATTTATGAAGCCCTCTCCCGATAGGCTAATAATAATCAAAAATTATTAGAATACTCAAATTAGAAATCGAGAAGTAAAAAAGAGAGGCGCCCCTTATGAAGCGCCTCTCCGAGTAGAATATTATTAAACATAAAAAATATTAGAATACTCTGATTAGAAATCGAGAAGTGAACGATTGATCGCGTGGTTGTAATCACTTTCGACTTTAGGCACATTATAACGCCAGCCATAATGTTCCTCAGGTGTTTTCGTGATAGCGAACGCAGCAGGGATATTACCTGAAGTAGGATCATTCTCAACCCATGCGGTACGCTCCATATCGAGACCCCAACGTTTGAGGTCAGGCCAGCAGAAACCTTCACCCCACATCTCGATACGCTTGTTGGTCTGGATCTCATCGAGGAGAGCATCCCCTGTAGCCATACATTTGTATGTGGAGCCTATACGCATCTTATTAATCTCTTCGAGGCATTTCTGAGCCGTCGGTTCATCATGATTGAAATAAGCTGCTTCAGCTTCGTTGAAGAGCATTTCTTCAGCACGCATGAAAGGTATTGCATCAGATCCATAACTGTCAGTACTCCAGAATTTGAAGTGAGAACCGAAGAAGATCATAATATCAGAAGAAGACCATGTCTTATCGGACTTCTGAGTGTGATAAGGCACACCCCATTTTTCTTCACCACCTTCGGGTATTCTCTCCGTACAGAAGACCTGCAGACGGGCATAAGTTACCTCACCGGTCTGACTGTTCATGTTCATGCTTGAGGCGTCAACACACAGAGGATCCCAGAACATTGACTCGGGAATACGACGGCCACCCTTGTCAGGAGTCCAATAGAGATCACGACGGATGTCACGTGTATTCATCTTACGATACAGATCATAGTTGATGACCGGACCACCATAAGGCCAAAGTGTCGGATAAGCACCGTTACAAGCCCACCATGAGCCCCACGCCCAATAATATATACCGTTGAAATCACCATCATTTGCCCACAACCAGGACTCAACGGGTTCAGCAAAACCACCAAGATATTCCTCATTTGTCATGAGACTGATACCCTCACGTGCGTCATGAGCCATCTTCTGTGCCGTATCGTAGTCATGAACGAGAAGAGCAAGACGGGAATAGATACCCATACAGATTCTTTCATCCGGTTCCCAGATATTGGAGCGGCTGCCACCGGTCTCTTCATAAAGTTTGAGCGCCTCATCGAGATCACGATAAACATTCTCTTTGACGGTCTTCATTGTCACGAGCGGAGTATCTTGTATAGTAGAATTCTCTCTCCACACGATGCAATAAGTTTCACCGTTGCCGGCACCGTTGCCTGATTCTTCCCAGCGCGGAGCATAGTATTGAAGAAGTTTGGTGTAAGCATGGCTACGGATAGTCAGAAGCTGAGCCTTGATGAAATTATAATCCTTGGCATCTGATTCAGGAATCTCCTCAGGGAAAGAATCAAGAACTACGTTACATTTGAAGATAAGTCCGTAATAATAACGCCAGATCATGGATGTCATCCATCCGTTCTGCATATTCATTCCCACCCAGTTGTAGTTATCTTGACCGAAAACAACAGAATAGAGCTGAGAGAAGAAGTCAGAACCCATGATTTCACCATACATGGTATTCATATACGGCTCACCGTTAACGCTCAAATAATCATCCCAGCCAGGATATTGAGCATACATTGCGCGGCAAGCACCGTACATGCCGAGACGGGCACCGCCAACTGTTTTACCTACCTGGTCGGTAGGGATTGTGGTTTCAGGCTCAACCTGAAGATAATCACTGGAGCAAGAAGCCAACCCTGCAATTACCAAAAGGGATGCGAAACCTTTAAATATTATTTTGTTCATGTCTTATTCTTTTAAATATAGATTAACAATCAGGTGTTGCATCCATTAGAACTTGGCACCGAGTTGGAATGAGAACACGCGAGCGGGAACATAGTAAGCAGACTGACCACCTGCGAAAGACTGCTGCGGGTTCATACCCTTGCGTGCTGTGACGAGGAAGAGGTTATCTATTGAAACACCGAGATTGATTCCCTGAAGCTTGATAGCGTTCATCCATTTCTTAGGAAGATCGTATGAAACATTGATATTCTTCAGACAAATGTAATTTGAGCTTGTGAGCCAACGGGAAGAACCGGCATTATTATAGCTGCTGTATTCAGTGTTGACCTGAGGGATAGCATCCTTATCGATGCGCACTGAAGCTGGAGAATCAGCTGTGATACCTTCCGGACATTTAGTCCATGACTTCAGCACATCCTTATGAATTGCAGTTGCGCTCTGGCTGACAGACATCAAAGAAGCATAGTTTGAATCGTAAGTCTTGCCTCCAAGGCTATATGTAAAGAGGACAGATAGATTGATACCCTTCCAGGAAGCCGATGTGCCGAAGCTACCGTAAACTGTCGGAAGAGAAGTTCCGCAGAGCACACGACCCGCATAGTTAGCATTGTAAGAATAGCGCTGGCCATCTATCATAACGAAAGCATTGTCGCGCTCGCCAAGTGCAAGATTTTGATCCCAGAGAGTTTTCGACATATCTTCGTCAATCGTTCCGTCAGTGTTATAATATTTGAAGTCGGGTGAATTCTGATCAACAATATAGAGGGCACGACCGTTTGTCATATCAACACCTGCATAGGGCACTCTGTAGTGCTCATAGATACTCTTTCCATAGAAGAGACCCTGAGCAGCGAGGTCATGATTGTAAGGAAGTTTCACAATCTTATTCTTCATGAATGTAGCATCAATAGAGAAGTTCCATAGCCAATCGCGATTACGGATGATATCAACTCCGAACTGAAGTTCCCAACCGGTATTTTCCATAGTACCGATATTGGTCGGAATTGTCATGTTGTAACCTGTCATTGCGAGCATACCGTTGGAAGCGGCCTGAGTCATATTGAAGATAAGATCTGAGTTACGCTTATTGAAGTAACCGATAGAGAAATCGAAGCGGTCGTTGAAAAGAGATCCTTCGAGGGCGATATCAAATGTTTTGGTAGCCTCCCATTTCAAATTCGGAGCACCGAGCTGACCGGGGAGAAGGTTAGAAACGCCGTTGTAAGGAGTACCGAAAGCACTGAGGGCACGATAAGCGAGAGCACCTGCAGAAGCGTCATTACCAACAGAACCGTAAGCGGCACGGAGTTTAAGGTAGTTAACCCAAGGGAGATTGCTCATAAACTTCTCGCGGGAGATGATCCAGCTACCTCCGACGCTCCAGAATGTACCCCAACGGTGATCCTTGGCAAAACGTGAAGAACCGTCACGACGGAGTGAAACCTCACCAAAGTATTTCTGATCATAATTATAGCGTACGCGACCGAGATAAGATTCAGTTCTGAGTTTTCCGTAAGATTCGCTACCGATCAGAAGATCCTCGAAGTTAGAGAGGAACAACATATTGTCGAGAAGCTGAGTGGCCTTACCGACTGTGGAAGAGTTGGAAGTATATTCCCAGTTCTCATGGTCGAGGAGAACGTCAATATGGTGGTTGCCGTAATCGTGGTTCCATGTAAGAGTCTGCATGAAAGTATGAGAATTGAGGCTCATGAACCCTTCATAAAGGATACCGACATCGCGAGCGGAACCGATTTCTTTATTTTGATATTCTTTAGAGTGAGTCTTGTCACGGTGCATAGAACCGCGGACTGTCAATTCAAAACCATAAGGGATAATGGCTGTACCGTAAACATTAGCATCAACAACAGTTGCAGAGAAGTTTGAATCGTCAAGTCTCATAGAGAGCGCAACGTTGTTGTTCTGGAGATAGTTGGCAGTGTTCCATACAGGTTGCCCCTTGTCATCATACATCACGTTACCATCTTTATCGTGTGCATAATATGAATAAATAGGAGCATTGAACATTGTCAAGAACGGGTTGCTGACAGCATCAAGCGCGTCGGGGTCAGCAGAACCGGTCTCACTTTCCTGATGGGTAGCGGCGAGGTTGATACCGAAGCGTAAGTAGGAAGTCGGATTAAAGTTGGCATTCAAACGACCGTTGAAACGCTCGAAGTCAGTCTGAAGCATATAACCGTTCTCCTTAAGATAACCTGCAGACGCGAAGACATTGAATTTTTCAGTTGCAGCAGCTGCATTGATATTGTATTCCTGACGGTAACCGCTGCGTGAAACAGCTTTCCACCAATCAAGATTACCCTTATATCCTTCGAGATATGAAGAAGGGATCAGCTTACCGTTATCATCGAAGAGTTCTGTATCAGGCACACCGTAGATATTGGTTTTCGCAATATTTGCCACGAAGAAGTTTCTTGCAAAATCAAAGGCCTTCTCGTATGTGGTATAAGGAGTGTTCTTCTGAACCATCAAACCATTGGTGTAAGCCGAGAGAGCTGTTTCCATCCAATCATTCGCATCGAGACGATCGTAGAACGGAAGACCGCGATTGTACATACCCTGACGGATCTGAACAGTCACATCAACCTTACCGACGTTCTTAGCTTTCTTGGTAGTGATGAGGATCACACCATTGGCACCACGGTTACCATAAAGCGCTGAAGAAGCCGCATCCTTGAGCACTGACATTGATTCAATATCAGCGGGATTAAGGTCGGTGATAGTCCCTTCAAACGGTATACCGTCAACTACATATAGCGGAGTATTGCTACCGTTGATAGAGTTAAAACCGCGGATACGGATTGTCGGAGAAGAACCGGGTTGACCCACGGAGTTATTCACCATCACACCGGGTGCATTACCTTCAAGAGCGGCAGTAACAGATGTCACGGGGCGGTCTTCTATATCCTTAGAGCCAACCACAGCTACAGATCCGGTCAGAGACTCCTTGTTGGCAGTACCGTATGCGACTATGATAACGTCATCAAGAGATTTTGATGTTGACTGAAGCGCGACTGTCATTCCATCCTTAAGATCAACAGTCTGGGAAACGAACCCGACATAGGAGATCTTGGCTTTAGAAACCTTAGACGGAACTGTGAGAGTAAACTTACCATCGATGTCGGCGGCGACGCCTTGTCCGCCTCCGATAGGCAAAATGGTAGCACCGATCAGCGGTTCATTGTTGGCAGCATCAACAACAGAACCGTGAATCGTACGGGTCTGTGCCGACAATGACCAGCTACACGCTATCAGCGTCAACAAAATTAAAAACAGTTTTCTCATATTTCTGATAATTAGAGATTAATTATTGATTGTTCTAATCGATATGCAAGCGATCACCCGCCCAATATAATCAATACATATATACCTGATACAAAACTTATCATTCACCTGAAACCATTGTCAGACACTTGTATAAAGCAATCCGACTCCTCGTGAATCGCAGTGCCGACAGGCTTCACAAGGTTAGCTTTCCGAAATAATTAAGTATAGATCTAAGGTTATATTCAGCAATTTAGAATAGGAGTGTCTCGTATTTAAGATTCGACACAATCCTAAACCATGATGATTACAATATGCAAATTTAATATTTTTATATATTAACGTGCAAAAATGCAATATATTTAACATTTATTATTATATCTATTCATTTTTTGGATTTTGCAACCCTTCCGATAATTAATCTCATTTTGCTAAAACTATTTTTAAATTCAATAAAAAACAAAGAAAAATCTCTGTTGTATTTAAAAAATTACAACAGAGATCTTTCTTTTTGCCAAAACAAATCTTTATACTACCTTCCTTGAAAAATTAATTAAATTCGTATTTTTATTCGATTATATAAAAATTTAACTTAAAATTTTTCAATTTTAACATTAAACTGTTTTATTCTTCTCCCCCTTTTCCCCTAATTATCTCCAGTAAGAGAGGGAGGGCTTCGTGAGCAGGGATATTTTTCCTTATCAATTCCTTCCCTTTGTAAATACTGACACGACCGGGCCCGGCTCCGACATACCCATAATCAGCATCCGCCATCTCTCCTGGACCATTTACAATACATCCCATTACACCAATCTTCAGCCCTTTGAATTCGGATGTTGCTTCTTTAACCCTCTTTAGCGTAGTCTGCAGATCAAAAAGGGTTCGTCCGCAACCGGGGCACGATATGTATTCCGTCCGTGTCATTCTCAATCGGGATGCCTGAAGAATACCTAAAGAAATTCTCACAATATCTTCAGCGGGGATATGGGGAGCTTCGAGCATAATACCGGAAAGATAACCGTTGAGCAACATAGTGCCGAAATCAGCTCCAGCCTTAATACTAACCTCATCGAGTGAAGAATCGTTATATTCCAGTTGGGCAATCACCGGATTTTTACCACCTTTGGCAACAAACCTATCTATCCATGACTGCATCTCCCCGATGCGATTCATATGAGACGAGGAGAGAATAACCGGATTACCATTCTCAAGAAGTTCAGGTTCTGATGAGGCATCTATATGATTCCAGGTCTCAGGAATTGACTCAATATCGTAACCTATCACAACAGGATATGATTCTTTCATACCCGGGACAGGAGCCGAATAAGAACGGGGAGCGCCGGGGAGTACTACATCAGGTTCGGCAATCGGGGAATGATTGGCTTTCGACGTGATATAATCGCGTAGCAATATGGCGACCGGGATCTCATCTTCAGGCGGCTCACTAAGAGAGACGCGGATGGTATCACCAATCCCATCATACAACAACGCACCGATTCCGACAGCACTTTTAATCCTGCCATCTTCGCCATCACCGGCTTCCGTGACACCCAGATGAAGCGGATAAGACATTTTTTCCTTCTCCATCCCGGCGCAGAGCAGACGCACTGTTTCAACCATGATTCCGGTATTGCTTGCCTTAACGGAGATAACGACATCATTAAAATTTTCTTCGCGGCAAATCCTCAGATATTCCATCACTGATTCCACCATCCCTTGCGGAGTATCACCATAGCGTGACATTATTCTGTCGCTCAATGAACCGTGATTGACTCCAACTCGCACAGCGGTGGAATGTTCCTTGCATATATTAAGGAAGGGTACTAACGCTTCTCTGATTTTTTCTATCTCAGCATTATATTCCTCGTCTGTAAACTCAAGCTTCTTGAAAGTACGGGCAGCATCTACGAAATTACCGGGATTGATCCGAACTTTATCACATACGGCAGCCGCTGTATATGCAGCCTTGGGATTAAAATGGACATCAGCAACGAGAGGAATTTTTTTACCCGACATCCGGTATATTGCCTCTGCAATATCCTTCATATTCGCAGCTTCACGTGAACCTTGAGTTGTGAGCCGCACAATTTCCCCTCCGGCTTCAGCAATTCTGATTGTCTGGGAAGCACTCCCGTCAGTGTCAAGAGTTGAAGTGTTATTCATAGATTGAATCCTGATAGGATTCGTACCACCGATCGCGACATCCGCCACTCTCACCACAGAGGAAAGTCGACGCTTATAATTATATCTGCTCATCTGCTATTTTATTAATCTTTCCAACACTTTAGAAGCCATATATATACCGAAAACTGAAGGGACACACGCAATCGTCCCCAATGAGGTGCGTTTATTCTGAGTATTCACATCGATTATTGAATGTGGATGAGGCACCTCAGTGCTAAAGACAACCTCCAATTTTTTTCTTATTCCGGCTTTTTTAAGTCTTTGTCTTACTGCTTTTGCAAGACCGTCATCACGGGTAGAACTGAGATCAGTAACGATCACTTTCGTCGGGTCAGTACGTCCGCCTGCACCCATCGAAGAAATTACGGGCACTCCTTTCCTGAGACAATAGGAAATTAATGCCACCTTAGGCGCCACAGTATCTATGGCATCCACTACATAATCGAAACGTGAGGACAAAATCTCTTCTATATTGTCTACGGTCACGAACCAAGGGAGAGCTATGACTTCAATATCCGGATTAATATCCCGAAATCTTGATTTGAAGAGTTCTGTTTTCAACATCCCTACAGAGGAACGCGTGGCAACCAATTGCCTGTTCAGATTGCTGATATCGACATCGTCGGCATCGATGATTGTGAGATGTCCCACTCCGGAGCGTGCAAGCATCTCGGCAGCATATCCACCTACACCACCTAATCCCACGACCAGCACTCGCGAATTGGCTAATTTTTCAACGGCCTCCTCACCGAGCAAGGTTATCGTGCGGCTGTTCCATCCGTCGACATTCATAACGAATGAATCAATTATCGATTAATCTTACTCAGTGATCCAGGAACCGCGGAAACCGGTTTCTTCTATCGCACGGACAACCTTTGAAGCCATCTCTGCATTCTCCGGGATACCATGACATTCGAGCACTTTATCGGCTGATTGAAGGTCAAGACTCCATTCAGCATTAGGGAACTGAGTTCTCATACCATTGAGGATTTTAGTGGAACAACCTTCACACTTTGCATTTGTCTTAAATTTCATAATATTATCTTTTAAAATATTAATTCAGCGGTTATTTATAATTCAGAAAGGCGTTAAAAGTCTTACAGTCGTTAAAGTCGTTAGATCCCTTTGAGTCGTTAGATCCGTTTGAGTCTTCATGCTCTTTTGGGGCTAAAAGGGTTCAGTGGCTTTAGGGACCTCCGGATACTTGACGGTTATCTGAGGATAAACCATCGTGTCGGATCGAAGCGTGGCAGGGTCATCACCTGCACATCACATTTGTAGTCTCCCGGCAAATCCATCGCAGAGCCTACGGTTTTGCCGACTCTTTCAAGGGCGGACTTTACCGATGTCAAGGCTTTCTCAGGGGTATTGTTGTCCTTTGAAAGATGACAAAGGAAGATATGACTCAATGAAGGATTGATTATTTCGCTTAGGAAAGATGCTGTGGCAACGTTATCCATGTGGCCATAATCTGTGCGGATCCTTTGTTTAAGATACTCGGGATAGGGACCGTATTTCAACATATCGGAATCATAATTGGCTTCCAACACGAGATAATTGGCTTGAGTGATATAGTGTTTTGCACGAGGATAGATTGCTCCAAGGTCTGTGGCAAGCACAAAATTCCTCCCCCCATAATTCAAAGAGAACCCCATATTGTCTGTCCCATCATGAGGAACATCAAAAGCCGTTATTTCAAACCCGGCAAGTTTAAACGGAATCTCTTTAAATATGGCTATATGATATTCTTTGATTCTTTTGGAAACGTTATGCCGGCGCAAAACTCCATTGAGCACCCGGTTGGTGCAATACAGGCGGAGATGCCGATGTGTCCTCACCAGATTATATACAAATCTTATGTGGTCGGAGTGGTCATGAGTGAGGAGGACACCCTTGACTTTCGACATCGGAACCTTATATTTTCTGAGAGTGTCTTCAACAATATCTGTTCTTATCCCTGCATCAATAATCACGCCGCCATCTTCATTGCCGATATAGCAACTGTTACCACTGGATCCACTTCCGAACGAAATGAAATTAATAGGAGGAATAACCTTATACTCTTTGTCATCAATTTCATCAAGTTCATTAGGTGGAATCACTTTATGCGCTTTATCATCAAATTCATCAGAAGGTATAGATGAAACAGATTCCTCTCCGGAGCAAAAAACCGGAGTATCATCAAAATCCTCAAAAGGGAGAGACGGTTGATCTATGAATGAAATCTTGCGTGGTGACATTTTAAGTATCTGTTTCAATTATTCTTTCCGATAAGGAATAAGGCAGGGCGTTTATCGTAGTTTACATTCATTTTCTTCCATTCGGATACGGGGTGCGTAGCTATAGACTCACCGGTGGGATCTGTTATATCACACGCTACGCAGAGGAGAGTGTCAGGCCGCAAAGTATATGAGAGGACTGATAACATTTTATTATTTCGATAAGGAGTTTCAATAAATATTTGCGTCATTCCGCTCTTAACGGCAATATTTTCCAATTCCTTAATTTTCTTTACCCTAGCTGCGGCATCAATAGGGAGATAGCCGTTAAAAGAGAATCCCTGACCATTGAAACCCGAAGCCATCAAAGCCATCAAAATGCTTGAAGGGCCAACCAACGGTATAACCCTCAACCCCTCACGCTGAGCTATTTCCACAGGATAAGCTCCGGGGTCAGCAACGGCAGGGCACCCTGCTTCGCTCATTACACCCATAGGAAGACCTTTCCGCAAAGGTTCGAGATAGGAACTTACGCTCTTCATATCGGTGTGACCGTTGAGTTCATAAAAAGTCATTGAATCAATGTCACAATGAGGGATGAGCTTTCTTAGAAACCTCCGTGCGGTCCTGATATTCTCAACTATAAAATGACGTATTCCAGCCACGATAGCGGTATTGCCGGCAGGAAGGACTGTATCTAATGGCGCATCGCTAATATTAACCGGAATAAGATATAACGCAGCGTGCATGATTACTTAATTCTTAATTTCAATTGAGACGGCCAAAGATTATTGGCACGGCTTCCAATATTTTTCATTAATCCGAGATGAACGCCATTGAAACTTACCGTGACGAATCCTCTTGGAGTATCGGGAGGAGATATTAAACTTTCCTTTCGCAAGAAATTCAGCGCCTCCTCTTCATTTAAGATAACGTCAGGAAGTGAGCATGAATTATATTCAATTGAAAGTGGAAGCAACGGATGAGGAGCATAATCCTTACCTTTTAGCAAACCAAGCGGTATTCCGGCAGATACAACCTTGATATCCGCACTGAGAATAATAGTCAAAATAACATTGGTGGCAGGGGATAAAGCCCAAATTTCCTCACCCTTCTCAAATAAAATATATTCCTTGGCAGAGGAAAGATATTTCAATAGTTCTGGAGCGGAACTGCCTTTATCCGATCCTTTTTTTCTCCGGCAGTCAGACTTCTTATCCTTATTTTTCAACGATCCGGATTTATAGTCGGACCCCGAGGCCAAATTCCGGACTTTTTCATAGCAGTCACCCGAATTTACGGGATCGATTGACGAAACATCAGGTTTCTGAAGCATAGCGACGAAAAGACCTTCGCCACGGGTGGAATGAGGCATAAACCTCAACGCATGGAAATCCGGATCAACTCCGGGAAGGATTCCCCCGACTCCGACTAAGCCCGTATCAATCGAAGAGAGCGCGTATTTCCCGGCAATATATCTGACGTTATCCTCGTCTTCGAGTTTATTGAAAGTGCATGTGGAGTAGATCAAAATACCACCCGGTTTCAATGCTCCCACTGCATCTTCAAGAATCCGGCGTTGGAGCGCGGCACATTGACTTATTAGAGATTCACTCCATTGAGCCACTGCATCTTCATCCTTTCTCATCATCCCCTCACCTGAACAAGGGGCATCCACAATGACAATGTCAAATAATTCCAGACCGGAGAAACGGTCGGTGGAAGAGTTAGTGATTACAACATCAGGATAACCCCATTTAATGAGATTCTCCTTCAAAATCGAACAGCGTTGGGGGATGAATTCATTAGCGCATATCACTGACCCCTCAGGTAGGCGGGAAATTACCGCTGTGGACTTACCCCCCGGGGCTGCGCACATATCCAGGACAGATACTTTCCTATCTTCGGCTGAAAGCTTTTGAAGGGCAATATCGGTGAGGGATTCGAAAACCATTGAAGAAGCGTCCTGCACATAAAACGCTCCGGCATGGAGGAGAGGATTCAATGAAAAAACAGGCCTTTGCTCAAGATAAAAACCGTTTTCGCTCCATTCCACCCTGTCATTAAGGCAAAATCCGATGATCTTATCCCACGGAACCCTTTTTAATGGGTTCAATCTAAGGCTGACCACCGGCTCCTCAGACAAAGCTGCAAAGAGAGCTGAAGACGGCTCATCACCGAGCAGAGATTTCATATTTTCAATAAAGCCGACAGGGAGTTGCATAAATCAGGTGTTGGATTTTTTACCGGTGTGAGACGAATCAACGGCAATGGTGCGCATAAGAGTGATTTTCATCAGAGGTCCTCTGAGACCGTTAGGTGCTTCGGCAGTCGAAGTCCTTATTGTAATCTTACCACCCTGAATATCATATTGCGAAACATCCGCATTCTCACTTCCATCATATACACCATAAAAAACCATGTCGTCGGGAGTCAACTTCAGTGGTGTAAGACTCAGACTATGTTCTATATAACTTACGAGGTCAGTATGAAGGAGATCGCCTAAATAGAGATTTCTTATTTCAGCGCAGTCATTATCAATCACCCTTACACTCCATCCGCCCGGATTACCCTGAATATCGGTATAGAGAGGCATCCCCTGACCATCGGTAAGAATGCCCTCAAAATTATATTGTGAAGAGTCGAGAGGTTCGCCGACACTGATGGCATCGGCAATACTCTTCACAGTCATGGCAATATCATTGTCTGCATGATATTCTTCCGCCACAGTGACATCATTGAGGTCGATTATTTTAGCCTTTTTCCTGCATCCACCGGAGATACACGAAAAAGTGAGAAGAGCTGCCAATAATATCGAGACGTTAATTAGCTTGCACATCTCTATATCAACATAAAGAATTTCTGATTGTTGTCTTTACCCATCACACTCCTCCCCGACGCATCTTAACTGATTGAGCGAAGCGTACAGAAGACAGCGACTATCTAAGTATTTATGTAATTCTGCAGTCCATTGGAAAAACCAATGGACTGCAAATATAGTGATTAAGATTATTACGTAATCGGAGAGCAATTATTCCGTGACACGCTCAAGCCATTTGAGCATCCCGAACATGATACCCATTGAGATGACACAGACAGAAAGGAATACAGTCCATGCAACCCAAATCGGATAGTTATTATAGATAAGCGGACCGATCCAAAGAAGAAGATTGCCGACTGCAGTGGCACCGAGCCATAAACCTTGACACAGACCCTGGAGGTGCTTGGGAGCTACCTTGGAGACAAACGAAAGTCCTAACGGAGAGATAAACAGTTCAGCCACTGTCATGAAGAAATAGTATAAAATCAGAACCCAGGGACCTGACTTCACTACGTCTACGCCTGCCTGCACCATATCGCGGAACTCTGTGCCGGAAGGATAGTGCATATAGAGTGAATAAAGAGTCAGGAAAAGGTAGCCGATACCTGCTATTCCCATACCGAGAGCAATTTTCTTTGGTGTGGATATTTCCTTACCCTTGCGTGAAAGTGCTGAGAAAAGAAGCATTACAACCGGAGTAAGAACAATAACGAAGAATGGGTTTACTGCCTGCCATATTTCAGGAGCGATGGTGGATGTATCGACAAAATCGCGCGCGAAGAGTGACATTGAAGTGCCATTCTGATGGAATGAGAACCAGAAGAAGATAGCGATACCAAGCACAGCGAAGAGAGCTATCATGCGCTGGCGAATCTCAGCCGCCATGACCGCTTTTTCCTCAGGAGTATATTTGACTGCCTCTTGTTTCTCTTTTTTCGGAGGTGTCGGAAGACCTTTCTTGGTGCAGAGGAAAATACAGAGAGAAATGAGCATAGCAGCCACAGACGCAATGAAAGAGTAATGGATTCCCGTATTGAAGACGTCCAGATATTTAGTACAGAACGCACTCAGGTCGGACATCCCCGAGAGAGCACCGGCACCTACTTCAGCAGCATGAGCACTCACGACAGCATAAAGCTCGGAAATATTTTCCATATTCATATCATCAGTGACGCTGAGCACCTGATGAGCCATGGCGGGGAAAGAGGCATCATAGGTCATGCCATTTTGTCCAAGCCACCAGCTACGGAGCATGGGAGCGACAAATGGAGCTACCAGACCACCGATATTGATGAATACATAAAAAATCTGGAATCCGGAGTCGCGTTGAGATGCATACTTGGGATTATCATAAAGCTGACCTACGATAGCCTGCAGGTTACCTTTAAACAAACCGTTACCAAACGCAATAAAGAAAAGTGCGCAACAGGTCAGGGTAAGCAACCAGGTCGTGTTCTCGGCAGTTGCAAGAATAGGAACCGCAAGGACAACATATCCGAATGTCATGACTATAAGACCCCAGATAATGGTGGCTTTGTAATTCTGAGTTTTATCTGCGATAAAACCGCCGACAAGACTCAAGACATAAATACCTGCGTAGAAGAAAGAATAGACAAGAGTGGAAGTCTCCTCCTTTAGTCCGAACTTTGAGCAAAGGAAAAGAACGAGAACGGCATTCATTATATAGTAGCCGAAACGTTCACCCATATTGCTTAAAGCTGCAGGAATCAATCCTTTGGGATGGTTTTTGAACATAGATGTTAGATTATAGTGATTAGAGAATTATCAGAGCTTTCAGACGGAGTGGTGCAATTAATTTATATTATTGAATCTGCGGGGATAAAAGAATCAGACATCGGTTCATGATCCCTATTCACCTCCTGCATGGAAATGGAGCTTATGGACTTCACGACCGGAGGCTCAAATAGCTCCCGGATTTCCTAAGAATTTATTGACTGACTACCTAAGAGTTTGTAGGCTTTGGCATAGTTGCGGATTTGCTTCACCATCGCCAAGAGACCATTGCTTCGGGTCGGAGACAAATGCTCACTTAGCCCTATTTTATCGATGAAATACAGATCACAATTCAAGATTTCATCAGGGGTACGATCAGAAAGGACCCTCATAAGGAGAGCAACAATCCCCTTTACGATCATTGCATCTGAATCGGTCTCAAAATGGATTTTACCATCAGGGGTAAGATCCGCAGCAATCCATACACGACTCTGACAACCCTCGATAAGGTGTGCGGGAGTCTTCTTTGATTCCTCCATTGGGGGAAGAGTATTCCCTAAATCAATGATATAGGCATACCGATCCATCCAATCAGTCAGACCATCAAATTCTTCAATTATCTCGTCTTGGGTTTGGTTGATATCCATTAAATCAAATCTATTGGTAGAAAGAAATTATATATCAATAATTACTTATAATGACCACTCCACTCCGTTTTTGGTATCTTTTACGGTGAATCCCAATTCAGAGAGTTTATTCCGGATAAGATCGGAAGTTGTCCAATCCTTAGCAGCTTTGGCATTCGCACGAATTTCCATCAGGAGATCCATGGCACCTTCAAACACCTTATTATCCTTGGCGGCTTCGGCATCTGAAGAGCCTGTGCGGACACCGAGAATCTCAATTAGGAAAACGTCAAAAAGATGGCGCAATTTAGCCAAATCTTCCGCACTCAGTTTCGTAATGCCATCGGCAGCACGGTTTATCTCCTTGCATGCATCGAAAAGCGTGGCGATAACCATCGGAGTATTGAGATCATCGTCCATCGCCTCATAACATGCAGCCAAATAATCAGGCAATTCGACATTGCTCTGCTCAGCGGGGAGAAGATTCTGCAGACGACGATAACCATCAAGTATCTTCATCAGCGCCTTTTCCGAAGCCTGAAGGGCCTCGTTTGAAAAGTCAACGGTGCTTCTGTAATGAGCTTGCAAGACAAAGAATCTGATAACCATCGGGGAATAAGCCTGAGTAAGCAATGGATGCGAACCGTCGTAGAACTGTTCGAGGGTAATAAAATTCCCGTAAGACTTACCCATCTTCTTTCCGTTGATAGTAATCATATTATTATGCATCCAATATCTTACGGCTTCATGCCCCTGAGCGGCAACGCTTTGCGCGATTTCGCACTCATGATGCGGGAACATCAGATCCATCCCGCCACCGTGGATATCAAACTGATCGCCAAGGTATTTGGTACCCATTGTTGAACATTCAAGATGCCAACCCGGGAACCCCTCGCTCCAGGGGGAAGGCCAGTGCATGATATGCTCCGGAGACGCTTTCTTCCAGAGAGCGAAATCCAAAGGGTTATGTTTTTCATCCTGACCGTCGAGGGTGCGGGTGGTATTGAGAAGATCCTCAATATTTCTTCCTGACAGTTTCCCGTAATTGTGGTCCTTATTATATTTTGTAACATCAAAATATACGGATCCACAGCTTTCGTAAGCATAACCTGCATCAAGTATCTTCTTAATATACTCTATCTGCTCGATGATATGCCCGGAGGCATGGGGTTCGATGCTTGGAGGAAGCACATTAAGAGCCTCCATGTCGCGGTGATACCGGTTGAGATACATCTGCACGACCTCCATCGGCTCGAGCTCTTCCAGGCGAGCCTTTTTAGCCACTTTATCTTCACCGGAGTCAGCATCATGTTCAAGATGCCCCACGTCCGTGATATTGCGGACATAGCGCACCTTATATCCGAGGTGAATCAGATAGCGGTATAAAATATCAAAGGTGATCGCCGGACGGGCGTGCCCGAGATGCGCATCACCATAGACAGTAGGACCACATACATACATCCCCACATGCCCTTCATGTAAGGGGGTGAACAGCTCCTTATGTCGCGACAAAGAATTATATATCAATAGGGAATGTTTCATTGTATCCGGTTTTTATGAGACGTGGGCTTAGTTATTACCAATAGCGGGATTTTGAGAAACCCGCTGCTTGATTTCGCCGAACTGAGCTTCATATTTCTTCACATTATCCGTGAGGGCATACATGAGCTGTTTAGCATTCTCAGGGCTCATAACAACACGGCTTACCACCGGAGCCTGCGGCATCCCGGGAGCAGCAAAAATAAAATCGATAAGGAACTCATTGGGACCGTGGCCGATCATTGCGAGGTTGGAATATTTGCCGTCTGCAAGTTCGGGACGAAGTTGAATCTGAAGTTGGTTTTTATTTTCTTGATTTGCCATTTTTTAATTGGTTTTTTCAGGCATAATGATTTAGAATTGAATGATGCCTGACGGTTAAATTTTTATAGGTTATTGTATTCATATTATCTCACCATTCCACTAACGTAATATCTATTAGTTAAATAGCTTAATAATAAGGATTACAATCAATGCGAAGATACAAATTTTAGTTTAGACTGCAAAATTTAAGCTCCGATTGATAAGAAAATGATAAGAAAAATAAGTTCCGTTGCATCTTAAAGACACCGTCCGTCGTTCATGCTGATTATGCGGTCAGCAATCGAGGCAAGCGCCGGGTCGTGAGTAACCATGACAAAAGTCTGTCCCCTCTTATCGCGAAGGTCAGCAATAATCTGTTGGATCTCATCTCTATTCTTAGAATCGAGAGACCCCGTCGGCTCATCGGCAAATACCACACGGGGCTCATTGATTAATGCTCTTGCAATCGCGGCTCTCTGTCGTTCGCCTCCCGAAAGTTCAGCGGGGCGGTGGCGCAACCTATCGCCTAACCCGAGTGACTCAAGAAGAGCAGCAGCCTTCTCCATTGCCACGCGTTTGGAATCTCCCGCTATCAGAGCAGGCAGAGCAACATTTTCATTAGCAGAAAATTCCGGAAGCAACTGATGGAATTGAAACACGAAACCTATTTTCCTATTTCTGAAATCAGACAGCTTTTTGTCTTTCCAATCACTGATTTTTTCACCGTCATAAATCACTTCCCCTGAATCTGGACTGTCAAGAGTGCCGGCAATCTGCAAAAGAGTGGTCTTCCCGGCTCCTGAAGGACCGACAACAGCTACAAGTTCACTCTCCCCTATCGACAATGATACATCGGAAAGGACAGTCAAAGATCCGTAACTTTTATAGATATTTTTCAGTTCAATCATACTTTTAAGCAAGGAGTGAGTGGAAGTGATAATTGGAAAGGATAATTATAAGAAATAGACCCCCAGGAACCCGACGAGATAACCGGCAAGGACTTGCATAACCGTGTGTCTCCCAAGCCATACACGAGCAGACCCCATCAGTCCCGCGAGGAAAATCACTACTAATATCCATGCCGTGATGTTCCCCTGTGGATACCCTTCCGCTGAAATTCTAAGAAGCACAGCCACAATACCTGCAATCCCGGCAGCATGGGCACTGATTTTCCACCATCTGTTTACAACGAGATTGATAATCGCCGTCGCCATTCCGCCGGTGAAGAAAGCAACTACCCATTGGGGTGCTCCCTTATAATACATAAAGAATGCGGTAGCACCAAGACAAAGTCCCACCACAATATACGGGATTGTCCGCTCCGTCCTGTTATTAAGACCGATATCACTGATCACTCCGAGTTTATGCAACAACATTACTATCAATGCCGGAAGCAATACATTCAATCCCGCCACGATTAAAGTTATCACCACTTTATTTACAAGAGGATTGAAAGACAATATCGAAAGATTGAAGATAAGAATCATACCGTAGACAGGCATCATCATCGGCACGAGCACCCAGCTGATTGCCGTGGCAAGCTTATCTAAAAAACTATCAGGAGATGAATCTTTGCTCCAGCGTTTTTCATCCGATTCGTTATTCTCCATTTCTATTTCTTCCGAAGCCGGCGAGCTGATTTCCGGAACATCAACACTCTCAGAAATAGGGGGTTGATTTACATCCTTAATTATTACTTCCGAGTCATTTTTTTCCTCCGGAGGAAGAAGTGGATCGGGATAATAAGATGAAGTATCTAAAGGCATGATGATGAATTAAAATATTCAATTATATCGGTAGTGTCGCTGTAGGGAACAGAATGATATTCAGCAACTTATAAAAGTCTCTCCAATAGGAATCAATCCGTACGTACCATTCCTAAAAAACGGGAAGGTATCGGGGTCTCAAAACGCATATCTTTTCTCGTAATGGGATGAGCGAAGCGAAGTGTTCTTGCATGAAGAGCCAATCGGTGAATGGGACTTGTCTTTGCCCCATATTTTCTATCTCCGGCAATCGGGTGACCCAAATCTTTACAATGCACGCGAATCTGGTTTTTTCGCCCGGTATCAAGAGAGAATTCCATCAATGAATATCCGTTTCCACGTCTGAGCACCTTGAAATGTGTCACCGCCAGCCGGCCTTCCTCCGGGTTATCGGTAGAATAGACCACATACTCCTTATTTTCAGCCAGCCAGCTTTTCACAAATCCATCGTCCTCCTTTACTTTCCCTTCCACCACAGCGACATATGTACGGTCGAGCACCATATTATTCCAGTTATGACGCAACGCTTCCTGAGCTTCCTGAGTTTTGGCAAACATCATCAAACCGGAAGTGTCTCGGTCGAGACGATGAACAACGAAAAGTTTATTGGTAGGGTCCTGACGTTTCACATAATCTCTGACAATGCTGAAAGCCGTTTCCTCCTTAAAACGGCTTTTTGTAGCTACTGATAAAAGACCGTAGGATTTATTGACTACAATAACATCATCATCCTCATAGACAAGTTGCAGCCGATGGCTCTTGAATACAACAAATGGTCTTGTAGTATTCAATTCCACCCATTGGCCGGGAAGCACCGGTGTGTCATAAGCAGTGGAGACAACACCATCGACCATGAGATGACCATATTTAAGCCAAGTCTTTATATCAGAACGAGTAGGAGAGATATTCCTGATCACACCCGGCGGTGGATCCAACATGAAATCCATCAGTTTATAAGTCTCGTCCGTAGTATTTTGCCAACCGAATATGCGGTCAGATTTAAAACCGCCCGGGCGTTGCTTTTTATTTCTTTCTACCATATCGGAACATTGAATAAAGGGTAGATTATTCGAGCACAAAATTAGCAAAAAAACAGCACACTACATTTTCAAGATAAAAAAAACATCCCGAAAGTGTGCTTCTTCGTCTGCGAATGCTTAATAAAAAACTCATTCATCGGATTCGGGCACGCAATGAATTCGTCACCACACAAATCGAGCTGAGCGCCATGGCGGCAGACGCCACCATAGGAGAAAGCATGATACCCCATACCGGATAAAGGGCACCCGCCGCCAACGGAATGCCGATAACATTATAGATGAATGCCCAGAATAGATTTTCACGAATAATCTTACGTGTTTTGCGAGAGAGCGCTATCCCTTCAGGAATCTTCTGAAGATTCCCGCTAATGATAGTAACCTGAGCCACATCCATTGCTATATCGGAGCCCCCTCCCATTGCAATGGACACATCAGCTTCCGCCAACGCGGACGAATCGTTGACCCCATCGCCTGCCATGGCCACGACATTTCCCATTTTGCGCCATTTGGCGATTACTTCCCTTTTCTTTTCCGGTAATGCTTCGGATACTATTCTCAGGATACCCACCTGCTTGGCAACGAAACGAGCGGGAACATCTCTATCACCTGTTACAAGGACTGTTTCCACCCTCTCTTTGTCAAGTTGCGCCACGACTTCCGCTGATTCACGCCGCACGGAATCATTAACATTAATTATACATAGGATTTGATTGTCAATACCAATAATACATATTCCTGCACCCTCCTGCTCGAAGCGATTTAACTGTCGTTCGACTGATGATTCAATCACACATCCCATATCAGCAGCAAGACGCTTGCTTCCAATCCAATACGGGTGATTATCCACGATGCCGCGCACTCCCAGACCGGGGAGATATTCAGATTGCAAATTTATCGATGATATTGCAAATTTATCCTTGAAATATTCAGTCACAGCATCTGCGAGCGGGTGCGCACTCCCCTCTTCCAGAGAAACAGCGATAGAAGCTATTTTATCCCTATCCGCATTTTCATCAACCCATATCAACTCCCCTACCGCAGGCCTACCGCAAGTGAGCGTACCGGTCTTATCTATAGCGAGCATATTCACCTTTGCAAGGAGTTCAAGAGCCGTGGCATCCTTAACAAGGATTCCATGGCGTGCCGCATTTCCCACCCCAACCATGACGGCCGTAGGGGTAGCGAGACCGAGAGCGCACGGGCATGCGATGACCAGCACGGAAACCGCAGCAAGAAAAGCTGTGGCGAGGGAACTGACACCACCAAAGATAAACCATATGATAAAAGTAAGCAATGAAATTCCCATGACAGACGGGACAAAGACAGCACTGATCTTATCCACAAGTTTTTGAGCAGGTGCTTTACTCCCTTGCGCTTCTCTCACGGCATCAATAAGGCGCGAGAGAGAAGTTTCCGCTCCGACTTTCTCTGCTTTGACAACTACTGACGCAGCGAGATTAAGAGTACCCGCCCTCACTTTCAAGCCAACTCCTTTTTCAACGGGGATAGGCTCACCGGTTATCATACTTTCATCAACTGAAGTATCTCCCCTGACAATAATTCCATCGACACAGAACCGGTCGCCGGGGCGGATCATAACATCATCACCCGGGAATATTTCATCCACCGGCACCCTCTCTGTAGATCCATCCGCTTTAACCAGAATCGCATCCGAAGGACGCAACCCCATCAAAGCGCGCAAGGCATTCCCTGTCGAGCGACGGGCTCGAAGTTCAATCATCTTACCCGTAAGCACAAAAGCAATAATCATCGCCGATGCCTCATAGTATAGGTCCGCCGGAAGTCCACGTGAAATCCACACATCCGGCCAAATGGAATTAAAGAGAGAGATTAAGAAGCTGGCAAGAGTGGAGACAGCCACGAGAGTATCCATTGTGGGATAACCTTTCAAAGCGCTTTTAATACCCGTAGTGTAGAATCTTGCACCACAGAACACCATTACAGCAAGAGCCATTACACACATCACCCATTCAGCTCCGGGGAAATGGAAATTCCCCATACATATAAAGGCGAGCGGGATAGTCAGCACCCAGGCTAATATCACCTTCCACTTCATTGTGTCAAAACGCTTCTGGTCCTCCTTATCATGCTGTTCGACCGCTGATGACAAATCGGGCAAAATTATCATCTCATATCCCGCTGACGCCACTGCCCCGGCAATGATATCAGGGTCAGTCTCCGTTTCATCCCAGCGGATTGTGACTGAAGAAGCGGCAAAATTCACATTAGCTTCAACGACACCCGGAGTAGAAGAAACGGCCTTTTCAACCGCTCCTGCACAAACTGCACACATCATCCCTTCAACGGGGAATATAGCTCTTTTCATTATTTACCATTTTTCAGGGAATTTTATCTTCCCTATCCCACATTTATAATGCACTTCATGTATTAATCCTTAAGCACCACCTTTCACCTTCATAAAGAGGGACTTAAAAGGGTAGGAATCCACAGAGATCAATCAAAAAAATTTCAAAAGATGCTCCCTGTAAAAGAATAAAAAAGTCTATCCCTTTTCCCAAAGAAATAGACCGAAACCTTAATCTTAATTTAATACTATGAAAAACACATCGCAAAATTAGTAATTATTTCTGAATATGCAAATGTGAGAAAAAATTTTTTGATAAATTTAAAAAGTATTAAATTTGCAGATGAAACAAACCCTGGAAGTAATTGTCTGTGGCGTCCATATATAAGCGACGGATAATTATCCCGTAACAGAGCAACCATGAAGAAAGCCCTCATAACAGGAGTGACCGGCCAAGACGGCTCATATCTTGCAGAACTCCTGCTTGAAAAAGGATATGACGTGCACGGCACAATCCGAAGATCGTCTGTGGATTATCGCGAACGAATAGCACATCTTGAAGGTCATCCTCACTTTCATCTCCACTATGCGGATCTGAGTGATTCAATGTCGATCATGCATGTAGTCAGCACCGTTCGTCCGGATGAGATATATAATCTTGCTGCCCAGAGCCATGTGCAAGTGTCGTTTGATTCTCCAGAGTTCACGGCGGATATTGACGCTGTAGGAGTGCTTCGAGTTTTAGAGGCAGTGAGATTGTCAGGACTCAAGGAGACTTGCCGCATATATCAGGCATCCACTTCCGAATTATATGGGAAAGTCGAGGAAGTGCCACAAAATGAAAACACTCCGTTTCATCCCTATAGTCCGTATGCAGTGGCGAAACAATATGGGTATTGGATTGTCAGAGAATATCGTGAAGCTTACGGGATGTTCTGTTGCTCCGGCATTCTTTTCAATCATGAGTCAGAGCGGCGTGGCGAGACCTTTGTAACCCGTAAGATTACCCTGGCAGCAGCCCGGATAGCACAAGGGAAACAAGATAAACTCTATCTGGGGAACCTTTCGTCTCTACGCGACTGGGGATATGCCAAGGATTATGTGGAATGCATGTGGCTGATGTTGCAACATGATAAACCGGAAGATTTCGTAATTGCAACCGGAGAGCAACATTCAGTGAGGGAATTTGCCACCTTGGCATTCAAGAATGTTGGAATAGATATAGAATGGGTCGGCGAAGGTGAGGATGAAAAAGGGATAGACAAAGCCACCGGGAAGACAATAGTTGAAGTTTCTCCTGATTTCTATCGCCCCACGGATGTTGTAAACCTTTGGGGAGATCCCACTAAAGCAAGAGCCCAATTGCATTGGAATCCGCAGAAGACTACTTTCGAGCAACTCGTAAAAATCATGACAGACGCAGACATGGCAAAAGTCGCAATAGAAAGAGTTGGAGAGAGCGTAAGAACAAATCTTGAAGAATATCTTGAAAAAGGGATTGTAAAATAAAGTATAATTTTCCGCTTCACGAAAACATACTGAGAATGATGGAAAAAAATTCCAAAATATATGTCGCCGGTCATCGAGGAATGGTCGGATCCGCTATAATGCGCGAACTTGAACGCCAGGGTTATTCCAACATAATTACACGCACCCATAAAGAATTGGATCTCATTGACCAAAGGGCTGTCAATAAATTCTTTGAAGAGGAGAAACCGGAATATGTATTTTTAGCAGCCGCCAAGGTTGGCGGAATAGTAGCCAATCAATCGGCTCTGGCAGATTTTATGTATGAAAATATGATGTTGGAAATGAACGTCATAAATGCGGCATGGAAGAATGGTGTCAAGAAACTTGAGTTCCTCGGTTCTTCATGCATCTATCCCCGTATGGCTCCGCAACCGATGCCGGAATCATGTCTGTTGACCTCAGAACTGGAAAAAACCAACGAAGCATACGCACTTGCCAAGATCTCAGGGTTGAAATATTGTGAATTTCTCAATCGGCAATATGCCACCGATTATATCTCCGTGATGCCCACGAACCTTTATGGACCTAATGATAATTATCATCCGGAACATTCCCACGTTCTCCCTGCACTAATCCGTCGATTCCACGAGGCAAAGGAGAGCGGAGCGGATGAAGTGGTCTGCTGGGGAGATGGAAGTCCGCTACGTGAATTCCTCTATGTAGATGATTTGGCAAATCTGTGTGTCTTTCTGATGAATAACTATTCGGGGAATGAGACAGTCAATGCCGGCACGGGAAAAGAACTATCAATCAAAGAGCTGACAGAAAAAGTTGCCGACATTGTAGGGTATAATGGTAAGATTTCATGGGATACATCCCGTCCTAACGGAACTCCGAGGAAACTTCTCGATGTTTCAAAAGCAACCGCTCTCGGCTGGAAATATACCACCGAGCTTGAAGAAGGGATCCGACTTGCCTACCACGATTTCCTGACCAATCCGGTAAGAGCGGAACGATAACTCTCAATGTTTCCCTTAGGACATCTCAAGAAATTGATGTATGAACGCCCGTTGATTATCGACGGGGCAACATCGACCATGCTCGGGCAATTCATGCTTCCCAATACAGACGGGAATTATTTACCTGATGAATTCACCAACTTTGATAAGGCTCCATGTGATCTCGACATACTCACGGCTCCCCAAGCCGTGATGGGACTGCATCTGGATTACATACTTTCAGGGGCTGACATCATCACTACTAATTCATTCAACCTCAACTCTCTGACATTAAAGGAATTCGATTTAGAGAAATATTCGATATTCCTGAATGTCAAAGCCGCTATTATAGCCAGATCCTGTGCTAAGGTTACGGGCAAAATCAAAAAAGGCAATATCATAGTCGCGGGTGTTATCGGGCCCACCAAAGTAAGTCTATCGACATTTGCCGAAAATGATCGTGATGAAGAATCTATGAGCCTCAGGATAAGCAAGGTATTTGGAGAACAAGCGATCGGGCTTATCATCGGAGGAGTGGATGTTATCATGCTCGAAACCTTCTATGACTATACGAATCTGGAATGCGCACTTAAAGGGGTATCAGCGATTTTCATAGAACATAATATTGAGATTCCTGTGATGGTCTCTGTGACGCCCGATAAAAACGGCAAATTGAGCTCGGGAGAAGGGATGAAAGAAATCGTGGAATTATGCAGACAATATTATTTTGTTGAGTCTTTAGGATTAAATTGCGGTTATGGAGCGGATGCAATGCGTCTTCCGCTTGAAGAATTGGCTGAATATTCACCTTATCCTATAACCTGTCATCCTAACGCTGATGTCCCGACAGGAAGAGAATTCAGGAATCAGACACCTGCCGAGTTTGCATCATCCATGGTCAATCTCGCTTCAAAAATAAAGATTCGAGCAGCAGGAGGATGTTGCGGCACTACACCGAGTCATATTTTAGCATTATCGAAAGCGTTAAAGGGGATAAATTATTTCGACAATATATATGCCGAAGGGTATAGTGATAACTAAGGGTCTCCGATATATCATTATTTAAGAGATGCGCATATTTATTTAAGACTCGCATCAGAATTTTCGCTCCAGACTCTTGATGAATGGGAGTCGAGTCCAAATAAAATGTGGCTTTTATTGATATGTTGAAAATATGAAGAGAACCCGAAATAAAAAAGAACCTGCAGAACCGAATTGGAACTGCAGGTCTTATTTATCCTTTTAATAATTTCTAAATCTGGCAGGCAAAGTTAAGATTATTGTGTAGATACTCGTTCGTATTCAATACAAGATGATCACTAAACAATACTAACATTTGCCATAAATCCTTAATCTTTCAGATTAAATCTGATTAATAGTTATCTTCTTCCGGTTCGAAGTGCTGATAAGGATGATAGCAACCGGGACACTTCTGCGGTGGTTCAGTGCCTTCATAAATATAACCGCACACAAGACATTGCCATTTGATCGGTTTATCTCGTTTCCAGACCTCACCTTTCTCAATACGCTCCTGCATCAATTTGAATCGTTCGAGATGTCGCATTTCGACTGTGGCGATAGCTCTGAATTGGGCAGCAAGATCCGTGAACCCCTCTTTTTCTGCAACATCCGCTGCATTCTTATAGAAATCCACACCTTCAGCCTGCTCTTCAGAAGCAGCGACCTTAAGATTATCAAGAGTAGATCCGATGATACCGGCATCAACTCCCATAGGTGCGGTAGTTACACCGCCATCATTAAGATGTTTCAGAAATATCTTTGCGTGATGAAGCTCATTATCAGCTGTCTCTTTAAAGATATTGGCATATTGATAATACCCCTCTTTTTCAGCAGCTTGTGAGAAGAATGTGTAACGCGTGACAGCTGTGGATTCAGACATAAATGCCATTCCAAGATTAACTTCTGTCTGTGTCCCTTTAAGGCTGGGAGCAACCGTATTCGTTGAACTCATATTTTTAATAATTTATGTTTTATAGTAAAACACACACGGCAGAAATAGGTTCATTTCATTCATATAAATTCCGTATAAAATTCTTACAATTATTAATTGATTGAAAAAATTTTTTCGATACGGTTTCTATAGAATGAAAATAAAATTTTGATTTGCAGTAAAAAGTAAGTAAATTTGAATGTCTAAATATGAATCCGCCTGATGGAGAAACTTTATCATTATGTATGGAAATACCGGTTGCTCGGAAATGATTTCCCGCTAAACGGCGGAGGAAAGGTCACCGTTGTCGATCCGGGTTTGCTCAATACGGATTCTGGTCCTGATTTTTTTAACGCAAAAATTATAATCGACAATATCGAATGGGTCGGGAATGTGGAGATTCATGTAAAAGCTTCAGACTGGATCCGCCATGGTCATAATGACGACCCCGCCTATAAGAATGTTATCCTTCATGCAGTAGGTGTTGATGACAAGAGAATATACCGTGAAGATTCATCGGAAATCCCTCAAATAACTCTCCTGCTTCCGGAATCATTCTATCATCTCTATGCACAACTTGAAGATCAGGACGTGGATAACCGTCTGCATGCACTCCCTTGTGGGAAACAACTTCAGGCAATAGACAGATTGAAAATTTGCGATTGGATCGACACTCTCGGCATAGAACGCATCCAGACGAAAGCAGAAAGAATTAAAGATATATTGAAGGCTAACTGTGAAGATTGGGAGCAAACATGCTTCATCACGCTATCCCGTGCTCTTGGATTCGGCATAAATTCAGAACCATTTGAACGTCTTTCGAGGAGTCTGCCATTAAATATCGTCCGGAAGCATTCCGATAATCCATTTCAACTTGAGGCTCTATTTTTCGGACAAGCGGGGATGCTTGATACGTCTCAACACATCCTTGACCAGTACTATCAAAATCTTGCTTCCGAATATTATTTTCTTGCACGTAAATACGGATTGCGCCCTCTTCCCCCCGGGAGCTGGAAGTATGCACGCACCCGGCCTCAGAACTCTCCACACAGGCGCATTGCATGGCTGGCATCACAGCTTCAACCGGGTTTCAACCTTTTATCGAGGATATTAGACACTAAAGGAGATATAGAACAGCTCAGAACATTATTCAATTCTGAGATTTCAGGGTACTGGAGCACCCATCACACTTTTGATATCGAAAACAAGATAACTGCCAAGGTATTGAGTAAAGATAGTGTCGATCTTCTTATAATCAATACGGCTGCTCCGATATTTTACGCTTACGGAGCAGTAAACACCGATCCCGACTTAGCGGAAAAGGGGATTGATATCCTGAGATCACTGAACGCTGAAAACAATAGTATAATACGCCGATGGAAATCAATGGGGATCGAAGCCAAAGATGCAATGAGCAGTCAGGCATTAATCCATCTCTCACGTGAATATTGCGAAAAAAACAAATGTCTATACTGCCGTTTCGGACATCAGCTCCTGCGTCAAAAAATCACCGGGATGTGACCAAGTTTATCTAAACGTTTCAATTAGAACCGGTAAGGAACGTAGTGAATCAGCTCCGGGGAAAGAAAGGGAGTAGTAATGAAGCAATGATGTAGTGATTCTTCTCCTGACATCGCCATTGAAATGGAATCTGCGGGCTGTGAGATAGGAAATTCGGGAAAGCATTGGCAATGCTGCTGCTTCCTCTCCACCTATCCAATGCGGATGCAATGGTCGGGAGGCGACATATTCCCCTGACAGCATATCGAAGAAATCCCCCGGCTCATAATCCTCAAGATTTGGCTGAATCCCCATAAACGGCAAAAGAGATATCATGAAAACAATGTGAAAATCAGCTGCTCCTGTCTTTAAATTATCGAGGACATGAAGTGATTGGATTATATAATCATATAAATCGACATCTGGTGTTGAAGTACGCAATAATCGATTTAGAAATTCTGATAGGAACATCACAAGTGAGCTTTTCAGGGGATTAAAATATATATCGGTCATCACACCACACAGAGCCACACTCCCCAGTAATTGCAGATCACTATTATTTTTTATCCTTACGTCCGACTCTATTTCACACAGAAGGGATAACCTGGCATTTCGCATTCTCCCTGCTTTCCCACTCCCCACCGGGGACAGGAACGACATACGCCCATGACTTCGGGTATAAAGGGTGATGATATTATGACGATCGGAATGTTTTACTATATCAATCACTATTCCTCTGATCTTTTCCATACATAAAGGGAATTAAAGGATCGCATCGATAGGGTAAAAGGTGTAACTATAGAAATACCTCCTGAAAATGAGCAAATTATCCGGTCAAAAAAAAAGATTAATTGTCTCCCGACAACTAATCCTCTAACCTTAAATCTAATACCATGAAAAACACGATGCAA
>CAZFUF010000009.1:0-87348 GCA_964521885.1 uncultured Sangeribacter sp. | reverse complement strand
GGGTTTGCGAAGTATGCGCCCTTACGGTAAGCGGCCATAGCAGCCGATACGTTACAGGCCATAGCGTTGGTAGAGAGGAAGTAGGTGTTTCCGTAACCACCGGTTGCCAATACTACAGCGTGAGCGGAGAAACGCTCCATCTTACCTGTTACCAGGTTCTTGGCGATGATACCGCGTGCGCGCTCTACGCCATCCTTGTCCTTGATAAGCACTACATCGTGCATCTCGTAACGGTTGAAGCTCTTAACCTTGCCGAGTTCGATCTGGCGGTTCAGCGATGCGTATGCACCGAGCAGGAGCTGCTGGCCGGTCTGACCTTTAGCGTAGAAAGTACGGCTTACCTGGGCACCGCCGAAAGAACGGTTTGCCAATAGACCGCCATATTCGCGGGCGAAAGGTACGCCCTGGGCTACGCACTGGTCGATGATGTTATTGCTGACTTCAGCCAGACGGTAAACGTTGGCTTCGCGGGCGCGATAGTCGCCACCTTTCACTGTATCGTAGAAAAGACGATATACGGAGTCACCGTCGTTCTGATAATTCTTGGCAGCATTGATACCACCCTGAGCTGCGATTGAGTGAGCTCTACGGGGTGAGTCCTGAATACAGAAATTCAATACGTTGAATCCGAGTTCGGCAAGTGTGGATGCTGCGGACGCACCGGCGAGACCCGTGCCGACAACGATAACATCAAGTTTACGCTTGTTGGCGGGGTTGACGAGCTTCTGATGTGCTTTATAATTGGTCCATTTCTCAGCGATAGGACCCTCCGGAATCTTGGAGTCTTCCGGGCTCATTACTTTTACTTTTGTTATATCAATCATATCGCTTAGTTATTAATGGACTGGTTGCATATAGGGATTTTGATTCTCAGGCTTCGGATCGTTTTCTTCAAGATAATCGAAGAGGGCTACAATCTGTTTGAAACCTTCATATTGACGCATCATGTTCTCTTTAGCTTCAGGATTCTGAGCGAAATAAGCCTGAGCATCGGGATTCTCAAACTGGCTCATCTGACCCTCAAGCTGCGCGAGCTGCTGACGTGAGATGGAAGAAAGCTGATCGTAGGGCATAACCTCGAAAGCGTTGGCAATCTGGGGTGCATCAGGACCAAAATCTTTCTCGATCATAGGCACGAGCATAGCCTTGTATTGTGCACGGAGAGTAGCGTCTGTCTTGTAATAATTATTGTGTGCATTGTAAGTGAACACCGCTGCCTGAGCGATGAAGAGCAACACGACGATGGATGCCCACCAGCAAGAAATCTTTTTCAGACGGGGAATCCAAACGGTGCTGTCCCAACCCACTGACTGGAACATTGACCAGAAACCGTGGTTGAAGTGGAACCAGAGAGCGATGAAACCGATGACATACACAATCCAAGTCCAGTCGTTACCGAATGCTTCCTGAAGGAACAGTGTTCCGGCAGTGGCAGGAATATGAGTCTCCTGACCGAGAACTTCCATAAGCTGCATCTTTGCCCAGAACTGAATCAGGTGAACAACAAGGAAAGCAAGGATTACGATACCGAGCACCAGCATATTCTGCGATGACCATTCTACAGTCTTCGGACGTTTGCTGATTGCATAACGGTCTGCACCACGCGCTTTACGGTTCTGAAGGGTGAGAACCACAGCATAGCAGATGTGAACAATGATGAATAGAGCGAGCACAGCCGATGCAAGCAACGCATACCAATTTGCCCCGAGGAAGAGACAGATTGAGTTATAAGCCGCCGGCCATACAATCGCTATGGAATTCATCAAACAGTGAAATGTTACAAATAGGACGAGGAAGGCACCTGTGAGAGCCATGATAAATTTACGTCCTACTGATGAGTTGAATAACCACATAGCAGTTCTTGAATTTAGTTATTGATTGTTTAGTTAGTTTCTTTTCAATGGTAAGAAGATTCGTGACTTCCCCTCTATTGTCATCGGCACCGCAATCTATTCAGTGGAATCCATTACTGTAAATGAAAACCGGACAAAACGGAGGGCACTCGCCTTAGAATTGCAAAATTATTAAATTTTATGGATGACACAAAAACTTTTGACCAATTTCCCCTAAAAAATCTCTAAATTCATAACTTAATTCATACTTAATTCATAACTCCGACACGTCGAAGCATGGACAAGCCTTATTGGCAAATTCCCGATGCCCGTGAACCGTCACCCCCCGATAACGCCCCCTCAACTCTCTGACCAACCGTCGCAAGGACTCTTTTTGAGCCGGAGTGCGTGTATCGGCGGGTAGATTCCCTGTCTTGCTCAGACCTCCGACATAGCATATCCCGATTGAAATTCCGTTGTGTCCAAGACAATGTGCCCCCACTTCCCCCTCGCGTCTCCCTTTCTCGATGGTTCCGTCAAGGCGGATCACATAATGATACCCTATGCACCGGAATCCGCGAGCCCGATGCCATTGGTCAATCTCTGCCGCGGTGACATCTCTACCGGCGGGCGTGGCACTACAGTGAATAATAATCTCCTTAATCATAATATCCTGATTTATAATCCTTAATCCTTAATTCGTAATTCGCAATTCGTGATTCATGATTGGTGTATCAATCAAGCGGTGGAAGACGATGCGGGCAATCGCTCACTTCACACCGCTTGCGTTGAAGTTCCAACCGCAAGTCGGTATTATCGCGCGTTAAGTCTATCAATTCCTTATTCAGATTTCTCACCAGCGCGGTCTGCTCGGCAAATCTCTCCTCTTTCCCCATGAGCTGATTCTGCAAGAACTCATTATATTCCCGCAAAGCATGAAATTCTTCGGTATCGGCACGCGCATCTGCAAGACGGAGGTTCTGCCTGCGGGTCATTATCCACTTGAGCAATTCAAATCCTCCCAATGAAGCTATTACTGATAATAATGTTTCCATAATTTTACTCTTTAAGCTGATTAGAAATATTTTCAATCACTTCCTCCAGCAACCTTCCCGGTATATTTATCATCCCTTCCGGTGCCATATCCGGCTGCGGGACATACCATCCCTCATCCACCACGGCATCTTCACCCGTGCAACTGAAAAATTCCATTACCCTCGCACCACTCCTCAATCCGATTAGACAGACCGGGCGCTCGAAAGATCCCCGGAGTCCACGCCAGCGTCCATGCTGACGATGCACAATTGATTGAGGGGAAGTTTCAGTCACGGCATACCTCCAATCACTCATTCTGAAAGAGACCAGCCAACCGAAATCTTCCGGAAGTACAACCCATCCGCACCCTTCCCTACCCCAATAAACTTTCGACGGGATAGGACGTATGTCATCCGGGGTCACAATCCGGTATAGATCACTTTTTTCAATCACCAGATATGCTTCCGGAGCTATCTTATCCCTCACCGCATTCCGGAGAGTCAATCCTTCCCATTCCCCTGCCACGGGAGGTGTTTGAGAAGCCGGAGGTTCACCGAGAAGACTCATAATCCTCTCAACTATTGACTCAATATTATATATCATCCTTTTTTATCTATTTCAAGTCCGTTAATCGCTGCCAATCTGAACAGTCCTTCCCCAAGCAACTCCTCCCCTTTGCAACCGCGCTTCTTCAGAATATCGCGTGCTTCATTGACACTCACCTTTTTAGGTTGGTTATCTCTTGGCTTCAGGGTATCACTCTTTTTGGGTTCCGCTGTCGCCGCCACTCCAGCATATCCGCTAAGCAAGCTTATCCTGCCGTTTTTGAAGTATGAACTCTCCTCGATCAATGTCTGCACCACAGGATTGTCTGTGGTATATTCTGCGGGAGAAACACCGTATCCCGTCACGCTTCCCCCGGTAAATTCCACACGCACACTCACATTGCCGTTTCCTACTATAGCACTCCATTCCATGAGCCCGTGGACTCCGTATGTCTTTTTCATAATTTTATCTTGTTGGCTTGTACATTTAAAATATAAGTGATTGAATTATGAGGGGTATGCCAGGGGGAGTCGACACTCTCCCTGCCCGGCATACCCGCTCGGTCTCAGACCCTTTCTCAGTCATGATTCTCCGGTCACGCCGTTATCTCACCCCTGTATTCTTTCCAGACAGTTTCACCGTCATCATCGGTCTCCGCCCTCCAGGTCTGTCCTGCAAGTGCATTGGCATTCATAGCCGGACAATCGGAAATCAGGTAGAACACCGTGCCGCTGAGTCCGGAGGTAGGTGCTTGCGGGCTATCCCAAAGGCGATACGATGTAGCGCCGGCTGTGGCAAGTTCACCCTCCCCGTCTATCCAGATATGACAGCTCCCCTTCAACGCGAGAGCATCCCAGATAAGAATACCGTTGCGGGTTGCCTCTTCACCTTCCACACGATCGGAGAAACTATGCTCGGAACTGTAGACATAATGGACCAGTCGATCTTCACCGATCAACGCACCGCTGTTGCTCCATCCCAATCTGTCGAGTGTGGGCTCACGCTTGATCTCGATATCTCCGAAGACAGTATGAAAATTCGTGACACTCCATCCCACGGAATTGACCTTGGTGGAAATCTGTATTTCCGGATGCTTGCTGAAGTCAACACATTGGATAGCCTCCAGCATATTCTTCCCGGCGAGAAGCAACGCGCTCTTGGGGACATCTTCTCCGGTGAAAAACATCTTTGCAAGAGCAATGATCTTTTCCACAGTCCACTTCCCGACATGCTGCAATTCTCTCTTGAATTGCCAGCGGATACCTTCTGTGGTGTAGACATACTGCATCCCCATTCTCGGCACATTAAATTTGAATTTGCCTCCACGCCCTGCCCACAGCGTGCGGTTCCCTTTGACTTTAAAGTTGGCGATGGCTTGCTCGGCAATGATTGCCTTCGAAAATGGAATACGCTTCTTCTGACTCTCAAAGTAATCACTCACCACCTGATTCATTCCCCTTTTCTGCAGATATATCCGGGTTGGCTGTGGTACTATCAGATCCGGATCAACTTCCTTCTGTGTCTCGTAAAGGGAGTTTGCCAGAAGCACTATCGTTGATCCTGCCGGAATTTCGGGTATAATGCAGACTTCATCGGTAGGATTGCTCTTCTGCCCGTTGACAGCCCTTACCACCGGACAGTTGGTGGTCGCATCAAGTCCTGTCACAAACAACATCAGGTTCTTTCCGGGAGTGCGGGATGTGCCTGCTTCGTTATATCCATCCACATTTTTCACCAATAGAGTTCCGAAAGGGCGCGGTAGATTCTGATCCTTCGGATCAAGTGGCAGGACTGCCTGCATCTTATTGTCTCCTCCGGTTTTTGCAGTTGTCACAACGCAACTCTTCGGCTCGTCGATCATATAGTGGTCCACTTCCGGAGAGGAGACTTTCACTCTCTTCGACTTCAACATAAGGTTCATAAGGGGAGTATCATCCGAGTTGAATCGGAAAAGCGCGTCATCGACGTCACTTTCAATAAAATTACCGGCTCCGATACCTCCTGTGAGGTCTGCTGCATTGCTGACTGTTACATTTGTACTCATAATGATTTGTTTTAGTGATATTTGAAATTAGTGATATATAAAATATTAGTGATGAGAATAGTTATCGTGCAAGATCGGCAAGATCAAATATGGAGGTTGGACGTGGCTTGCTGATTACCGCTCCGCTCCCCGACTTCAAGGCCGGAAGTCCGTCGTCTACCGTATTCTTTACAAGTTTTTCTTCAATCAAGGCGTTCCTTCCCGCAAGCTCACCCTCCGTGCGGGCCACCATCACATCCCTGTCATGCGTGATACCGTTTAAAAGGATTTTCAAAAAATCTATTGACAACTCACCTCTCGCAATCGATGAAATTCCTCGAAGCAATTGCCCGGTCATTTCAGTCCAATCCTCCGGATGCGGTTCAAATCCTCTGCGAAATCCCTCAACAGCTTGGAGTGATGTGAGCATCCTCTTGCGATAATTGATTAATAATTCAGGGATTGCATCAGTGGAATTCGAGTCTTCGGGTTCACGGACATCTGTAGACCCTCTTACCTCTTCCACCTGAAGATTCCCGGTTTCGGCATCCTTTTCAATACTTACCTCCTCCGGGTCATTCAATTCCGATTCCACACTATCGGTCTTAACTTCCCCTTCAGCAGCAACTCTGAGATCGGCATTATCCTGCTGCCCGGAATCATCATCCTCCCCGGAACCATCGGTAGCGGCTGAGATTTCCCCTTCTACCGTCTTATCTGCATCTCCGGACTCATCGGTCCCGGGGGAACATCCCTTATTTTCCGGATCAGAATCTTCATCCACTCCATTGTTGACATTTGCATTCCCCCACAGTTCCATCCACTCCAATCCTTCTTCAAGATGGGAATCAAGTTCGGCAAGGAAGTCTAAAATCTCACTTTTCCCTGCACTCGAAACCGGTGGTAATTCCTCCGACTTTTTTCTACCGGAAAGCCCTTCTTTATTAACCGGGCACTCTCCGGAATTATCGTAATCCATATTTCTTCTCACTCTTTCCTTTTTCATTTTGTCATCGATTTAATTTAGCATTGTTTTATTTGATTAATTATTCCGTCACAGAGATCGATTATTCTTAATTTGATATTAAGCCTGTTTCGGATTGGCATGTGCAAAGTTAGATTTAACTATTCCTCCCCAAACCTTATCGCGTAAAAATATTTAGCGTATTTAAATTTTTATTAAGTTTTGTTGTATTTATAATTTAATCTTTCTAAATTTGCGTCCGAAAGACAATCCACGTTGGCATAACTATTACTAACATATATATCACTAAACATTATGAAAAGGAAAGGATCAACCATCGAGCATTCGGCTCAGAGGAATCAGGAACTAAAATCTCTATTCAACAAGTATTTCTGCGAAGGCGTTGACACCGGTGGACTCGAAATCTACAACATGATAGTAAAATCTCCGGCCAGCCGGTTCTGGGTCAGTGAAGACCGCGCCACTGACGTTATAGGACGTATGCGTCGCGGCTTACAGATCAAATCCATGTATGAGGAGAGACAGAGGATGTATCAGGAAATTTACTCCCGCTATCTGCAAAAATCAATGGAACAACCAGAGCGACCGATGTCTCACATAGTTTTCGAAGTGGTCAACTCCCCGGCACCGGAATTTTATCTCTCTCCACGCACAGCAGGCCGTATAATCAGCGAAATGAGGAGGGGCGCATGGAGAAGATAAATGATATTTCCGGATTATTGGCGGAAAACGAGCGCCGAAAGGAACTCAACTCGGCTCCCTTCGATCCTATAAGCGGATTAGGGTCCATCGGCAAGCGTGCCCCTCTCCGGATCGCAGGATTAGGGAATAGCGATGCATACGTGCCTGTGGCTATGCTCGATGACCCGGACATTCAACATCTCCGTAGCAAGGGAGTGGATGATTATATCCGGTGCAGACTGCATCGAACCCCCTCTTTGGTGCAGCGCGAGACAGTCGCCGCTATTGTAGACCGCATCCGCTGCCGCCATGATTTCCCTTATTGGGCCGCAAAATATGTCTATGTCAAGGCGAAAGGGGGTGGTGAGGATGTACTGTTTCATCTTTACCGGCCACAACGCAAACTCGTGGAGCTGTTTGAGTCAATGCGGGTGGACAATAAACCTATCCGTGTCATTATGCTTAAAGCCCGTCAATGGGGAGGGAGCACTTGCTCACAACTATACATGGCATGGCTGCAACTCATTCATCGGCAAGGTCTGAACTCTCTGATTATCGCCCATCAGACAGTAGGTAGTGATGAGATAAAGGATATGTTTGACCGCATGATTTCGCGTTACCCACTATCCATGCTCTATGAACCCGGTGAAAAATATAAAGCCAATGAGAAAAAAATTGTCGGGGTTGGGCGCAGCGGTGCTAACTTCCGTGTGCCCCAGCGTAATTGCAAGATTAAGGTCGGCACTGCAGAGCGGCCGGATTCCTGCCGTGGAGGTGACTATAATCTGGTCCATTGTTCGGAAGTAGGGATATGGAAAGCAACGGCGGGAAAGACTCCGGAAATGATAGTCAGGAGCGCGTGCTCGGGAATATTGTTGGAGCCGATGACAATGATTGTCTATGAATCGACCGCCAACGGAACCGGAAACTATTTTGAGACTGAATATAAAGCGGCTCTGCGCGGTGAATCACAATTCAAACCGCTCTTTGTCTCGTGGTATGAAATCGACAAAAACTCCCTTCCGCTTGACGACCCGGAGGAGTTTGCTTCGTCATTGCTCGCCGGAAAAGAGATAACGACCACTGACTCCGACCGACGACAACCGGGGAGTTATCTCTGGTGGTTATGGGAACGGGGTGCCACTCTCGAAGCGATCAATTGGTATATCCATGAACGAATGAAATATAATTCGCATGGGATGATGGCGTCGGAATACCCCTCAGACGATATCGAAGCGTTTGTGAATAGTGGAGCCGATGTCTTCGACCGATACCTTGTTGAGAAGATGGGAGACAGCTGCCGCCGCGCCACTTTCCATGGTGAGCTTTCCGACGGGGAGTTTTTACCGGATTCGCAAGGGAGTCTTGATATATGGGAGATGCCTGAAAAATTAGACAGATCGGTCATCGTACACCGCTATCTGGCAGTCGTCGACATTGGCGGACGAAGCGACAAGGCAGACTGGTCGGTGATTGTTGTTTTCGATCGTGCAATGCTCATGTATGGAGGGGTGCCGGAAGTTGTGGCGCAATGGAGGGGACATCTTGACATCGATCTGCTGGCATGGAAGGCGGTAGAGATAGCAACTTTTTATGAAAATGCCCTCTTGGTCATAGAAAGCAATACGCTTGAGACTCACGATAAGTTTCGTCATGTCGAAGGGGATCAATCCTCATTCATATTGTCGGAAATAAGGGAAGTATATCCTAATCTATATGCCCGCCGACGTAGTGAAGAGGATATCAGAAGAGGTGCACCGCGAAAATATGGCTTTCACACAAATACAGCCACCAAACCGATGGTAATCTCCGCATTGGTCAAGGCCGTCCGAGAAGGAGGATACGTAGAACGCGACAAGCGATGTCTCGATGAATTATTAAGCTACGAGCGCCGGCAGAACGGCAGTTATGGCGCCCGGCTTGGCAAGCACGACGATATGCTGATGACGCGCGCTATTGCCCTCCACATCAGCGCCCGCGAGATGGAACCCCCGGTCCTAACCACCCGACGCACATTCTCCCCGCCGCACAGCCACAAGCACCCGAATGCACACCACTCTCATCGCCCCGCCACGGAGGCAACCCTCTGACGCACACTGCTCCCATCACCCTCTCACGGAAGCAGCCCTCTGACGCACACCCCTCCCAAGCGCCACTCCACTGAAGCAGCCCTCTGACGCACACCGAAAACCAACATCCCGCCGGATTTACTCGAATACATGAATTGAGTTTATCTATATGGTTGCTTAGCCCCGGAGTATCAGACGCAGCGAATGAGCCGGATGAAAATTATGCGGTGATGGGGCTGAAGTGATTTATGCGTCTGATGTGGCTGATGCGTCTGATGTATCTAATGTTTCTTATGTGATTTATGTATCTAATGCGATATATATTAGTATCCGAAACATAAGAAACATTAGATACATAAGATACATAAGACACATTAGATACATAAGATACATAAGACACATAAGACACATAAGACACATAAGACACATAAGACACATCAGATACATACGAAACATCCAAAACATCAGAAAAAACCATCAGCCCAATCAGACACATAAATCAAAAAACCTAAATTCCAAAAAAATCATCAGACTTATTGTCCTTAATCATTATTATTTATAACTTTACAACTAAATACTCAAGACAACACCAATTCGATGGGATCTTTCCTAAAAATAGCCGGCGATTACTCCAATTGGGATGTTTATAAAAAATCTGTCATCATCTGTGACGTAACTGAAATGTTCATCCAAAGAGCACTCCCAAAAGGTTCACGCACAATTGATCAGATGCGTCAGGCTGCCCGATCATGCAAACAAAATATTGTTGAAGGTGCCGGTGACAGAACGGTATCAGCCGAGATGTGCATAAAATTATTCGGAGTGGCACGCGGATCGGTTCGGGAACTATTGGAAGACTACGGAGACTTTCTGCGACAGAATGATCTTGAAATCTGGGATGCAGACGATAGTCGCACTCTTGCCACAGGTAAATATTGCATAAAGAATAAAGACCCAAAAGAATTTGTGGATAAGTGCAGAGAGCGCTCAGACTAAACGGTTGCAAACATCATGATAACACAAATTCGTCAAATCGATGCGATGCTCGCAAAAGTACTCAAAGCTTTGGAAGCTGAATTTATTATCACCGGAGGTATAAAAGAAGCAATGACCACCGCCCGCAAACAATTCCGCGGCTACTGACCCCTCTCACTACTGCTCCAAGCAACGAACCCTCTGACTATCGATCCCTCTGAGAACTGCCCTCCGCCACTCACCTCCCTGACTACAGAGCCCACTCAAAACACCCAAGAAATATCCCCCCCACCCCTCCTCCAAAAAACATAAGATACATACGTCACATAAGAAACATAAAAACCCTTCCACCCCCCACAAAACACACTGAGGACACAAAATCGCAATGATTTTGTGTCCTCAGTGTGATCCGGCCGGGACTCGAACCCGGAACCGTCTGCTTAGAAGGCAGATGCTCTATCCAGTTGAGCTACCAGACCAAGCCGTCAAGGAGCATCCTGCTCCCTTTCCACCGGCAAAGTTACAACTTTTTTTTATTCCTGCAAAATTTTATACTTCCTTCCCCAAAAATGTTAAGAGCCCGTCACATAAAATTCGAGAGGCCCCGGGGCGGATTTGGACGAGTGATTTTCTCAAGTTGAGGATGGAATGATGCGGGCATCATGACGGACACTTGGAATCCCTGTCGTCCTTATGAAATACCCGACAACATTGGAGCGGGAGAGAAAAAGATATATTCAGAAAAATAACAGAAAAAATAATCGCGGCTTGATTTTTTGCAAAAAGATTTTTTTTAATTATCTTTGCCCAAGCATTTTGAAGCCTTAATCTTAAAGCGACAAAACCTTAATCCAGGGAACATTCAGAAGCCTTAAAATCACAAATCTTTATATAAACATCCTATACTTTCTCAACCTATGAAATTTCAACTTAAACTTTACTCGGCTATTGCTGGAGTAGGGATTCTGGCATTCGCCTCCACGCTTTCTTTCGCTGAAAGGAATTCAATGGACGAATCCACTGACTCAACCTACAAAAAAACTGAATCAAAACAAGTTAAGAGTGAAATCACACCCCTCGCTGACACTTCCGATGAGGACATTAATGCCACTATTACTTACAACTACACCGGACATGCTAATCCCAACGGATGGAGCAGCTCCGCTCACCCCGGTGATTGGGCTGTACATGATTTCCGTGTGACCCCACTCGGCAGTGATCATCAAGCTACACTTGTGGAACAATATTACGGTAATCCCGACACGCCAGCAGGAATTGTCCTCTCACAGACCGTGACAGGTCTTGGGAAAGGGAGTTATCGTGTAAAACTCTACGCCACCGCCAACCGTGCAAACGGTGTCGGCACTTGGGAAGGAGATCCGCAAAATATGGCTGCGGTATTCGCAAACGCAGCTCAAACACCTATCACTGCGGTTGATAATAATACCCTGACAGATGCTGAACCTGCACTCTATACAGTCACCGGAACGGTGGGAGATGACGGAGTGCTTCAATTTGGAATCAAATTGCTTGAAGGGGGTGTAGGTCATGTAAATTGGTTCTGCGCTCAAATATACTCCATCGAACAGGCTACTACCATCAAGGAGGTATATGAAGAGACCTTAGCCGCTAACGAGCAACACAACTATAGGGAAATTTATAAGGATGCAGCCCCGGAAAAGCTCGATAAACTCTATGCAGTGCCTGCAGCCCAGACCCGCACTGCTTATGAGGCTGCAATCAATGAGATGCTAAGTCCGCTCAATCTCCGTGCTGTCGTTGAATCAAACGCTTTGGCAGAAGGTCTCGGTGCAATCGTAATGACTACTTCCATCGTCAACCCGAATGCGGCCGACGGCATGACCGGTTGGGATCATGTTCAACATGACGGGAACGGTGCCATTGGTTCAAAGAGTGAAGAAGCTGAAAAACCTGTTCTCTCCGATGGTTCCAAAGTTGATCACTATTTCGATGGCGGTAGCGCAAATTGGGGAAGTGGAGACTGGACAAACCGTCTTGAACAAGTCATTACATTGCCTACCGGTAAATATCGCATCTCAGTTTTAGGTCGTGGTTCGGACTCTCTCCGTTGGTTCCGCTTTGCTGTCGGTGACTCAAATTCCAATCTCCAGAAAGTATCGGAAAAAGGGGAAAACGCTACGGAAACTGAAGTGGGCGGATGGTATAAAGTTGTGAATATGGCTCACGTCGGGGTTCCCGATGATGCAACCTTCGGCAAAGGTTGGGAAAATTATTCACTTGATTTCGAAGTCAATCCCGCAGAAGGAGAAGAAACCGCTGACGTGCGTATCGGTGTCCTTGCCAATTCTCAGGCAGGTTATCAGTGGGAATCCTTCACTTACTTCCGCTTGGTTCAACTCGAATCAGATCCTACCGCTAACTATAACGCAGCAAAGACAGCCGCTGAAGAAGCTCTGGCAGACGCAGAATATGATGTAGTGACAGGTATTGAGCGCACTAATCTTACAAATTCTATTCCGGTGTCCGACCCCACTACAATGGATGGTAAGAAGACAGCCGCCAATGAAATGTTTGCTGCCACAAATGCGTTCAAAGAAGCAAAAACCGCATACGCAGCCTTCAAAGAAGCGAAAGAGATGTATGCTCCTCATTCTTCCGACACTTCTCTCGCTGCATCTGACAAACTCGCAACGCTCTCCGCTCTTCTCACCGATGTCGATAATGCTGAAGATGCAGCCAACAATGCGGCTGCCCTTCAATCCGCAGGGCGAGCTGTAGTTAAATCCAATGCTATAGCTGAAGGTGTCGAGAATCGTCAGGATTATACAGAACGCATCTCTCAGGCAAAAATCTCCGATGGCGAATCAATCAATTGGACGGATACTCAGAAAGATAATTCTCCCGTTGTCAGAATTAACAGCGGTGAAGCTCCCGAAGGGGATCACTTCACTCACTATTTTGACACTGATTTCTATGAAGACTACAAACTTGGAGGAAATGAATTGAGTCAGTCTGCAAAGATTCCCGCCGGAAAGTATCGCTTGGCTCTTATGGCCCGCGGTAGCAATAATCTCGACACTTACACTTTGAATGTAAACGATGAGAGTCTGGATCTGACAAAGAGCGGCAATAGCGGTCAGATGTTCAACCGCGGCTGGAATGACCACACTCTTGACTTCGAGATACTCGGCAATTCCGCTGAAATCAGTGTGGTGGCTCATTCTTCTCAAACTGGTAATTGGGCAAGCTGGAATGACTTCCGTCTCACCAAGATCGGTGAAATCGAAAGCAAAGTCATGACAATTCCCGCCAAGAGCTTCAAGACAGTCTGCTTCCCCTACGCCGTAGGCAACTACGATTCAAGTAATATTGAATTCCACGCCATCAGCGGTATTGACAACAGCTACAAACAGACCGAACCCGCTTTGAGAGCATCTAAGGTAGAGAACCCGATAGCCGGTGTGCCTTACATCATCTACAACAAATCAGGTGAGGATCTGGATGTGGTAGTCGAATTCACAGATACTCCCGTGGAGGATGAGGTGTTCGCTGAGAACAATCTTCTGAAAGGCTCTTTCTCAAAGACTTCTATCGGTCAGGAAGCAGCTGCCGGGGCTCGTCGCCGTGCAGAAGGAACTGACGTTTACTATACTCTCAACGACGAAGGAAAAGGCTTCACAAAAGTTAAATCCGCTATTGATGTTCCTGCAAACTCAGCTTACGTGGCCATTCCGGGAGAACAGGCTGCAGACCTCCCCGATGAACTTCCTGTAGTAGGTGATGTCAGCACAGGCATTAATGCCGTCGATGCTGATCTTAATGTTAACGACGAAGCTATTTTCGACCTCCAGGGCCGTCGCGTAACAAATCCGGTCAAGGGTATCTACATCCGTGGGGGCAAGAAGATTGTCATACGCTAAAAAATTATATTAATCCTATAACCGGCATCGGGCGTCCGCCCGGTGCCAATTTAAATTTATTGACAAATATGCCAACCAACATTTTGAAACGCTGCTCAACTTCCGTACTCCTCTCTTTAGCGGTTGTCGGGTCTTCATTTGCTGATGTCACTCTTGATATCGACGCCGGCAAACGGGGTCCCAAAATCAGCGAACTCCATTACGGCATCTTCTTCGAAGAGATCAACCATGCCGGAGATGGTGGTATCTACGCTGAGTTGATTCGCAACCGTTCGTTTGAAGATAATGCCAACTCTCCCCAACATTGGGATAAAGTAGGGAATGCCACCCTTACTATGACAAGCGATAACCTGCTTAATGATATTCAGCAACGCGCGCTGAATATTAAATTCTCCAAAGATGGCGATGGAGTCTCCAACCCGGGATATTGGGGAATCAATGCTGTCAAAGACAGCCCCTATACTCTATCCTTCTGGATCATGAGTGATGCCGGTTACGACGGCAAACTCAAAGCGGGACTTTACTCCACATCAGGCACGGAATTAGGATCCACCTCCATTGATGTCAAAGCTGACAAGAAATGGCAGAAAGTCACAGCCACGATCACTCCTTCAGCTTCCGACCCCAAAGCGTGCTTCCGCTTGCTCGGCACAAAGGCGGGGAATGTCACTCTCGATTTTATCAGTCTCTTCCCCCCGACATTCAAGAATCGTCCTAACGGTTGCCGAATCGATCTTGCACAGAAACTTGCGGATATGAATCCCTCTTTCGTCCGCTTCCCCGGCGGATGCTATATTGAGGGAACAAGCCGCAATGGTCTGACCAACCGCTTTGAATGGAAGAAGACTATCGGAGACGTCGAGACCCGACCCGGACACTATAACGTAAACTGGGAATACCCCGTCAGCGACGGTCTCGGATTCCACGAGATGCTTCAGCTGACCGAAGACCTCGGTGCCGAACCGTTGTATGTTGTCAACATCGGCATGGGACACGGTTGGCAGGTTGACTTCCGCAATCTTGATGAGTTTATTCAGGAAGCTCTTGATGCTATCGAATATTGCAACGGCGATGTCAACACCACCTGGGGCAAAGTGCGCGCCGCCAATGGGCATCCGGAGCCTTTCGGACTCCGCCTTCTTGAAATCGGAAACGAAAATTATCAGCTTGATGCCAATCAGCAGTCCGATCATTACGCAGAAAGATACAAGGCATTCTATGACGCAATCAAGGCTAAATATCCTGAGATGATTCTCATCGGAAATGTTGAAGCATGGGGTACGGATTCCCCCTCATGGCGCAACAATTACCCTGTGGAAGTGGTCGATGAACATTATTACCGCAATCCTGACTGGTTTATCAATAAATACACCATGTATGACGGCTATGACCGCTCCAAATACAAGGTATATGCCGGCGAATATGCTGTCACAAGCGACTTCGGGAATACCGGTCATATCCGCGCTGCTCTCGGTGAAGGTGTCTATATGCTGGGCATGGAAAATAACTCCGATGTGTGCGTGATGAATAGTTATGCACCCATCTTCGTCAATGAAAACGACCAACGGTGGATGCCTGATATGATTCGCTTCAACTCTGAGGTAAGCTATGGCACACCCTCTTACTACGTGCAGCAACTCTTCCCCAACTATGTAGGAAAACAGAATGTCAAATTTTCCGAAACCGGAAACGGTGACTCTTTAGGGGACAAGATTGGATTCTCAACGTGGGGCACTACCGCAAGGTTTGACAATGTCATTGTCAAGGATGCCGAGGGGAAAACCATCTTCTCTGATGATTTCTCTTCCAACTCCGGCAAATGGTCAGCCGAAGGGGGCACATGGTCGATTGCTGACGGCGTTCTGACTCAGAGCGACGCCGCTATGCAAGGTCAGAAATATGTCAATTCCACTCCTTGCGGATCTTCCTATACTTTCGAAGCGGATGCCACCAAGACCAATGGAGCTGAAGGTTTCCTCATCGTGTTCGATTATAAGGATGCCAACAACTACTGCTGGTGGAATATCGCCGGCTGGGGCAACACTGCCCATGCAATCGAAATGTGTAAGAATGGAGTCAAGACAGAAGTCGGAAGAGTCAGCGGCTCGATCGAAAATAACAAGACTTACAAGATCAAGGTTGTCGTCGATGGTTCCCGAGTGAAGTGCTACATGGATAATGAACTCATCCATGATGTTGCACTCCCGATCAGCCGCCAGATTTATGTCAGCTCCAATATTGATGATGACAACAACGTGCTTTATGTCAAGGTAGTCAATCCCAATGGTGAGACCACTCCATTGACTCTTAACCTCGCTAATGCCAAGTTTGCATCTGTGGCGGAGGCTATCTGCATGTCCGCACCCACCGGCACTGCCGAGAACACTACCGCCAACCCTCTGAACGTGGCTCCGAAGACCACCACAGTGACATTAAGCGGTGACACAAAAGCGACCTACACAGTTCCTCCTTTCTCAATGAATATCTTTAAATTCAATGTTAAGGATATCACTATTGAAAACAACACCGCCACTGTGAATCCTGAAGATGAAGCTGCCTTGAAGGCCGAGCTTGATCCGATCGCCAAGAAACTCGCTTGGCTTCATGCCTCTACAACCCTTCCTGTCGGGAGCCGCGCCGGGGACGCTATCGAATGGACACTCCAAGGAGATGCTTCAGGCAACCTCTCGCTCAACAAAGGGATGTGGTCAACAACCCTCAACGTAAACGAAGCCCGCAAGAATAACTCTGATCTCAAGGGAAGCAAGCTTATCGGCAACGTAACATACGCCAATGGAGCCAAAGGCTCAATTGAATTCCCGATTACTCTCGCTGCTCTTGACCCGTGGTATGGATACCTTTATTGCTACATGAAAAGCAATTACGAGACTACAAACTATGCTCTCGGTGCAAAAGAGGATAAAGGCACGGTGTTCAACCATCTTATCAACGGTGATGAGATTTTCGATACCAACACGGTTGCCGGCATCGAGCATGGCACACGCGATGCATATCTCCTCCGTGGCGAACGCGACGGTGAATATTTCATGACTTGCACAGACATGTGCAACCGAATCTCCGGAATATGGAATAACTACGGCATGGATATCCTCCGCTCTCCGGATCTCATCCATTGGGAAAGCACTACTTTCGATTTCCGCAAAGGTAAATCCATTTTCTCCGACCCTCAGGCCACTACCGACGCATATAAGACTGATGCCGAATATGCAAAAATCACACGCGTATGGGCTCCTCAGGCAATCTGGGATCCCAAGGGTCTTGACGGACAAGGCGCTTACCTTGTCTACTATTCCCTCCTCTCGACGAACCCGGGTGATAATCACGACCGTATCTATTACTCGTATGCCGACAAAGATTTCAAGACTCTGACTCAACCGCGCGTCTTCTATGATCCCGGCTACGCTGTAATTGATGCTGACATCAACTATAATAAGTATGATGGTCTTTATCACATGGGTATCAAGAAAGAAGGAGCCGCTGCCGGTAATCGCGGTATATTCGAATATACCTCTCCTACTCTTGTGGGAGGAACATGGACAGAGATAGCACATGTCACCAACGAAGGGAACTCTCTTTGTGAAGGGAGCAGTAAAATCCGCCGCATCGATGAGGATGTCTGGAACATGTATTATATGAAGTATACGGATAATCCCACCGGTTACAAATATCTTGAACTTGACCATCTGGGGGCAAATCCCGGTGGAAGCAACTTCCTTCAGGGCACAGGAAACTTCCAGCACGGTTCATTCATCTATCTTGATGAGACCGAATACAAGATGCTGCAGGCTTGGGATGAGCTTTATTCTTTCCTCGCCGTTTGCAAGAGTTACAATTCTCCGATATTTGACAAGGCTATCAAGCAGGCTGAAGATGCCCTCAACAACCGCACTGTCGCCAAGCTCGCCGTTGAACTCCCGGCAGCACTCGAAGCTCTTAAGACGGCTCGTTCCGAGTATGTGCAATCTATTGTGAAACCCGGTGAGGCTTGCGACATAACGATGCTTCTCGCCAACCCGGGTTTCGACAACAACGACCGCAGCGGATGGAGTGGAACAGGATGGGGTGATGTTCGCGAACAATGTGCCGAACATTACAACCGCACCTATGATACTTATCAGATTATCCAACACCTTCCCGCCGGAATGTATCATCTCGAATGTGACGGTTTCTATCGTAACGGCAACAAGTCCGCCTACGATGCTCACGTCAACGGCACTGAGAAGATGCTCGCTAAACTATATATCAACGATGTTGAAGTTCCGCTGATGTGTCTTTATGATGAAGATGGTTACACAGGAAATCCTTATACTTTCCCTAACGACATGACCGCTTTCAGCAACGCTGTTAAGAATAAAGGGCGTTTCCACAACTCCGGTGTCTACTATGAACTGAAATCAACCGGCGACATCCGCATAGGTCTCCGTAAATCGGAAGCCAAGTCTGAAGACTGGACTATCGTCGATAACTTCAAGCTGACTTACAATCCCGATGCAAAAGGGATCTTGACTCTCTCCGATCTCGATCCGGACACACCCGTTGATGTTTATTCCCTCGAAGGGATAAGACTCCGCAAAGGTGTCTCAGCCGGAAATGCAACCGACGGACTCCCTAAAGGTGTCTACATTATCGGCAACCGTAAGATCGTAATCCGCTGATAAGACAGCTTGTCAGGAAGCAGATCCTTATAACTAAATATCTCCGCGCCAATGGCAGAAACCATTGGCGCGGAGTGTATTATATAATAGTGTTTATTACCCCTTCTACTTACAATTCAGGCGCGTGTCTTTCCATATCGGGGCGCGATGATACATCCCGATAGATTCACCGGGCACTAAAACAACAGGATCAATTTGCATTCCATTCTCCGGCTGATCGGTCTCCCATAATGGGGAGCCACAATCAAAAGTCGGGGGGACACGACTCGGCTCTATTATTTCCTTTAGATTCCGGCATCCGCTGAATATCCATTCTCCCAGCATATTATCATTGGCGGGAAGTGTCACACTCTCTAAATTAATGCAATCTGAGAATGCATACGATTCCAATTCGCTGACTCCCCGGGGCAATATTATCCCGCGCAAGCTGAAACACCTTGACCAGGCATTACTCCCTATATGTCTCACTCCCGAAGGGATATCAATAGTTTCCAACGAGGTGCAATAAGCGAATGCATGGCTTGAAATGTCCGTAAGGGTTGACGGCAAGCTCACTCTCCGCAGGTTTTCACACCATGCGAAAGCATAGCGTGGAATTATCTTTACCCCACGGGGAATATGGACACTCTCTAATGCCGAACATTCCATAAACGCCCCGGTTCCAAACGATTTAAGACTTTTGGGGAGATTTATCTCTTTCAATCCCTCACATCCCAGGAAAGCGAATTCACCTATCGACTCGACTTGCGAGGGCGCTTCAAATTCCACTCTATTAATCCTTTTGAAATCTGCGAAGGCGTATGCCGGGATATTTTTAATTCCTGCAGGAATGATGACCACACTGTCTTCCGGCAACCATCTGCATACACTTTCTGCAAATGGAGATGCTCCCTTCACAGTAGCAATTACCCTGATTATCAGAAAAGCAACCGCTAAAACCCTTTTCATTTCTTCTTCTCAGACTTGATTTTAGCACCGGAGGTCTCCCCGAGAGGATCCTGTTTAAGTCCCGAGGGGGAATACTGGGGTCTAAACTCCGGGGGGAGGATGGAGTCAACATTGGCCGTATCGACACGCGTGACAATAATTTTGGAATTACCGCGCCAGGGGACAGTGGCATAATATCGGTCATATTCCATTCTTACCGGCACACACCCCTTCTCCATCGCCTTCAATTGGGCAGCAACCTTGGAGTTCGCTGCTGTAAAGACAAAATCGCGTTGATAGATACGTGTGGTGTCAAACAACTCTTTGTAAGGTATCAACACCCCTTCAAAGGTCTTGAAAAACATACCCTCTTTGCTGATTTGCTCAATGTAACCATATTGCACGACTCCCTGTTGCGCGGGATTAAAGAATCTGAGCCATAATCCTATAATTATTCCAATCAACACACCGGTTCCCACGACCCACCAGATCCACATCTTGCGATTGGTGGAAATATGTTCAAACGGAGATTCATCCTGCTCCCAATATTCAGGATCGTCCGGATTATATTTAGGTTCTTTCTCTTTTTTCACGGGATCCGGCAGATCCGGACCGTCAAAATAATCATTCCCCTTGATTTCAGGATTTTTATTGAATATCATCGGATTTTTATCAGAATTAGAGTGTTACAAAATGAGGGGGTATTTATTTCTTCTTCCTTTGTCCTAAGGAGATATAAGCCATCGTATAGACTCCAAGTATAATCAGCATAACTGTCTGTCCTGACCATTGGAGCATTGAGAACGCTGTCCCTTGCGAATCGGAAATACCATATATCGCAAGTCCGAACATCACTGCGATGTTCCATGGTCCGAGACCGCCGTTGGAAGGGATAGCCATCCCGATTGAACTGAGCACAAACGCCACAAGACAAGGGGTAAGACCCCATGCGAGGGAACTCTCCGTGCATAATTCACGCGTGAAATCAAATGCAAAGAACGCCACATAGAGCTGGAAGTAGTAGCAACCCCAGATACAAAGAGTATAGAATAAGAACATCCATTTACCTTTCATGCGTGTCACCACCACAAAACCTTCCCAAAGCTGCCGGATCCATTCAAACAATTTCTTGACCACCTTCTTCTCTCTGAAGATATAGAGAAGCCCGACTATAACCAGCACGCCTACGATTGCCGCGATCCAAAACATAGGATTATTCATCATGTCAACAATCCCACGTCCTATGGAATATTTGGTCATAAACGCGGTCAACGCCGAATTCGCCACAACGAAGGTCAGAAGCAATAGAGCCAGAACTGTCAGGGTATCGGCAAGACGGTCAGCCACCATCGAGCCTAATACTGTCGTAAAGGGGGCTTTCTGCCGACCGGCGATATATGTGCATCGCCACACCTCTCCAAGCCGGGGAAATACAAGATTCAAAGCATAGCAACCGAAGATGGAACAGCAGAGAGCCATAAACGGAGGATCAATCTTAAGCCCGCGCAATTGCAGGCGCCATCTGGCAGCGCGGAAAATATGTGAGAAAACACTTATACCCATCGCACACAGAATCCACCAATAGTCCACTCCATGGCGAAGGATGTCAAGCATTGTGGAAAAATTCACCTTGCTGAACATATACCAGACCAACAGCACTGTCAATGCCAATGGAAGAAGATAACGCACTGCAAGCGAAAGTAAATTCTTACCTTTCCCGATATTCTTTACTTCCTCTTCCTCTTTTATCTCATCGTGTAATATCTCGTCTGTTTTCATAGATGATATATTGCTAAAATTTCTTCCGGAATTATCCCGGTCCTGAAAAACTATCATTTAGGAATTGTCATGTCAGGATATATCGGATTTCCTTGAATCCATAATCTATCCTTACCCCTACTTCATCCTCAAGCCGGAGTAATCCTACCGGTAGGACGTCTGCTATTCTCGCTTTATATATACGTGGATTCCCCTTATCTCTCAAATCTTCAAAGGGATAATATCTCCCGTCTGCGCGCCATAAGTTCTTTTTAAATTCCAGACGGCGCATCGAGGTCTTATGCTCCGGTTCCCCTGTTTTCAAAAAATCCAGCCTACGTGCCAATGAGTCGGTTAGGTATCTTTCAACCTCATCAAGGTCAAGCTCTCTGTCAAGAAACTGAATCATCGAAACGGGATTAGGAGCATCACTGAGAAACAGTTTTTGATTGACATTCAATCCTATCCCCACAATCGACGAAATCAGACTTTCGCCCATGACGGAATGTTCGATAAGGATACCGCAGATTTTATTATCTCCTACGTATATATCATTGGGCCACTTTATTCTTGATTCAATTCCAAATTCAGCCAACGTATCGATGACTGCGAGCGCAACCCCTTCGTTGACCCGAAATTGATTAAGTGCCCTGAAATCAACCGGCTTGAGAATATAGCTGACAGTCAGATTCTTTCCGGGTTCCGCCTCCCATGAATTTCCCCGCTGTCCTCGTCCCGATGACTGACAATCCGTGCGGACCAAGCTGAGATGCGGCAATTGCGCAATCAGATCACGCGCAAACGTATTAGTCGAAGGAGTGGTATCGATCAATATTCTCTTCCCTTTTTCAATCATAGACCGCTGTTTATGTTCAACTTCAGAAATCAAAAGTACGTGAACCGTCCGCATTGACTGTTATCCTCAAGACAGCCGTTTCCTCCGGGAGCAACGCTTCCACCCTTTCCGGCCATTCCATAAGGCAGACACGTCCGCTGTCAAGATAATCGGGCAATCCGAAATCGAGAGCCTCTTCAATATTATCAATCCTGTAAAAATCAAAATGATACAGGGAATCATCAAGACGGTGTGAATAATATTCATTGCAAATGGCAAAAGTTGGGCTCCCCGGCTCCTCCTCCACTTCAAGCTGACGACAAACCTCAGCCACAAATGTAGTCTTGCCGGCACCCATTTCCCCTATAATCGCCCACATCTTCCGGTCATCAAGTTCCTTGATAAATCCGTGTGCAACTTCTGGAAGTTTCTCTTTATTGTCTATGGTGATTTGCATTCTGCAAAATTAGCAAAAAATCCTGACTGAGGGCATACCTCCGCTTTTTTTTGCGAGCCACGTTTTTTTTTATTACTTTTGACCTCCGTAAAGCTAACTGAAACCACCTCTCGCACACTGCGGAAAACGGAGACTGAAAATTTCATTAAAGATCCCGGTCTATAAAGTTTTATTACAGAGCCTTTCAGTTATTTAGTATCCTTTGAAAATAACCAAACACTTAGAAATGGGTAAAGTAGTCATAATAGGTGCCGGAGGAGTCGGCACAGTTGTAGCTTTCAAATGCGCTCAACATCCGGAAGTGTTCTCCGAAATTGTCATAGCTTCTCGCACTAAAGAGAAGTGTGATCGTCTGGCAGCAAAAATTGGTGCTCCGAATATCAAAACCGCTCGAGTAGATGCCGATAGTGTCGATGAATTATGTGAACTTTTCAATGAACACCGTCCCGATTTGTGTATCAACGTAGCACTCCCCTATCAGGATCTGACCATCATGGAGGCTTGCCTGAAATGTGGTGTGAATTATCTTGACACCGCCAACTATGAGCCGAAAGATGAAGCTCATTTCGAATATTCCTGGCAGTGGGCTTATCGTGAAAGATTTGAGAAAGCCGGTCTGACCGCAATCCTCGGTTGTGGGTTCGACCCGGGTGTTTCTGCAGTGTTTGTGGCGTACGCCGCGAAACATCATTTCAGCGAGATGCAATATCTCGACATCGTGGACTGCAACGCCGGCAATCATGGCAAAGCTTTTGCTACTAACTTCAACCCCGAAATCAACATCCGTGAAATCACCCAGAAAGGGAAATATTGGGAAGATGGGAAATGGGTAGAAACTGAAAATCTTGAAATCCATCAGCCCCTGACATATCCCAACATCGGGCCACGCGAATCTTATCTTCTCTATCATGAGGAGCTTGAATCACTGGTCCAGAATTTCCCGACAATCCGTCGTGCCCGCTTCTGGATGACTTTCGGTCAGGAATATCTTACCCATCTGCGTGTGATTCAGGATATAGGGATGGCCCGCATAGATCCGGTGATGTATGAAGGAAGAGAAATAGTCCCCATCCAGTTCTTGAAAGCTGTCCTTCCTGATCCGGGATCGCTGGGAGAAAATTACACAGGCGAGACCTCAATCGGCTGTCGCATCCGCGGTCTTGATAAGGAGGGGAAGGAATCCACCTACTATATCTACAACAACTGCTCTCACGAAGCCGCGTATAAAGAGACTGGCGCTCAGGCAGTCAGCTACACCACCGGTGTGCCGGCAATGGTCGGGGCTTATATGTTCCTCACCGGGAAATGGGTAATGCCCGGCGTGCATAATGTCGAGGAGTTCGACCCGGATCCATTCCTTGAGATGCTTGCCGAATCCGGTCTCCCCTGGCATACCATCGTTAATGAGGATATAGAGCTTTGATCCCGGATCAAGACCCCCGTCTCATAAATTGTCAGCAGACTCCGGGTGTCCATGGCTGAGCGATTTTTGCAAGTTGAAATCGTGAAGTTTATCTTCAACTTATCTATTAAACTTTGATACTGAAAAATATGTTAATATGTCGTGTCTCAGGTTGCTGTTAACCCGTTGGGCACGACATTTATTATAATCCAAAACAAAGATATGAGACTGTCTGTGATCGGCACTCTTTTCAGTGCTTCTTTAGTAGTGGCTGCGGGATACGCCATGACTAAAAAAAACAATAATTTTGTGGAGACTAACGACAACACGTTCTCTATTCCAACCGATAAGGGTAGAGTGTGGGTGCAAGCTCTCAACAATGACATCTTCCGTGTATCCGCCTCACCCTCTATGGGGATGCCACAGCTCCCGGTTTCGCACGCTGCCGTCATGGCCCGTGAAGAAGCGGAGATCCATTCGTTTGTAACCCCGGATACAGTCTTTATCTATTCTCCGACCACAACGGTCAAAATTAGTCGGAAGGGTGGCAATGTAGCCTTCTATGATGCTTCCGGTGATCTCCTTCTTGAGGAAGCCGGAGGTGTTGACAACTCATTTCCTGTCAGAACCATCTCTTTTGAAACAGCACCGGGTGAATTCTTTTATGGTGCCGGTGAAAGGGGACACTCACTGACTCTCAACGGAGATTCGCTGACAATGTATAACCGTCAGAATTACGGTTACACAGCCGGAGACCCGCGAATTGCGCAAATGGGTATATCCGTACCTTATCTTGTGAGTGATGTCGGTTATGGAGTCTTGATTGATGATTATGCCAAAGGATCTCTGAATATCGGCGACACCATCACCTACGTTTCCGAAATAGGAGAGAAGCCTTTGTCTTATTATTTCATCAACGGTCATAACTCGCTTGCAGGTGCGACTGAAGGATATACCCGCTTGACGGGTCGCCAGAACCTCCCCCCCTTCTGGGCTCTCGGATATATCACCTCGAAATATGGATATCATAATCAACAGGAAGCTCTCGGAGCAATTGATTCCCTTAAGAATGCCGGCTACCCCGTTGACGGCATAGTGCTTGACCTTTACTGGTATGGACAGGAAACCGATATGGGGAAACTTGCATGGGACAAGGAGCAATGGCCGGATCACAAAAAAATGCTTTCCGATTTAAAAGCCAAGGGGGTGAATATGGTGCTTATCTCTCAACCCTATATCAATAAGATAGGAGCTATCGACAATTATAACTTCCTATCGGAAAAAGGGATGCTCACACGTGATGCGGAGGGCAAGACACATGATGTGACTACCTGGGTAGGAGACGCAGGTATGCTTGATGTCAGCAATCCGGAAACGCGCGAATGGCTTTGGGATAGACTTAAGGGACTCACGGCTGAAGGAGTGGCAGGCTGGTGGGGCGATCTCGGTGAACCTGAAGTGCATCCATCTACTATCTATCATGCAAATGGCGAGAGTGCAGAGCAATATCACAATCTATATGGCAACGAATGGTCGCGTCTGATATACGAAGGGCTCAGAAAAGACTTCCCCGATATGCGTCCCCTCCTGATGATGCGGGGTGGGACTGCCGGATTGCAACGTTATTCCGTTTTCCCTTGGACCACTGATGTTTCCCGCTCTTGGGAAGGATTTGTGCCTCAGGTTAATCTGATGTTAAGCAGCGGGCTTTCCGGACTCGGCTATATGAGTAGTGATCTTGGTGGATTTGCTGTAGATCCCGAGCACCCTACGGATCCCGAGCTTTATGTACGCTGGCTTCAGATGGGGACCTTCACCCCGATGATGCGTACACACGCACAGACCAAGCCGGAGCCATATCATTATCCTCAGTATGAGAAGATCACACGCGAATATGTCAAGATGCGTTATCGCTGGTTACCCTATAATTACACCTTGGCATACGAAAATGCAAGTCAGGGTCTCCCTCTCGCTCGTCCGCTGAATTTCAACGGAGAGAACACCGAAAGCAAATATGCCGATATTCAGGATGAGTATCTGTGGGGAAACAATGTGCTTGTGGCGCCTGTATTCACGAAGGGCACACGCTCTCGCAAGGTCGTATTCCCTGCCGGAGAGTGGATAGATTGGGATAATGCCGCCTTGCGTTATAAAGGGGGATCCACAGCCAATGTAAAAGCTCCACTCGACAAACTCCCTTTATTTGTACGTTCAGGTTCTTTTATTCCTCAATACGTCCAGCCGATCGAAAATGTCACACAGTATAATCCCGCTCTCCTGACGGTGAGATATTACCCGGCTGATGAGCTTACGGAATACGTTATGTATGACGACAACAGGATGTCGCCCACTTCTCTCGAAGATGGAGAATACTCTCTCATTACTTTTACCGGAGAATCTACTCCTTCCGAAATCAATATCGGTGTCAGCTCAAAGGGTAAATATGAGGATATGCCTGCCGTCAGAATGATTACTTTTGAGATTCCCGGATTGAGCGCAAAACCGAAAAAGGTATCTATTGACAGCAACCGATATGACGAATCCGTATCAGAAAAAGCCATCCGCCAATATGGCTGGGCATGGGACATCAAGACACGCACCCTCACCGTCCGCGTAGCCTTAGGCTCCTCCCCCTGCGAAATCAGCATAATCAAACACTGATCCGGACTCAGTTATCAAACGGCAGTATCCGTCAGTTATTTCAGCTAACATATAAGCCACTGAGAGTCTATGTGAAGACTCCCGGTGGCTATTTGTTTTCAGCAACCTTACATAATTCAAACCACTCTATATATCAAATATTTACCTCCAGCTTGTATCAAATGTAGACGATTTATTGTATGAAAAAAAGAGCACTCATGGGAGGAATGCTCTTTGCCAGGCGTTTACATATATAAGGCTTGCAGGGCTATGCCGGTGTATCGGTATGAGGGTTTATCTGAAGGTATAGTCTACCTTGGGAGTGGTGCGCTCGTACGCAGGCATTACCAATCCGGTGTGAGATCCTATGTATGTGGGATCGGAAATATAGAATGTCTCATTTCCCACTTTGTAAGATTTCCCTTTAATTTCATTATCAAGCTTTACAGTAGCTGCTTCGTGACCCGGGAAAGATACTAACTGTGCTTCTTTCCCAAGGGCATTCCAAAGAAAATAGGTATAGAATATCGCGCGATCCTCACAATCGTTCTTCGGATAATACAGAGTCTCTTCTATAAAATATGGTTTTTCAAAGCCATGGAAATCTTCGTCCGTTGAGTAATCGAAAACATTATGCATAAAGCCGAGAAACTCCTCCACTGCTTCATCACCCTTCATATCTGAAAGCTGCGATCTCAATTGGGCTGCCAATTTTTTACGTAGCTCGGGATCAGGATTCGATACAGCATAGTCTTCAATTGGCATCTGAGGGTATCTGTAAAGAATAGGCATGAGATTCTCGTTGACCTCCCCCTTTAGATGAATAGCACCGAACTGGAGATCAAATTCTTTGGGACTGACCGGGATATTGATGGCCTCCAACAGTAGATTAAATTTTTCCCCACGAGGCATATCTGAAGGGATGGTGCATGTCTTCACCACCTCCGACGCCAAGCTTGCGGCATCTATTCCGTCGGGTGCGAATACATAATATTTCCCTTCAGGCATCATCATGTAGGTACGCCCGAAAATCGTCTGCTCAAATGGGAGTAAAAGAAGTGGGACGCCCCGCGTTGTCGTGGCGATACGCGCATCATATCCCGAATTGGCAAGCAAGAAATGGATTGCCGACATTTTTGACGAGTCGTCGGCTTGCGGAAAGCGGCAATTTATATAAGCTTTTATAAGTTCGTATGTAAGATAGTCATTAAGTCCCATTTCCTGCGCTTTCTTTTTTATAGGCGCGATTATTTCCACTGCATCTGAGGCAGCCAGTTCTTTCCACTGTCTGGAATAGTCGGCAGGAGAAGATAGTCTGTAAGCAATCTGAAATTCTTTCTCCGGCACAACTATCGGAAGATTGTAGAATAAGAAACTCTCCTCCCCGCTTCTTTCGACAAGTGGGGGGACAACCGTATTCTCAGTCACCTTTCCGGGGATTTCACCGGACACCCCCGGGGCAGAAGTCCGTGGGGTGACCGGTTGAGCTGCAGGCACTTCTTTCGGTTTAGGTGTCCGATCGCGGCTCTCACCATTAAGGCTCTCATACTCATGCCATTCCCCATTCAGGAAATCAGCATACCGCTCAAGAATTGTCTTTCGGAAATCGGAATATCCTGATAATACCCCCTTCCGAAATTCTTGAAATGATTGCCGCTGATTTTGGGCATCCAGACTTCCCGGCAGTAATAACATACCAAGAATCATAACTCCCCAAAGTGCCTTTCTTTTCATATAGTCTTAATTTATTAATAATTCGACACTAATGTGTCAGGATAGGCTCCCGCGTTGCCGGAACCACGAAAATTATTTTAACTGAACTCAATTTGCAAGTTCTTCCGACCTTGCAAATCTATCACTTATAGTCAACTTTTGCAACTGCTGAAGGTTGAATTATTTGTCAAATCCTTTTTTCACAAAGTCAGAAATCTTATCACCATATTTCTGAGCGGCTTCTGAAGCCTTGAGAGCCTCTTCCAAAGCGCGCATACGTGCCTTTGACGCAGCACTTTCGCAGATGATGAAATAGGTACGGACTTCGTAGGTGCCGTCTCCGTTGTTGTGAATGATTGTATATGAGGGTTCCATTTCCCCGCGAATCTCTTTCTCAACCAGACGCTCATAAGCGGCATAGAAATTGTCGAATTCACCGGCTACATCCACACCGTTTGCACTGAGGTCTGAAACGACACGACCCTGAAGCGTACTTCCTGCTTCCTGCGCGTAGGTCACGACTGCATTATTGATAGCGGCCTGCTTCCCGATGTTCTTTGATTTTGACCTTGTGGAGATACCTTCCACCTCATGAGCATCCTCGCCGAGAGTATTCAATTTATCGAAATGGCTGGCAAGAGCAACATCCATGGTGTGACTTCCGAGAATCTCCCATTTCCCTTTCTTGTATTCCTTGAGTTTTTGGCTCAATTCTTTCTTACGCGCTTTTTCAAGTTGTTTGTTTGCCGCATCTGCATAGGCGGGCACAAGCATAAATAAGGCTAAAAGCGCTACGATCAACTTTTTCATGTTTCTTAAAATTTTTATATTAGACATTAGTTTTAATACTCTTATCAATTTTAAATTCCGGAAGAGTCAACTCCTGATCAACTCTTTCCCTTATCGGCTCCCGGATACTTTGCAAACTTAATGTTGTGGCGCTATCTGAAGATTCATAGCCTTCACTCCCATCCGGGGATCATTGCGTCGAGTCTTAACCAACCATTTGGAGAAATCCGCAGACGACATGTGGGGCAATCCTCCATCTTTCTCCATGACGGGTCGGGAGAACGATTCGGGAGAGTACATAACAAACAGGCGATTGTATTCCACATTGTAAGGCGCCGTAAGCATTATCTCCTCCACCAGTGAATTGTCTCCTGAAGTATCTGATCCCCTGCTGAAAAAGAGATAATCGTTATCCTTTACTACGGGCACTCTGGTTCTTGAATCCATGGGATACGGAAGCAAGAGATATACTTTCCCGGATTCATCTTCAAGAAATACTGCAAGAAACCCGTCGGTGGCGCTACGGAAATAGAGAAACATATCATCCCCATCGCGAAACAGATTGTCCGCATTCCTGCGATCCGTGCCGTTGCGAAGCACTAACGCCTCGAAAGGGGAAGAATCATTTGAAATTTCACGGGCCTTCCCTTTCACCCGACAAAAGACCACAAGATTCTCCTGCGCGTCTCTGGAAAACTCATATTCGGGTTCACCGTCATCGGCAATCCATTCCCCTTTGACTTCCGTAGAAGAGAGAGCCAGGAAATCGTTATGTTCTTTATTTCCTGAGATACGGTCAGTCTGCAAAATATCTTGCGAGACGATGGTTCCGAATTTCTTCGCCAACGCATCTATCCTGGCTTGCTCAGCGGCTAACCGCATACATTCCACTTTCGACTTTGTGCCGTCGTCATAGTATGTGCTTTCACCTTTGACGCTCACGATATCGGCGGCATCGCTTGAAAATATGCCGGCGATCATGCAGACGCCGATCAGCAAAAGATATAAAGGATCAATCACTCGCATAATATTCTTTATCTATATGTTACATCTCTCTGTTTACAGTTCCTCTCCCTACACAATCTTTCCCTGTCTCAATAGACACGATCCGGATAAAGGGACTTTTAAGGACGAAGTTTCTTCGAAGTCCAATCTTCACGCATCCTTCCCGAGAGAGTGGTGCGGGGGGTCTGAAGCTTGCGGTTGACCGTCATTGAGTTTTTCTTGACCGTCTCTTCCATATATTTACTGAGATCCGACAGAGTCACGTTACCTTTGGTTTCCTGAATTTTCTTAAGAAGGAAATATGTGAAAAGACCGTGGTTCTTTTCGCGATAAGGGAGAGCCGTTTCCTGGTCGCTTGCGGCACTCAGCACATACATGTTACCCTCAGCTGCCGTGTCACGCGGTTTAAGCGCGATTCCACGTGTTTTATGGAGAGGATCCCCTGTGCGCGTCACGCCACTGAAACAAGCATCAAGAAAGACCATCACGTTGTCAGCTCCGAGGGAAGCGAGATCGACATAGAATTTCTTTAACGGATAAGAAGTTGCCGGGGTAAAGCCGTCTCCGTCAACCGGGAGCAGATAGGCATCCTTATCCTTCTCATCAGGGAACCCATGTCCGGCATAATATACAATGACATCTACATTGTCGCCGAGTGCCGATGACATATTCCTCAATTTAGTCATCGCACCAAGCATCTCCGCGTAGGTCGCATCGCTATATTGAAGAATCTGACTCTCCGGAATACCCAACGTTGATTTGCAATATTGCGCGAAAGTCTCACCGTCATTCAGGGCGGACTCTACTTTCGAGACCTGTTTATAGTTCTCATTTGAAATGATGAGGGCTACGCTCTTTTCCGCTTTTCTGCTGGTGACGGGTATGTTATCATCCACATCGCTCTTGGCCCGCAGGACTTTAGATTTATCCGCGATTCCCTGACCGTCCGATGTCACACCGTGAGAGTCCCTTCCCCGGATGAAGGATTCCATATCTATCCTCACATCAGTGAAGTCATAGTTGGCAGCATTGGCAGCATTGTAACTATATGTCTTGCCCGCAGACGTTACGAGATCTACCGAGGCAATCGCCACCCTGTCGTTAGCTATATAAAACTTGGGATTTTTAACCTGAACTGCGTTCCAACCTGATTTGAAGACCTCAGCTTCTTTATTTTTCAACGGAACTTTCACCACAATGGGACCCATATCCGATTTAATGAGATAACTCTCATTTTCCACATCGTAAGGTTCGAGGGTAAGATCAGACACCCGGAGTCGACCGGCGTATTTACGCAAATATTCAGTCTCAGCCTCTTTACACAACATCTGATATTGCTGATAGACATTATCGCGGTTAACCCTCTTCTCGAAATCTTCCATTCTCTCGAATTCCCCGCGCTTGCTCCAGTCGGAAAGGCGCTTTTCCACAAATCCTTTCGCAAATTCCTGAAAGTCCGGAATCGCAGCCGTGTTTGCCACGACTCCCCCCTTATTGTCATCAAATGTGATCGCTTCGGGCATCCCTTTCATCGGAAGCGGATTCTTCCCTAACGCCTGAAGACGCACATTGACTTCATCAAGACGCACTTGATCACCCAGACAGCCGTAGGTCAAAGCCAGAGCCCTGAGATATTTTGCATTCGTCGGGTCATTATCCACCACAGTTTCCAGATTCCCCAAAGCGGTCTGGAAATAGGCCTGTGCCTGACGTGAATAACGTTTCGCAAGTTTTTCATCACTCTCCATTATTGCCTTGTTATAGTAATCCGCACCGAGATTATAATAATTCAAGGCAAGATGTTGATTGACATTCATGCTATTGGGTTTCAATTCGTACAGACGTTGGAAGACATCTATAGCCGCTTGATAATTACCTTCATTTTCCAACAGTCTCCCCTGTGCATTCAGAAGGGTCTCGTCATCCGGCCGCATGGCAAGAGCCTTGGTTATCAACGGCTGCATACGATCCGTATGTCCCGAATCCAGACACAATTGCAATGCCAACATCAGCAAATTGAAATTCGCAGGATAGAGATCCACTGAATTTACGAGCTGGTTGACTCCTCGCTCGGGAACCCCGGCATTGAGACATGCCTGCCCGAGGAACAGAGTCACCTGTTCCCGCCGGTCAGTGGCTCCGGTAGAAAGATATGCTTCCAGATAATCCACCGCCTTCCCGAAATCACCTTTATTATATGCATTCGATCCTGCACAATAGATAAGCGCCGGATAAAGATCGCTGTCCTTACCGAATTTCATATCGTTCATTCGGGAATCGAGTCTCAAATCCACATAGGCAGTGGCAAAATCCGACATTTTGTCCGAATCACCCTGCGAGGAATAATATAAAGAACCACGACGCAACAAATCACTGAGATCAAGCAGCATACCCTTGAACCGGGTCTGATCGGCATCACTGAGTTGCGGGGCATCCATCACCTCCCGTATTTTTCCATAGACATCAATCACACGCGGATAAAGTTCCGCTTCCGTGACTCCGTCATATTGGATAAATTTGAGATCCTTATAGGCTGCAGTGGCGACTTCATTGAGTCGCTGAGTTTCGTTGACGGCTAATGAATCCGTTAGGTTTTCAACCCCTGCCTGCTCTTCCTGAGCGGGGTTCTCTTCAGCGATGGCTTGATTGCTCAGCATAGACGCGGCGAAGAGACATGCCGATCCCACACATGCAATAATTCCAACACCCAGAAATCTTTTGATATTGATATTGTTTCCTGACATAAATGTATTAATAGGCATCGATAAAAGTCATTTCGAGAGTGATTCGACGATGTTGACTACCCTTATCTTTGCTGACCTTGACATCGTATGTATAATCTTTGTTCATATCTTTGAAACCCTTGACGTTTTTCTCAAGATAATCTCGCACACCGATGGCTCTCAAAAATGCCAACTGCTCATTTTCTTTGATCCCGGAAGAACGGGTCACTGTCAGTGTCTGGAGCTGGCCATCGACATATACCGGTTCATCCTCTATATCTCCATAAGAGCCATCGTAAGGGATACCTCTCAAAATCGGAGCGGCATCCGCTGTGCCGAGCACCCTGACTTTCATCTTCTTCCCCGGGACGAGATATTGCTTGAAATCACCTTCAAACGCTTCTTTAACTATATTGAGCATTGAGCTTGCAGCTCCCGATTCATCCACATGATACTTACCCGGTCCGAAATCTTCCACCACAGAGAATTCCGGTTCAACCGTATATGTCACACCTATCTGGTAATTCAGAATCTTATTCCCCGAGGCATCATAATCAGGCACCATCCTGGAATTCACGGCAATCTGCGTGTGATCGGAGATGACATTCATTTGCTTCGCCTCCTGCATAATTTTTTCGCGAAGTTCCTGGAGCTTGAGTTCCTCCATCTGCTGCTGTTGCAGCAGTTCGAGAGAGATGGTATCATCGGCTGCCATATATTCCATATTGCTTCGCATCACATTGTCATAAATATAGGAAGCACCATTGGCGGTATTGGTCACTTTAGCATAAACAATCTCGAAAGTATCATCGGGCATGACGCCATACATCACGTCGCTCAACACCAGATCGCCTGCATTATTGATTTGAGTGACATCATTTTCCGGGACAGGGAGATAAATGGTTGGCATCGTATCGAAATTAAGTGCAAGCACTCCGTTGGCGCGGTCGTATGTACCCAGACTCATCCGGGAACCGGCGAGAAGATCCCCGGCAAATCTTGTGGCTGCTTCTTCCTCAAACAATCTGCGCTGACGCTGACGGGTCTCTTCGTTCACACGGGCCTGGTAGGCTTCGATCGTTTCACCCGGCATCATCTTCAACCATTCTTCCATTTTCAAGTCAACTTCTTCATCGATAAGGCGGTTGTAGAAAGGTTTGAGGTGCATCAATCTTATGGCTTCAATTCCATTGACACTATTGAAGGCACAAAGTGTATATTGATTGGCATCACTAATGAACACAACATCTGAGACACCTCCGTTAGTGGTGAGTAATTCCCTGTCGCTGTCATTAAGAAGATTGACAAGAATAACCGTATTTTCATCGGTTGCCACCGCTACATATTTTCCATCGAAATTATATGCCGCCGCCAAGCCCTTGCCGAGGTCATCAACCATTTTGCGGAATTCAAAGGTCCGGGTATTATAAATTGAAAGCAACCCGTCATCGGTCAAAACCGTGAAATCCTTGTTATCCGGACTGAACATAATCTCAGTCACCTGCTCTCCGGGAGAGAGCCTTGTGCGTATTTTATTTTCCTCAAGATTATAAATCACGATCTGGTCGCCTCCGGCGATTGCCATGAAATATCCATTCGGGCTCATGGCGATTTTCTCAACTTTAATCGGGACATTCTCGATGGAAACAATAGGCTGAAAATTTTTAGGATCCAGAAAATAAATGGCTTCCCCGGCAGCCACAATCACTCCGCGCGCATCTGGAGTATAGGAAATAGCTGTCGGCGCGCCATAGTGCTTGGAATCGAACTTAAATAATTCCGTATCTTTATCAATCGGATGATAGATATGAGCCGAAGTCCTTCCCTTCTTATCTTTCTTTACACTTCCGATATTAGCCCCTGCCGGATTTACACAAAGGTCAATGATGGTGTCTTTCCCCATGATGATTACATCACCGCGAAGCGTCGATATATCCCTCGTATCCGCTGCATATAACACGGAATTATAATTTGACAATATCTGTGGGCGATATTTGCGAGGGAAATAATAACGCTTGTTTTCAACTTTGACTGAATCTTGCATTTGAGCATATACTTTGCAAGGCAAACTTAAGGTCACAAGCCCTAACGTTAGGAAGGCAAGTAAATTTCTCTTCATCATATTGCGGTCTTTAAATTATTATCTATGGTATTAAATTTTTATTGATGTAAGTGATTGGAGAAACATGATGTGCATCTCAAAAACCTGATCTCCACTTTTTTTCAGGTCACTTCAATACAGGTGGTCTGACAGACGAAAAAACCTCTTGTAATCACAGGATTATTTTAATTCTATGATCGAAACCGGCATATCCTGCACTTCCTCAGTCTGCGCATTCCGTGCCATCCCGATCTCTTCAATCACTTTATCAACATCATATTGGCAATGAGTCATAACAAGCAATTGACGCTCACCGGACCCACTTTCCATCGGATCCATGCGTGTCAGAATCTGCCCGGGAAGCACCACATAACTGCCCGCCGGTTGGCCGAGACGTGAGATTTCAAGACTTGAAAAATCATCACCTGATATTTTTATCACATTGAAATATATCGGGAATGAGAGTTTATTCTCAAATGTAAAACCTATCCCCTGACCCGGCATGAGATTTGTCACCATCCCCTTCTCCTCATCCTGAATATCCGGTAGAGAAACACTCTTTAACGCCTGCGCAATATATTTCCCCAAAGTAGAAGCATCCATCTCTATCTGATCCCCTTCCGGGTCATAGACAGCTAGTGAGCGGCGCACCATCCCTTTCTCCACATAGACCTTCTCATCCCTGTCATTCTTTTTACCGAAACGAAGTCTTGTGCCGACATTAGCTGCATTATCTGCGGCAATACCTTTGGCATCTATCATAAGCCGCGTAACACTATGCCTCCCCTCCTTGATGGATGTGTAGATTCTCTTATCGAGTGAATTAAAAATTTCCACTTTCCCGCCACGCGGAATGACAATATAGTCAGTGGCTTTGATCTGCTCCCCGGTTTTTGCCGGCATGCTCTTTCCGCCACTCTCAACTTTCACATCGCCGGAAACACTATGCACGGAGTAATGGGCATTCATCATCAACACTCCGGTGAGAAGGAAAATTAATGTCAGAAGTTTTTTCATAACTTTTATCGTATCATCATTTTGGAGATGCTCGTCGATGCATGGTCAATCAAGACCGCTTTCACTTCGCCGTTCCCCTTGTTCTTTTATTTATTAGACTTATTAATGCCGCTGTTCCATTCCAGACATCCACCGATAATAAACCGAACGTTATCATCAGTATCGATTGGGAAAAATCAGCCACAGTATCCTTATCCACTAATAGCCCGTATCCTATCCTTACAAGAAAATACAATGCTGACAACTGGGCGATCCGGACCACAAGCCCACGGACACCATTCTTAATCCCGATGGCTCCGAGCACGATGAAGAAACAGAGCAAGATTGCAACCACTGTGTCTACAGCCTGAGGCATCTTCTTAAGATTTTCCCCTTGAAGCAGCGTGCTCAGGGCATAAGCATGTATTTCCAATCCGGATACTCCCCTCCTCAATGGGATGGAATGTATATCTGATGTTTCGGATGTAGTGCCGACAAGCACGACCTTATCTTTAAATTCCTCTGCGTGATCGATTATTTCCTCAAAAGGTATCGTCTTCAATTCCTTTGAATGATAGGATATTATCCTGGTCTCATCTCCACTTTCCCTTAATTGCCGAATCCTTTGCGGAGCCACTGTCTCAGCCATAGCTACGACCAACGAAGGGAGAGTATCACCGTTCTCAAGAGCGAACTGAATAGGAAATTCCCTCACAGTCTCACCCTCTGCGGAAGTCGGGAAATTGATTGCGCCATATCTGAACTGTGGATAACTTTCGTAGAAGAAAGGACGCTCACTGATGACAAATTTATCGCCATCCTGATTCAATCCGAGAGGTAGCACCAACGACGGGAGCGCACTCAAGGCTTCAATTAAGATGGAATCATTATCTCCGGGATATTCAAAATTTATATCCAGTCCCACAAGTCGAGGTTCACACTCTGCCAAAGTAAACAGGATATCAGCTATCTCCTCACGGCCGGATCTTCCAACATCAACCATAACCAAATTATCTTCCATCACCCTCACAGGACGATTGTCGGCCACCTGCATAAAGAGGTCGGAGACCTTGAAATCAGTCTTGTCGTTTGATGAAAAAAGAGCGGATAAGGAAGCTGTATAGGGAGAAATCAACAGCTGAGACAGGAGATAAGCCAAGGCAGTAATCCCTGCGGCTTTTAAGATTAAGATAATGTAGGTCGGAACGTGAGACTCCTTCATCTCTGCTCTCTCACATGAAACGCACCAGGAATAAAATTCCTTTCTCTCTTACTGAGCAAGAATGTAATGAAGCTTAAGATATTTTTCCCCTTTCTAAGGAACATAAAATAATTATCTGCCGCGGTCTTCCCCTCGTTGGCGTTAGGTTAGCAAACACAAAAAGCGTAGGAATCTGTATCTGTTACCATCCTTCTGTTGGAGGCTTCTCGCATTGCCTTTCTCTGTTGGATGGCAACTGCAGAAGCCCACGCCAGTATATGCAATATATGTTTCGACAACTTCTCTCACGAGCTGATTCATCGAAACCATAGGTATTACATACCACGGGCATCTACCGTTGCTCAATCCTTGACAGAGATGAAATTTTGCGAGAATTTCCAACAATCAAGAATTAGCGCGGATAAACGCTTTTTTTTATTTTAAAAGGCATAGAACGATGCCTTTTTTATTTAACCGCTCCCCTTAACCCACGACGGGCTTCTGCGGACGGTCTGAGTTGCAAAGGTAAAATATTTTTTTCATTAAACAAAAATATACATGGATTATTAATTTCATCTGACAATTCGACCGGATTATCGGCAGACTATGTTTCATCCTGCTTTTTCCATTCTTGATTCGGATCCGATTGCAGATAAGAGCCGACTTATTATAATGTGTTATTGTTGAACTTTTATTATAAGGGCAATCGGGGGAGTGGAAAAACCTTCGAATGCTACTTTATGAAATCGGCGGGGACTGCCGATAAGAGCACCGAGACGTCTCCCCGTCCCCACTCCGAGCAAATGCCAGACTCCCGGAAGGTCGGCTCCATACAATCGTACTTTTTCATCTGCTCCCGCGACTCCTTCTGCAATTACATCCACTGTCAGCACCCGTTTTCTCCGGGAAGCACCTCCAAGTTTCAATGTACGCGTTTCTCTTGAAGATGAATGTGTATCTTCGTCAGCTTCATCTCCGGGCAAACGGATTGAGCCGGACTCTCCGGCGGTGCCTCCGGAGTTGCCGGTTCCTTCTCCGTAAAACAGCTCCGGATAACGGTCGGGGGTAAGGGAATCTGGAAGCCATATTCCCGGTTTCACAGCCATACTCTCAGGCTTCAACCATTTCGCTGTTCGGAAATCATAACAATATATCGTGTCCCCATGCTCTACAAATATCCGTTCCTCATCTTTATCCGCGGTCAGGGTGCACCCTTGAAGAAATGGAATGTCCATTTTTGCTCCGGTCACACTTTTTTCCAATGTATCGGATAATATAGTGACCGAACTCCCCTTAAGATAAATTATACCGCGACTTGCCACGAAAGCTACCCCCTCGGCAATCGCCGTAATATTTTTTGCCGAAAGAGGAATATAGCTGCAGATCGGCTGAGTGGCGGCAATTCTGCCCGATGAATCCACTCTTAATGCCCACACTCCGGTCATAGCGAATAAATATGCCGGGAACTCACCGAGTTGTCCCGAAGATAAGGATTTGACGGCAGGGAGAATTCCAAGAATCTCTCCCACATCCGGAGTGTGGCGTCTATCCGTATGCCAGATGAATGGATTTCCGGCAGGGGCAATTTCAAGACATAACTGTCTGACTCCATCCTCAGTGGTCGGAGTTAGCTTACCCCATACCACCGGTGATGACGATACCTTCCCGACACCATCGGGGATAAGATTGCTTTGAATGAACTCCGGCGTCTCATCGGTCTTCAATGCCACCTTCCCCTCGAAAGAGATCGGTATTTTTTGAGAATAAGCACTCAGGATGCTGCTGAATGAAACCTGATTTAGCATTCTGTATTCCGACGTTTCCTGCAAACTCCTTGTCAGGACATTGGAATCATAACGTCCTACATTCCATGCTTTCTGCTTATTGATACTCGTTACTCCCGAAACCTCTTGCGCCGTATTCCAGATTGGTATCTCGGGAGTGATAAAAAAGTCAACACCCTCTATTATCCCTTCCCATTGAGCCAACGAATCAATCGAATTAACTTCCGCCATAATGGTCACCGGCAAGGATCGAATCTCTACTGATGTACGCAAGATGTTACCGGTGATTTCATAATCAGTAATTATAACTCCCTGCGCCACACCGTCCGTGCCGGTGGGATTTATCCTCACCGGTGATGACCAGACTCCGTGAGAACCGTCATAGAATCGCAACGCATAGGATATATTGACCGGCCCGAGATATAATCTCCGGTCGGTCACTTTCTTTACAAAATCATCTACCATACCCCTTATATTCCCGTCGATCTCATTACGGCTTTTCTCGCTCAGAGACCCTTTGAACCGTCCGTTCCCTCCCGCCAACATTCTATTGACCGTTTCAATATCACCGCTCTCAAGCGTCATAACAAGAGTAGTGGAGGGCCATCCGACTCCCAGAGGGAAATAATCGGACACGGAGCGGGCAACCGTATTATAAGTAATCTGCAATGAAGGCAGATGACTCCCGAGATCTTTAAATCCTGTTGTCAGACATCTCAACCAACGGCGACCGCGGGAAGTGGCGAGCAAGACAAACTCCCCTACATGAACTGCGCCATGCACGTCGCCTAACGCATCCCCCGCCATCAACGATATGTTGCTTTTTCCGCTCCCGCTCCCGTCTCCCCATTTGAGCAAGCCACCTTCATAATATATATGACGCCAACTCCCATTATGAGCCACAGTCAGGAGCAACCCCGGCTCCACTTTGACTTGCTCCAGATCTTCAGGGTTATAATAAATTTCTGATGACACCTTCTTTTCAGCTCTGACATACATCTCCCCATCCGGACACGCGTACTCGCTCATTCCGCTTGGAGAATATATCAGGGGGAACTCAAAAATTTTAATATTTTTCACCATAATTTTTCAATCTTATTATTTACGGCGAAAATAGACCTTCCTTTTTACCATTCACCCATATCCGGTGATTATTCCGCTTTCCGGGGTATATATAAAGCGTCAGGGGCCGATTCGCATCGACCCCTGTACTTGTTTTCCATAATACTTTTTCGAACTAACCTAACATCATGAATCAAAAACCGATTTTTACGTTAAACCTTAATCTTGTTTTAATCGGTCTTCTGTATATATTACAATCGAACCTGCCGGTTGGTTCACCGACATCGAATTTTTTTCATTTTTTTTCACGACTTTTCTTTCGGTCATTGTGAACCTTGATTCCGAATACTATCACCGAGCAGATTGTGGTTATGGCATTCGTGATTATAAGAGGAATATTCCCGGTCAAAAAACCTTGAACTACGAAAAAAACGCTTCCCAACCCCAACAAAAGGAAGGTCGGCATTGCAATTCCTTCTGTATCTCGCGTCCGGATTGTGTGGATTGCTTGAGGAAGATACCCCAATACCATACAAAGAGCCGCTGAATATCCGAATATATTGGTCATTAATTCAATTGTACTCATAATTTCAAGTTATTTAGTCATATCCCCGAGGAATATCCCCTCTTGGAGAATTTTTGTTTTTCATCTTCTCCATTGTCATATAATTATATAACGTCGGAACATCCCTGTGAGTTGCACATCTGAAAATAAATTATGAAATTTGCGATATGAAGACTTTGATCACCGGTGCCTCCGGAATGCTCGGCGGCTATCTCACTCCCCTCTTTATAGAAGTAGGGGAAGTAAAAACACTTGGTCGCAGTGAAAGCAACGATTTTCGTTGTGATCTCACACGGGAAATTCCCCGATTCGGCACTTGGATTCCGGATTTGGTGGTGCATTGTGCAGGGAGTAATGATAACAGCAATTGCTTCGGGCTCAATCTTGAAGGGACACGTCGCCTGCTATCCGGATTGGAAAATAATCTGCCGAAACATATCATCTTTATCAGCTCTCATGAAGTCTATAGCCGGGATGCGGGTCTGAATATCGATGAAGAGTGTGTTACCTGGGCAACCTCCGATGTCGGTCGATCAAAGGCACAGGCGGAATCAGAACTTGAAAAATGGTGTGCCAGCCACGGGATTATGCTGACCATCGTCAGGCCGACAAGCATGTTTGGCAACGGTATTTCCGGATGGGGAGCCGAATTATTTAATGATGTCTTGAAAGGACGTTATCTTCATATTCGCGGCAATGAACTGAAATTCAGCCTTGTCACGGCTTACGATGCGGCTCACGCAATTTTCAGGCTTCGCTCTTACCCGGGCGTCTTCAATATCAGCGATGGTGAGGAATCCTCACTTATAGCTTTAGCGGAAGCCATGAGTGCAAATGCCGAACAAAATAAACGGATGACTCATCTCCCGCTGAATTGGGCAAAATGGATTAATCGGTTTTTTCATTTTATCCCGACGGTGGGATATACACTCGACAGGGCATTGTCTGCGGCTCAAACACCGGATCGCACGATTTCCAATGCTCGTCTTGTTGAGAAAACGGGGATGTCATTTCATCCCACACTCTCAGTCATAGCGCGCCAAAACCCTGATTACCCTTATTCAGAAATCTAAAGAACATCATGATGGGCTGGGATAAAATATCGGACAAGTTTTCTAAAACAGGGGAAACAATCGCATCGTTGATTAAAGTCGCTCTGATGTCTAAAGGGGTGAGATACTCAGAATCGGCTAAAACCCGCCCGCTTGCTATTCTCGGCAACGGGCCATCTCTCACCGCTACCCTTGAGGAGAATCCCGACTGGTTGCAAACCTCTGACAAGATGGCAGTAAACTTTGCGGCAAATGCTCCGCAATTCATTGGAATACGTCCTCAGCATTATGTGTTGGCGGATCCTCATTTCTTTCTTGGGGAAGAGACAGATCAGAATGTTGCCCGACTATGGGAGAATATACTTGCGGTCACCTGGAAGATGACACTTCATATTCCAGCGCGCTTTGCCTCAAAAGCTAATTGGATAACAGCCAGCAACGGACTTATCTCGGTCAAGACTTTCAATCTGACTCCGGCAGAAGGTTTTGAATGTGTGACCCATCGCCTATACCGCGACGGAATGGCGATGCCTCGTCCGCGGAATGTCCTCATACCCTCGATAATGATCGGTATGCGGGAAGGGTATAAGAAAATATACCTTGCAGGTGCTGACCATTCCTGGAGCCGCACGCTTTGGGTGGATGAAAAAAACCGGGTAATATCTGTGCAACCCCACTTCTATAAAGACAATGAGAAAGAATTGGATAGGGTGGCACAAGAATATGAGGGGTATCACCTTCACGACATCCTGCAAAGTCTGACCATAGCCTTCCGCAGCTACCATCAGATAGCAGCCTACGCTGCCAAAGAGGGCGTGGAGATTATCAATGCAACCCCCGGCTCCTTCATCGATGCCTTCCCCCGGCTTCCCCGAAATTAAACCCCGGTTATTCAATCCGTCCACACGCTTACATCTCACTAACTATCATAGTATTACGAAAAAATTTATCATTTTTCACAAAAAAGATTTGCAAGAAAATAAAAAAGTGTGTAACTTTGCACCGCTTTAATCAAGAACCCCATTGCTCCGCAATGATGGTATTTGCGCTAAAGAGCGTAAGAGAATACCGGTTGTTCTTGATGAAGCCATTTTCAAATCGGGGTGTAGCTCAGTAGGTTTAGAGTACGCGTCTGGGGGGCGTGAGGTCGCAAGTTCGAATCTTGTCACCCCGACTAAAAATGCCAAAGGATGATTTTCATAAGAAAATCATCCTTTTTTGTTTTGCTTTATATTAGCATGGTTCCCGATCTCTCCTGCGGTTAGTGCGCGGTCAGTGAATCGACTATGAGCTCGGCAGCGTAGTCGGTGGCGACGGAGTTACCTAAGCGGCGACGCATGTTGCGATACCCTTGTATCTGCCAATCGCGTCGGGGTGACGCTTGCAACAATGGGGAAAGTTCACGCGTGATGCTTTCCGGCATACATTGATGAAGCAATAATTCGGGAACTATGCTGTTGCCCGCAATCAGATTGGGCAATGAGACATATTTCACTTTTAAAAGTTTTTCCATTATCCTGTAGGTCAGCTTGCGGCCGTTCCCCCGATAGCATACCACTTGCGGAGTACCCACAAGCGCCGTCTCAAGAGTAGCAGTCCCGCTGGTCACCAATGCGGCCACGCTATATTTCAACAACGTTGTGGTGCATCCGAACACGACCGGAAGCCCTGGATCCTGTGCCACCTCGCGATAGAATTTTTCAGGAATCGAAGGGGCAGCCGCAACAACATATCTAAAGCCGTCAAACTGCTTTGCGGCAGCTATCATCAACGGAAGATTGTTCCTTATCTCAGCGCGCCTGCTTCCCGGAAGCAAAGCTATCAAGGGACGCGTCTCTTCGCCAAGTCCCTGGCGTTCCAGAAAGTGTTTTCGCGGAGGAAGATGGGCAAGATCATAATCCATCTCCTCTACCGATGGATTCCCGACATAATGAATCTTATATCCGTGGCGTTGATAGAAACCGACCTCAAACGGCAGGATGGAATACATATTGTCGACATATTTCTTTATCTTCTTCACCCTCCATTCTTTCCATGCCCACACTTTCGGAGATATAAAATAATCTACCCGGATTCCGAGTTTATGAGCATATTCCGCCAATTTCAGATTAAAACTGGGATAATCGACGAGAATCAGTACATCCGGACGAAATTCCGCCAGCAAGGCACGCGCCTTCCTTAAATTTTTCCATAGTTGAGGGAGTTTCTTGAAAACCTCGGAAAACCCCATCACATTCATCTCACAATAATGGACATCTGGATTGCATCTCGCCTCTTTTGCCATAAGGTCGCCACCGAAAAAACGGAACACGGCTTCCGTATCTCGTGCCGATATCGATTTTATGAGTCGTGATGCGTGAAGGTCGCCGGAAGCTTCGCCGGCTATCAACATATATTTCATGATGAATCTATTAATAATAGGTATACGAACCCGTCTGGACAGGTATCCGTACCCTACCGGATATAGTTTATAACTCCTCTGTCATGACAGGGAGTTTCAGGACGCGTCTCATATTTGGAAGACAGGTTCTAAAAATAATACGCTAATTTATACGTTTTTCGTATAGAGACAAAACTTCGTCTTAAAAATTTTTTCAATTTTCAGATTATTCGCTATCCGTATGCGCTCCTTACGAACCCTCCTGATATCCCTTCTTGCAGCAGTGGTAAGCCTTATCACTGTATCTTGTATTTCCGACGACATCACTACCTCTCCCACCGCATTGCTTACTTTCTCAAGAGATACCGTGAGTTTCGATACTGTCTTCACTGACTTGGGAACACCAACAGCACGCCTTGTGGTGCGCAATCCCAATAAGAAAGGGGTCATCATCTCATCAATCAGATTCCGCGATCCGGAGACACGCTATCAGATCAATGTCGACGGGGTCAGTGGTTCTTCATTCAGTGATATTGAGATCAGAGGGCGTGATTCAATCTATGTCTTTATCGAATGTTTCCTGCCGGAAGCCGGAGGGAATGAACCGGCGCTCACTGAAGATAAACTTGATTTCATCACTAACGGAGTCACTCAGAGTGTGGTGGTGGAAGCATACGGTCAGAATGTAACCCGGTTGAAAGGGTTGACTCTGGAATCCGATATGACCATGACCGCCGACCAACCGTACGTAATCTTTGATTCACTCACGGTGGCTCCCGGAGTCAGACTTAACATCGAGCCGGGCGCCAGAATTCTCTTTCACGATAAAGCAAAACTAATCGTGCGGGGTACTATCGAAGCCATCGGTGAACCGGGAAAGATGATTGACTTTCGCGGTGACCGGCTTGACAATGTCCTCCCGAACGTCGGTTATGACATAATGGCAGGACAATGGGAGGGAATTCGGATAACCCCGGAATCTTTCGACAACCGTCTCGAATATGTCAACATGCGGTCAACATCTTCCGGACTCTCCGTCGACTCTTGTTCCAACCTTGACCGCAGCAAACTCGTGATGGTCAATTCATGGTTTCACAATTCGCAATCTACAGCTTTTGCCTCAAAATATGCGCGTGTGGATGCCTACGGCTGTGTGTTCTCGGAAGCAGCCGGCGCTGTGGTGAGTCTGACCGGAGGGTTACATAATTTCGTGCAGTGCACTTTAGCCAACAATTATCTTTTCTCCGCCATCTATGAGCCGCTCCTGTCGCTATATCACGTTCTCCCCGTCGATACCCCTGTCGAAGACCCGAATCCGCTGATGAAAGCGGAGTTTGAAAATTGCATCATCTATGGTCTCGCTTCCGACATCAATATTGATGATCTCACAGGATCGGATGTATTTATACGATATACCCTTCTGAAATCCGAAGGTACAGATGACGATAACTTTATCAATTGCATCTGGAACGCTGACCCGCTATTTTACACAGTTCGCGCAGACTATTATTTCAACTACCGTCTCCAGCCGGAGTCTCCGGCGATAAAAGCGGGAGACCCCGCATTTGTCAGCGAGATCTCCCTATATGATATGGACGGCCTAAACCGTCTTGCAGACGGCAATCCGGATCTGGGCGCCTATGTGTTTCAGCCAACAGAGGAACCGGGACGGACTTCACCTTGAGGTCCGATCACGACAAGTCGGCCATCAGCATCCACCGCACTGAGTATCATCCCCTCGGAAACAACCCCCTTAAGCTTTCGGGGGGCGAAGTTTGCCATAAAGCATACTTCATGTCCGATCAGATCTTCAGGCTTATAATATTTGGCTATGCCGCTGACGATGGTGCGGCCACCCATTCCGTCATCAATCTTAAACATCAGCAATTTGTCAGCCTTGGGTACTTTCTGACACTCAAGCACTTTCCCAACCCTTATATCCATCTTCTCGAAAGTCGGGAAATCCACCTCAGCCTTGATCGGCTCCGGCTGCCAGGCTTTCAGAGCATTCTCCTCCTTGGCACGACGAAGTTTCTCCACCTGTGCCTCAACCACACTGTCTTCCACTTTTTCAAACAAAAGCTCAGGAGCCGCGATCTCTGTGCCGGGAGCAACCAAATCGAATTTCCCCGCCATGCTCCAACTTAGCGGACCCATTCGCAACTGCTCCTTGAGTTTCTCCGCGCTGAAGGGCGTGAACGGTTCGAACACGACTGCTAAATTCCCACATATCTGAATCGCTACATTCAGGATTGTGGCGACTCTCGCCATATCGGTCTTGGCAAGTTTCCAAGGCTCTGTGTCTGCCAGATATTTATTGCCCGCGCGTGCCACATTCATCGCCTCGCGCAAAGCTTCGCGGAACTTGAAATTATCGAGTGCTTCCGATTCCAGACGCACGGCTTCCGAAATCTCATCCATCACCTTGCGGTCTATTTCCTGAAGTTCACCCGCTTCGGGCACCACTCCTTTGAAATATTTATGAAGCAAGACGGTAGCACGATTGATGAAATTACCGAGTATGGCTACAAGTTCACTGTTATTACGGGCCTGAAAATCTTTCCAGGTGAAATTATTATCCTTGGTCTCCGGGGCGTTGGCTGTCAATACATAACGCAAGGTATCCTGCTTGCCGGGAAGCTCACGCAAATATTCGTGCAACCACACAGCCCAATTACGCGAAGTTGAGATCTTGTCATCCTCAAGATTCAAAAACTCATTGGCGGGCACATTGTCAGGAAGATTATAGCTTCCGTCTGCCATCAACATTGCCGGGAATACGATGCAGTGGAACACGATATTATCCTTCCCGATGAAATGAAGCATTCTTGTGTCGGAATCTTTCCACCATTTCTCCACCCCCTCGTCACCAAGTGCTTCGCGGGTGTTGGAAATATATCCGATCGGGGCGTCAAACCATACATACAGCACTTTCCCTTCAGCGCCCTCCACAGGAACCGGAATACCCCACGAAAGGTCACGACTGACGGCACGCGGTTGCAATCCGAGATCCAGCCATGATTTGCATTGTCCATACACATTCGGTTTCCACTCCTTGTGCTCTTCGAGTATCCACTCGCGCAGACGAGGCTCCCACTTATCAAGCGGGAGATACCAGTGACTTGTCTCTTTCAAGACCGGAACATTGCCGGTGATGGCTGACTTGGGATTGATAAGGTCGGTGGCATTAAGCGATGTGCCGCACGATTCGCATTGGTCGCCGTAAGCATGTTCATTGCCACAATGAGGGCATGTACCGACTACATACCGGTCAGCAAGAAACTGTCCCGCTTCTTCATCATAGAGTTGCATGGACGTTTTTTCCACAAACTCCCCCTTGTCATAAAGTTTTCTGAAGAAATCGGAAGCTGTCTGACGATGTATATCTGATGTGGTTCGCCCATAGACATCAAAACTTATCCCAAGCTCCTTGAACGAATCGCGGATGATGGCATGGTAACGGTCCACTATATCCTGAGGGGTCACTCCTTCAGCTTTCGCTTTGATTGTAATTGGCACTCCGTGTTCATCACTTCCTCCGACAAAAAATACCTCTTCGCCTTTCAGACGGAGATAGCGGGCATAGATGTCCGCAGGGACATAAACCCCGGCGAGATGTCCGATATGGACCGGACCATTGGCATACGGAAGCGCCGATGTGATAAGTGTACGTTTGAATTCCTTTTTCATCTAAGATCTGAATTACAATTTTAAGATCTGAATTATAAATATCCCGTACCCCGGGAATCATATCCGGAGACTCTCTCCTATCTGTATTACGGAAGTTGCGGGAATTTCGACTACAAAATTAGTAATTTTTCCCTCTTCTTTATGTTTAAACTCCAAAAAATTCGTAATTTTGTGAGTCATGAGAGTGATTCAGCTCGTAAGCGGAAGGCAACCGGGAGGACGCCCGCGATTTGCCGCCGATCTAAGTCGTCGTCTTCAGACTGACGGGATCAATGTAATAGTAATCACCCGGGGAGTGCGCGAAGTCGATCTCCTCTTTTCCGGCTCCGGGATAGAAATCCGCCACCTTCCTTTCGGAGGGGGATGGGATATTTTTACCCCATTGGTATTAGCGAGATGGATCCGACATATCCCTGACAGGCAAATAATTATTCACACTTATAGCCTCGCCGACGCGCGAACCGCACTCCGCGCCCGTCACTTTGCTGATCCGCAAGATGATAAGCAAATATCCGTGATATGTGATTCCCCGGTGCTTCCTCCCACCCTCATTCTCCACGATGAGGATTTACCGGATATGTTTATTTGCCACGGAGCTGTTTCTTCTGAAAAAATAAGGATGCTATATGGGGAAAAATGCCCTCCTGTCAATGTTATTCCCCTTGCCGTGAATCAGTCCTCCTCACAAATGACCCGTTCTCGACAAGCAGGGGAACCCGGGGTTCTCCGGCTCCTCTTCATCGGCTACCTGACTGCCGGCAAAGGATTGCTGAATCTTCTTGAAGCACTCGGGAAAATCAAAAATGACAACTGGCATCTCACAGTGTGTGGCGTAGGCAAAGCCGGCATTGTGGCTCCGATGCTTAAGGCGGTGAAACGTCTTGGAATTGACAAAAATATATCATGGACAGGAGAGGTGAATAATCCCGAAGATTATATCCTCAATAGTGACGTGGCAATCCTGCCGTATATCTCTCCCGATGTTTATTCACACTCCGTGGCAATGGCTGCCGACCTTGCAATCCCGGTAATCACCACTTCCGGGGGTGATCGGGCAGGAAGAATCCATCACGGTGTCAATGGCATCATTATCCCCCCTCAGGACAATGATGTTCTTGCCTGCGAAATTGAAAACCTTTTGGACGACCCTACCCGACTCGAAAGCCTGCGTAACGGGGCGAACGTTGAAGCAGGGGGGTTCCCGGCTAAATATGCTGAAATACTCAGTGCATATAAATCTCTTTTTTGAACAACTTTCCAATCTTTCTTTTTTCTATCATGTCAATCTCAGCAGTAATAATCACAAAAAATTCCGATACTCATCTTGACAAGGTATTGAAATCCGTCAAGAAATTCGATGAGGTTCTTGTCTGCGACTTAGGGTCTACTGACAAAACACTGCATATCGCCGCTGAAAACGGTGCGCATATCATTCCCTTCAATCATAAAGAGAAGGCTACTCATGCGGATGCCCGCAACTTCGCTGTTAAATCAGCGCGTTCACGCTGGGTGCTGTTTCTTGAGCCGGATGAATATATCACGGAGGAGATGCCCGAAAAACTCTATGACTTCATTCATGATGCCGACAATCAGGTGCGCGGACTTTATCTCCCCCGCAAGACATTCTTTTTCAATCGGTTCAACGCGGTGGCATATCCTGACTATCATCTCAGATTTTTCAACAAAGAGGTGACATTCTGGGATGACGTTGAGGCTCATGAACCTCAGGTTCATGGAATTGTCCACAAGATGCCGGCTTCCAACCATAATTATGCAATTCATCAGATTCCTCATGCTTTATCGGAGATTATCACCTCCATAAATCAGGAAACGGATAACGCCGCACAATCTTCGGCTAAAAAAATATCTGTTTTTAATCTTCTCTTTCAACCCTTCAATACTTTCCTCAATTATTACTTTTTGCGAGGTGGGATCATGTATGGTATGTCGGGATTCATCGGCTCATGTCATGAGTCCATCAAAAAATATTATACACTGGCAAAATCCCACGAGGCTGCAATTAAGAGCCCGTCTCATAAAAATTCGGACTCATATTCCCATGATAAAGACAACTGATTTGAAATCATTTCTCATAACCATATTATTCACAGCCATGACCCTCTGCGCGTGTAGCTCCACCACGGGGAAGTCGGTTTCTTCCGACTCCACGTCGGAAGACAGACCAGTCTCCGCAGCGGTGAGGTTTGACACTGACAGCGCCATGAGCTACCTTAAGCATCAGACTGACTTCGGTCCGCGTGTACCCAACTCCGATGCTCATCGCCTTGCCGGGACTTGGCTGACCGAGAATCTCCGCAGCCGCGGTGCCAGGATAGTTACTCAGCCGGTGACCCTGACCGCCTTTGACGGCACGAAACTCAATGCCCTCAATATCCTTGCCCGCTTCAATCCTGAGTCTTCAAAAAGAATTCTCCTCCTTGCACATTGGGATTGCAGACCCTGGGCAGACAACGATTCGGATCCAGCCAACCGCTCTCTGCCCGTCGTTGGCGCCAATGACGGTGCAAGCGGCGTCGCAGTCTTGCTCGAGCTCGCACGCCAGATACAAGTCGAAGCTCCGCAGACCGGTGTAGATATCCTCCTTGTGGATGCTGAAGATTATGGAGAAGAGGAAAACGATCGTTCTTGGTCGCTTGGCACACGATATTTCATTGAAAATCCCCCCGTTGAAAATTTCATGCCTGATGCAGCGATTCTCCTTGACATGGTCGGTGGGAAAAACGCCCAATTCTGTGCTGAATATTTCTCCTCAAATTCAGCACCCGAATTGCTTAATCGGGTCTGGGATACTGCCGACAGACTCGGGCATTCGCAATATTTCCAGCGAAAACCGGGCGGTGCCATTACAGATGACCATATTCCTCTTATCGAATATGGTATCCCCACGATCGATATAATCGATTTCAGGCCGGACACCTCATCAGGATTCCCTCCTGAATGGCACACCGTAAATGATACATTCGACATTATAGATCCGGCGACAATCAAAGCCGTCGGAGAAACCATTTCCGAATTTGTCTATTCATACTAAACTCAAAATTGCCGGCTTACAAGGCTCTGCAATAAATCGGACATAGGCATTAAGGGATGCACTCAAAATTCACGGATTAAAAATTAAACATATACACAAAACCACTTATGGATTTTATAGAAGAACTGACATGGCGCGGGATGATACATTCCATGATTCCCGGCACCGACGAGCAACTCCGCAAGGAGATGACCACTGCATACCTCGGTATAGACCCGACTGCTGATTCCCTTCACATAGGTCACCTCTGCGGAGTGATGATGCTCCGCCACTTCCAGCGTTGCGGACATAAGCCGCTCGCCCTTATCGGAGGCGCAACAGGTATGATCGGGGATCCCTCAGGGAAATCCGCAGAGCGTAACCTCCTCGATGAAGCGACTCTCCGTCATAATCAGGAAGCTATCAAACGCCAGCTGGCTAAATTCCTCGACTTCGACAGCGACGCCCCCAATCGTGCGGAAATGGTCAATAACTATGACTGGACAAAAGATGTCACTTTCCTCGATTTCTCACGCGAAATCGGCAAACATATCACCGTCAATTATATGATGGCTAAGGATTCCGTGCAGAAACGCCTTAACGGGGAAGCGCGAGACGGACTTTCTTTCACGGAGTTCACCTATCAGCTCCTTCAGGGATTTGATTTCCTCCATCTTTACGAAGATAAAAATTGCAAGCTCCAGCTCGGAGGCTCCGACCAATGGGGCAATATCACCACCGGATGCGAATTGATACGCCGCAAGAAAGGTGGCACTGCATATGCCCTGACCTGCCCCTTGATCACTAAAGCTGACGGTGGCAAATTCGGAAAAACGGAAAGCGGTAACGTCTGGCTCGACCCGCGCTACACCAGTCCCTATAAGTTCTATCAGTTCTGGCTCAACGTTTCGGATGCCGATGCTGAAAAATATCTTAAGATTTTCACATCCCTCACCCGCGAGGAGATTGAAGCTCTCGCAGCCGAACACGCCGCCGACCCCGGGAAGCGTCCGATGCAAAAACGTCTTGCCAAGGAAGTCACCGAGATGGTTCACTCAAAAGAGGATTACGAAGCAGCCGTGGAAGCAAGCCAAATCCTTTTCAGCAACAACACCGGAGACGCTATCAAGCATCTTGATGAAAAAACGTTGCTTGAAGTATTCGAAGGTGTGCCTCAATTCACCATCTCAGCTGAAGATCTCAAAGCCGGCATACCGGTCATCGAACTTCTGGCTGCCAAGACAGCCGTTTTCCCCTCAAAAGGTGAAGCCCGCAAGATGATTCAAGGTGGAGGTGTAAGTATCAATAAGGAGAAAGTGGCGGATATTAACGCTGTTATTGATGCCGGCAGCCTGATCGCAGGGAAATATATCATCGCTCAGCGCGGCAAGAAAAACTATTTCCTCCTCATCGCTCAATAATAAGGAGCCCCGCATTCAAAAAAGTTTTTTCACTTTAATTGATGTTAATATAAAATAAATTGTCTAATTTTGTAGTCTGATAAGCAGATAGAAATTGTTATGACTACGAGCCTGATAATCCTACGGCCGCACCGGTCATAAAGTATTGGCTCGACTTATTAAAAATTCCAATCAGTATTTAATTATAACCACTATGTCAAAATTAGATTTGTCACAGTATGGGATTAAAGATGTGAAGAATATCATTCACAATCCCTCCTACGAAGAACTTTTTAAAGATGAGACAAACCCTGCTCTCGAAGGATATGAAAAGGGGTATGTCACTGATCTCGGTGCCGTTGACGTTTTCACAGGCGTATACACCGGTCGCTCTCCTAAAGATAAATATCTCGTAAAAGACGAGGTGACAGAAGACACTGTATGGTGGACATCCGATGAATATAAGAACGACAACAAACCCATCACAACTGAAGTGTGGGACAAACTTCGCGAGAAAGCTGTCAAAGAGCTCAGCGACAAGACTCTCTATGTTGTCGACGTATTCTGCGGTGCTAACGAAGCTACCCGTCTTAACGTACGCTTCATCATGGAAGTGGCATGGCAGGCTCACTTCGTGACTAACATGTTTATCCGTCCCACTAAGGAAGAACTCGAAGACTTCAAGCCCGACTTCGTTGTTTTCAACGCTTCCAAAGCTAAAGTGGAAAATTATGAGGAACTCGGTCTCCACTCAGAGACTGTGGTTGCTTTCAACATCAAACAGCGCGAACAGGTGATTATCAACACTTGGTATGGCGGTGAGATGAAGAAAGGTATGTTCTCCATGATGAACTACTTCAACCCCCTCCGTGGCATCGCTTCAATGCACTGCTCAGCAAATACTGACCTCGAAGGTAAGAATACAGCTATCTTCTTCGGTCTCTCCGGCACAGGCAAGACTACTCTTTCCACTGACCCGAAACGTCTTCTCATCGGTGATGACGAACACGGTTGGGATGATGACGGCGTCTTCAACTACGAAGGTGGTTGCTATGCAAAAGTCATCAACCTCGACAAAGAATCAGAACCCGATATCTACAACGCCATCAAACGCGATGCTCTTCTTGAGAACGTAACTGTGGATGCTGAGGGTAAATGCGACTTCGCAGATAAGAAAGTGACCGAAAATACTCGTGTCAGCTATCCTATCTATCACATCAACAACATCGTCCGCCCTGTTTCAAAGGGTCCGGCTGCCAAGCAGGTTATCTTCCTTTCAGCTGACGCTTTCGGTGTGCTTCCTCCGGTTGCAATCCTCAACGATGAGCAGGCTAAATACTACTTCCTTTCCGGATTTACAGCTAAACTCGCCGGCACAGAACGTGGTATCACAGAGCCGACTCCTACTTTCTCAGCTTGCTTCGGACAGGCATTCCTTTCACTCCACCCTACAAAATATGCTGAGGAGCTCGTTAAGAAGATGAACGTCAGCGGTGCTCACGCATATCTTGTCAACACCGGTTGGAACGGCACAGGCAAACGTATCTCTATCCGCGACACCCGTGGCATCATCGACGACATCCTTAATGGTGACATCGACAAAGCTCCCACAAAAGTGCTCCCGATTTTCGATTTCGTTATCCCGACCGAACTCCCCGGTGTGGATCCCAAGATCCTCGACCCGAGAGATACTTACGCTGATCCCAAAGAATGGGAAGAGAAAGCCAAGACTCTCGCTGAGATGTTTATCAAGAACTTCAAGAAATTCGAGAATAACGAAGCCGGTAAAGCTCTCGTGGCTGCCGGTCCGAAGCTCTGATTCTGACCTCATACAGTCGCATCAGACGACTTGACACACCGCCCGGTGAGCAAGATTTGATTATCTTGCCCACCGGCTCTTTTTTATATGAAAAACGCTCGCTTCACATTTGGTTCCCTATTGATACCACTCCACTGAAAATGCTTTCCGATTCTCCTCTGCAGCAGCTCTCCCTTTTTCTCCTAACCCCTCTCCGACACAAAAAAAAACAATTTTTAATCCTTTAAAACGCAGTTTCTGAAAAATTTTTAAAAAAAATATTTGGATGAAAAAAAATATTATTAATTTTGCACACTTGAAAGAGACAGAAAAAGAATCTACGGGGAAAATCTTAAGTTAACCATTCGATACGCAGGACTGCGTATAAAATTTAATAACTACAAATTCATTAAAACCGAAAACAACTCCAACAATATCAATTAAAGAAACGACAACAACTTTTTTTCAATCCGCCAAACATTAACAGCTGTAAGCTGCTTTTATCAGATCTTTGCCATTATTAGACTGATAATTTAACCAACACTAATACAAAATAACTTTTTTAACTAAATTAATCATTCACATCTATGAAGAAAATTTCACTTTTTCTGTTCTGTCTGATGTCGGTAATCGGCATAGCTTCTGCAGAAGAAACGACAATTGATTTTTCAAGTGCGACATTGACCAACGACCAGTACACCTCTTCTGACAAGATGGTGACTATCGAGCGTACAGGTGCAGGATCTGCCGTTATCACAGGCGGTGCACTTCGTTTCAGCGCAGGTGATGAACTTGCAATCCTCGTTGACCCTGATGAAGCTTACATCACTTCTATCTCAATCACTCCTGTTGGTGATTACGAGTGGAATGGTATCAAGATTGATGGTGCAACAGCAGCCGACATCAAAAACCTTACTACCCCCAAGGTTTGGAATTTCACAGATGAGCAAGCTGAAAAAGTTTTGGAGAACACAGGTGCTACTGAAGTTCGTATCAAATCAATCACAGTAACTTATACTTTGATTCCTAAGCCAATCGAAAATGTAAAAATCACTTTTACTGAAAAATTAGGGATCGGAACCGTAACTTTGAGCTGCCCCACATCAGGCGTCACTATCAAATACGGTTTCTCTAAAGATAATCTTGATCAGACTTATTCAAAACGTTTCACCGTTAATGAATCTTGCACAGTATACGCACAGGCTCAGATGCCGGGTGCAACCAGCGAAATCACTTCAAAGGTGATCGACCTTCCGGTTCGTTATGAAAGTCTCGGTGCTCTTGTTGCAAATGCAAAGAATGCCACTACCGCTTACGGTGTAGGTAATTTTGAAGTTATTGCCAAGAGCGGCAACTACGTACTCATCACTGACGGCACTGACAATGCTCTTCTTAACGGTGCCAACACTTGCGCTGTCGGTGATATGATTTCTGCTGTCAAAGGTAACATCGTAACAGTAGACGGCCTTGTTGAGGTTCAGAAATTCACTCTCACTACAGGCACTGTAGAAGTAACTGCTCCCGATTTCGCAGAGGTTTCTTTATCTGATTTCGCATCTCAAGCTCCCTATGCAGGTCTTACACTGAAGGGTGGTGAGATCAGCAATGGCAACACTCTTTCAGTTGACGGCGAAACCCTCACGCTTAACAACGTCTTCTATTCCTCCATCAAGAATGGCAACGTTATTTCAATGAACGGTTACAAATGGGGTGATCAATTTGCACCCGTTGAAATTGAATATGAAACAGCTACTGTCGAGACTCCGGTCATAACTCCTACTGTAAGAGAAGTTGCCGACGGTGTTGAAATTGCAATCTCTTGCGCTACAGAAGGTGCTACTATTTATTATACCACCGACGGCACAGAGCCTACAGCTGAATCTACCGCTTACACTGCTCCCTTCGCAATCAGCTTCGGTGAAAACGAAAGTGTAACTGTTCAGGCATTCGCTGTTGCAGCAGAAATGAAAGATTCTGAAGTTGCTTCACGCGTTTACTACAAATCAAATCCTGCCGTTAATGTCATCAGCGCTGATGATCAGGAACTCGCTTCATATTTCACTACTCCTTACACAATGACAGTTGACGGTGTTGACTACACGATGCTCGTGGCTCTCGATCCTCAGAAGGGTATCGAAATGAACGGTGCCGATTACCTCTCTTATATCTTCCAGTCTTCTGCAAATGAAGAATATGTAATCGACAGCGTCGTTGTGGAATATGCAGGCGACAGCAACGCAACATTTGGCGTTCGCGGTGCAAACACTGAATTCACAGGTCGTGAATACGGCACAACTGCAGGCAAAGTAGTTGTTAAGACTCCCGGTAATGTTGAAAGCAATGGTGACCTTGTAGGCAGCATCTCAAGCTCTTCAACAACCGTAAGCTTCGAAAAAGACTACAAGTACTTCTCACTCTACACTACCAACAACATAGATTCTTACCTGAAGTCCGTAACTGTCAACTATCGTGCAGCTAAGGCAGACGAGGCTCCCGCATTGCCTGAAAACATCACATTCGACACTCAAAGCGGTTTGAGCTTCACCACTGATCTTGATGCTGACAGCAACTGGAAAGCTAAATTCCAGGTAATGAACGGCGACGAAGAAGTATCTGAAGTTTTGGATTATGACTACGGCATCAACGAAGGTTACTTCGACGGAACACTTGCTCCCGCAACTCTTTTCACAATCAATCTCTGGTTTGAAAATGAAGTGACTGAGGGCACATCAGAAGTTAAGGGTTACTCACTCCTTACAAAACCGAGCTTTACTCTCGAAGATGGCAACAGTGAAGAACAACTCATTTTCGACTTCGGCACAATCGGTGAAGGTGTAACCGTTTACTTTACTATCGATGGTTCAAATCCCGTTATTCCTACTGAAGATGCACCTGCTTCCGCTCCTAAGAAAGCAACTTCCGCAGATGGTGTTCTTACACTTGATGATGCGGCAGATTACTCTGCTACCCATGCTATCACAAGTGCTACACCCACTGTAAAAATCCTTCCCGGTGCAACTACTGAAGCGGTCACTATCAAGGCTCAGGCTAAAGATGGCGACATCACCAGCGAAGTCAGCACAGGTCGCGACAATGTTGCTACTGCAATCAAGTTCGTTGTAAATGATTCCGAAGCTGAATACTATACTCTTGACGGCGTCAAGTTTAATGGTAATCTCAACAAAGGTCTCTACCTCGTTCGCAAGAATGGCAAGGTAAGCAAAATCATGGTGAAATAAAACCCCATGGTCAAATAGACTTCATTTCAATCATACCATAGACAGGAAGGTCGCATTCGTGTAATGCGGCCTTCTCTTATATTTCCGTTTATCGAATTTTTTTCTTAATTTTGTAGATTGAAGCGATATAGGCTTCATTTGACTTACCTTGAAAGTCTCCCCCTTAATGGGCGGATAAATGACCCTTCTGTCGGTTATCCCCCTCCATTAAATAATTTATATGGAAGAAGACATCAGAAAAAAATATGGTATAAAACCGGAAATTTTCAGCCTCGAAGACATCTACAGGATGGTCCCTTCGCTTAAAGGACATCCCAAACTTGTCAACTCCCTGCTTCACTTCCTCTGGCTTGACCGTTGTAATGACGTGCACAGCAAGTATTGTTACGAGACGGGGATAAACTTTGCCAGGCTTCTTGTGGATGAAGCTTTCCGGTTTAAGCTCCGTGTGGACAATGAGGAAATACTCGATTCTTTCCCTGATAAGCCTTTCATCACGGTGAGCAATCACCCTTTCGGTTCTTATGACGGGATAATACTGATGGCTCTGGTCGGGAAACATCGCCCGGACTACAAAGTGATGGTCAATATGTTTCTCAATTACATCACAGCCATGCGGCCGGCTTTCATAGCTGTCGATCCCATTAAAACTGATGACCCTGAAAAAAAACGTGTCACCATGCACGGTATCCGCGAAGCCATGGAGCGTATCAAGGAGGGACACCCTGTCGGTTTTTTCCCCGCCGGAGCTGTCTCTAAAATTGACCGTAGCCTTCATATCTCCGACCGTGAATGGCAACCCACTATCATCCGCCTTATACGCCAGATGAAAGTGCCCGTAGTCCCAATATATTTTCATGGACATAATTCCACTTTCTTCAATATACTGGGGCTCATCGACTGGAGACTGCGTTCGCTCCGGCTCCCTCGCGAGCTCTTCAGGAAGGTGGATCAGGAAGTCCACGTCTCCATAGGATACCCCATCTCCCCCGAACTTCAGGCTGAATGCAAAACACTTGAGGATCTCGGAAAATTCCTCAGGGAAGAAACATATAAGCTCAAGGAGTATAAATAAGGAATTTACGAATCGGGATTTAGGAATTTATAAGAAATGTCTGGACTCACAAATACTCTCGCAGCGGAAGCGCTGAAGGCAAAACAACGCTTCTCGATCATAGGGAACTCCCCGGCGCTGGTAAATGCAATCGAGCGCGCCGTCAGGGTGGCTCCTATCGATCTGTCCGTCCTGGTGACTGGTGAAAGCGGCACCGGAAAAGAATTCTTCCCTAAAATCATTCATGCCTTTGGGGCTCGAAAACATAAAAAATATATCGCTGTCAACTGCGGTGCGATTCCTGAAGGTACTATTGACAGCGAGCTGTTCGGACATGAGAAAGGCTCATTCACCGGGGCGATTGCCGCCCGCAAGGGTTATTTTGAAGAAGCCGACGGTGGGACCGTCTTCCTTGACGAAGTGGCGGAACTCCCGATGACGACCCAAGCGCGCCTTCTCCGTGTACTCGAAACCGGTGAATTTCTTAAAGTCGGATCTTCGAATGTGCAAAAAACGGACATCCGTATAGTGGCCGCGACCAATGTCGATCTGATGAAAGCTGTGGCAAAAGGAAAATTTCGTGAAGACCTTTATTACCGTCTCGCCACCGTCACGATCGATGTGCCCCCACTCCATGACAGAGGTGACGACATCTTCCTTCTTGCCCGCAAATTTGCAGCCGATTTCTCCGAAAAGTATATGACCGAGCCTATCTCCTTCTCCGAGGGTGCACGACGTGCCATGGCGCTTTATCGTTGGCCCGGAAATGTTCGCCAGCTGAAGAATATCGTGGAGCAATTGGCTCTCTTCAATGCCGGGCAGGAAATTTCGCGTGACATCATGATTGATGCTATCCCGCTGAATCACGGTGCTTCATCAACTCCTGTTCCTCTCTCTCAACCTATCACTTCAGAATCGAAAATTGAGATGCTCTGGCAACTTATGCTCTCCATGAATTCTGAAATCCAAACCCTCAAGAAGAAACTTGCCGGTGACAAGGAGTCATCTGATCATCAGGAGCCGACACAACCCACTCCCCGCGCTCTGATTCATTACCCCGAAGAGAACCCTTATTCAATAATCCATCGGGAAGGATCAGGCGCACCAAGCAACCTCTCATCACTTCAGCAATCTGAGCGAGACACAATTATCAATGCTTTGAAACGCAACAAAGGAAACAGACGTCAGACTGCAGAAGCCCTTAATATCTCCCTGCGAACTCTATATCGGAAAATTCGGGAACTCGACATCTCCGATGAGTAATCCATTCATCTTATGCGACTGCCAAGAAAAATCATTGCACTCCCACGTTTATATCAAGCCGCTGTATTCATTATCATGATGCTGATGATGACCGGATGCACCATATCCTATAAATTCAACGGATCCGCGCTCAACTACGATATTTACAAGACAATGCATATCTCTGAATTTCCGATCAGAGCCGCATTGGTCTATCCCCCTCTTCAACAGACATTTGAAAATGAATTGATGGATGCCGTGACCCGTCAGACACGCCTTCAGCTGATTGATGGTAACTCCGACCTTGAAATGTCGGGAGAAATCACCGGTTATTCCCTCTCCCCTCAGGCAGTGGGGGCGGACGCGTACGCCACTGAAACGCGTCTGACAATCACTGTCCACGTGAAATATACCGATTCTCAGAATGCAGCCAATAATATCGACCAATCCTTCTCAGCCTACCGGCAATTCTCAAGCTCGCTCATGCTGACTGATGTGCAAGATGAACTCTGCAAAGAAATCTGCGAGGAATTGGTCGATCTCATTTTCAATGCCACCTTAGGAAATTGGTAATCGTCTATAGGCGTCAGAGATAACATAGTCTAACCGTCAAATCGTTTAATTGTAAACATCCCGATATAAGATGCTCAACAATCTGATGAACCCCGACACCCCCGTCACCATGGAGGAGGCAGATAAAGCGTTCGTAAAATATCCCTATTTCGCTCTGCCGCAGATCAAAGCCCTTGACTCAGTCTCAAATCCTGAGGAAAGAGAGACTCTCAGACGACGTATAGCCATGACTGCCGGTGATGAAACGGCCGCTCACCGTCTCGTCGGGGCAATCCCCGAGGAATTCAATTCTTTCTATCCCGATATGACTCCCCCGGCTCTCTCCACATCCGACACTATTGACACATTCCTTTCCAAATATGGTAAAAGTACTCCGGCTGCCAATGAGGAGATACCGATCGCTCCCCCGGCAATAGACTATGCTTCCACATTTCTTGAGCGGGATGAATCGGAAGGCACACCGGCAGACTCCACAACCTCAATTATTGATTCTTTCCTTAAAACAACCGATTCCACTCCCCGTGAAAAAAGCGCTCCAAAGGAATCCGGAGCCACGGCTCTCACCGAAAGTCTTGCGCGCGTTATGATAAAAAATCATAATTATCGCAAAGCTCTCGAAATAATTATGGAATTAAATTTGAAAAATCCCGAAAAAAATATTTACTTTGCAGACCAAATCAGATTTTTGAAGAAATTAATTATCAACGAATCAAAATCTTAGGATTCCGGTTGCCCTGTCTCCTCACGGTGAACCGGGTTCTTAATCATATTATAAAGCAAACAATAACAATCATTTAACATGTATATTTTTTTAACAATTCTCATTGTAATCGCCTGCATTCTTCTCGTTGGCGCTGTGCTTATCCAGAAATCCAAAGGTGGAGGTCTGGCCTCTGACTATTCAAGCGGAAACCAATATCTCGGCTATCGCAAGACCACTGACTTCATTGAGAAAGCCACATGGACGCTCGCTATAGTTATCTGTGTATTGAGCATCTGTGCTGCATTCACAGTCAAAGCACCTGTCAACGTATCGAGCATCAAGGCAGCTCCGGCTGCCACCAGCGCGCCGGCTCCCGCTCCCACAGCTACACCGGCACAAGCTCCCGCCCCGGCAAAATAATTCACAATCACAAACAACTCACAGAGGGAGAACCAAAAAGTTCTCCCTTTTATACTTTATCACCCCTCCTCTCCCAGTTCGCGAGCTCTTCCGAAAGGACAGCAAGCAAATTTCTCCTCTGAAAGAACTGAGCCGGTTTGGCCCCGGCTCACTGCGCAAGCAAATAATTCCCCTCTCTCTGACCAACAGATACACTCACTCCATAAGCAGCAAACAAAATCATCCTCTCAAAGAACAGATCCGGTTTGTCTCCGGTTGGAGCGCGAAGCATTCATTATCATCTTCAATCCATAGATTATGAAATTTAAAATCCTATCCCTTCTGGCGTTTCTAACGCTGTCTCAAGGTGCATTTGCCGAGACTCCGGTCTTCTTCGATCCTATCCCGGCGCGCCCTGCCAAATCAACCAAAGAAAAAGCGTCTCACAAAAAGAGAACCACTGTTAAATCCTCGGAGGCTGAAAACTCTTCCAACCTGAACGCATGTATCTGGTACACTGCCGAATGGGATTATGATGATCCTGTCTATGGTATCTATACATTCCCCAAGACATCAGGCATTTACTATAGCTATAAGACCGTCACCACCAACCCGGTGCTTTGCGGAAACGCCGGTGCTGTCTATGCCGATGGCAAATTCTTTGTAGCAGACTCTCAGGAGGTAACCGCTCCCAACGGCGGGTACGTGGTGATGTCTATGAAGTTTTATCTTTTCGACACCGTTTCCTGGACAGCGACCGAAATTCCCAATGCCGATGAGGAATTCAAGGCCATGGATATGGCATGGGATCCTACAACCGACAATGTGTATGGCTGTTTCGTGAAACGCGGAATCGACGGCTATTTCTATTTCGGAACATTGGATATCACCACAGGAGACGTCAAAATGATCCGCAACTATAGCCAAAACCTCGACTGTTCATTTGTCGGGGTCGCCGTATCTGACGAAGGAACCGTTTACGCTATCAATAATAGCGGTTCACTCTATATTATTGACAAGGCAACCGGTGAACCTACCTTCATAGCCGACACCGGACTCTCCAATCAATATATGACCTCCGCCACCTATGGCTCCGACGGCAACATCTATTTCGCTCTCAATGCTGATTACAAGCAAGCGATGTACTCCATTGAGCCGACCACCGGGACAGCCACGAAGCTCTACGACTTCTACGACGAGCAGTCCCTCTCCGGTCTCTATGAACCGCGCGATATGGCGTCTCCATCGGCTCCGGCAGCTCCCACTGCCCTCCTCTCCCATTTCCCGGATGGAACACTCAGCGGCTCTGTTGAATTTAAAGCTCCTTCACAAAGCATCAACGGAAAGACTCTTTCAGGAGAAATAGAATATACCGTCCGCTTGAACGGAATTGCAAAAGCAACCGGGAAAACCACTCCAGGACAAAAAGTCACAGCCCAAGTCACAGCTGACACGGCTGATGAATATACTGTGGAAGTCTTCTGCTCCAATTCCTTCGGAGCCGGTGACCCGGTCCGTACAAAACTTTTCATCGGTAAAGATACGCCTCTTCCGGTAGAGAATGTTACACTGACCAACAGCGGCAACACTTTCACTCTGACTTGGGACGCGGCTAAACCCACTCATGGAGGGTATCTTGACCCACAGGATTTAAGCTATACAGTCGTCAGATTATCTGATAACACGATTGCCACCGGAATTAAGGGTACGTCATTCACCGAAACATTACCCGAACCGGCTTCACGCACCCGCAACACGTATTCCGTCACTCCCGTTCTCCCGGGCTTCTCCGCGGAGCCATCCCTCTCCAATACCATAATCAACGGTTCCTATAAGCCCCCGTACACTTTTGATTTCGACGACCGCATCATCTGCGAAGACCTGACCCTCATTGACGGTAACGGCGACAACAAATCGTGGGTGTGGCAAAACGGGACCATGCACTCCACAATCTCTCTTGATTCTCAGGCTGATGATTACCTGATTCTCCCCCCGGTCTACCTCAAGAACGGGATGAGCTACCGCATATCTTTCAAGGCACGTGCCACTAACTCCGGTCTTCACATCTTCCCTGAGCGCGTAGCTCTCTGGGTGGGAAGTGACCGTGACCAGACTTCCATGAGCAGAATCCTTGATCCGATTGATATTGTGGATGACCAGTATGTCACCGTCAGCTGCGACTACTCTCCAGCTTCAGACGGCATCTATCATTTTGCGGTGCATGCATGCTCGGATATCGACTCATATTATCTCTGGATAGATGACCTCAGCATAAGCAATCCGGTCACTACCGATGTTCCGGCAAGTGTCTCTGACCTGACTGTGACTCCCGGTGCTGATGCTTCACTTAATGTCCACCTTGAGTGCACGCTCCCCTCCGTGGATATGGCAGGAAAGGATTTAGACGAAATCACGGGAGTGGAGATCTCTCGCGATGGGAAACTCATCACCGTCATGCCGGGCAAACCCGGGGAGACATTTAAATTCGATGATAAAAATGTGTCCAATGGTTCACACATCTACGAAGTCTGTGTGACCTCAGCAGCGGGACGTTCGCTTCCGGAGACCTGCGAAGTCTATGTGGGTGTGCACGTTCCTTCTCCTGTCACTGACATTATTGCCGTCGGTGGTGCTCACAACGGACAAATCCACCTTTCCTGGACTGCACCGCAGACCGATACCGAGGGTGTGACACTACCGGCCGGTTCTGTCTCTTATCGCTTGATACGCTATGACCGCACTGAAACAGTGCTCACCGACAACCTCACTGATACCGAGTTCGTGGATACTCCTGCGGAAGCTGATACTCCACAAGAGTTCGTGCAATATGCCGTGACGGCTGTCAATATCGCCGGTGATGCTGAAACCGAATATTCCAATATCACCACTTACGGGCGTCTCCTCCCGACACCGGCAACTGAATCATTCACCGATGGCTACGCTGACCTGGAATTTGTAATCGAAAGAGCTGACGATAACGCTTCCTGGACTGTCACAAATCCCGCATCAAATCCGGGTGTGGATGATGCCGACGGCGACGGCGGGCTCCTCCGCTTCGTGGGTGTGACCACTGGAGACAAGGCCTCTTTCGTGGCAGGAAACTTCGATACTTCCGGATTGGCAAATCCTGCTCTTGTGTTCCACTATCTCTATCCGATGGGTGTGACCCGCGGATTGACCGCCCGGATACTTACGGAGGCTGGCGGAAAGATTGAAACAATCACGGTTGACGCCACTCCACGTCCGGAGATAAAAGGTTGGCAGAGATGCATCATCCCGATTCCTGGAAATCCCGTTAAGACTCAATTCGTTCTTATTGGTGAGAATTTCGAAGAATTATCCTCCACCTTCTTCATCGATGCCATCCAACTTATCGATCTTCCGACTCCGAACGTCTCTCTTAACCTGTTTGATCTCCCGCAGATCGTAGAGGCTGAGGAACCTTTCACACTCACGGCCTATGTAGAGAACGCCGGCGCCAGAGATCTGGAAGCGACCGTGACTTTGCGTCGCAATGGTGCTGACATCGATTCTCAAAAGGTATCCCTTAAGGTTGGTGAAAACAGTGCTGTCAATTTCACGCAGACAGTCGGAGCTGTCAATGTAGAAGATGTCACTTTCCAAGTTGTCGCAACTACCCCTGATGATAAAGTCGAATCTGATAATGCCTCTGAGGTTGTGGCTGTCGGAGTCCATCACAATATCTATCCGGCGCCTGGACGCCCATGGGCTCAGATCCTCGAAACCGGAACACTCCTTACATGGAATACTCCCGATATCGGCACCAATGAGCCACAACAGGTGGTTGACGGAGTGGAAGACTACGTCCCCTTCTCAATCGGTGTTCGCGGTGGTGAACTTGTGGATGACTATCTTGGAGAATGGACCAGCGTTGATGCGGATGGAGATTATACTCTCGGAATCGGCCACGGCAATACACCTATTCCCAATGCTTCAGTGCCCAAAGCATTCATGGCATTCAGCCGCGAAAAATCTTTGATGGAAGGAGAAGCATGGATTCCTTACGAAGGTGATGGAATGTTTGTGGCTTTCGCTGCTATCGCTGACAGCGGAATGGGTAATGATGACTGGCTGATCTCCCCGCTTTTGCCCGGCACTCCCCAGACCATCAAGTTTATGGCTCGCTCCGCCACAGATCTTTACGGCTTTGAGTCGTTTGAAATTCTCGGCTCTAAGGAAGGGAAAGATCTTTCCAGCTTCCGCAGGATTTCCGTAGAAAATGCCGTTCCGGCTGAGTGGACTCAATATACTGCCAACCTTTCTGCGGGAACCAAATATTTTGCTATCCGCTGCATCTCCTCCAACGTCTTTGCCCTTTGCGTTGACAATATCGAATTTACTAAAGTCGGTCTCAAAGGGAGCGGTCTTGAAATAGAGGGGTATAATATCTATCGCGATGGTGTCTTCCTGACAAAGGCGGATGCAAATGCCACTTCATTCACCGACACCAAACCGGGTGTAAACACCTCAACACGATATGACATCACCACTCTCTACAACCGCGGAGAATCCCGGCCGATGAATTGTCTGGCAACCTACGAATCAGGTATGACCGTGACTTCAACGGATATGATTTCAATAAGCACGGCTCATAATCGGATCATCATTGACGGAGCCGAAGGTCTCGAAATCATCATTGCCACTCCGGACGGAAAGGTAATCTATTCCGGAGAATGCGTATCCCCGACCTTTGAACTCGATACTCCAGCCGGCATCTACCTCGTTCGTGCAGGAGCCAATTCCGGCAAACTGATTGTCCGCTGATATTCGGATGCCTATATTATCTTAGCGGAACGATCCCTGGCAATTGGAACCGGAGTTTTCTGAGTTTAGTTTAGTTTTCGGGATTAGGTTTTGAGTTTCCGCTATTTATGACTAATTTTGCAAGGTCTTGTGCACTCTTAAGTCCGGAGATGCCCTCGACCTTGCATTATTTTTACCCTTACGGGTCGATCAATAATACTTTGAGACTATCTCATAGAACGATATTATGTTTACTAAACGTTATCAGCTGATCAACAACATCGGGGGATGGTTGGTATTCCTCATTGCCCTTGTGACTTATTGGCTTACTCTTGAGCCGACAGCTTCCTATTGGGACTGCGGTGAGTTCATCATCCAGGCCGACAAACTTGAAGTGGGTCACCCGCCGGGCAACCCCATCTTTATGCTGACAGCCCGTTTCTTTGCCAATTTTGCACCGGATGCACAAAGTATTTCCGTGATGGTCAACGCCATGAGCGGATTGCTGAGCGCGCTTACCATCTTACTCCTTTTCTGGACCATCACCCATCTTGTCAGACGTCTGATAGTAAAGGATGGTAATGATGTGGAGCCGACGTTGCGACAATATATCGCCATTATGGGGAGCGGAATTGCCGGCGCTTTGGCTTATACATGGAGCGACACGTTCTGGTTTTCTGCCGTCGAAGGTGAGGTCTATGCCTTCTCATCATTCTGCACGGCATTAGTCTTCTGGCTAATCCTGAAGTGGGAAAATCGTGCGGACCAACCGCATAGCGACGCTTACCTGATTCTGATAGCATATATCATCGGTGTCAGCGTGGCTGTACACCTCCTCAACCTCCTCTGTATCCCCGCGATTGTGCTCGTCTTCGCCTATCGCAAATTTAACGACATGAATCTTAAGAAGTCGCTCCTCGCTCTTCTTATATCTTTCGTTATAATCTTCTTTGTGCTCTATGGTCTTGTGCCTGGATTCATAAAAGTGGCGCAGCAATTCGAACTTCTGTTTGTCAACGGTTTCGGCATGAGCTTCAACTCCGGGGCAATTGCATACGCCATTGCAGCCACCGCTCTATTCATCTGGGCTATACGTGAGCTGTATTTGCAGAACTCACCCCTGCGGATCAAGATCAGCTTCATCTGCGCCATCCTTATTTCCGGTATCCTTTTTATCGGAAACGGGATATGGATCGGCATCGTGCTTCTTGCTCTCCTTATCGCATGGTTGTTCAGCAAATTCAGCCGCCCCCTCCCGGTGAGAATAATGAATATCGTGATGTGGAGCATTGCGGTTATTTTCGTCGGGTATAGCAGTTATGCCCTCATCCTGATCCGCAGTTCCGCCGACACTCCGATGAACCAGAATTCCCCTGACAATGTGTTTGACCTGGCTTCTTACCTCAATCGCGAGCAATATGGTGAAAATCCCCTTATCTACGGCGAGACTCTCTTCAGCTCACCGATGAAGAAGCTCACCTACACTTATGCAGATACGGTTACCGTTCGCGAAGATGGAACTCCCGTGGTGCTGATGACTCCGAACTACAATACTATTGTCAACCCCGGCAAACCGCTATATGTCAAAGGGGTGGCAGGAGTAGAACCATCTTCTGAATATGGGTTCCTTTCGACATCCGAACAAGAGAAGAACAGCAAACTTGCTCAACGCGGCAAGGATTTTTATGCTAAGCGCGACTATAAGCCGGAAGCTAAGATGAATCCGGAACTCAATATGCTTTTCCCACGTATCTACAGCCGTATGCACCGCACAATGTATGAGACATGGGTCAACCTTGACACTCTTCCCGACCAGCTGGTAGCCGTTCAGGCCATCGATGAAACATCCGGAGAGAAAATTCCTGAACTTGACACCTCCGCCGAGCCGTATTACAATCAGATTACGGGCACTTTCAACTATCCTGAAAAGAGAGTTTTCAAACCCTCGTTTAGCCAGAATCTTGCCTATTTCTTCAATTATCAGCTCAACCACATGTATCTCAGATATTTCATGTGGAACTTCGCGGGACGCCAGAATGACATAAATAATCAGAATGGTGAACTCGATGCCGGGAACTGGATTTCGGGTATTCCAATGATTGATAATGCCCGTTTGGGAGACCAGAGTCTTCTTCCGGATGATCTCGGGAAGAATAATGCGGGTCATAACGTCTACTATATGCTTCCCCTAATCCTCGGACTTATCGGATTGCTTTGGCAGGCGTTCGCCGGGCGTCGCGGCATTGAGCAATTCTGGGTCATATTCTTCCTCTTCTTCATGACGGGAATCGCCATCGTGCTCTATCTTAACCAGCCACCGAATCAGCCGCGTGAACGGGACTATGCCTTCGCAGGATCGTTCTATGCGTTTGCCATCTGGATTGGAATGGGCGTGACCGGACTTTGGAGAATCCTTATGTGGATGTACTCATCGTCACGGCGTGCAAAGGCAGAAGGGGCAGCCGTTGAAAACAGGGATGTGGGTGCTGATAAGACGAACGTCGCGAAAGGTGAGCAACCCTCCCGTAAGCAAATTGACGAAGAGCCGCTCCAACCCTTATCTATCGTGGAGGAACCTCAATCCCGGGCTAAGGTTTCGACCTGGTGTGCTGCCGTGGCTGCCCTTATCGGGCTTGCAATCCCGTTGCAGATGGTAAGTCAGACATGGGATGACCACGACCGCTCAGGACGTTATGCCGCACGCGATTTCGCTATCAATTATCTCGAAAGCCTCGAACCGAATGCCATTGTATTCTGCAATGGCGATAATGATACATTCCCGTTATGGTACGCACAGGAGGTTGAGGGTGTCAGACCTGACGTCAAGATTATCAACCTAAGTTATCTCAATTCCGATTGGTATGCCAATCAGGCTCGCCAGCAGACTTATACCGCTCCGGGAGTTGCCTTCACGGCTACGCCTCAGGACTACGCCTACGGACGAAGTGACGTCACCATAATCAGTCCTGAGACAAGTCCGGTGGATCTTCTCACCGCTCTCAAGATGGTCTATGCCGGCAACGGACGTGATAAATACGGATATCCCACATTCCCAAGCGCTGTCGTGACTATCCCGATCGATAAGAAGCTCGTGGTCGAACGCGGACTGGTGGCTCCGAAAGACACGGCAGACATCGTTGATCAGATAGTTGTCAACCTTGCCGAGACTTACGCATATCGCAGCAAGGGGTATCTCGGACTGGGTGACCTGCTGATGCTTGACATCATCGCCACGAATGCCGCCAACGGCTGGCCACGTCCCATCTATTGGGCAATGACTGTGGGGGATGAATATCATCTCGGGCTCACCGACTACATGCGATCCACGGGTATGACTCATCAAATCGTTCCTACCCTTCAGCCCGGACTCCCGGCCCGCACCGACAGAGCCTACGATGTAATCTCGAAATATCGTTGGGGGGGTGCCGACGTACCGTCCAAGGGTGGAAAGAAACCTTATTATGATGAGACTGCGCGTCGCATGATTGTCTCTACACGCTCTTCAATCCTCGATGTCGCTTCCGAATTCATCTATGAAGGAGATATTGCCAAGGATAACGGTGCCGATGCCACGGCAAAGGAAGCCTATGAGAAAGCACTCTCAACGCTCAATCTCATCACCGGGAATATATCGAACGCCGCCTCCCCTTATACTTTGAGCACAGCTCTCACGCTTCCTCAATTATATTGCGAACTTGGCGAAAAGAAGCGTCTTGACCGTCCCGAACTCCTTAAGAAAGGTAGAGAATTACTCTGGCAACAGATGGAGAAATATATCAAATATATTCCTTATCATAAGAATATGGCGATGAACTTCATTTCTCCGAATCTGTCGGTGGAATCAAAATATGCTCCTTATCAGTTCTATCGCTTCATCGAACTCTACACTCAATATGGCGGAGACATGAAGAAGGTTGAGCAATTGGTGAAGAGTCACGGAGTGACCGTGGAGGAATTGGAGAAGAATTATAACGCTCTTTACGGTCATCAAGCTGCCGGGGATGTCGCTGCCGGCGGTGTGGATGGAGGTTCCACCTCACTCCAATCTTACGCTGAGGAAGTGGCAAAATATGCTGAAATTGCCAATGAAATGGAGCGTAAATCTCCGGAGGAATATGCCGCGGCTTCCGAAGAAGAAAGACTTGTCGACTCTATGCTGACCATGGCTGTGGAATATTATCTGCAGCTTGGAGGTAAAGAGTCTGACCTCACTAAATATCCGGAATATCAGAAGTTGAATCACGAACGCAGCCGCCGCCTTGGGGAGGCTTTCGAAGCCGCTCATCCCGAGCTGCGTCAATAACCGATAATTACGGATCGAGATGAGATTATGAGACTGTCTCTTAAATTTATCGAGCGTCCTCCACGATTTTTTCGGGCTTTATATCCCCATGGGTTATTCAGACGGAAAATCAAGGGGAGAAAAGTCGTCTATCTGACATTTGACGATGGTCCGGTGCCTGAGGTTACTCCGTGGGTATTGGATCTCCTTGATAAATTTGGGATTAAAGCCACCTTCTTCATGGTAGGTCAGAATGCGGAACGTTTCCCTGATCTCCTTTCAGACGTGGTTCGTCGCGGCCACAGGATAGGGAATCACACCATGCATCATCTTCAAGGCAGCGGGGTGACAACCAAGCGATACCTTCTTGATGTCAGCCGTGCTGATCAATTGCTCAACACCCCCCTCTTCCGGCCGCCTCACGGCTGGTTGCGGTGGAGACAGCTCATCGGGATGAAGGGGAAGTACAGATTGGTGATGTATGATCTTGTGACACGCGATTACAGTCGGCGTCTCTCTCCGGAAGATGTGGTGGATAATGTCCGCAGACTCACGCGCAACGGGTCGGTGATAGTTTTTCATGACTCGATAAAAAGCTGGCCTCGGCTGCAGGAGGCGCTTCCGCAAGCCCTCGATTGGCTCCGCGAGCAAAATTACGAATTTGAATTGATACCTCTTCCTGAATAGGATACCTTAAATTCTATTCATCAAGAGCCTTTTCATAAAAAATTATGCAACATGGAAAATGGTGTAACTCCCCTCGATACTAAAAAAAGGGTTCTCGTGGTCGGAGCCGGTGGATTCGCCGGTGGATTCATAGTGACTGAAGGATTGCGAAGAGGGTATGAGGTGTGGGCAGGGGTCCGCGCTTCCACTTCACGCAAATGGCTCTCCGATCCGAATATAAAATTTGTGGTTTTCGACTTTGAGAATCCCCACACCATTGCTGACGCACTCTCATCCGCCCTACCCGCCGGAGAGAAGTGGGATTGGATAATATATAATCTGGGCGCCACGAAATGTGTCAATTTCGCAGACTTCTCACGTATTAATTATGATTATCTGCGCTATTTCACACAGGCTCTCCATGAGGCTTCGATGGAACCGCAGAAACTCCTGTATATGAGTTCCCTCTCCGCGATGGGACCCGGTGATACCAAGAATCCCGTTCCTTTCACAGAAAAGATGTTGCCCCAGCCCAATACACGCTACGGTGTCTCTAAACTTAAGGCGGAGACCTTGCTCTATACTGCCGGAATACCATTCATCATTCTGCGCGCCACGGGCATCTATGGGCCGCGCGATCATGATTATTTCCTGATGTTTAAAGCCATCGACCGTGGATTCGATTTTTCCGTCGGGTTCAAACGTCAGATGCTCAGTTTCATCTACGTGGAGGATCTTGCCCGGGCAATTTATGATGCTCTTGAGAAAGCTCCGACCGGAGAAGTCTATAATGTTGCGGAAGATGCGGTCTATACTCAAAAGGAGTTTCGTAAACTCACTCTAAAAGCTCTCGGAAAGCGTTTCGCCTTAGGGGTAAAAATGCCCCTCTGGGGGGTAAAGCTCGTATCGTTCGTGGCTGAAAAGATAGGTGCCGGACTTAATAAACCCTCCACCCTCAACCGCGATAAGTATAAGATAATGAAACAGCGCAACTGGGCCGTTTCGATAGATAAAGCGAGAAAGGGATTTGGGTTCAACCCGATAGTCCCTTTGAGCGAAGGGATTGAGAAGAGCGTGAAATGGTATCGCGCTGAAGGATGGCTGAAATAATGGATTGATTATGAATATGCAAGACAGCATCTCGACGACTCCGACCACCTCCACGCCTCAGACTCACGGCTCCGTTTCTCAGGAGACTTATCGTGATGTGCAGGCATTGGAGGAGAAAATTATGGCGGGTATGAATTCCAAGGGCGCCACGACTGCCGCTACAGAAGGAAGCAGTCAGCCGAAGCCTGTGCAAACCTGGAAATCCAACAATCCGGCAGTATCAAAAAGCGAAACAGATTCTTTGGCGATCGATTCGCTCAACACTGTGGATTCGGTGATTGAAGGTGAAGAGCGCTCAGGGGTGATTCTGGTAAATGAAAAGGAGGAACCCGGATTGTTGCCGGGCCTCGAGTTCGGCGGAATAAGCTGGATTTATGCCGCGCTCCTCCTTGTGTTTTGTCTTGTGGCTTTCCGGTTTCGCAACAATAAGAAATATATGCGCACGATTTTCAAGAGTCTGACTGAAATTCGCGAGCGTCATAACGTCTTTGACGACACTGTGCGTGAGACAAGTTTCCTCTTCTTGCTCAATCTCCTCTGGTGTTGCAGCGCGGGGGTTATTCTCTATTGTGCCATCCATTATCTCGCTATCCTTGGATTCGACCCCATGGGTATGCTCTCATTCCCGTATCCATTGCCGACATGCGTGGCGGCGTGCATGGGGGTATGCATGGTCTATGAACTGATTATGTGGTTTGCATACTGGATGGTCGGAAACGTCTTTTCCGATAAAAAGAAGGCTTCGATCTGGGTCAAGGGGTTCACATCATCGCAAGGTATCGTCGGGATTGTATTTTTCCCCCTTGCCCTGCTGTGTCTCAGCTATCCCGCTCACCTCGACTGGTGGCTGATTTCATCTCTTGTCGCGTTCATTCTCGGAAAAATTTGTTTTCTTTGGAAAGGTTTTAGGATTTTTTTCACTCAATTTTCTTCATGGGTGCTTTTTTTGTACTACCTTTGCAGTCTGGAAGTGATACCTTTGATTTTAACTTATCTCGGTGCCGCAGCCTTATGCCGTTTTATTCTCCTCGGGCATTGACCTCATTGTGTTGACCTTGTCCGGATTCTTTGCCGATAAAGCAGTCCTGACATTGAACCCCCGTCTATTCTACAGACCCGATATACTACGACTTGCGATAATTTAAACAAGCCTGTTAAAAAAGAACTTTATTTTTGAATCACATACTGCAGTTGTTTCTCTCCGGGCTGCCTTAACTTACTCAGGAATGAAGATAAAGAAAATTTTAGTTTCACAACCTCAACCGACTTCCGACAAATCTCCCTATTTTGACATTGCTCAGAAGCATGATGTGGAAATCATTTTCCGCCCGTTTATCAAGGTTGAAGGTCTTTCTTCCAAGGAATTTCGCCACGAAAAAGTTAATTTACAGGACTATACAGCCGTTATTTTCACATCGCGCCACGCTGTAGATCATTTCTTCAGACTTTGCGAAGAGATGCGCGTCCATGTGCCGGACACCATGCGCTATTTCTGCACCACGGAGGCGATTGCCCTTTATCTCCAGAAATATATTGTCTATCGCAAACGAAAGATCGCTTTCGGCAAATCAGGCAAGATTGACGATCCTCAGCTCCTTGCCGCTCTTGTCAAAAATAACAAGGAGAAATTCCTTATGCCCGTAAGTGATATCAACAATAATGATCTGGCTATCCTGACTGATCGTAAACTTAATGTGACCCGCGCAGTGATGTATCGCACGGTCAGCAATGACTTCGGACCCGACGAGGAGTTCGATTATGACGTGCTCCTTTTCTTCAGCCCCGCCGGAATAACATCGCTCAAGAAAAACTTTCCTGATTTCAATCAGGAAAAAGTCTTCATCGGCACTTTCGGACCGTCAACAGCAAAATCCGTGACTGATGCCGGCCTCAGACTCGATTTCTCAGCTCCCACGCCTGAAAATCCGTCGATGACTGCCGCTTTAGATGCTTTCCTCACCGAAAAATCTAAAGAATAATTCTATCCCGTTTATGCCCCGTGCTCTCCGGAGGCATATCCTTCTCAATTTTTTCTTCAATCTCTTCTCATTTTGAGAATATGAAAACCGTCTCCGAAAATCTAATGAGCCGCCTCTACCTGAAAGAGACGGCTTTTCAAAATTTGATGCAGAAGCGCATCTTCAATGTCCTTCTTATCGCCACCCCCTACGATGCCTTCATGATGGAGGAGGATGGACGTGTGGAAGAACAGGTCTATTTCGAATATGTCAACCTCAACCTCTCTTCCCCCCCACGCTTCACGAAAGTAGCAACTTATCAAGAGGCGTATCAGGTTCTGGAGGAGAAGAAATTTGACCTCATCATTGCTATGCCGGGTGTTGACATAGGGGAAACATTCCGCGAAGCCAAGGAGATGGATCGACTTTATCCGGATATACCATTCGTGGTGCTCACTCCTTTTTCAAAAGAGGTCAGACGCCGGATAGCGAATGAGAATCTGAAAGGTGTGGATTATGTCTTCTCGTGGCTCGGAAATGTAGATCTTATTCTCGCCATCATCAAGCTGATTGAAGACCGCATGAATGCCGATGTCGATATCGAGGAGGTCGGTGTGCAGGCTGTTCTGGTGGTGGAGGATTCCATCCGTTTCTATTCTTCGGTGCTCCCCACTGTCTTCAAGTTCCTCCTCAAGCAGAGTCTGATCTTCTCTACCGAGGCGCTCAATGACCACGAACGGATGCTCCGCATGCGCGGGCGTCCGAAAGTGCTTCTGGCCCGAGATTATAATGAGGCTTGCGCCCTGTTAGACCGCTTTGGCAAGAATATACTCGGGGTGATCACCGATGTGCGTTTCCCGGTAAATGGAGTGAAGGATCCGGAAGCGGGCTTTAAATTCGCGAAGTATGTGCACGAACGTTTCCCCTTCTGCCCTATCATTATTGAAAGTCAGGAGAGTGAAAATCGCATCAGGACGGAATCTTTGGGATATACATTCCTTGATAAAAACTCCAAGACCCTTCCTCTGGATTTAAAGCGGGCGATGACACGCCATTTCGGATTCGGCGACCTTATAGTGACTGACCCCACGACCGGAAATGAAATAATGCGTATCCGCGATCTGAAAGATCTTCAAAAGGGAATTTTCAATATCCCGGCGGATGCTCTTTCTTTCATTTGCAGCTCCAACGGATTCTCCCGCTGGCTCTATTCACGCGCTTTATTCCCCATCGCTGAAGCCGTCAAAGGGTTGCGTTATTCCGATCCGGAAGAAATCCCGCTGATCAGGAAAGTCATATTTGAATGTATCGTCAAATATCGCCGCATGAAAAACCGTGGGGTTGTGGCGGTCTTTAAGAAAGACCGATTTGACAGATATAGCAATTTTGCCAGGATCGGTGAAGGCTCCTTAGGGGGGAAAGGTCGCGGTCTTGCTTTCATCGACCAGATTATCAAGCGTAATCCACAATGCGATGACTTTGAAGGCGTGGAAATCGTTATCCCCCGTACCGTGGTTTTATGCACGGATATTTTTGATGAATTTATGGAGGCTAACAACCTCTATCCGATTGCATTGAGCAACGCTCCGGATGCAGATATTCTTGACGCTTTCATCAGCGCCCGTCTCCCGGAAAGCGTAAGGGAGGATCTGATGGCTATTTTCGACGTGGTTGACCGTCCCCTTGCCGTGCGAAGCAGTTCGTTGCTCGAGGATTCTCACTATCAACCCTTCGCCGGAATATATTCCACATATATGATTCCTCACCTTTCGGATCATACGCGGATGCTGAAACTCCTCACCGATGCAATCAAGAGCGTGTATGCTTCCGTTTTCTATGCTGACTCAAAGGCATATATGAATGCCACAAGCAATGTCATTGATCAGGAAAAGATGGCCGTTATCATTCAGGAGGTGGTCGGGGAAGATCACGCAGGGTATTATTACCCGAGTTTCTCCGGCGTGGGACGCTCCCTGAACTATTATCCTATAAATGATGAGCAGGCTGAAGAGGGAGTCGCTGAAGTAGCTGTCGGACTCGGTAAATATATTGTCGATGGAGGGAAAGCCCTCCGCTTCTCCCCGGCTCACCCTAACAATATCGTGCAGACTTCCACTCTTGATCTGGCGTTACGCGACACTCAGACAAATCTTTATGCTCTCCCTTCAAAACCGGAAAATGATGTGAAGTTTCAGGTCAACGACAGCTTCAATATTCATCAACTCCCGGTCAACGAGGCGGCTAAAAGCGGTTCGATGCGTTATTTAATATCTACTTTCGATGTCAACGACAGAATACTCCGCGACACCGATGCGCTTCCCGGTCGCAAGGTTGTGACGTTTGCCAATGTGCTGAATCATGGGGTCTTCCCGCTCTCCAACATTATCTCATTCATGCTGCAGACCGGAGAATATGAGATGGGACGACCCGTGGAAATAGAATTCGCCGGAATAATAAATCCGCGTGCCACATCCTCGGAGGAGAAAGGGAAAGTATATTGGTTGCAGATTCGTCCGATTGTAGATAAGCGAGAGATGCTTGATGACGAAATGACGGATCTCCCTGATTCCGACCTTATATTGCGTAGCGACACGGCACTCGGACATGGACTGATGGATAATGTCTCAACCGTGGTCTATGTGCGCCCGGAAAATTTCGATCGGATGCGCAATCCGGAATTGGCGCGTGAAATTGAGGAGATTAACCGCGCGATGGTGGAACGTGGAGAGCCTTATATACTTATAGGTCCGGGACGTTGGGGTTCTTCTGACCCCTCACTGGGAATACCGGTGAAATGGCCGCAGATTGCCGGTGCACGACTTATTGTGGAGTGTGGGCTGCCCGGTTATCGGGTTGAACCTTCTCAGGGCACTCATTTCTTCCAGAATCTGACCTCTTTCGGAGTCGGTTATTTCACTGTTGATCCAAGTGCCGGACAAGGGTTATGCGATATCGACTATCTGAATTCCCTTCCGGCAGCCCATGAAACGGATACAATCCGCATCGTGCGTTTCGACTCCCCGCTCCCCATAGCCATCAACGGACGCAAATCACGCGGTATTGTCGCCAAACCCTCCGGAAACTGAGAGGGTACAGATGGCATCAGTCAGACACTGATTATCATGCAATGAGATCTGAATGAAATGAGAATTCAGAATCTACAGAACAGCAAAGCCCCGCCTTCCATAAATTCTTGAAAGGCGGGGCTTCTATATTCTGAAAAATTATTATACGAAGAGAGCGAAATCTGTTTGCGACATATCGCCTGTTTCCATGAAGGTTTCATGGAGAGCGAAGGAAGCTTTGAGATTGTTGGGAGTGTGACCACCTGTTTTCTGACTGAGCTTCAGATAATCCCAAAGCAGTTCGCGATACATCGGGTGGGCACAGTTTTCGATGATACATTCCGCACGCTGAACGGGATCTTTGCCGCGTAGATCAGCGACACCCTGCTCTGTCACGAGCACCTTGACAGAGTGTTCACTGTGGTCAACATGCGACACCATAGGCACGATAGCAGAAATCTTGCCACCCTTCTGGATTGACGGACATGAGAAGATGGAAAGGTATGCATTGCGGCAAAAGTCGCCGGAACCACCGATACCATTCATCATCTTTGTGCCGAGAACGTGTGTTGAGTTCACATTTCCGTAGATGTCAGCCTCCAATGCAGTATTCATAGCGATGAGACCGAGTCGACGCACAACTTCCGGGGAGTTGGAAATCTCGCCTGGACGCATCAGAATCTTGTCGCGGAAGAAGTCGATATTTTCCATAAAGTGAAGCATTGACTCATCACTGAAGGTCAGTGCACATGTGGACGCAAAACTACATTTACCTTCTTCCATCAGATGCATCACAGCATCTTGAATCACCTCAGTATACATCTCGAATCTCGGAATCTCCGGATTCTCGCCAAGACCGTAAAGCACTGCATTCGCCACATTTCCAACACCTGACTGGATCGGGAGGAATTCTTTGGGCATCTTCCCTTCGCGAAGTTGAGATGCGAGGAAATGACACACGTTGTCGCCAATCCTTTGAGTTATCTCATCAGCGGCTGTAAAGGGCTTGATGCTTTCCGAATCGTTGCTCGGAACAATACCGATAATCTTGGAGGGATCTATTTGCAATACTGTCGAGCCGATTCTGTCTGACGGCTTATAGATTGGAATTTCGCGACGGTGAGGGGGATCCAATGGGATGTAGTTATCATGGAATCCGCGGAAAGAAGTCTTATAGTAAGATGTATATTCGATGATAATCTTCTTCGCCATCATAGCGATGGTCGGAGTCATACCGAGACCGGCTCCAAGCACAACCTCTCCGTTCGGACTCATCTCAGTAACCTCGATGATGGCTACATCGATGTCGCCGTAGAAGCCATAACGTAAATCCTGTGACAGATGGCTCAAGTGGGCATCAAAATAATTGATACCACCGGCATTGATGAGATTGCGGGAGTCTTTATGACCTTGATAAGGGGTACGGATACCTATCGCATTGGCACGTGCCAATTCTCCATCGACATGGTCGTTGGTAGATGCACCTGTAAATAAGTTAATCTTGAATGGTTCCCCCTTTTCGTGAAGTTCCTTAGCTCTTTTCGCCAAGGCTACTGTTACTACTTTTGGAGTACCGGAGGCTGTAAAGCCTGATAAAGCCACATTATCCCCATTTTTAATGTAGGAAGCGGCCTCTTCAGCTGTAATAAAAGGTATGCTCATTTGTCAGGTATAGATTTAAATGGTAATTTTGCACAAAATTAACATTATCTCTCAAATTTTACAAAAATGGAGCCCTTTTTTTTGCCGAATAACGATAAAAATTGCACTAATCTGAAGAAAGTGCGCATTGAAACCTATGGCTGCCAGATGAATGTGGCTGATTCGGAAGTAGTTGCATCGGTCATGGGGATGGCTGGCTATGAGCCTACCGAGATAGATTCCGAAGCTGCCGCAGTGCTCCTGAATACTTGCTCTATCCGCGACAATGCCGAACAAAAAATATATTCCCGGCTTGCCTATTGGCAGTCAATGAGACGTAAATTAGGGCGTAATATCATCATCGGAGTGATCGGATGCATGGCGGAGAGGCTTAAGGAAGAATTGATTGAACGTCATGGCGTAGACCTTGTGGCCGGTCCTGACTCATATCTCCAGCTCCCGGATCTGATAGCCGCTGCCGAACAGGGGGAGAAGGCTATCGACGTCAATCTCTCCACTTCCGAGACTTACCGTGACATTATCCCCCGCAGAATGGGAGCCGGCGGTATTTCCGGATTCATTTCAATAATGCGCGGATGCAATAATTTCTGTAGCTATTGCATCGTCCCTTATACTCGCGGACGCGAACGCTCCCGCGAACCGAAAAGTATCCTTACCGAACTTGCTGACTTGAAGGCACGTGGATTCAAGGAAGTGACCCTTCTCGGTCAGAATGTTGACAGCTACCGTTATGAGGATGAGGAGGGAAATATCACCCGTTTCGCTGACCTCCTGGAGACGGTGGCTGAGGCGGCTCCGGGGATGCGTGTCCGTTTCACCACGAGCCACCCCAAGGATATGGATGATTCAACTTTGATAGCAATGTCGAGACATCCCAATATCGCCCGCCATATTCACCTCCCGGTGCAAAGCGGGAGTGATTCGGTGCTTAAGGATATGAATCGCAAATATACCCGTCAATGGTATCTCGACCGCATCGCTGCAATCAGACGCATCCTCCCTGATGCCGGAATTTCCACAGACATGTTTACAGGATTCCATAATGAAAGTGAGGAGGATTTCCAGCAGACCCTTTCGCTGATGCGGGAGGTGGGATTCGACTCCGCATTCATGTTTAAATACTCGGAACGCCCGGGCACACTCGCCTCGCGCACAATGCCCGATAATGTATCCGAAGAGGTGAAAATCGAACGTCTTAACAGGATGATCGAATTGCAGAACAGACTTTCGCTTGAGAGTAATCTGCGCGATGTTGGAAAGGAATTTGAAGTCCTGGTGGAAGGTGTGAGCAAGCGCTCCGCTGAGGAATTATTTGGCAGGACATCCCAGAATAAGGTTGTCGTCTTCCCGCGCAAGGAAGTAAAACCGGGAGATTTTGTCAAAGTTCGCGTTACGGATGCCTCCTCAGCCACACTCCGCGGTGAGCTTCTTTGATTCCATTTCCGATTCCATTGCTCCTTTTCCCAATAAAAATTCCCGATAACTTGAAGCGGATGCCACTGCTATCGGGAAATATCAAAATCTTTACGAATCCGGGATCGTAGGTTCCGACCAATAAAAATTGGAAACGGGGTCTTAGAGCCCATCTCAAAAAATTAGAGAGTCCCTGGGTCGGATTGGGCGAGTGATTTTCTCAAGTCGGGGATGGAATGATGCCGGCTATTACTCCGGATAGTTCAGATTTTCAGGGGTAGCGGTTTTAAGCACTTCCTCTAAATATCTGCGCGCTTCGGATCTGGCGCCGGCGGGATCCATAAAGGTGTAATTCCCGCAATCGCGCGCTGAGGCTCCCGGTATCTCCCCTTCATAGTTGGCGATAAATTCCATCGTCTCTATCAAGAGCGGTAGAATTTCAGCGGAAGTGTAATCTCCGTTGACAAGAAGATAATTACCTGTGCAACAACCCATCGGACCCCAATACACAATCTTGCTTCCCCATGCGGGATGATTACGGAGATAGGTGGCGGCAAGATGTTCCATAGCATGAAGCGTCCGGGGAGAAAGAGCCTCATCACGGTTGGGGCGGGTCATTCTGACATCAAAGGTGCTGATGATGTCGCCGCTCTCCGTGGTATCCCGGCGTGACAGATAAACTCCTCTTTCAAGACGGGTATGATCGATGGTGAAACTGGCGATTTTTTCCATTATTGAGTAATTTTTAACAATTTTTCGTTTTTAAGGAGTCCGCTCCTTGTGGTAGCGCAAATTTAGACATTTATATCTACTCTTGCAACCGGAGGTTAAAGTCCCGGAATGCATATTTCCCCTTTATTTCAAACTTTTTTACGACCTAAATACCCCGGATTTTGTTATAAAGATATAACCGTTAGACGGAAATAATATCATGATTGCGGCATTATCCGTCTCTTCGGATCAGAGAATTACGATGATGCCGGGTGTTGTCGGAACAATCCGGTGTTCCGATTTTAACGGTGAAATTTATAGTATGGAAAATATGAAGTATCGTCATCAAATACACAGTGACGTGGGGGGTCATACGAAATCACGAGCCTTCTCACGATTGTCCCGTCTATGGGCAACCGTCACGGCATGCTTGATTATGGCTGTCACCCTCACCTCCGTGGGACGTCCGCAATCAGATTATCAGGCGATGTTTGATAAAGCGGTCGAAGTTATCAAGAAATATGAGACCCTCCACAGCGCCCGCCATTGGCCCCTTATAGGATACGGACATAAGGTGCAGCCGGGTGAAAAATATAAGCGTGGGGTGGTCCTCAGCGAGAAGGAAGCTGACGCTTTGCTCCGCAAGGATTTGAAGAAATTTATCGAATATTTCAAGGATCAGGGTGATCAAGCCATTGTCCTGGGTACTTTGGCATATAATATCGGACCGGGCAACGTGAAGAAATCTTCGGTCTATTCAAAGATAAAGGCGGGCAATCATGATGTGTATGCATCCTATATCAGCCATAGTAAATACCGTGGAAAGACCCACGCTCAAATCAAGAAACGACGGGAGGAGGAATATGCATTGTTCAAGGAGATGAACCTTGTGAAATAGTCCTCTCAAAATTTCGTTATTGAATCAGATATATAGGCAAGATAGCCACATAAGACTTTAAAAGAATGAAAAGATATAAATTAAATATTGCACGTTTCCCTCTCCTCATTATGGGATTATTCATTTTGTCGGCTTTCTCGGTGGGTTGCTCACGAACGAAAGACAAGGGGGAGAGTTCTTCTGATTCTCTGGCGGTGACAACTCCGCCATCACCGGAAGTGAAAGCCGGAATCGAGAGGGTGCGCTTAAGCATAATCCATAATAAACCGGAAGAGTTCGCACATGAAGTATCCTATCCTGTCCAACGTCCCTACCCGCTCCGCGATATCAAGGATTCCACGGAGATGAAGAAGTATTATAACGTTATGGTGGATGACTCTCTGCGCGATATTGTCAGGAAGACTCCGGCATCGGAATGGACCGGTGACGGCTGGAAAGGTTGGAAAATCAACGATGAAGGTTATCTGTGGTATGATGGTGAGAAACTGTATGCCGTGGATTATATTTCAGAGCTTGAAGCGCAGATGCTCGATAGCCTTCAGCGTCGTGAGATACAGTCTCTGGATAAGAGTATGCAACCCGGATGGCTCCCTGTCACTGTGCTGAAGAATGTGAAGGATGGAACCCTTTACCGTATCGACCGCGACTCTATGGCTGAAATGATTAATGATGGTGTCACTGTCCGTCTGGCAGTCTATCCTCCTAAATCCAACTATCATAAACGTCCCCGGAGACTGATGAAAGGTAAAGTCCGCACTGAAGGCACAATCGGAGCACACATCTTTGAGTTTTCCGACAGCACCGGACTGAAAGCTCAATATAATGACTCCCCCACATCAAATGAGGAATCTTTAGACATGCTTATGATCTATCCTCAGGGAGACACGATTGTCAATGTAGTTGTCCCGACATATTGGCTCGACCATCTTTGATTCAGTCCCCCGTTATTCGGGAATTTCAGCGTCCGATATTCCTCATGACTCGTTATCTTTGAGATAAATCATTATCTTTGCATCATGAAAACAAGAAAGATATCCGCACCGGTCAGCGAACTGACTGTCTATGGAAATATGTATCAGCAATCACATTTTGAGGAACTGAAACATTTTTTCAACGTTATGAGCCATGAGGGGTTGAATTTGATTTTTGAGCGGAATTTCGGTCAATATCTTATCGCTAATAACGTTATAGCTCCCTCCGCTCCCCTGACGCTTTTACCCCCCGAAGGAGCGGACGCGATCATCAGTATCGGTGGTGACGGCACTTTCTTGCATGCTGCCCTGTGGGTGGGAGAGCGTGAGATACCCGTTTTGGGAATTAATACCGGTCATTTAGGTTTTCTTGCTCCCTATACACTCGCAGAGGGAACCCGACTTGCCGCGGCATTTAAAAGGGGGGTTCTTGAAATTGAACATCGTTCCATGCTCGAAATGAGCGGTGACTCAATACCGGAGGATTATTGGCGGTATGCACTCAATGAAGTGGCGCTTATGAAATCGGAGACATCTTCGATGATTAATGTGAGCGTGGATATCGACGGATTTTTTCTTGCTGATTATTTAGCTGACGGACTGCTTATATCCACACCGACGGGGAGCACAGCCTACAATCTTTCCGCAGGAGGGCCCATCATCCAGCCGACTCTTGGATGCCTGTCGGTGACACCCATCGCGCCTCATACTCTTACTTTGCGTCCGATTGTAGTCTCCGGTGACAGCGAACTCAAACTGAAGGTACAGTCACGCTCCCCCGAGTTCCGTGTCAGTGCCGACGGACGTTCTTTTGTCTGTCCCGTAGGGAGCGAATTGACAATCAGGAAGGCTCCGTTCGCCACGCTTATGCTCCATCTCCCGGGCGATGACTTCGCCGCCATAATGCGCAACAAGCTCCTCTGGGGAGCTCGTTGACAAATCAGACATTCAGCAGGGCTTGCAGTGAAAGCAATCGTTCTTCAGCTATCTCACGATCCCGATAGCTGATCCCTTCAGCCTCAGCCACGGCAAATCCATGCCGCTCGAGACTGCGCACCACTGATGACGGATCTATGGTCTTAACCCTAAGAGTTACATTTATCATTCCTTCGGAGGTGGGAACACTCCAGAGATCCACAAGATGTGAACCCGTATCTTCAATCGCGGATGCCATGAGCGAACCGCTGTATTGCTCAGGCGTACACTCCACCATAACGACACTGCAATCATATCGCGGAGCGATCATCCTCCCTAATCCTTCGAGCAGAGAAGACTCACTTATCTCTCCGAGGATTCTTTCACCCTCCTTCACCCCAAGCCGACGCTCCGGAGCATCAAGCAGCCGAGGAAGGACATCAACCAAGGGCATATCGGACTCTATCCAGCGCATCGACTGCCCCGGACTCCCGATTTTTCCTGTTGCTATCACATCTTTTGCTGTCATAAGTTTTTCTCCTCTTTTTTATTTATATGCTTCTCTTTTTAAAGAAGCTCCCTTTTACATATCTTAATTTTTACCTAAATTTGCAATCAAATCCTATAGAACTCTCTATCCGATTGATTTTCTCTTTTAATATATTAACAATTCAACACCCTTTTTGGGTCTGAATTTCACTTCCTTATTTATAAAGAGATTAAGAAAAGATAATTTCGTTTAAATTAGAAAACGTCTTTCGTAGAAGAAAATTACAAATTTTGTGCCAAACTTTGTTAATAGAATCCGATGATGACACGTTTGAGCGTAAATATAAATAAAGTGGCGACTCTTCGCAATGCACGCGGAGAGAATGTGCCTGACGTGATTCGATTTGCTATCGATTGTGAACGTTTCGGTGCCCAAGGAATCACAGTCCATCCCCGCCCCGATGAACGTCACATCCGTCGCGATGACGTCTATGCTCTCAAGGAGGTGGTCTCCACCGAATTTAATATTGAAGGATACCCCTCTGAAGAATTTATGAATCTCGTGTGTCAGGTGCGTCCGGATCAGGTGACCCTTGTCCCTGACAAACCGGGACAGCTTACTTCCGATGCCGGCTGGGACGTACCCTCCAACACCACTTTCCTCAGCGATATCATAGTGCGTCTGCGCTCAAACGGAATCCGCTCAAGTATCTTTGTTGACGCTGATCCCATTCAGGTGCGCGCTGCCGCTGAAATTGGCACTGACCGCGTGGAACTTTACACCAAGCCCTACGCTGACAATTACGTCAAAAATCGGTATCTTGCCGTCCTCCCCTTTGTCAAAGCTTCTGAAGAGGCACTGAAAAGCGGTATCGGACTGAATGCCGGTCATGATTTGAATCTCCTCAATCTCCGCTACTTCCATCAGGAACTCCCCCTGCTTGATGAAGTCAGCATCGGACACGCCATTATCTCAGATGCCCTCTATTTTGGCATCAAGGATACCATAGCCCGCTACCTCGAATCTCTATCCGGCAATTAGATATTAAATATCTGTCCGCTATAAAATATCTGACATCCAATATGTAATCACAAATATCCGAATAATATGAAGCTTTCTTTCTGGTCATTAGTCATTGACGGTGGATACATCATGATCCCCCTCGCCATCTTGCTCCTTGTCAGCATATATATTTTCATCGAGCGGTGTATCGCCATCCAACGTGCATCTCATCTTGATCCCTCCTTCATGCAACGCATCCGCGATTATATCCACGAAGGAGACATCGAAAGCGCCATCGCTCTGTGCAAACACACCGATACCCCCTACGCCCGCCTTATCCTCAAGGGAGTTTCCCGCATCGGCCGTCCCACACAGGATGTGCTCGCTGCAATCGAAAATGAGGGAAATATTGAAGTAGCTAAACTGGGAAAAGGATTCACATGGCTCTCCACCACCGCAGCCGGAGCTCCCATGCTCGGATTCCTCGGCACCGTTGTGGGTATGATTGAAGCTTTCTTCGCCCTTGCAAATGCCGGCACATCCGCCAATATTACCGTCCTTTCAAGCGGTATCTATCAGGCTCTCGTGACGACTGTTGCCGGTCTTGTCGTGGGTATCGCCGCTCTCTTTGCATACAACTATCTCACCTCCCGTGTCAACCGTATCATGACTTCTCTCGAAGCCAGCACAATGCAATTTATGGATCTCCTAAACGAGCCTTCCATCTAATCTCCTTCCTATGCCTTTAAAAAATAATTTCAAGCCACTCGATACTTTCTCCATGTCTTCAATGACAGATGTAATCTTTCTGTTGTTGATATTCTTCATGGTGACCTCGACACTTATCTTCCCGGCTGCCATTGATGTCAATCTTCCTCAAAGCAGCGAACAGACATCACTCAAACCCGTCACCGAAGTCTATATCAACGCTGACTCGGAGATGTATCTCGTGGAAGACCGTAATGACTCCACTCAGGTCAAATCCGTCCCAGTAGCGGTGACCAAAGAGCAACTCCTCGACCAACTTCAGCAGATTCAGGCGCGCGACTCTTTACGCGCAATAGCACTTTACGCCGACAGCACCGTGAGATATGCCCGCGTGATCGAAGTTCTCGATATGGCTGCCAGAAACCATTTGCGCATGGTGCTCGCCACCCGTTCATCACAAACTGCTCCGGAAACCACCGCTCCCTCGGTAGTAACCACACAGAATAATCCGGCTCAATGACCAGACAAAATAAAGATTCCGCTATTGCGGCTGCAATTACATTCATCGTAGCTCTGCTTATACTTCTCGGGCTCTTCTTTGGAGGATTATATTTCGACCGTGAAGAATTGGCTAAGGCTTCTACGCCCGAAATCCAGAATGAAGAGGAAGAACTCTTTATCGAACCGGAATTAGTGGAACTCGGAGAGGAAAATTCACAAATGAAAGACTCCCCCTCCCCATCTACTCTCGGTGAGCCGCAACAAGCCGAAGAGGAGCAGACCGAAAAGGTCACGGTAGGTGAAAATCCCAAACCGGCCCCACCTGTCGACAAACTTGTTAAAAGCAATAAGCCGCAGGAAGTCAAAGCCGTCGAACCCACTAAGAGTGACAAAGAGGAAAAGGAAGTCAAATCCAAACTTGCAGGTAAATTCACTACTAAAAACGGCTCACCGGAGGGCATCGCTACCGGTTCCGGTTCCGGAGGCTCGGGAATAGGTGTCGCAGGAAATGCACGCGGACGAACATTCATATCCTGCCCGAAACCGGACGTAACCCTACGCCACAAGACTGTGGTCACAGTCCGCATAGTTATAGATGCCGAAGGGAAGGTAGTCTCGGCATCAGCCTCAGGAAGCGCAGACGCCACGATCCGCCGCAAATGCGAACAAGCAGCCCGTCAGGCGCGCTGGACAGCCAAAGCCGGAGCCGCAGAAACCCACGGCACCCTTACCTTCACCATTACCCCCCAATAAACAGGCACACATTCACACCTCAATCGTTACAGGTGGATTTTTCTCAAATATAATGCGCGCATAATCACATCATGGATTAAGCGCGCTTTTCGTATTGTCTGCATACTAATAGAGATAAAAAACATGTTATAATCGAAAAGTGCGCCATGTTATCACCGAGAAATACGCCAAGTTAAAATCTAAAACTGCACCGGATTATAATCGAAAAGTGCGCCAGCTATTATCGAGAAGTGTAC
>CAZFUF010000008.1:0-94889 GCA_964521885.1 uncultured Sangeribacter sp. | reverse complement strand
TCAGACCGGTGTAGAAAAGGATACGTTCTGAAGTAGTTGTCTTACCGGCATCGATATGAGCCATAATGCCGATATTGCGTGTAAGCTTAAGATCGTCGTGTTTAGCCATTATTCTAATCTATCAATTTAAAATCTGAAATGGGCAAAAGCGCGGTTAGCCTCAGCCATGCGGTGCATATCTTCTTTACGTTTGAAAGCACCACCCTGATCGTTGTATGCGTCTACGATTTCGGCAGCGAGTTTATCGGCCATCGTTTTGCCACCACGTTTACGAGCAAAGATAATGAGATTTTTCATTGATATAGATTCCTTGCGATCTGCACGGATTTCAGTTGGCACCTGGAAAGTAGCACCACCGATACGGCGTGATTTCACTTCCACCTGAGGAGTAACATTTTCGAGCGCTTTTTTCCAGATTTCGAGTGCGCTTTTCTCCTCGTTGGGCATTTTGGCCTTCACGGTCTCCAATGCGGTGTAAAAAATTGTGTAAGCAGTGTTTTTCTTTCCATCATACATCAGATGATTCACGAATTTGGTCACTCTGGTGTCGTGGAAAACGGGGTCCGGAAGGACCATCCTTTTCTTAGGCTTAGCTTTTCTCATTGTTTAAGACTACAAAATTTTGTTTTTGTTATTTTGGCTGACGCCGGGATTCCGATTAAGCGGAAATCAATCCTTCATACCACAATCTGAAAACCCGGAAGCTACTTCAACCATGCCGCTCTCTTGCGGGAGGTTTACTCAACCGGTAGCTGACCCAAAAATCAAAAACAGGTTTTTAAATGTTTTGATAACTTTGGAGGTCAAGATTATTTCTTGGCTGCCTTCGGGCGCTTAGCTCCATACTTTGAACGGCGTTGTGTACGACCCTGAACACCGGCGGTATCGAGAGTACCGCGAACGATGTGATAGCGTACACCGGGAAGATCCTTCACACGGCCACCACGAACCATAACGATTGAGTGTTCCTGAAGATTGTGACCCTCTCCGGGGATGTAGGAGTTGACCTCCTTGCCGTTTGTCAGTCTCACACGCGCAACCTTTCTCATCGCTGAGTTAGGTTTTTTAGGAGTGGTAGTGTACACGCGCACACAAACACCACGGCGCTGCGGACAGGAATCCAAAGCAGGCGATTTGCTCTTATCTTTAAGAGCAACGCGTCCTTTTCTTACTAATTGCTGAATAGTTGGCATTCTTTGTCTCTAATTATTTATTACTTATTGTTGATATTATCTATCATGCAGTCCGGCCATTTGAACCGGCGGACCATCCTATCACACAGACACAACGGATGCTAAACAACTCATCATAAGTTCTTTAGCTCCATTACAAGGGACAAAACAGTCCTAAAAGCGGTGCAAAGATACGAAATATTAATAATTTACGCAAATATTTTAAGAAAATTTTTCACAAGTGAAATTATTTCGGCAACATGTCTGAGGACGCTTCTTCATTGCACTGTTGACAATTCGAGAGTGCGCGTATGACCCAACTTGCGCAACTCGGTAAGAAGAGGAAGATAATCCCTATGTGTCGGACCCATTACCACGAGATTGAGCTCGGTCGTATCATTCCCATAATCATATTCCACAAAATATGTGGTCAGATGGACATGATTTTTCTCGAGCAGCTTCCTGTAGGGAGCGACTTCATCCAGAATACCGTCCAGCACAATTCTGATCGTGCGGCTTTCCTGACCAATCCTGTTTCGCTCTTCGTACATCTGGAATGCCACGAGAATCATCAGTATCATAAGGGTAGCGACGACCGACACCACATACATCCCTACTCCCACAGCCATTCCTATGGTTGCAGTCATCCAGATTCCGGCTGCCGTGGTGAGCCCCCTGACGGAGCCTTTCATATGGATCATTGCTCCGGCACCGAGAAAACCGATACCGGTTATCACCTGAGCGGCAATTCGACCCGGGTCACCATTCTTAAGACCCAGATAGACTTGCGGAACATAAATAGACAACAGCATCGCCATGCACGAACCCATCGATATGAGTGCGAATGTCCTTATTCCGGCAATCTGTCCTTTACGCTTTCGCTCCACGCCGACCAGGACACCAAGCATCATAGCCAACAACAATTTATAGATGGCTCCGATAAGGTTTACCTCCGGGTTATTGATTTGATCATATACAAATTCCAGCCACTGCCACATCTCACCAATCCTCCTGATTACTTATGTGTATCCGCATGGATTTTTTCAAACACACCCCTCTCGGCTTCGCTGAGCGTACGGTCCCGACGTGCCATAACTCTATCCGCAATGTCATAGAACTTTTTAAGCGGAACCACGGAAAAACCAGTCTGCGGGCTCCCTTCGGTGAAACTTGGAATCAACACACGTGGGAATCCGCTCCCATGCACATTGACTCCGACACCGACCACGGTAGCGGTATTGAACATACAATTTATTCCCGCCTTGGAGTGATCACCCATTATCAGACCGCAAAATTGCAGATCGGTCTTCATGAAGGTTCCTGTGGCATAATTCCATATCCGTATCTTGGCATAGTCATTCTTGAGATTAGACGCATTCGTACCCGCGCCTATATTACACCATTCCCCAATCACCGCATTTCCAAGATAACCGTCATGGGCTTTGTTGCTATAACCGAAGAAGACGGTATTGTCGATCTCCCCCCCGATACGGCAACACGGTCCGAAGGTAGTATTGCAATAAATTTTACTTCCCATCCGGATCTTGGTTCTATCTCCCACACATAGCGGACCTCGCAAACAACTCCCCTCCATTATAGTGGTATCCCTTCCGATATATATGGGACCATCCTTGGTGTTGAGAGTGGCACAATATAATTTAGCGCCATCTTCAATAAAGATAGTCGGCAAACCATTCTCATCGAGCATGGGCCCGATAGCGCGGCAATCATCCGGCAGCGGAGCAGACTTCCGGCCGGCGGTAAGGCGTTTGAAATCTTCCCGAATCAGATCACCGTTGAGCAGGAAAACGTCGAATACATATCTGAGCATCCTGCAATGCTCCACAATTTCCTTATGCTTGAAGACAGAAGCTTCAAGATCCGTCAGTTTACCTCTGAAGGCAATAATTCTGTCATCCCGGCTAAATAATGCGTCCCCGGGTTTTAAAGAAGATATTTCTGCACAAAGGGGTGCATCCGGGATGACATTCCCTGCCACAAACAGTGCGTCATCCTGCAATCCATGAGGATGAGGATATTTGGCAGAAAGCTCTTCAACGGTCAATTGCGAGTAATTGCCGGGAAGAAAAGCCATCCATTTTTCAATAATAGTGGTTATACCCACACGAAATTCGCATACAGTGCGGGTGAAAGATAAAGGGAGTAGATTTACGTGCGCCTCTTCGGTGTCGAACACTACTATCTGCCGTGCTTCATTCATAAGCCATATTGATAAAGGTCAGTTCGATGATGTCCATTATTCCGAAATTCAAGAATGAAACCGGAAAGCAATGCACATCTTACGGGATATTGCGCAAATATAATACAATTTTATTCTTCGCGCAAGTAAATTTAAGAATTGTGAATTAATCCCCGCTCCATTATTCAACCGTCTCTCAATAATGGCGACACACCTCTTGAGTAAGAGAAGGAATATGAGTTAAGAATTGAGCCGGATCTAACTCCCCGACTCATAAAATGCTCAAATGGAGACCAAAAGCAATGAATAAAGAGGGCTAAAAATAAATGCGTTAAGAAATTTCGCAATTTCTCAACGCATTGTGATTTTTTAGAGTCCTGTTAACTTTCACAAGCCGGCATTATCCTACTCAACCACTAACTTACATATATACACTATTACAAAAAAGCTTTTTGACTTGCCTTGCTTTTTGGTGACCGTAAGAGAATCACTCCTCTTATAGCCTTGAAAGATCAGCTCAACGATACATCAGACCAGACTTGGAATTATCATCTGCAAACCTTCCGATTTCGGACAACAAAACATTCTTGAAATTCCCTTTTGAAGCCGTTTCCACTACAAAATTAAGCATGTATTTTTATTTCCACAAGCCAAAAAATAAAACCACCAAATAAAAAGCGACCATTCTACCAAAAATATCCCAAATATGCCTTATTTTATCAATTAACCCATCATCTTAATCGGTCTGAAATCCCCATTTGATGGGGGTTAAGCGAGAATTCACCCCCTTCTCCGCACTAAGAATGACATCCCTTCAACGTCTATCCGACAAAAAGAGTCAAAAGGGGACACCTGAATCGCTGTCCGTCACTCAGGATTCAGAAACTTGCAGATGGACACATTTCGCGGAATAGCACTTCAAATTAGGTTTTGAAAAAAAATAATTGTAATTTAGCAGTCAGATAAATTAATAGCCCAATAAAAGGAAAACCAATGGCAAAGAAGAATGCAGAATATCTTGCCAATTTGCGCAAAGCGATGGCAGATCATAATATTGACGTTTGTATAATATCCGGCACTGATCCTCACCAAAGCGAGCTTCCCCCGTATCATTGGCGCGGACGCGAATGGCTCACCGGCTTCGAGAGCGGCAACGGCACCAACGGCACAGCCGTGGTAAGCGCTGACAAAGCACTGTGCTGGACTGATTCACGCTATTTTCTTCAAGCGGAAGAACAGCTTAAAGGTACCGGATTTGAAATGATGAAAGAGGATGGTCCTGAGGCAGTAGACCTCGTGGACTGGGTCACTGAAAACACTAAAGCCGGTCAGACCGTCGGAATCGACGGCATGACATTCTCAGTCAGCTTCTGCCAACGACTGCAACAAGAGCTAAACGACAACGGCATCAAACTAAATACAGATTTCCCTCAATTCGATTACATTTATCCCGACCGCCCGGCACGCCCGATGAATAAACTTTTTATTCACGATGAAAAGATTGTAGGGGAAACTGTCGACAGCAAGGTAAGTCGCGTTCTCGCGGAAGTAAAAGCCGAACTTGCAAACGCGGTCCTGCTGTCAGCTCTCGATGACATCGCATGGATCACCAATCTTCGCACAGCAGGAGACATCAACTACTCCCCGATGTTTGTGGCATTCCTCTATCTTGATACCAATCAACGGATACTCTTTATTGATGAGGAAAAGATTACTCCGGAAGTAGCTGACCACCTCAAAAAATATAATTTCACCGTCAAACCCTACGGTAGCGTGACAGACTTTGTAGCCACTCTTCCCAAAGAGACTCGCCTTCTTCTCGATCCTGAAAAAACCGCTCGCGGGATATATGACAGAGTTGACTGCACGCCTGTCTTCGGAGGTCATGGACTCTCCTTCCTGAAGAGCGTCAAAAACGAAACCATGTTGGCAAATATTCGGACAGCAATGGAGAAAGACGGTGTCGCCCTTACCAAATTCTTTATGATGGTGGAGAAAGAGTATCCGGAAGGGAAACTGACTGAAGTGGAACTGGGACGCAGACTACGCGAACTGCGACTCAGCGACCCCACATGTGTGGATGAAAGTTTTTGTGCTATAATCGGTTGGAATGCCCACGGAGCGATCGTTCACTACGAGCCCACCCCTGAAACTGATGTGCCTATCATCGGTGATGGTTTACTCCTTGTTGACAGCGGAGGTCAGTATATCTATGGAACCACCGACATCACCCGCACGATCGCACTTGGGAAAGCCACGCCTGAACAGAAACATGACTTCACGCTCGTCATGAAAGGACATATCGCACTTGCCAAGGCAAAATATCCCGAAGGCACAAGAGGTGCGCAGCTTGATGCATTGGCGCGTCAATATCTTTGGGCAGAAGGGAAGGCTTATTATCACGGCACAGGGCATGGCGTCGGTTTCTTCATCAATTGTCACGAAGGACCACAAAACATTCGTCTCAACGAAAACCCGGCTACCCTCAAGCCCGGTATGCTGACCAGCGACGAACCCGGTCTTTATCTTGCAGACCGCTACGGCATACGATGCGAAAACCTGATAGCCACAGTGGAAGACAAGACCACTGAATTCGGCAACTTCTATAAATTTGAGGTAATGACCCTCTTCCCCTTCGACTTGACACTCTTCGAGACCGAAATAATGACCGACGATGAGATAGAATGGCTTAATGCCTACCATCGTGAGGTCAGAGACCGACTGACACCACTTTTGTCACCGGAAGAGGCAGCCTGGATTGAAGAGAAGACCCGTCCGCTCGAAAGATAAATTTCACCATCATACAACCAAGCAAAAACACAAAAAGAAATGGCACATATAGAATCTGTGAGAGGGTTTACACCCAAGATCGGGAAAGACTGTTTTCTCGCCGCAACAGCGTGTGTAATAGGCGATGTCATCATGGGTGACGAATGCAGTATCTGGTATAACACCGTGCTTCGCGGAGATGTCAATTCAATCCGTATCGGCAACCGCGTCAACATTCAAGACGGGAGTGTGCTTCACACACTCTATCAAAAATCGATCTGCGATATAGGGGATGATGTATCGATCGGTCACAACGTAGTCATTCACGGCGCCATTATCAAAGATTATGCACTCATCGGAATGGGCTCGATTGTCATGGACAACGCAGTTGTCGGAGAAGGAGCGCTTGTGGCAGCCGGGTCGGTAGTGCTCAGCAACACAAAGATAGGAGCTCACGAAATGTGGGCCGGGTGCCCGGCGAAATTCGTCAAGATGGTAGAACCGGAAAAAGCGAAAGAGCTCAATATCAAGATAGCCCACAACTATCTCATGTATTCCAAATGGTATGACAGAAATCCCGAGTTGGAAGAAAAGATGGAAGGAGAGACTAAAAACGGGTGAAAATTCAGATATTTTTTCTAAAATCGCATAAAAAATTTGGTCATAATACAATAAATGTCTAATTTTGCAACCGCTTTGGCTCGTGGTTTCAAATCGTAATATAAGAACAACGCGCGAAAGCGGACTATCAAACTGATTAAAAATTAATAAATTAAACAATAAAAAATGATTATCGTACAAGTTAAAGAAGGCGAAAATATTGAGAAAGCCCTTAAAAAATTCAAACGTAAATTTGAGCGCACCGGCGTTGTGAAAGAACTGCGTAACCGTCAAGCCTTTGAGAAACCTTCTGTTACCAACCGTAAGAAGATGATCAAAGCTGCTTACGTTCAGCAGCTTCGTCAGGCTGAGCAGTAATCAAGGGTTTTCACGCCGGCTTACAGCTTGCAGGAAATATAATTCGATATGGGCTTTTTAGTCCATATCGGATTTTTGTGTATATACATCTGGATTATAAGTCAGGATTAAAAGAATAAGAACCAGCCCCTACACCTCCACGGAATGATCAATCAATTCTTGAAATATTTGCAATTAGAGCTAAATCGCAGTCCCAAGACGATCGATGCTTACGGACGCGACCTAAGACAATTCGAATCTTTCTTAAGAAAGGGAGACGGGGAACTGACGGAATTGCAAACCATCACCAGCCGAGAGATCCGTCAATGGCTTGCTGCGGAAGCCCGCGCCGGCATATCGCCACGCTCACTAAGGCGGAAGACACAAAGTCTCCGGGCTTTTTACAGATGGATGATGAAGCGGGGGATAATAAAAAACAATCCGGCTGCGGAAACCACCCTTGCCAAAACAGCAAAGCACCTTCCGGAATTTGTGCTTCCTGACAGGCTCGAAGGAATACTCTCCCAACCGTTTGATTCCGACAATGAAATTGAAGCACGCGAACATCTGATAATTAATCTGCTCTACTCCACCGGGATGCGTAGAGCTGAGCTTTTGGCCTTAAATGACTCCGACATCAACCTGACTACCGGTGAAGCGAGATTGACCGGCAAAAGGAATAAGCAAAGGGTTGTCCCGCTCCTCCCTTCTCTTATCAGAGAGATTCAAGGATGGCAATCCCTGCGCGACAGAATATATCCCCGGGAAGGAGATTCACCTCTTTTAGTCACCGAACATGGGAGGATGTCGGAATCTCTATTGTATAAAATTTGCAAAGGAATATTATCGCAAACCGGAGCGACCCGGCTCGGGCCACACACTCTTCGTCATTCCTTTGCTTCGGCAATGGTCGATTCAGGAGCCGATTTAAACTCAGTGCGCGAGATTCTGGGACATGAATCGTTAGCCACCACCCAGATTTATACCCACCTATCTTTCAACCGACTTACCGGTGACTACCGCAAGGCACATCCACGCAACTTCCCCTCCCGGTCTTCCGACTCAACGTTTCCGGATTCGAAAGAGTCAGGAGAATATGACGAAAAATAGATAAGACCTATAAGAGACCGTCTCATAAAAATTTGAGACGGGCTTTAAGAAGTAATCTTAAGTCAATATGGAAACCATTAAGACGACCCTATATAAATCACCGGCAGGAGAACTCATAATAGGTTCATTTCTCAATAATTTGTGTGTCTGCGATTGGTCAGTCGGGCATCGTCGTGCCACTATTGACGGTCGCATCCACCGACACCTGGACACGGAATACGAAAAGGGGGAATCGGAAATTATAAGAAAAGCTATCGCTGAGCTTGACGAATACTTCGCAGGTATAAGGAAGGATTTTTCAATTCCTCTAATCCTTACGGGCTCTGAGTTTCAATGTCGGGTCTGGTCTGAACTGCAGAAAATTCCTTACGGTGTCACCATCTCATACGCAGAACTCGCACGGCGTATAGGAAATCCTAAAGCCGTGCGAGCTGTAGCTTCTGCCAATGCCGCCAATCCGCTCTCGATATTTATACCTTGTCACCGGGTGATTGGAAGCAACAATACTCTCACCGGATATGCGGGAGGACTTGCCGCAAAGGAGATCTTACTCTCTATCGAAGCCGGCACAATCCATTCATAATAATTTTACACCCGTACGTTTCCCTTTATATGACACCGTTCGATCAGGCTTCATCGGTTCATTGCCCGGCTTTGAATTTTTCCCCACCAATACGATATTGAATTTCCGATTCTTCAGCATGCCGGGAAAACTTCCCTCTCTATCGCTGATCGTGAGGACACCATCCTTGTCATTCCAATCGAACCTGATGGTGGAATATTTACCTGACTCATAATTATAATTATCGTTCTCATCCTCATAGAGTGTGAAACTGCCATCCTCACCGGGATAAATTCTTATCTCAAGACTATCCCAAGGTTTCTCTGATGAATATTGCACTTTCGGTCCGAACGGCACAATACTGCCGCTTCTCACATACAGGGGAATAATATCCAGGGGCACTTTCCGGCTTACACTTTCTCCACCCGTGAATTTCTCATTAGACCAGAAATCCCACCATTCGGCTCCCTCCGGCAGATATGTTTCCCACGTTTCCACACCCGGAGCGGTGACAGGATTAACAAGCAAACTCTTTCCAAACAGGTATTCTCCACCTTTATCATACACTTTTTTATCAGAGGTAAAATCCAGCAGCAACGGGCGGATAAAAAGATCATCATTGGCAGAGACATCCCATGACGTGCTGTATATATACGGAAGAAGACGGTATCGGAGATTGATCATCTTCTCTTGCGCGTCAAAGACTTCCTCACCCCTGTTGCCGAAATTCCAGATTTCCCGGGGGAGACCCAAGCCGTGGGAACGCATCATGGGAGAGAAAGCTCCGAATTGCATCCAGCGGGTATAAAGCTCAGGGAAACCATCCTTCATCTTCCCCTCACCATCCATCCAGTCCCAGGGGAAATACCCGCCGATGTCACTGTTCCAATTCGGGATACCCATCAAAGCATAATGTTGTGCCGCCGGAATATGATTTCTGAGAGTTTCCCAAGTTGATTGCACATCCCCGCTCCATGTATTGGAACCATATCTTTGCTGCCCGATAAAACCGGATCTCGTCAGGATCACTACACGTTTATCTTTATTCCGGGCTTTCTGATGGGTAGCAATCCCCTTATTGTGCATCAAGGAATAAGCATTTTTCACATTGCGATATGTGCCTGCGGAAGTTGGGATATAAAAATCTTTATTCTTGACATTAATATGGTCCGGCTCCGTGGAATCAAGCCACCATCCATCATTTCCCACAGCACTGAAGATACCGTTATCAAGATATTTCCAATAAATATCACGCGCCTCATCACTAAAGACATCATAAGGATGGGCACCGCTATTCGGGGGCCAGGTATCGAAGGGGAAAATATATCCTTTTGCATCCAACTCCTGATATTGGGGAGTCTTCGGACCAAACCCGGGCCACGCCACAAGCATCAACCTGGCATTCTTAGCGTGTACTTTATCAGTCATCTCTTTGGGATCATGAAACCGGATCGGGTCGAAACTATGAGAGTTCCATGCGCTGTCGGTTCGGTTATACTCAGGCCAATAACGCCAATCGAGCACCATGCAATCCACAGGCACTTTCAGCTTACGGAATTTATCTAAAGCACCCAACAACTCCTCCTGAGTATTATATTGACACCAGGATTGAAAAAATCCATAGGCCCACAGAGGGAGCATCGGTGCCTTCCCGGTGAGTTCACGTAAATCAGCTATAACGCCGGAAGGAGTCTTCCCGTATATGAAATAATAGTCAAGCGAATCACCGAGTGCTGAATAAGACAAATCTTGAGGAGTATCAGTAAAATCAGAGATGGAATAATTATCCCAATATACTGCATATCCCTTTGACGGAGAGATAAAATAGGGAGAATAAGTAAACATATTCTCATTCTGGAGATGGTAAGAGGTGTTTCGTCGGTTGAACTTACCGTCCATCACCTGGCCGATACCATATATCGGCTCATCTTTTTCCAACAGGAAGGAAGACCTCACCCTATATGTGGAATCATTGTTGACAGCGTTATCGAATGCAAAGGATGTGCCGTAATCTTTATCAAGCAACAGCAAGCCCCCCTCCGGATTCAAAAAAGTAATTCCACCGGTCTTTTCATTGATTTTTACGGTCAGCGCATCTGACCCCAACGTCACCATGCCGTCATTACTATGCCTGACAACTTGCACATCTTCCGGTGTTTTAATCACCACAAGACTCTTATTATCCGGAGTATGACCACTTGGAGTTTTTGTAACACGTACAATTTCAGGGGTAACAAACTGCACCGTCACATCCATATCAAATATGTTAAGATACTCTGATCCCGGAGTCGCGAATGTAAATGAGAAATGCCCGCCGATTAAACAAGCTGCAATTGCTGTAAGAAATCTAAAACCTTTTATTTTCATCATATAAAAAATTTCCCAAAGGTAATGAATTTCTTAAAATATCAACAATTCTTAACCGGAAAGTAATATTAGACGATTAAGACCCCGTCTAATAAATATATCTGACGAGGTCTGACTTGTAAACAGTAATGATTCTCAGCTGAAAAGACCGGACGAGAGATAGCGCTCACCGGAATCCGGCATTATTGCCACAATTATCTTTCCCTCATTATCCTTAAGCTCAGCCACTTTGATAGCTGCCATAAGAGCTGCGCCGGATGAAATGCCAACCAGCACTCCCTCTGCACGCGCCATTAACCGGGCACCTTCGATCGCCTCCTCATCGCTAATTTCCATGATTTCATCAACCACATTCCTATCAAAATTGGCCGGCACAAAATTTGCACCGATTCCTTGAATTTTATGAGGTCCGGGCTTTCCGCCAGCCAATACCGGTGAGGATTTGGGTTCGACAGCGATTACTTCAATCCGGGGATTGAAAGCCTTGAGCCCACGCCCTGTACCGGAAACAGTTCCACCGGAACCGACACCCGCAATAAAAATGTCAACTTTCCCTCCGGTGGCGTCATAAATTTCTCTCGCGGTGGTCAATTCATGGGCAACAGGATTAGCGGGGTTATCAAACTGCTGGAGAATGACTGCATTTTCAGAAGCATCTCTCAATTCTTCAGCCCTTCGGATAGCTCCCGTCATTCCTTCACTACCGGGAGTAAGCTCCAATTGAGCGCCATAAGCGGAGAGAAGGCTTCGCCGCTCCATGCTCATCGTGTCAGGCATCGTCAGAATCACCTTATATCCCTTAGCCCTTCCAATCCACGCCAGTCCGATCCCCGTATTCCCGCTTGTAGGTTCGATAATGGTATCACCAGGCTTCAGGACACCCCTCTTTTCCGCATCTTCAATCATCGCTAAAGCCACTCTATCCTTTACACTTCCACCGGGGTTATAGGATTCAAGCTTAATAATAATTCTTGCTTTCAGGTTATATTCCTTTTCAATTTCTTTCACTTCCAACAAAGGAGTATTTCCTATCAGTGAAAGGGAATCAGCATATACTTTATTTGTTTCCATTTGTGATTGTGGGTTGAGTTATAGATGAGCTTTGAGTAACTTTTGAATAAGGAGGAATGGAATGAGTAAGCCATACGTTACCTCCGATTACGCTGTCATGACCGACTGTTATTCTGCCGAGCACGGAAGCATTGGAATATACCGTCACATTATCTTCCAGTATCGGATGACGATCCACAGCCACAGGATCCCCGGCGTCATCGTAGGTAAAGGCTTTTGCACCCAAGGTGACACCCTGATAGATTGTGACATGATCTCCAATCACACAAGTTTCGCCGATGACGATACCAGTGCCGTGGTCAATGGCAAAATATCTTCCGATTTTAGCACCCGGATGGATATCGATTCCTGTAAACGAATGCGCGAGTTCGGTAATCATACGGGGAAGGACCGCCACTCCCAATTCATACAGACAATGAGCAATGCGATAATATAAAGTTGCTTTAATGGCAGGATAAGAGGCAATGACTTCCAAGGCACATGGAGCTGCAGGATCCTTGCGTAAGATCGCCTCGACATCGGTAAGCAACATCTCCTTGACGGTATGCATTTGTGAAAGGAACGCCTTGGCTATGCTGCGGGTGTCCACATTCTTTTTCCCCTGCGCACCATTGATAAGATCCAATTGATATGTGAGCTGTGTGAAGATCGAGAGAAGCCCAAGACGTATCTCGTCCACCTCATGGTGATAAGGATGGAAATCTGTGTAAAATATTGTTTCCCAGATCAGATCCATAAATTCCTGAAGCTTATGTCTTGAGGGCAACGGCATCGTCGGGGAATCATTATTTTTCCGTAACAATCCCGTTTCCTCCTCGATTAATTTTAAAATACTTGCGTCCATCTATGTTTAAAAATTTAACTTCAGGCTACTCATCAACATTTATCCATTGATTGATATAACAAGCCGATATTAATAATATTACCTTCATGAGTATTCTCATCGGAACCAACTTCAATGAAGGCGGCACGCAGTCGGGCCGGAGCAATCAACGGAATATTCCGGATGGCGCTGAAACCATACCACCGCATATGGACAAATTGCAGCAATTTTATGTCCCTCTTCCAAAATCCGGTCTGCCGCAAGTTTCACCAGCTTCCCGGCGATCCCTTGTCCTCTCAGGGATTCGTCTACAAACGTGTGATCAATAAATGAGACACCATCCTTAGCCGGGAATGTCACTTCGGCAACTATTTTTCCGTTTGCATCTTTAGCGTAGATCCGATCCTTTTCAGTTATAAAATTCATATTTAATTATCTTTATAATAATCTTGGCAGTCAATATAGAATATTAACATTTCACCAACCTTATTAGTTGATTATAATCGCTGAAATGATTGTAAAGCGAAAGAAAGAGTGTAAAAACGGGGATAGCAAAAACAATTTTATTAAATTGAATGTTGAAATTTTGACGAATGCAAAATATTTGCTACATTTGTGAATAAACTCTCATCAGACACACTCTCCGGTCTGCAATACGTAACCCATTAAATTTTTAAGTTATGGAAATCAATATCAATGCCATCCACTTTGACATCTCTGAAAAACTTACAGCATTCATAGAGAAGAAAATAGATAAACTTGTACGTCGTTTTGAAGTCATCACCGGTGCAGAGGTTAACTTACGTGTTGTTAAACCTGAAACGGCAATGAATAAGGAAGCTTCGGTAATGCTGACTGTGCCCCAGACTCCGGATCTTTTCGCATCCAAGACTGCAGACACATTTGAGGAAGCCGTGGATTTATGCCTTCGCGCTCTTGAGAAACAACTTGAGAAAAACAAAGAGAAAAAGAGCGGAGAATAACGAGCCGTTCCCGGCAACGATTCTACCCATAAGGGATAAAGAGACTCCAGACCCGGCATATTTCCGCAAAAGCGGGTATATCTGCAAACGGTCCGTATTTTAGTCTTTATCAGGAAGTTTGCTATTTCACTAAGAAATAAATATCTAATGAGTCTGCTTGATCAAGTTAAGCTCTACGAATTTTCAAAAATATACGATCCGCGTGGCAGCCTTTCTTTTATTGAGGAAGGTTGCCATGTGCCGTTTTCCATAAAACGGGTATTTTATATATATGATGTCCCCGGCGGCGAGACTCGTGGCGGGCACGCACATCGCGAGAATGCCACTGTGCTTATAGCTGTCAGCGGAAGTTTCGATTTGCACCTGACCGATGGGAAAGAGGAGATACATATCACCTTGAACCGTGCCAACAAAGGAGTCCTCATTCCTCCCGGAGTATGGGATTCGATGCATAATTTCACCACCGGCACCGTATGTCTCGCGCTCTGCTCTCACCATTACGAAGAGGAAGACTACATCCGCGACTTTGATGAATATAAAGAGTATGTAAAGACCCTCACTTCGGGAAGCGTAAAGCCATGAGACACCCCTTTCTTGATTTAAAGAATGTCAATGCCGCGGATTTAGAAGAGATGTCTGAGGCGGCTGCGCGTGTGGTTCGTTCAGGTCGTTATCTTCACGGAGAAGAGACCAAAGCCTTTGAAAAAGAGCTTGCCGCCTCCGCTGGCATTACGGATATTCCCGCAATCGGCGTCAGCAACGGATTAGACGCTTTGCGTTTGATTTTTCGCGGATATATGGAACTCGGGAAATTACGTGAGGGTGACGAAGTCCTATTCCCGGCAAATACTTATATCGCATCCATTCTTCCTATCACTGAGTTCAGGTTACGCCCGGTGGCTGTCGAGCCGAATCCGGAAACCTTTAACATTGATTTCAAGCGTATAGAGGAGAAAATCACCGACCGCACACGAGCCATAATGCTTGTTCATCTTTATGGAAATCCTTGCTGGGATTCAAAAATAATGAGTCGGGTTCGGGAACGCGGGATATTAGTCATTGAAGATAATGCTCAGGGAATCGGGGGGAAGGCCAGCGAAGTCGGGTTCAACGGAGTCAGGAATACCGGAGCACTCGGTGATGTCGCAGCGTTCAGTTTCTATCCTACAAAAAATATTGGGGCGATAGGAGATGCCGGGGCAGTTCTGACCAACGACCATGAGCTTTCATCTGCCATCCGCGCACTTGGCAACTACGGATCAGACCGAAGGTATCACAACATTTATTCCGGATATAATTGCCGTCTGGATGAGATTCAAGCGGCAATGCTACGTATCAGGTTGCGTCGTCTCAACGAAATAACGGCTCAACGAAATAAGATAGCCGGGATATATAGTAATCAAATCCACAACGGTAATCTGACCCTACCCGGAATACAGGAGGGAACCACACACGTCTGGCATCAGTATGTGGTGCGCCATCCACACCGCGAAAACATGATCTCATATCTTAAAGAGAACGGAGTAGGCACAGATATTCACTATGCGGTGCCACCCCATCTTCAGCCATGTTATTCGGGAATGGATTTTGGGGCTTTACCCCTGACAGAACAGCTCGCTAAAGAGATCTTCAGCCTACCTATTGCCGGAGTAACCCCGGCTGCCGCTTGCGAAATTGCCGACATCATCAATCGCGGCGGTGACTGCTAACAATTATTATGAGAACCACGACCAATTCTTCCAGACATAAGACGCCGGCCAGATCATCCGGCAACCGCTCAACCAAGAAGAAATTAAACAACAGGAAACAAGGCGCTCCCCGAAAAGGACGCAAGATTGCGCTGTTGTCTTTGCTTCTCTTTCTCGCCATCATTATAGTGGCAGTAGGACTTGCCACTCCCCTGCTTGCGGAAAGGGCACCAGCCACAGCCCGCATCTACATCCCGCGCGACTGCACCAAAGAAATGCTCAATGACACCTTAGTCAAATATTTTGGAAAGGAATATGCCAAGACTGTCGGCAAGCTGGTGGGTGCATCAGGGAGAGATTTATCAACAAGACGCGGATCATACGTCATAGAGAAAGGTACACCGGCCTTCAAAGCCCAGAGGTTGCTGACGCATGGCGCACAGGCCCCCGTGAAATTGACCATTAACGGTTTTCGTAATTTTGATGAGATGATTGCGAGAGTCGCTGCTAAATTTGAGTTTACCGCCGATCAACTGGCCGAAGCGGCATCAGACTCAAAAACGCTTGAAGAATTCGGATTAACACCGGAATCCAAAATGGCACTTTGGGTAGATGATACATACGAGTTCTATTGGTCTGACACACCCCGGCATGTGGTTAACAAAATAGGGGAAAACTATAAGCGGATATGGAACGACGAAAACAAAAAGAAGGCACAGTCATTGGGAAGGACACCCGCGGAAGTCACGATATTGGCATCGATTGCAGCTGAAGAGACAAATTTCGTAGATGAGCAAGGAAGGGTAGGAAGACTGTATAACAACCGCCTTCAGAAAGGGATGAAATTACAGGCAGACCCGACTATCAGATTTGCCCTTAACGATTTCACTATTAAACGTGTCGGGGGCAATATGCTTAAGACGGTTTCTCCTTATAACACTTATCTTCATGCCGGACTTCCCCCGGGTCCGATACGGACAAGCAATGCAGAAACGATCGAGGCTATCCTCAATTCCCCTCCTTCGGATGACTTATATATGTGCGCAAAGGAAGATTTTTCCGGCTACCATAATTTTGCCAATAACTATCAGGATCATCTCGCTAACGCGGAACGCTACCGCAAAGCGCTTGATCAAAAAGGGATAAAACTATGACACTGATAAATACATATTCTAACGAAGCTGAAGCTTATATCGACAAAGGGTTCCTTGAAAACCACGGCATCGAATCTCAAGTAGATAGCAATGCCATCTCTACCATTTTCCCGGGTCCCGGAAACTGGACCGGCAATGTCAGCCTATATGTGGCGGATGACAAGGCTGAAGAAGCACGTCAGCTTCTCGCTGACCGACCGAAAAATTAAGAGCCCGTCTCATTTATTTAAGAATTTAAAAAATGACGGGAAAAGGCTTTATAATGTTTAAAGCATTCCAATATATAATATTTATAGCAATTATCGGGGCGATAGCATTGGTAGCCCTCACTGCGACCGCAGCCGAACCCCTGCCGGCACATTTCATCGCTGCTACCCCTCCCTACCGTCATGCTCAGAACACACAGATGCCGGAGGGGATGACCTACGCCACACCCCCCGCCACGAGCGGTGAATCAGATGAGATGACCCCGGATATCGACGCCCGGTTAGCCACAATGGAATCAGAAGAGACTCAGATTTCACTGCCGCGATATATCTCGGAAGCTGATTGGAAAAGGACTCACGATTGGTGGTATTTGCTTAAGCATCGTCAGCTTAATCTGGCAGATACAACGGTCATTTATCCCAAATTCATGGGATTTTGCGTCAAAGTCTACAATTGGGCTGATAAATTTTTCAATTCTTATGATTCCGACTATGTTATAGGAACCGGCAAACGTTGGAAGGCGCGCATAATGAGCGACAACTGGAGTGACGGCTATACCCTGACACTTAAGAATCAATTTACCATGCGTATGCTCTCCAATATATATTGTAACGCGGGAGCATATATTCAATATATGGCTGTAAGCGTAGGATATACGGTTGACTTATCAAACATCATGGGGAATAAAGCCCCAACCCACAAGAAATTGGGATTTGGATTTTCCTGCGCACGTTTCGAAGCAAATGTGCACTATGATGAAAATACGGGGGGTACTATCATTCGCAACTTCAGCAAATTTGAAGATGATAAGCTCATCCGGGAAAAATTTACCGGACTTAAAATGCACACTTTAGGATTTGAAGCCTATTATTTCCTTAATCACAGGCGTTATTCCCAAGGAGCAGCGTATAATTATTCGAAGATACAGCTACGCAGTCAAGGGAGTGGAATTGTCGGGTTCGCATACAATAATATCGATGTAAATGTGGATCTCAATCAGCTCCCTGCCAATATGCTGATATATCTCACCCCCGGCGACATCCTTAATTACCGTTTTCATTATAACTCATTTTTCCTGATGGGAGGATATGGGTATAACTTTGTTGCCAACAAGCATTTCTTATTCAATATCACTGCATTGCCGAAGGTAGGGATCGCTCGTATGTATGAAGATTCCACTCAGTCTCATCCAACGCAATTTGCATGTGGAATATATGCCAAGGCATCAATGACGGTAAACCTCAATAACTATTTCATTTGCGTGGCAGGATTGACCAACGGCACCCTTCTGATCAACGACACCAATCTATTCTATAGCTCCATCTATAATGTTAACATCTCGCTGGGAATCAGATTTTAGGAGAGAGGAGGGAGACTATAGGTTATAGGTAATAGGTTGTAGGTAATAGGTTGTAGAGTATAGAGAATTTAGGGTATTTGGAATTAATATTTATAATCAAGACCTGACGGCAAAGTTGGTGTGCAAAGAGATGTAAGATATCGGATTTATTGGATATTAGATGTCTGTAAGCTAAAAAGTGTGAAAAAAAATTTGCATATCTCGTCGGGGGTATATATTTTTGTAGTTTAGGAAAAAATTAATATTATGAAAACCTCCGGACGTCTCCTCGCTGAAAAGCTACTTCAGATCAGCGCTATCATTCTCCAGCCACAAAACCCCTTTGTATGGGCATCCGGTTGGAACTCACCTATCTACACCGACAACAGACGCGCGTTATCTTATCCAGATATCCGTAATTTCATTAAAGTTGAATTTGCCCGAGTCATAATGGAGAGATTTCCTGACGTAGAAGCAATCGCCGGTGTTGCCACCGGAGCCATCGCGTTTGGCTCAATCGTGGCGGATGTGTTGGGTCTCCCCTATTGTTATGTCAGATCCACACCGAAGGATCACGGTTTGGAAAACCTTATAGAAGGTAATCTCCGACCAGGGCAGAAGGTAGTTGTGCTTGAAGATATTGTTTCGACAGCAGGAAGCTCGCTGAAAGCAGTAGAGGCAATCAGAAATTCCGGGTGTGACGCAATCGGCGTCGCAGCCCTCTTTAATTATGAATTTTCAATGGCAACCGAAAGACTTGCCAATAATGATATAAATCTCGTTTCTCTCCTTGACTATAATACGATGCTTGAGGTAGCTCTCCATACAAACTACATCACGGATGATGATGTCGAGACCCTTAAGGAGTGGAGAAAAGATCCTGCCAACTGGGCATGATTCTTTCAAGCAATCAAATAATCAACAATTACAACAAGAAAAAGTATGGCTACATATAGAAGTGAAGAAATCACCTTAAAAGGATCAGCGGACAAAGTATTCGCGCGTTTGTCAAATCTTGAGGGCCTTAAAGAATTGCTCACGCGAGTGCCTGAAGATCAGATTCCAGAGGATAAACGTCAAATGTTTGACAACATCGAAATCACGGCTGATTCCATTACAATTCCCGGGGGTCCGACCGGGCCGATCAAATTGAAGAAAGCCCGCGAAGTGGAGCCGACTTTAATAAGGCTGGAAGGGGAAGGAACTCCGGTGCCGGTTTCACTTCAGATAGATATCACTCCGGTGGATGATAGTCAGTCTCTGGGAGTGATCGAATTTGAGCTTGGTATTCCTGCAATGCTCAAACCGATGGTTAACGGTCCGTTGAATAAAATGACCGCGGAGACAGCTAAGATGCTTTCCATGCTTAATTTTTAATTTATCCTGATGAACGATTCATTCACATGCAGAAGATTTGGGAAAAATATTATCGCCATCCTGACGGTGATGATATTGAGCGCATCCTGCAATAGGATTGACGATGACCGGATTCCCCTGCTGCCTGTGAATATAGACCTTTCCAACCCCGGGCTTTGGAACACATACGGTGTTGCCGGGATAGGAATAAACCGTCAATTTATTCTGAGCGTGTCTCCCAATATAAGGATTCCCGCCAACTTCCCTTATAAAGGGTCTAGTGCCACAGGGTTCGGGGGAGTGCTTCTTATTGGAGGGATGGATCCATTTACAAATGATCCCAATGTGCCTTTAGCCTACGATCTCGCATGCCCTTATTGTCGCAATAATCAGATAAGAGTCCATGTTGATTCAGACACGATGGAAGCGGTGTGCGACAATTGTGATTCACATTATAATGTAGTGATGAGCGGAGGCACCCCTATAAGTGGACCCGCGCTCACAAAAAGATATGCAATGAGAAGGTATGATTGTCTTCCCACCTCAAGCGGAGGATACATCATCACTTATTGAAATTATGGGAATACTCGAAAGTATATTCTATATGGCATGGAGAGGGGTGGCAATCGGATTGCTTGTCTCAGCTCCAATGGGTCCGGTAGGAATATTATGTATTCAAAGGACTCTTGACCGAGGCCGTCGGTGCGGTTTTTTCACGGGTGTCGGTGCAGCGATCTCAGATCTGCTGTATTGCCTGCTCACCGGCTTCGGACTGTCGTTTATCGAAGAATTTATCGAACGGAATCAAAGCATCATACAACTTATCGGCTCCGTTGTGCTCATCGCCTTCGGTGTCTATCTCTTCAAGAAGAATCCGGCTCGCCAGCTCAAGAAACCCTCGACTTCGGATTCCACCGGCACATCTGACACAAAAGATATTCTTGCGGGGTTCCTGTTTACCTTCTCAAATCCCCTTATTCTATTTTTGATTATAGGTCTGTTCGCGCGTTTCAACTTTCTGATGCCTGAAATTCAATTTTATCATTATCTGATTGGGTTCCTGTTTATATTTGCCGGGGCTATCGGATGGTGGTGGCTGGTATCATTCTTTGTAGATAAGGTGCGAGCTCATTTCAATATCCGGAGTATGTGGCTCATCAATCGGATAATCGGTGTCATAATCCTCATTTTTGCGGTTGTAGGTATCGCCACTTCAATAATCGATCTTGCTTCATGACATATCGTTGCGGTCATAAGCGATTCATGCTTTTAGCGGGTCTGCTCTCAGCTATATCCTGTGTATTTGCCGCCAATCCGGATCCGGATAAATCTCAACGCTTCCCCAATGATGCGACTCCCCGCTTACATCATTTCAACAAGACCCGCGGTTATGCCCCTTTCCTCGAATTAATGACAGGGACTTCACCGGATAATCCGGAAAGTTTCACCCTCTCCGGAGACTGTGGCATTACTATCAACATGCAATGTAGGGCGGAGTCCACTTCCCCCTGGAGCATTCTTCTCAACGATATGAGAGGGAAGATATGCCGGATCGAATTCCAACAGAAGGATATCGAAGCGGGTGGATTCCAGACACCGGCAATATGCGTTACAATCGGGATCACCTCTCATGCAGGGGAAAGTATTATTACGGCCCTGAATATAACGGAAGGGATCGGGTTTGTGGGAGAGGAAAACATTATTTCTTTAAATCTGGAAAGAAGTGACAACTGCTTTTTGACGCTTAGCGCCGGAAATATAAGGATGAAAGAAATTGCGACGGTCGAGATTCCTGATTTTTCACCCCTTACATTCTCATTCGGCACATCCAAGGGGATGAAACTTCATTTGGGAGAACTTACACTCGAAGAACGCCCTGAACCCTGGAGAAAAACAGATGAGCTCCGCGAGGAACTACTCGACACTGAAAGCATCGACCGGATTATAAAAAACTCTCATGATGACATAACAGGGTATTGGACACTTCTTGACCGCAATTTTGACGAAGGTCTGATTCGTCTTGGAGGCAACTACCGCCTGGCGATAATCCCTTCATCAGAAGCGCAGGGAGATGACCAATATAATATCTATTATATAAGCGGTGCTACTATTAATCCGACTCAATGGAAACCCGGAGAATTAAAAGGGAGAATCTCACGGTCGCTAACCTCAGGAGTCTGGAAAATCGAATGGCTTGATGCCTCACATCTTCCCCTTTATAAAAATATCGAAGCCCAGATGGAGGGGAATCTCATGACCGTTTCCTTCCCCTACCAGAACTCCAACATGCGTCTACTCCGGAATTAAGGTTGCGGCAGTCTATCAATCACCACCTGTTAGCTATCACCTATTTCTTCAGTCTCTTTTTCAGATTGATCCATGAGAACGCGATACTTACTCCTAATATCACACTCATGAGCGGATAGCCAACCCATGGATTGGAGATAAATGAAAGAGCGAATGTCGCCCCCACAATAAGAATCGCGGTCCCATAACCGGTCAATACACCGGAATTAAATTTATAATCATAGTAATGTCGATTGACAAAATAATATATCATCAGGCATATCGCATTATCCACCACAATAGCATATCCCAAACCAATTAGTCCGAAGAAATAATAGAAACCGCAAGCGCAAACAAAATTCAACAGATTTCCCATGACTCCCTCAAGGATAAAAAACAGCCGTTTATTATCTTTAGCAAACGCGATATATCCCATTGGGAAAGATAGAGCCTTGAACATCACCCCTATTGCCATCCATCGCATGAGTTCGGTGATTCCGAGGTACTGAGTGGTCAGGAGTATTCTAATCACAAGGGGGGCTGTGATAAGCAATAATAATGCCAACGGAGTGACTATATAAGATACTATCTCCGACTGTCTGTTGACGACCTCGCGCATAGCCCTGTTATCATTGGCAAATGCAGTGAGACGAGGGAAATAATCGAGTGCCATTGCAGCAAAAACCATCCCGGCATACTGATTGGTGATAGAGTTAGCGGCATTATAAAGACCTACGGCATCATATCCTCCGCGAGAGCGTAAAAAGATATTAAGCAGGTAGGTGCATAAGTTGCCGATTGAATCGCTTGCCATCAATACAATTCCAAGCAACAGCAATTTCCTGACGGTTTCCTTGTGTTCACTCCAATTGAATTTTACCCGCTCCGTAATAATGGCTTTATTTACAGAAACCCTATAGAAAATCCAAGTGCTTCCCGTCATCAGGATAATTGCCGGAACAATACCGTTAAAACCGAAAAAATAATAAAGCGGCACTCCGAAAAGCAACCCGGCAGCAGAGCCAACAAGTGTAGCCATTGAGAGCCGTTTGACATCGTGCATACCCTGCAGCAATGCAGCCTCACCGGCGGATGCCGTTGCAAAGAAAACCCCTAAGGAAAGGAAACGGAACCCGAGAGTATGATCGGTATCGTTAAAAGTTATGCGACTCAGCCATGGAGCTCCGATCAGGCATATAAGAGCAGCCAGAATCCCCGTGATCAGAATAAGCTGACGCGAAATGGCTTTTGTACGAGCCAGACTTTGAGGATTTTCTTTAGTTGTGCTAATCTCCTTGGTCAGTGCCAATGGCAAACCGAGACCGGCGATCTTATGAAGAGTGTGCCCGGAACTGGTATATAGATTGGAGATACCCGCACCTTCGGGTCCCAGAAGGATAGCCACGAACTTCCCTCTCAGCAAAGTGACCAAGATTTGAAAAATCTGCACACCTCCGAAAATAGAAGTTCCCTTGAGTATGCTTCTATAACTATTGACACCTCCGGAACCATCTGACTTTTTATCCGAAGTGTCAGTGGCAATCTCCTCAAAAGCAACGGGATTCTCGAATGCATCCAGAGGTATACCCTCATTAGCTGCAAAAATTTCTTCGTCAACTATGTTATTGTCATTATTGCGATCGCTCATTTCTTGCGTAACTTATCAAAAAACCGGTATATAAAAATTGCCGGATTCAACCCCATTCTCATCACAAGGCGTGAGTGAAATGGAATATGTTTTTTTAATCTTTTCCACTTTATTTCACTATATACACGTGAAATTATGGTCTTTATTTCATTTCTATCGGAATCTTTAATCGCGCCGGGAGTATTCAGTTTCCTGATAGCATCCACGATGTGAAGGAAAATTTGCGAAGCCATTAATTCAGCTTCGACACTTTCTTCACCGAAGCGGTCGATTATCACCTGCTCTAACACCAGATCATTGGGTAAATGAGCAAAGCGCCTGGGAGTGAAGGAATGTGTGACAGAATCGGGCGCCATCCTGTAATAATATACAGCTTCGCAAAGGGCTGAGATCTTAGCTTCGCAGAGAAGGATACGGGTCAGTGTCTCCACGGAAAAGCTATTGTCTCCAACGATCTCATCTGTGATTTTCAGGCCGCGAAGATACAGGCTCCTATCATAACAACCTGCCGTGCCGATATGCCAATATCCCAACGTATCTTTCACGCGCTCCTTACCCGGACAGACGACATCCATATCAATATCATCAAGCGGGAGAAACTTCCGTGCAGATGAAATGGGCTGTCCGTCGTCCAATCTCATAAAAACGGCATAAACAAGATCCGCGCCTGTTTCGTTTACCCTTCTATTTAGAATTTCAAGGAAATCCGGAGCCACAAGATCATCCGCATCAATAGGGACAATAAATGCACCCCGGGCTGCGAAGGCTGCCGCCGCACGCGGTCTGTAGCATCCTCCTGTATTATACGGAGTACAGAGCACCTTCATTTTCTCTCCGAATTTATTTTGCCATCTTTTCAATATCGAGAGGGAAGAATCCGTGCTGCAATCATCCGTAGCAATAATTTCATAATCGCTGAAGGTCTGATTCTCGATAGAAGTGAATAATTCATCGAGATATTTCTCAGCATTATATACAGGAGTTACAATCGAAAAACGGGGAGCGTCGTGAATCTGAGCAACAGTTTGACTTTGTGGTTTACCATCTATGTTCCTATCCATTTTTACCCCCTTCCCATGCTGTGATAAATTTTGATGCAACAATGTTTGAGTCATTATGACGCAAAGTGATTTCACGAGCCATTCGCCCAATCTCCCCTACTCTCTCGGGATTAAGGGCAAGCTCCGCTATTCTCTCGGCGATATCATTATCAGAAGGAGACAACGAGAGAATCGCACCTTCATCTTTTTCCCCTATATACCGGTAATACTCCGGCTGGGCGCCTGTGCCAGCCACCTTCCCCATCGCCATCGCCTGCAAAGCGTTGGTGGCCGGAGAATAAGCATACAATTGGTCGAGGACCACATGACTCCTACGCATTGTGGAGAGATACTCATCAAGGGGCATATTCTCGACCTGATTCACAACAATTTTATCAGGAAGCATTTTTTGAGCTCTATATGCCTCCGACAGAAGTATATCGGTCCCCTTGACATCAATCATCTCCCTTTTTATTCCCACCAATATTTCAAGTTTATCTTCCACCGGAGGAGTAGAATATGAAAGTGCAGAGAGTTCAATCGGGATATTTGCAAATGTCAGTCTATCTCCTAAAACGGGACGCCACGCCATATCATACTCTGGGAGCACTGAGACGGCTCCATCTATATTGTCGGCAATGAGCCGCGCAAGTCTGCGATTTGGACCGGACATCCAAGCCAGAGTATTGTTCCTATGGTGTAGATTATATGGAGTCGGCGTATCGCTGGCTTTCAGATATGAGAATCGAAACAGGTCGGAATTTTCGCAGGCATCTATGTAATAATAATCATCACCGGCAAGAGTCAGGAAGATTTTACCATTATTTTTTTTCAAATACTTAAACACCCACTCAATCTTTTCCGGACGCAGCCGGATAAAATTGGTATTGATCAGCTGCACCACGTCATACCCTCTGAGACGCGGCAGCAACCTGATAAGCTCCTCCATGTAGCGTAATGCTCCCCATCGTCCCTGAGATCTGGCAAGAGTGATATCCGTAGTAGTACGCATGTATCCTCCGCCATCACCGACAAGAGTAACATCCAACCCTTTTCGGCGTAAAGCTTGTGAAAGAGTGGCGTGAAGATTGGAATAATCACCTACCAATAGAACTTTCATAACGGATTCTGACTTAACTTAAATTCATTATCTGATTAAAGGACCGAAAAATGTCCATGCACCACGAATATGGCGCGATGTAATGAAATAGGAGAGCCTGATGGCGAGCCTCCCTATCTTGCCTAATGTCGGGTTGGCGAGGGATTTTGAGAGAAGAGCTTTTCCTAAATCCTTATGACCTTCACGCGTATAGTGGGCAGCCAGGATTGCACGACGGTAATCCACCATACGGATATAACTGTCACTGGATTTCTTATCGGTAAGTTCTCTTAAAGTATCCTCGATCTTGTCAAGAGATTCCTCCCATGTTCCGGCGCGCGCATGGAAAGTTTCACCTGTGATTGATTCTTTCTGGCGTCGGGCTATGCAGAGTGGTCTTTTGACCGACTCGCAGACAGGATCTGAAAGCAACAACCTGACTCCAAGCTCAAAATCGTTCCAGGCATAAAGGTTTGAGTCCCACCCACCTACTTTTTCTACTAAATTGCGGTGAAAAGCGTACGACTGAGTTGAAAGGTTACAATGAATCAGGTGTGATTCCATATGTCTGCTACCCATTATTCTCGACCGGTGCTCATTACCGTCAAGATCGCGGATAATTATAGGCCAGCATAATATTTCCAGATCCGGGTTATCGTGAAAATGATTCATGACAGTGGATGCGAGATCCGGAAGCATTAAATCATCAGAATCGAAAAACATCATTATATCCCCGGTCACTTCCTGCATTCCGCGGTTACGAGCGCTGGTAGCACCCGGTTGGGATTCCTCGACAACAACGATATGAAAGTCTTGTGACCCGTGGGATTTCATCCATGAGTCAACGACCGACAGGGTATTGTCTGTCGAATTATTATCCACGACTACCAATGATATAGGTCTGTAGTTCTGGGCATAGATACTGTCCAGAGTCTCAGTTATTAAACTTTCCCGGTTATGGACTGGCACCACAATCGAGAAAGTTTCAGGGTTGTCGTTGAATTTTTCGATTGCCATATCAGGGTTGGGATAAAAAAAGCTATATTCGCAACGCAAATATAGCTTTTTTTTTCGTTTTTCCCTAATTCGGAGTGTCAGGGGTCAACAATTTTCATAATTGAGTCGGACAACTCCTCCGCTTTGTCTGAAATTTCTTCAGCTGCCTGAGACGCATCTTCCGCAGATGAAGCAGCTTCTTCAGCGACATTATTCATATCCTCTATTTTCCCATTCAGCAACTGTTCGATCAGTGCAGCTTTAGAGCCTGATTCCGAATGGGTATAGTTATAATCATCCTGAACAGCCTTCATTGTCATGACGGTTGCCAAGACCGCTCCGATTATCCAGATTATAAGACTTGAAATCATCGCCGGTCTGCTGACACGCATTTCCCGTTTTGTCATAACTCCGAACAATTTATAGACAGCAAATGCCAAGGGTATCCCGATTGTAATCAACCAGCCGATTCCACACCATACTATTGTCCTGATACGGAAAATCTCAATCCCGTTGAAATTACCGTCTACTATTCCTGTAAAGGATGGAATGGCAAACCCGATGACTGCTATCAGGCATCCGATCAGCGCCAGAGCTATTCCGATTACCACGGGGCAAAGAATTACGCAAAGCAATATAATGAACGCCTTGACCATCCATCCGCAAACCTCTGCGATCGATCGTCCCACTGATTTTTTCTCCTGAATGGCGTTTACGTCATTTCGCAGATCGAAATCATCGGTGACCATGCGCCCGATATTTTGAACGGAAGGGGATTTACCCATCATTTGCAACCGCTCGTAAGGGGTGGTGGCTGCCGGAAGGATTATCCATAAGACAAGATAGAATAAGGCAACTATTGACAAAGAAGCGAAGCATAACGCAACGGTGACGAGACGGACCCATACGGGATCACACCCGATATACCATGCCAGACCCGAGCATACTCCTCCGAGAATCCTGTCGCGGGGATCGCGGTATAGACGCTTGGGAGGGATATTGACAGGGGGAGGAGGAGGAGTTGCTCCGCGAACATTTATCCTTTCCTCTTCAACTTCAATCCTCCCGTCTGCATCCGAGTGGACGTATTCTACGGTTTCATCTATAAAATCTTCCGGTTTCCCGATCCTTTCTATCCCCTTCTCGACATCCGCAATGGTGATGATATATTGAGGAGCGGACATTTGTTCGGAGAGTATTTCCGCCATACGTCCTTCTATATCATCCACTACTTCCTGCTCACCGTTTCGTGCAAATACATGTTCGATGGCAGTAAAATACTCCCTGAGCATAGTGTAGGCATCATCATCGATGACGAACTGGCGTCCACCGAGATTTATCGTTAATGTTCTTTTCATAAATTATTTTGATTAGTTGTTATTATCTGATTTTGCAAGAATCATGACTGCATTACTTATTTCCTTAAATGTCTCATCCATTGCGAGAAGCACGGTCAGTCCCTTATCGGTGATATAAAAATATTTACGTGGTGGACCTTTAGGAGACTCCTGCCATTCGTAATCGAGCATTCCTTCCCTTCTCAATCTGTTAAGCAGCGTGTAGAGGGTTCCCTCGACAACTATCATATTGGTTCGGCTTAATTCCTTGATTATATCCGATGGGTATGCTTTTGTGCGACTGAGTATTATAAGGACACAATATTCCAGTATCCCCTTGCGCATCTGGGCTTTTATATTATCAATATTTATTACGTCCATAATTTATTTTCATTAGTGTTATTAGAAACCGTTGCCGCTTCCTCCTGATTTATTGCTTGCAGAACTACGGTCATTGGCTTCCACATCAGCTCCGGTCTTCTTGACCTGAGTGTTGAGTTGTCCGAATTTCCAGCTCAAAGAGACTCCGGCACGGATTGCACGCTTGTTGACCCAGTCTGATTTAGTAATTACAAACTCTTCTTTGGAAAGACTCTTTCCTCCGATTCGGGGTTCAAAAATATTTGATAGATTCACGGTCAGATTCAATGATTTATCACTCAGGAAATCATAGCCGGCTGAGAGTCCGTAGTAATGCCAGGCGGAATAGTAGCCTGTGATTGATATACTCCGGGAATTCCAGCCTCCGTAAGCTGAGAAATGCCACCTTTCATTTGCAGTGTAATTCCACGAACCGTTAATATTCCCTTCCCAACCTTGGGTACTTATATTCATTGAAGGTGCATTTAGTGTTGCGTATTCCACACTTCCGTTTAGGGTCAGATTCATGTTGTTGATGATATTCCAATTGAAAAACCCGACAAGAGTAGTTGAATATTTATGACCGAGATTTGCAAATGTATTGTATAAAATATCGATTCCTTCATTGTTCTTCTTAATCGACTGCAGATTCGTGATAAAATTATTTGTGAACCGTTGCTCTATACTTACACTCCCTCCGAAGACTCTTCCGAAATTACTATAGCTTAAGGATATTTTGTTGCTCTTTTCACTTTTAAGATCGGGATTACCCTTTCTTATCACCATGGGAGTAAGAGCCTGTTCAAAGGGATTTATCTGATCGATGCCGGGACGAGAGATCCTCATCTGGTATGCGAGCCGGATATTCGACATCGGAGTGAAAGACCATGTCAGCGCCACATTCGGGACTATATCATTCAAACGTTTGGAAAAATTATTTTCCGGATGATCATGGTAGTCAATCCCCATTCTGGAATGTTCGTATCGTAGCCCGGCGATTGTTGAAAGCGAACCGAATGTCCCCTTATATGAAGCATAGAGGGCATAAATATCCTGAATCTGACCCATATCGACTGCTCTATCAGGATCCGGAACGAGAGGAGCATCGAGATTGCCTGTACTTATTGAAGCGGCACCCGAATTCCGGCGGAACATTGTTTTTGCCCCGAGCTCGAGTAAGTGATTATCAGTACCGAAACCGTTGGCATAATCGAGCTGAACCGTATGCTCCCGGGAATAATTGGTATTCATGCTCAACTCTCTGTCATAACCCACAGGATAGTTCTCAATCTCATCATATCTCTGTTCGATCTCGGTATTCTGCTTTCCATAATTCAGAAGATAGCTGAGAATCAGATAATGCTTCTGACTATTGAAATTATGGCGGAACGAGGCATTTCCTGTCAGATTGAGGATATTGAGGTGGGCATCCGCAAATTGTGAGAAACTCCACAATTTATCCCCTGCAGAGTTATAACTTGCCGCGAAAGAGGGCAACCTGTCGCCACCACCTTTGACATTGAAGATATTGGCAGTGATATTGAGAAGATTATCCTTATCTGGCTCCCATGAAAAATCAATACCGCCCCCTAAATATCCGAACCGGATTTTCTGCTCCGTGTTATTCTCCTGCCATCCGGATTGAGCCGGGTCAGTAAATTCGGTAATCATCCTGTTTTCACTAAGCTGATCGGAAAGGCTACCTTGCCAATTGAAGTTAGCGGACATCGTTACTTTGTCCTTGCGCATGATTCCGTATGCTCCAAGTCCACCGTCAAGATTACCGATATTTCCGTTCAGGTTTCCGGAAAATCCATCATTTTTCTGCGTATGCTCGGTCACGATATTGATGATTCCCCCGACACCTTCCGCGTCTTCCTTGGCTCCCGGATCCGTAATAACCTCAATTTTGGTTACACTTGATGCCGGCATCCCTTTCAGGATCTGATCGGCATACTGGCTCATCATCGGATTGTCGACCCCATTAACCTGAAATTTGAAATTACTCTGCCCGTCAAGTCTGACTTTCCCTTCCCCATCTACTGTTACGCGGGGCACTTTCTTCAGCATGTCGAGCACATTCGCTCCCTTGGAAGCCGGATCCTCGGTTACATTATAGGTTGTCTTGGCACCATCGCTTTGTATGACCGGCTTTTGAATTGTAACGACCAATTCATCAAGTGTGTCATATAAAGCCAACGAGTCCGGCGTCTCCGGTTGATTCACTGCGAAACCCGCGGTGGAAGTGGCAATGAGGGCGATTGTGAATGTTAAGTGTTTAAGGTTCATAATTTTGTTTAGCGTTGTGAATAAGATTTTGAATGTTCTTTATTTGTTTGACGATGCAAAGATATAATAAAAAATAGTACTATGCAATACATAGTACTATTTTTTTAATGCTACTTTGCAAAAAATATATATAAGATAAATAATTTAACAGTAAAAGACCTCATCTCCTAAAGATTGAAGTGCACCTCAAAAAGTTGGACATCAAACTTTTGGGGCGCACTTCATATTTATGAGACGGGTTCCAAATAATCTGTCGGGCGCGGAACCAATATCATGAACGAAACTATCTAAGTCATGGAATTATTCAATTATAGTTACAAATCCCCCTCGAGGCAGACAGTTAATTTCCGCTGGCATATCCTGGGAAGAAATCTCCTTCACTGTTATTTTCCAAGGATTATCCTTATCACCGCTATCTTCAAATATTGTTACTTTGTGTGTGCCCTCAGTGATGAAATTCCACACAAGCGGCAACGAACGGTAAGAGTCAGAACCGTTGAGCCCCCCCATGTACCACGTATCACCGTTGCGACGTGCCATCACTACAAATTCACCGGGATATCCGGCCACGAGTTTCGTATCATCCCATACTGTGGGGAGCGCGCCCATCAGTTCCTTGACTTCCGTGGGTTGAGCAAGATAGCTTTCCGGCCGGTCTGCCCAATGCTGCAATGCTGACTCGAATACCACAGGGAGGGCTAATTCATGAGCATGAGTAGTGATATGCGGGTGTTGGGAATCGGAAAATGTGCAAGGAGTGTAATCCATCGAACCGATTACATTGCGAGTGAAAGGTAACGTACAGTTATGTGCAGCCGCTTTCTCGGTCAAAGTTCCCTTATTATTATACCATTCGGCACCATAAACAGCTTCAACGGACATCAAGTTAGGATATGTCCTTTGCCAACCGCGTGGAATTGCCGCTCCGTGGAAGTTAACCAATATGCCGTACTCAGCTGCCGTTTCCAAGAGATCCTGATAGTATCCCATGGTCGATTCCGTGTCTTCGGGAAAGAAATCTATCTTTACTCCGGCAACACCTATCGATTTCAGCCATGCGAATTCCTTTTCACGATCCTCTTTCTTATTGAGCCGGAAGAGAGGGCCCGCTGCTTCATCAGTCCATTCCGTGGAGGAATTATACCACAGAAGAGGGCGTATTTTCTTTTCATTGGCATAGCGCACGGCATCTTCAATCGTTCCTCCGTTCTCCATTTTATCCCATTCCCAATCTATTAGAATATAGGGAAGGTTGAGCTCTACAGCCATATCGATATATTGCTTGACGATTCTGAAGTCTTTGGAGCCGTGGTTGTGAGCCCAGTAAATCCACGATACGCTACCGGGTGTTATCCAATCTGTATCTTTCAGGACACTTGGTGAGGAGGTGTCTGTGATCAGGGTTGACTCCACAACCTCAGGCAAATCACCGAGAATAAGCACTCGCCAGGGAGAGTGCCATTCTCCGTTTAATTCACTGCTGTTTTCAAAAAGCTTGACTTTATAATCAGTAGGTGCGTCCGCATTGGTTAGACGCGAACCGCTCTGCTGTCGGGTAATATCGGATTCAGAAAGTAACCCCCATACCTTATCGTTAAACTGAAACAACGCCGGATAACTCCATTCCCTTTTATCGGAAGCATGTCCGTTCTCATACATCGGATAGAAATCTTCATACCCTAACAGATAAGATTGCATCCAGCGTCTGGTTCCTTCATCAATGCTGAATGTGGTGAGTTCGTCAACGATCTTATCATGCTCCAATTCCGGTAATTCATATCTGAAGGCAACTCCATCGTTATAAATCCGTAACCGCAGCAAAACTTCCTTATTTAAAGAGTCCTTGAAATGATACACACACTCGTTGGCTTCATTGCTACAGTTTCGTCTTTTACCGGTAAGCATACCATATTCTTCCGTGATATGTTGCGGTGAGCCTGTTTGGTAGCAAGTGAGATGATTCCCTCTCCCTTGCTGAGTACGAAGTCCGATCACCGGGAAAGCCATGACATGCGTCTGCCCGTCGGTTCCGGCATATTTAACCTCGAAGTCAACGCTTCCGTCCGGCTGCTGATTAGAATACACCAATATTTTTCCATTAGGTGCTGATAACTGATTGACGGTTTCAGCCGCCATGGTGTTATTTATACTTGCTATAGTTAAAAAAACAGCTATGCAACTTACGCATCGGAATTTTCTCAAATTATTCATGATATCACCCATTACATTTTAATTAAATTTGCCATTTGCTGATTTGTACCGTTATCCCTATTTACTTAATCAGCGGGAATCGGCATGACCTTCGTAGTAGTTGATGAAGGCGTGGTTGACCAGGCGATTGCCACCGGGTGTCGGGTAGTTGCCTGTGAAATACCAATCGCCTGGATGACCGGGGATGGCTTTGTGAAGATTCTCCACCGACTGGAATACGATCTCAACCTCCGCTTTTGTATCCGTTGGCGTAAGCAATAAGGCTATCTCATGTGCTATCTCTTCGTCGCTGAAGGGAGCATAGATCTCCTTGACATAGTTTTTAATCTCTTCTTTCGGGAGAGTATCCTGAGCTTTACATTTCTCATAAACGCTTTTTGCTATTTCCTCCATTCCATGCTTTTTGAGCAATGACATGGCAGCACGGAAAGCGATAAATTCACCCATACGGGACATATCGATACCATAACAGTCAGGGAACCTCACTTGCGGGGAGCTTGACACCACGACTATCTTGCGCGGATTCAGTCTGTCAAGGATTCTGAGGATGGATTGACGCAACGTTGTGCCGCGAACGATACTGTCATCTATAACCACGAGATTATCTTCGGGGAAGATTGAACCGTAAGTTATATCATAGACATGAGCCGCCAAATCATCCCTCGATGCCCCTTCGGCGATAAACGTGCGGAGCTTGATGTCTTTGATAGCCACTTTCTCCATTCTCACGCGCCTACCTATTATATCGGAAAGTTTGCCTGAGGTGAGAACTCCATCGGCTGCCAATCTCATTATCTCCCCCTCTTTCCACTCGTTGAGTTTTTTCTCCATCCCTTCCATAAGTCCGTAAAAAGCCACTTCGGCGGTGTTGGGGATGAACGAGAAAACAGTATTCATGAGATCATTATCGATACTTTTCAAGACCGGGTCAACGAGGAAATGCCCTAATCTTTTTCTTTCCTGATAAATGTCGCAATCGGAACCCCGGGAAAAATATATTCTCTCAAAGCTACATCTCGCATTCTCACCTTCGGGGAGAATCTGCTCACATCTCGAAGATCCGTCTCTATCCACAATCAGTGCTTCTCCGGGCTTCAACTCCTTGACTTGTGAGGCAGTCAGATTGAACGCTGTCTGAATGACCGGACGTTCACTTGCAGTGACAACGATTTCATCATCGATATAATAGAAAGCCGGGCGAATACCATGCGGATCGCGCATAATCCACATATCACCATTACCGACAATTCCACAAATCACATATCCGCCATCCCACAACGGTGAGCAGCGTCTGAGCATATTCGCCACATTTAGATCGCGTGCGATAGCCCCTGAAAGTTCGAGACCTTGTAATCCTAAATTGTGATGACCTTGAAAAAGACGTTCATTTTCGCGATCAAGAGCATGTCCGAGCTGTTCGAGAAGTATGAAGGTGTCGGCATATAGCCGGGGATGCTGACCGGTGGCTATTATCGAATCAAATATTTCGTCAACATTGGTCATATTGAAGTTGCCGCACAACAACATATTGCGCGAACTCCAATTGTTGCGACGCATAAAGGGGTGGACGTAATTGAGTCCGGAGCGACCGGTAGTGCTATATCGGAGATGCCCCATATATACCTCACCGATGAAAGGAGCATACTTCTCCGGCAATCCTTCAGCACGGTAATCAGCGATTTTCTTGCCAACCTCCGCAAAGATTTCGGTTATAGCCCCGGTGCCGAGGGCTCTCTCACGATAGATATATTCATTACCGGGAGGGGTGTCCAGACGCACGCAACCAATTCCGGCGGCTTCCTGACCTCGGTTGTGCTCCTTCTCCATAAGGAGATAAAGCTTATCAAGCCCATAATGAAACGAACCATATTTCTGCCGGTAATATTCCAGTGGCTTGAGCAGTCTTATCATTGCAATGCCACATTCATGCTTTATCAGTTCCATATTTATGCTTTTTCGTCGTGAGCGATTACGGCTTTCATGAATGACAGGAATAGAGGATGGGGGTGAAGTACAGTCGAGCTATACTCCGGATGATATTGAGTGCCGACAAACCAATGCAGGGCCGGTATCTCCACCACCTCCACAAGACCGGATTCCGGATTTTCACCCACGACACGCATCCCTGCGTTTTCAAGCTGTTCACGGAATCGGTCGTTAAATTCGTATCTGTGTCTGTGACGCTCGCTGACAATTTCCTTGCCGTATGCTTTCGCCACTATCGAATCCTCTTTCAACCGGCATTTATATGCTCCGAGACGCATCGTGCCTCCCATATTGGATATATTCTTCTGCTCCTCCATCATGTCGATTACATTAAACGGAGTATCAGGATCCATCTCGCTTGAATTTGCATTCTCCAATCCTGCAACATTTCTGGCGAATTCAATCACCATGCATTGCATACCCAAGCAAATGCCAAATGTCGGGACATCATGTTCCCGACACCATTTAAGCGCCACAAATTTCCCTTCGATTCCGCGTTGTCCGAAACCCGGAGCTATTATGACTCCGGAAAGAGAACTGAGCTTATCATCGGCATTGGCATCAGTGAGATCCTCTGAACTTATATATACAAGTTTAAGCTTACGGTCGCAATAAGCTGCGGCGTGCATCAACGATTCGCTGATTGATTTATAGGCATCCTGGAGGCTCACATATTTCCCTACAAGCCCGATGGTAATCTCGTCTTTGGCATGTGCAAGCCGATGAAGGAATCCTCTCCATGAGGAAAGATCCGGCAGGCAACGGAAAGGTGCATCCGTCATACGCACCACGAGCTCGTCAAGTCCCTGCTCGTGCATCCGCATCGGCACTTCATAGATTGTCGGAGCATCGACACTCTGGATTACGGCTTCAGTGGCTACATTGCAGAATTGAGCCACCTTACGGCACATCTCCTGCGGTATCTCTTTTTCAGTGCGCAGAATCAGGATATCAGGTTGAATTCCGATTGCCTGCAGCTGTTTGACTGAATGTTGGGTCGGCTTGGTTTTAAGTTCCTTAGCGGCTTTAAGATAAGGAACATAAGTGAGATGTATGCTGAGGGCATTGCGGCCTAATTCCCATTTGAGCTGGCGCATTGCCTCAAGAAAGGGGGTTGATTCAATGTCACCTACCGTTCCGCCAATCTCGGTTATAATAAAATCGTAATTACCGGTTTCTCCGAGACTTTTGACATTCTCTTTTATTTCATCAGTGATATGGGGGATAATCTGTACGGTTTTACCGAGATAATCGCCGTGTCTCTCTTTATTTATAACGGCCTGGTAGATACGCCCGGTGGTAAAGTTATTGGCGCGAGACATAGGGATGTCCGTAAAGCGCTCATAATGACCTAAATCAAGATCCGCCTCATGACCATCGGCGGTCACATAGCACTCTCCATGTTCGTATGGATTGAGCGTTCCGGGATCGATATTGATATATGGATCGAACTTCTGGATTGAAACACTATATCCTCTTGAGAGCAACAAACGAGCTAAAGATGAGGATATTATACCTTTACCAAGCGAGGAGACCACTCCTCCTGTAACGAAAATAAATTTTGTATCCACGGCTTATTTTGAATAGTCCGGGATACAAAATTAGAAAAATTCTCCAAATCCAACAAAATTTAAGGTTTCATTCGTAAAAAAATGTTCCGCCTGCTTAAAGACCCCGGACGTGAGACCCAGTCTCATACAAAAACGTGGGGCTGCACCTTCCCTCATCCGGCAGTCTGGAATTTCAAGGATTGTAAAGGTCTTTGTTGTAGAAGTTTAATATCTCGTATGCGGTTTTAAGAGCCATTCTTGATTTACTCTCCGGATTAATCTTAATTGCAGCGAGATAATCTTTGATTGCCTGACTTCTCTTATTGAGGCTCCAATATTTCAATCCTCTCATTGTCAACGCTTCGTCAGACTGTGGATTTGCAGCTATATATATATCAAGTTCATTAATGACAGTCTCAGCATCAGCTCCCTGCTCTTCGAGCTTTTTTATTTCTTCGAGTGTCTTCATTGGTCAAACTATTATTCTATCTTATATTCAATCTTAAAAATTCCATATTATATCTGATATCCCCGTTTTCCTGATTAAACAATCAGGAAAGTGTTACCTGGGCGGCTCTTACCGGTTCCCCCATGAAGAGTGATGCCATTTCTTCAAATTTGGCAGAATTTTCGGTGGTCAGGAATTTAACCGTTCCTTCATGTCCACATTTGGATTCTATCTCCGGGTGCCTGTAAAGATAATCTGCCAGGCTGTCTGCTATCAGATTACCCTGCGGCAATATCGAGACACCCTGCGGCACATATTGCTTTATTTTCTTTATCAGAAGAGGATAGTGTGTACACCCAAGGACCAAGGTGTCGATCTCAGAATCTATCTCAAAAAGACGTTTTATATATTTCTTTACAAAATAATCCGCTCCTTCTCCCTGCGCTTCATTATTTTCAATGAGGGGAACCCACATGGGAGCAGCCAATTCCGTAATTGTCATTTCAGGGTACAGTTTGGCAGTTTCAAGTTTGAAGGAATGGCTATTGACCGTGCCTGTCGTCGCAAGCAGACCGATATGCCCGTTTTTAGAGACCTCCCCTAATATTTCCACAGTGGGGCGAATCACACCGAGCACCCTGCGAGACGAATCAATCATGGGGAGGTTCACCTGCTGGATAGTCCTCAGCGCCTTGGCAGAGGCCGTGTTACAGGCAAGAATAACCAACCGGCAACCTGCATCGAAAAGGTATCTGACAGCTTCGAGTGTAAACGAATAAACCACCTCATACGACCTCGGGCCATAGGGAGCGCGGGCATTATCACCGAGATAAAGATAATCATATCCGGGGAGACGTTTGCGAATCTCCTTCAATATTGTCAGCCCGCCATATCCTGAATCAAAAATACCTATTGGTGAGTTCATCACGTTTCAACAGTATAATTAAAGAAAAAGAACCTGAACCACAAAAAAAGGGGGATCGCAATCCCATTATATGAGGGTAAGCGATCCCGCTTCAATACGGTTTCGATAAGTTCAAGCTTACCGTGCGTCAGAGACGGCAGTTATTATTGAACACCGAGTTTAGCTTTCACTTTAGCAGTGATATCTTCAGCAGGAGCTGAATAATATTGGATAATCTGAGGGTTATTATCCATGATCAGCGTATATCCTTCCTCACGGCCAACAGATTCGATAGCACCTTTAATCTTAGCCATAATCGGGGTGAGAAGATCATTCTGCATTTTCTCAAGATCCTGCATTGCAGTCTGCTCGAAAGACTGGAGCTTCTGTTGCTGCTCCTGGAAATCGCGTGTTTTGCGTTCGCGGATTGCAGCGGGCTCATCTTCTTTCATATTCTGGATTTCATCCATCAGACGTTTCATCTCTTCGCCGAGCTTCTGATAAGCATCATTATATTTCTTGGAAGTCTCGGTGATTTTGTCCTGAGCCTCTTTAGTATCGGGCAAAACTTGCATCACTCCATTGACGTCAACAAGTGCGATTTTTACAGTCTGAGCTGAAGCGAACATCGGCAGGATAAGCGCTGCGATGAGTAAGAGTTTCTTAATCATTTTTCGTTATGTTATTTTAATGTAATTCAAAAATGGAATCGGATATAATATCCGTTAAACGGAGATCCGACTTTATGATGACTTTTTATCCGGATTTTATCCGGATTGCAAATTTAGAAAATTTATTTTGAATATCCCAACTTTGCAAGCACATCATTGCTAACATCTATACGTGGAGATGCAAAGACGATACTCTGGGAAGATGCTCGATCGAAGATACATTGATACCCTTTCTCTTCCGCCACAGCCTTCACAGCGTTGTATACATCCTCCTGAATAGGCTTCATCAGGCTCTGACGTTTCTTATAGAGTTCACCTTCCGGACCGAAATATTTATAACGGGCATCGGTCACTTCCTTCTCTTTCGCCACAATCTCTGATTCCCTTTTTTGTTTCTGATCATCTGTGAGGAAAACCATCTCACTCTGATAGTTCTTATACATGGTTTCCGCTTCCTTTGAAAGCTCCGTGACTTCTTTTTCCCAACGTTGTGAGACTTGATTGAGTTGCTCGTTAGCCATTTCGTAGGCAGGGACATTACGGAGCACATACTCCATATCTACAAGAGCGAACTTCTGGGCATACCCACCGGCAATTGCCAAAATGGCTATGACAGCTGTTATTAATATCTTTTTCATAGTCTTATCTTTTATGTTTCCCCTTAAGCGGGGCAATCACTGTAAATCAGACAAACGAAATGCAGCGATGGTTTATAGACGTTATCCTAAATAATGTTAAGGGATTTGACTTATCCTTAGAACTCTTGACCGAGCACGAAGTGGAGCTGACTGCCGCCGCGACGCCCCCAGACTTTATCAAATCCATAACCCCAGTCAATACCAAGCATACCGAGCATCTGCAGATAAACGCGCACTCCGACACCGGCACTTCGCTTGAGATTAAAGGGAGCAAAATCCTTGACTGAAGTCCAACAGTTACCAGCCTCAGCGAATGCAAGGGCATAAATAGTAGTTGTCGGTTGAAGCATGAAGGGGAAATGCAATTCCACACCAAAGCGTCCATAAGCGTACCCTTCATAACCATTCGGAGTGAACTGACCATTCTCATAACCACGCATCGCAACTGTCTCGGTGGCGTACGTATAGCTTCCCGACATACCGTCACCACCGAAATAGAAGGTTTCAAACGGGGTCTTGAAATACTTGTTATAGCTACCAAGGAGAGCAAAGTCGGCACGGGTCATGAGCACGAGCGTCCAATTGCCATCCGGATCGCAGAGGGGGGTGTATGTACGTCCGCGGAAACGGAGTTTCCAATATTCAATCCATGTGTAAAGTTGCGTTCTGGCAGATTCACGGGTCTTATAGTTGGAATTGCTATACGATGCAAGTTCTGACAGAGTCTTCCAATCCTTCTTCCCAAAGAGAGAAGCCGGAGGAGTCATACTCAATTCAACGGAGAATTGTGAACCGCGGCGAGTGTAAATCGGATTATCTATACTTGTACGGCTCAGGGTCAGTTGAAGAGCAAGTGAATTTGACGTACCGTTGTGCATATAATATAGGTAATCCCAATTCTTGAGATAATACCAACGATAGGTCAGCGCGGCCTGGAAAGCGAAGTAGTCGTCGGGCCAAGACAGCTGAGTACCGAATCCGACGGTCACGCCAGCCATCTGAAGCACCTTATTCGGGTCGTAGGCATTCTGATATGCGTATGCCGATGAGTTTTGTCCGTAAGAACCGGTATATTGCAATGAATACAGATAAGCATTGCTCCAGTTACTGTTATAATAGCTGTTGTTGATACCTGTCATGCGGCTATAATCAACGCTGACGGACAGTGAATTCGGTCGCTTACCTCCGACCCATGGGTCTACGAATGAAATATTATAACTCTGATAATATTTCGCATTGGTCTGCGCGGAAATAGAGAAAGTCTGCCCATCGCCTCGAGGGATGATACCCTTATAGCTTCCGGGATTAAAGAGATTCTTCATCGAGAAGTTGGAGAACGATAAAGCGACCTGACCTGTGATACCCGTCTGTCCCCATCCGAAAGAGAGCTGAATTTTATCGTTGGCTTTACTTTCGAGATTGAAGACGATGTCCACGGTGCCATCCGACTCATTAGGCTGCGGTTCGACACCCATTGTCTCGGGATTGAAAAAGCCGGAGGCAGCGATCTCACGGGCAGAACGCATCAAGTCAGTCTTGGAAAACAGTTCACCGGGACGAACACGCAAATCACGACGAATCACCTTTTCAAACAGCTGATCGTTACCATTGATGACAACTCTATTGATACGCGCTTGGGGGCCTTCGAAAATTCTCATCTGGAGAGCTACGCTGTCGCCGCGGATATTCTGCTCGATCGGCACGAGCTGGAAGAACAGATAACCATTGTCCATATAGATGCTCGAGACAGCATCATCGTCAGTGCTTGTACGCTCCGTGAGAAGTTTCTGATTGTAGACATCACCGGGATTAATACCGAGAATCGCCTGCAATTGCTCAGTGGGATAAACGGTATTTCCGAGCCAACTTATATCACTGATATAATATTTCTTCCCTTCATCGACAGTGATATGCACATCAACATTACCATCGTCATATTTAGTCACACTGTCACTGACAATTTTCGCATCACGATAACCCAATTCATTATATTTGTCAATAATGCGTATTTTATCGTCTTCGTAATCAGAATCAACAAATTTCTTTTGCTTGAATATCTTGAGAATGTCTTTTTTCTCATTGGTCTTCTTCATGGCATTCTTCACTTTCCGGTCGGAAAGAATGTCATTGCCATCAATGTATATCTTATGCACCTTGACTTTATTGTGGCGGTCGACTGCTACATCAAGGATTACTTCATTCTCTTTACCGATATCATTGTGCTGTGTGATTCGCACGACTGCGTTCTTAAAACCCTTATCGGCATAATATTTCTCTATAATCTGCTTGGCGCGTGCAATAATATTAGGTGTGATTTGCTGACCGGCAACCATTCTGAGACGCTCAGTAAGATCCTTCTTCTCACCATTCTTCACTCCCGAGAAACGCATTTCCGACATTTTGGGTTGCTGGCGCAGAGCGATTTCAATCCACACCTTGTCGCCGACCATTTTTTCAACTGAAATCTGAACTTTGGAATAAAGTCCCTGACGCCAGAAACGCTTGGTGGCATTGGTGAGGGCGTCTCCCGGGATTTCCACGCGCTCCCCGATGGAAAGACCGGAATAGCCGATAATGATATAATCATCCACATGCGACACACCCGTCACTTTTATTCCCGCTATCTCGTAAGTCTTGGGCATCGGGGAATAAATGATGTCGGGATTATAGATAGTGTCAGCCGGCACCACGGGAGTAATATCCAGCGCGGACACCGTGAGGGTTGACAATATGGTCAATAGAAGAAGATAGTATTTATTCACGATTGCATTCATCATGATTATGTGGAAATCGTTGTTGTTTTACTGAGATTTAACGGGAGAGGGAAGTATCATTTGCGGGGAGTGGAGATGATGATACTTGATCACCGGTCTTCCCGAATCGTCGTTGCCGGAGCTGATATTGAAGGATGGCCTGGGCATAGTCAACATCGGAGAAGTCAGGCCATAAGACGGATGTGAAATACAATTCAGTGTAAGCTATTTGCCATAGAAGGAAATTGCTGACACGGATTTCGCCACCCGTCCGGATAAGGAGATCCGGATCCGGAATCCCCTCGGGATTTATGTATGATTCAAACACCTTGACCGGGTCGCTATCAATATTGCCGGAAGCAATTTTTCCCTCAGCCGCATCCGCAGCCATTCTCCGGGCGGCATCTGCAATTTCCCAACGTGCCGAATAACTCAGACACATCCGCAGTTTCATTCCGGTGCAGCCCGAGGTCTTTTCGACGGCATCAAGAAGCGTCTTGCGCGGTCCCGCGGGTATTCGATCGATATCACCTACGAGATGGATACTGACATTATTACGGAGCAGATCGGGCAATTCACGCTCAATCGCCCATCCGATAAGATGCATCAGAGTATCCACCTCAGCTTGTGGTCTATTCCAGTTCTCGGTAGAGAACGCATATAGGGTGAGGTATTCGATGCCGAGGTTGGAAGAGAACTCAGTGACACGATGGACACTCGCCACTCCTTCGGAGTGACCTTCACTGCGGTCAAGGCCACGACCACGAGCCCAACGCCCGTTGCCGTCCATAATCATCGCCACATGACGCGGAAGCCGCTTCATGTCTATTCTCTCCAATATATCCTCTAAATTACCCATACGGTCAGGTTGCTCATGTTATTTTTCAGTATAGTGCGCATCTATTCTTTATAATGACACACTTCACATCGCTTGCTGAACTCATAAGATATCGTTAACGTCATCGTGGAATACCAGTCGGTATTCTTCATAAATGAGCTTTTGATTCCAAGAGGATCAGCTAACTGGGGTCCATCCACTTTGTCGCTGAAGACCTTTTTCATCAGAAATTCAAATCCCAGATTCCAACGTTTGCTGAGTTTGAATTTCGCACCGACACCGAGAGGGATTGTCAGTCCGGCACCGGTGTAATTACCTACATGCCATAAGGTCACTCCAAGTCCGGCTGTGATATAGGGGGTGATTCGTTTTAATTTACGGTATGATTCACCCATGCCGTAATTAAAAAAGTTGAATTCCGCCATTTCTCCAAGCTCAAAAAAAGTGGAGGAAAATTTATATGTATTCCCGTCGGGAAAGACATTCGTCATATCAGCAGAGTTCCCACGCAGGGAACCAACATAAAAATTGGTTTTAAATCCCCAGCGTGGATTGGCAATATATCTCAGCAAGACTTCTCCGTCTACACCGGGATGTTGCCAAAGATTTGCAGTATTGGCATCGCCCAGATATCCCGTCATACCGATACCGCCACCGATATCAAACCGGTAGTCTTCCTGAGCCTTGGCCTTCAAGGGAGTGAGAAGCAACAGGAAACCAATCAGTATGGTTGTCAAACGAAACAGCATAGTCAGATGTCTATCTTATTCGGGCAAATTCGATTTGTCTAAATAAATAATAAGCTTATACGGTAGCAAATCAAGCGATAAGCTTTTTTGTTAAAAAAGAGGGGTAAAGGTCAGACGAGATAATACTCCGCGCCAGATGGTGTTGTAGAGTTTCCCTTCCTGATCCGTACCACCGAGGAGATAGATATAGGGACAATCCCAAGTGACATAATATCCTTCCACCTGATAAGCCAATCTGCAGAACGGGGGCAAATCACGCGGAGGCATTGACTGCCATGCATCACTAAGATAGCTATCCATCTCAGTCGCTATAACTACATTGTCGACACCTATCATGCCGGGTATGTATTCGGGCAGTTCAATCAATGTGTCGCCCTGACGCCAGCTGACGCCGTTTGTATAGCTGAGATATGATTTACGATTGAGAGAACCGTCTTCCAATTCTCCACCGATTACCATCCACACTTTAAACTCCGTCTGAATCCAGGCATCACTGACCTGGCGATAAGTATAATAAGGCACAAGCGTACATCCGGTGATCGGGGGCAGTCCACGGTCAGTCACTTTCATCCAGGAAGAGCCATCGTATGCCCATGTGGCATCAGTAACAGTGCCGTCGGCAAGTCGGCCGCCCACAATAATGGCGGTGGGGTCATCACTCCATTCAGTCTGACTGACACACATATTTGAGAATCCGGACATCGGGAAGTCGGCAGCGACCGGCTCATCTTCTATACTTACAGAAGAGGGATAATGGCAATGTGTAAGGCCGGCGGTGTCTGATTTTATGCCGAGGACCGCGCCATTGAAAGCGCCTAAAACATTGACCCATGTTTCCCCGGTGGCACTCCATGTCAATCCGTCGGCACTCTCCATCAGATTACCGTCACCGTCAAGGATATAGAACACCCCATCGGCAAGAGTGAATGTCCGGACCTGAGTCCCGGCTGGAAGAGAAACCGCCTCGATCTGCCAATCATCGGCATACACATCTTCAGTAGAAGAGAAAGTGTAGCTATGATCATTCTCTTCTATAATCATAAAGAGCCCGGAGCCGTCGGCCACACTTTTCTGAACGAGAGGATTATCCATGCGGCTCGGTAATTTTCCTAAAGCCACCTTGTCCCAAACTAACGAATCCGGCTTACAATTATGCACATTGACTTTGAGACGATATGTACGTTGCGTCACTCCGTTTTCAGCAGTCAACGTCAGGTCTACATTTCCGGTGAAGTCAATACTGTCCTTCGGATTTGACTTATAATCCACTTCCCCTTCACGCACTTTCCCTCCCGTCATGGTGATAACGGCGGCTCTTACCGAAGAGGGATAAGTAATTGTAGGCACCAGCTTACTGACGTCGGTGCCTAAAGGGAGCGAGTCTGCATTGAATATAATCCGTTTTTCAAGATCTATGGAGAAAAAGACTTCTGATAAATCGTCCATCACCTTGATGTCATCCTCAAGTCTGAATGCTGTCACAGCTACCGAAGAAGACGCATCAAGAGGTATAGTATCAGTCTTTTCATTACAAGACATCAGAGCCATTGAGATGAATATCACCATCCCAAAAGTTCTTACTAAAGAGCGAAGGTTATTTCTAATCACCTGATTAAGAGTATTATATTTAACTATTACTCAGACTCCAATTGCGGAGAGCATAGTAATAAGACTATATTTCAACTTGCAAATTTAGCATTTATTGTTAAAAAACAGGCGATATTCTCCCATCTTTTTGAAATAATGACGTTTTTTTAAAAGTTTTAACTATTCATATTTCGAGCCCCCTTCTTCCCTATCGCCATTATCACTTATTATAAAAATCCCTTCACCTCCTCTCAATAGACCGCCTCTCCCATCAATACTTATTCATCGCTCTTGCGATAAATATCTATCCGGTGGGAATCAATTGTTTCTGATCTGAGCAGGCGGATATCCGCAGGATGGAGTGTAGGGGCCGGCACACCGCTCACACCTGAAATCCGCGGTGAGGTTTCAATCCGTATCTCATCGAAGAGAGAAGCATCTATGAATCGTTGGAGCGTTTCCCTTCCACCTTCGACCATCAGGGAATTGATACCTGTCTTTTCGCGCAACCATTTCATTTGAGCTTCAAGAGAAAGATTAACCGGGAGTAAAATATACTCTCCCCGGGTAAAGAATTTAGAATCGGATGGAATATTGTCGGAAAGGAATGACACTTTCAGAGGATTTTTTCCGGGACGCATGCGGAGTGTCAGGGCCGGGTTATCGCTTATGATTGTCTTCGACCCCACAAGTATTGCATCCGCCATGGAACGCTCCTGATGCATCAAACCGAGGGTTATATCATTAGATATCGTAAGCGGCATCGGCTCTCCTTCCGGGTTAAGTTGTCCGATATATCCATCCGCTGTCTGAGCCCATTTGAGCTGTATCCATGGACGATGGAGTTTCTGTGCGGTCATAAACCGTCTGTTCTGTTCAAGACATTCCTCCAGAAGGATATTTTCCACGACCTCCAATCCTGCATCACGCAGCATTCCAATCCCTCTCCCGCTGACCAGGGGATTAGGATCCGGAGCGCCGACGACAACGCGGGGGATACCGGTATCGATTATCAATTTTGCACAGGGGGGTGTCTTGCCGTAATGGCTGCACGGCTCCAGAGTAACATAAATTGTAGCATCTTTAAGAAGCCCCCTATCCTCCTCTTTTACTGAATTAACGGCATTCACTTCCGCATGGGGTCCACCCCACCGGCGGTGGAAACCCTCCCCGAGAATGCGATCACCGACCGCCACCACGGCTCCCACAAGCGGATTGGGGGAGACTCTTGAGCCTCCCCCATCAGCAAGTTGCAGAGCGCGGCGCATCATTTTCAAATCTACCGGCGTCGCAGTCTGATTATACTTTGACATTATCGAATTAATATTTCGGCATCAATTAGATGAGCTCTGATAGTGTGATTTATTCAAATCCACGAAGACGCATCAATGCGTGTGGATCAGGTTTATGACCACGGAATCTTTCAAAAAGAATCATGGCATCTTCAGTATCACCGGATTCAAGAATATTTTTCTTATACTTTTCAGCAGTCTTCTTATCAAATGGACCGTTCTTTACAAAAAGTTCCCAGGCATCAGCCTCAAGCACCTGACTCCAGAGATATGTATAGTAACCGGAAGCATACCCTTCATCACCAAAGATATGTTTGAAATAAGGGGAACGATAGCGGAAAGTAATCTCCTCCGGCATACCAATTTCGGCAGCGAATTGCTTTTCAAATTCTGGCACCGAGATATTCTCACCGTCAGTCTGTCCCCATGCAAGGTCGAGAAGAGCTGCACCGGCCAATTCGGTTGTAATAAACCCTTGATTGAACTTACTTGCGTCATTGAGTTTCCTGATCAATTCATCGGGGATAACCTCACCAGTCTTATAATGATGCGCATATTCCTTCAGCATCTCGGGGAGTTGAGAAAAATGCTCATTAAATTGTGATGAAAGCTCCACATAGTCGCGGTCAACATTTGTGCCGGCGATACTCTTATAGGGAGCTTTGGTGAGCATACCCTGGAGAGCATGTCCGAATTCATGGAAAGTGGTTTCCACCTCGTCAATTGTCAGCAATGCGGGCACATCCCCTGCAGGACGAGTGAAATTCCCTACATTATATACAATCGGGCGCTTTGTTTTTCCGTCTTCATATATTCCGGCAGCCTGCATCTGCTCCATCCATGCTCCCTGACGTTTGGTTTCACGTGGGAAATAGTCAGTCATAAATACGGCGATATGCTCTCCGGTCTTTGCATCCTGCACATCATAGACAGTCACCTCATCCATATACTTGGGAGCATCGGGCATCTCGACCATCTTAATTCCATAAAGACGTTCAGCTGCTCCGAAGAGACCTTTCATTACATTATCGAGAGCAAAATATGGACGGATCTCAGATTCCTCAAGATCATATTTTTGCTTCTTCACCTTTTCCGCATAATAGTAGTAATCCCAAGGGGCAATCTTGAAATTGCCACCTTCAGCATCGACGAAAGCCTGCATATCCGCCACCTCTTCACGGCTACGCTCCACAGCTTTCTTGAAAATCATCTGCAAAAGTTCTGTGGCTGCTTCGGGGGTCTTGGCCATGACACGGGATGTCATGAGCTGAGCGAAATTATCAAAGCCCATGATTTTAGCTTTCTCCGCGCGCAGTTTGATTATCTTCTCAATCACGGGATAATTGCTATATTCACCGTTGGAAGCAAGGCTAGTATATCCTTTATAGATTGCTTCGCGAAGACCGCGATTGTCTGCGGAAGATAAAACCGGCAGACGGCTGGGAGCATGAAGAGTGAAGACCCACAATCCGTCGAGACCACGTTTTTTAGCCTCTTCAGCCGCCATATTTATACTGCTTTCGGGGAGTCCGGCAAGATCAGCGGGATCATAGACAGTCACAAAGAAGCTATTGGTGGCGTTCAGAAGATTGCGATTAAATTGAATATATAGCTGTGATAGTTCTTTATTAACTTTCACGAGCGCAGCCTTCTTATCGGCGGGAAGCGCGGCTCCTTGCTCGGCGAATTCCTTGTAATATTTCTCAACCACACGTTTTTGCACCGGAGTCAGATGAAGGCGATCCCTATCATTATAGACTGCCTCAACACGTTGAAAAAGGAGGTCATTGAGATTAACGGCATTGCTCGCTTCTTCAAGCAATGGGATTGCCTCATCAGCGACGGCCATGAATTCAGGAGAGGTCATCGCTTCATTGTAATGATAGAAAACGGCTGCCACTCTCTCCAGAATCGGACTGAGATTTTCGAGTGGAAGAATTGTATTGTCAAAATCGGGCAACGCGCGATTTTTGATGATTGCATCAATATTGCGCTGCTGTTCCTCGATTCCTGCCTTGATTGCCGGTATGAAATCCGATGTTTCGATCTTTTCGAACGGTGGAATTTCATATTTGGTGGTGTAGGGTTGCAGGAATGGATTTGTGTGATTCGTTTCTGCAGACATAGTTTGAAGCGGCATGGCGGCGGTAGCAAGAATTGCCGCCGCGATGTTTAAAAATTGTTTTTTCATATATACTGATATATTGATTTAAGTATACTCGCGAATTTATAAAACACATTGTATCCCTTTCAATTCATCCTTACGGTCAGAATACAATATATCTCAAGGTTCCCGGTTGATAACTTTATCGGGCGTAAAGATATAAATTATTTTTTAGAATCCGTAAATTCAAATTCGGCAATCACAGGATAATGATCCGAAGTTTTAATCTTACCCTTACTTACCTTCAGCGGCCGGAGATCCCCTTTATATAGAATCTGGTCTATATGGAAATAGAGAAGATTGGTGTTATAGGTGAACATTGGCCCGAATCCGGTCTCTGAATATGCATCCCTGAAATCATCGCCTCTGACTTTACGATATGCCCACGAGGCAGGGACATCGTTGAAGTCACCGCACACAATAATATCACCGGTCAATGTATCGAGATATTTTCGTAACACGTCCGAACACTGATTACGCTCCACAAATGCATGCGCCAATTTTTCTTTGACAGTGGAGCGATATTGCTTCAGGCTCTCTTCCAGACCATTGTTCTGGACAATTACCCTCTTCACAATTCCCGCGTCTTTGTCAGACATATTGTAGGAAGAGAGATGAACCACAACGAAAGTGACCGGATGACCGTCTATTTCAATTCTGAAAGCATCGAACAACTGGCGGGTGGGACTTGCATCAAAGTGCTGGGGAATAAGATCGGTGCAGGGATATTTTGACAATATCTTTACATCCGTATCCCATCCGCCGGCATGATATGGATAGACATTAAAAAGAGAATCGGCCAACGCATCGGAATAGTTACGGATCTCCTTATTATTAAAGGAAAGCATCTCCTGCAGGCAGACCACATCGCATCCGCTCTTCATGATATATTCAAGCGCAGGATTCCCCGGAGAATCAGGATTGCGGATATCCTCGGTATGAAGGATATTCCATGTCATCATCCTGAATGTCTGGTCTTCTCCTGAAGCTTTCTTACTGAAGCTTATCGGAAATGCCTGGCTCAACGGGGAGATACAGATAAGTATAACTCCGACTCCTGCTATTGAAAAAAGTATCTTACGCCGGATGATCCAATACAAAAGCAGGACCAGTGATACCGAGGCTATGTATGGAAGTGCAAGGGTAAGGATAGACGGGAAAGATGTGATCGATGGAGGGATATAACCGCCATAGGATGCCAGAATAAGAATCCCCCATACAATCAGCGACAACACTTTCATCGCTATATTGAAGATGGTTTTCACCACTAATTTACTTATCATTACGTTGAATATTATTTGAAATACTTTCAAGTTCACGTTTTTCCCGGCGTGTGAGACCGGAATATCCCGTGGTATTTATCTTATCCAGCAATTCATCAAGACGGGCACGCTCATTATTGACTTTCCGAAGATGTTTTGCCACTTTCCTTCCGCTCCTTTTCCTATAGTGCTGATCGACGCGAGTTGATTTGAAAGTCATCCATTTGGAAAGATCTTTACCGTTTTTTAAGATTATCATAAAGAGAGCACCACCGACGATGCCACCGATATGGGCAGTCTGAGCACCGGACATTCCTCCGCCTACCCCTAAGAACGTCAACAAAATACTGACCATTGCAATCCATTTCACTTTGACAGCACCGATCAGAAACAGATTGATCCGATAATTAGGAATACGGATAGCAGCTCCGGTCATTACCGACAATACGGAAGCGGAGGAACCGAATAAAATTCCGGCCGTTCCTGCAAAGGAGCCGTAGCTCAGATAGAGGATACCTCCGAGGATACCTCCGTAGAAATACAGGGCGGCTATATGCCTGCCGGAAAGGGTTATCAGGATCAACTTCCCGAACCAGAATAGCCAAAGCATATTAAACAAAAGATGCAGGACTGAAAACTGAGTGACCATATAGGTCAGCAATGTCCAGGGACGCAAAATAAATGAAGCGGGGGCGGAAGGTAAGCAGAGCAATTTAGTCACCACACCGTCAAACCCCAAAAGTGAGGATAGAGCACACACGATCCACACCATGAGATTCGTGATGAGAAGCCATGCAAGAACCGCGCTTCCATCACAGACATTGACCAATTTTGAAAACAGTCTGTTCACATTGATTATTCTTTTCAACCGGCATTGCAAAGTTAATATTTTTTCTTAAATAATCGTTTAGACAGAGATTAGGCGTGTTTGTGCTAAAATTTTATTATTTTTGCATTGCCAACAGCATTCCTCCCATTGGGGAAACATTGAATTTGAATCATTTGTAACATAAAAAGGATGAATACCAACTTATACTTCCGGAAGTCCCATCGTTCCTTATTCAATCTTCCTTTAAGACTTATATTATTGTGTCTCATCACCTTACCCGGGATACTCTTATCTTCTTGCGGAGAGGATAAATTCAAAATCAAAGGTACTATCGAGGGTGAAAAATCGGCTGACCGCTCAATAATCCTCGAGAAATCGGATTTCGGAGGAAGATGGATCGCGGTGGATTCGACACGCACTAATTCAAAAGGGAATTTTACTTTAAGCCGGGTGGCACCCGCCTATCCGGAAGTGTTCCGCATCGGTCTTGACGGGGAATATATCTATCTCCCCGTGGATTCCGTTGAGACACTTGAAGTGACAGCTAAAGCCACAGACTTTGCCAAGTCTTTCAAACTCACCGGCACTCTGCAAGCCGAAGCAATGGGGAAATTTGAGAAAGAATTGATAGCATTGCCCGGCGACGGAGAATCGCTAAAAGAATTCAAGCGCAAGATATTTACGGAGTATATGGCTCCATGGCAAGGGAGACTTATCAGCTATTATGTGCTGACTAAAGTGCGGGATGGGAAACCGTTATTCGACCCTTCTTCAACAGAAGACATCAAATATTTTGCGGCTGTGGCAAATGGATTCCGCTATGCGCACCCTGATGACCCACGTACAGCAATGCTTGAGAAAACAGCCACCGACGGGATGCGCCAGCGCAATACCGACCGAGGCATCCGCAGAGTGATAGAAGCCGATGAAACCCAAGTGATCGACATCACCCTTCCCAATGAAAACGGAGAAGAAATTTCACTCTCATCCATGGTAGGTGGTGGGGTGCCCACCATACTGATATTCAGCCTTATGAATCATCCCGACTCTCCGGCTCTCAATAGGGAGTTGAATCAGATATACACCTCAAAAGGGGGAAACATCAGATTTTATCATGTCAGCCTGGATGATGACCAATTTGCATGGCGCGAAGGAGCAAAGAATCTGCCATGGACCACTGTCTATGATGCAGACGGGAGCGGATCACGCTCACTTGTAGTCTATAATGTCAGCACCCTTCCGACCTTCTTCATCTACAATGCTCAGGGTAATCTGACCTCACGCGCTGACAATCTCGAAGACTTACGGTCAAAACTTTGATCCGAGATTAGATATTACTAAATTTCTTATTTTGCAGTATTACTTTTTTTTAGTAATTTTGCAAAATATTACGCCTGCGCGATAAAAGCAGGCGTTTCTTACCAATTCGCGAAGAAAAACAAGAAAGAAAATTTTTATGTTAAAACCGATTAAAAAGTCCATCGACTTGGGCGACGGCCGCACGATTACAATCGAGACCGGCAAACTCGCCAAGCAAGCTGATGGTGCGGTGGAAGTGCGCATGGGTAACACCATGTTGCTTGCCACTGTCTGTTCGGCCAAAGAGGCAAATGAGGGTGTGGATTTTATGCCACTCACAGTAGAATACAAGGAAAAATATTCCTCTATTGGTCGCTATCCGGGTGGATTCCTTAAGAGAGAAGGACGCTCCAGTGATTACGAAATTTTGACTTCACGTCTTGTAGACCGTGTGCTTCGTCCACTTTTCCCGGATAATTATCACGCTGAGACTTTCGTAAACGTCACTTTATATTCAGCTGACGAAAATGAAGCCCCCGATGCACTTGCCGGCATAGCCGCTTCAGCTGCCCTTGCTTGTTCAGACATCCCCTTCAACGGTCCTATCTCTGAAGTGCGTGTTGCCCGTGTTGACGGCGAATGGGTAATCAACCCGACTTTTGCACAGATCGAACGCAGCGACATCGAACTCATGGTTGGTGCCACTTACGACAACATCATGATGGTCGAGGGAGAAATGAACGAGGTTTCTGAAGCTGAACTCCTGGAGGCTCTCAAGGTAGCACATGCTGAAATTAAGAAACATTGTCTTGCCCAGATCGAACTCATGAAAGAGGCGGGCAAAGAGGTGAAACGTGAATATTGCCACGAAATCAACGATGACGTACTTCGCCAGGATGTTCACGATAAATGTTATGACAAAGCTTACGCAATCGCCCGCACCGGTTCTGCCGACAAGCATTGGCGCAATGATAGCTTCAAGGCCATCCGCGATGAATATATCGAATCGCTCCCCCCGATGACCGAGGAACAGCTTGAGAACTACACCGAAGAGCAGCGGATAGAGATGGTGAAACGCTATTATCACGATGTTGAGAAAGAGGCTATGCGCCGTTGTGTTCTTGACGAAGGTGTACGTCTCGATGGCCGTAAGACTGACGAAATCCGTCCGATTTGGTGTGAGGTGGATTACCTTCCGGGTCCTCATGGAGCTGCCATTTTCACCCGTGGTGAAACTCAGGCACTCGTGACCGCGACTCTCGGCACCACTCTCGATGAGAAGATCGTGGATGATGTTCTCAACAAGAGCAAAGAACGTTTCCTCCTCCATTATAACTTCCCTCCTTTCTCCACAGGTGAAGCACGTGCTCAGAGAGGTGTCGGGCGCCGTGAAGTTGGTCATGGCAATCTTGCTCACCGCGCACTGAAGAGAATGTTCCCGGATGATTTCCCTTATACTTGTCGTATCGTCAGCGATATTCTCGAAAGCAACGGTTCATCATCAATGGCCACGGTATGTGGCGGAACTCTCGCCCTGCTTGATGCCGGTGTGAAGATGAAACGCCCGGTTGCCGGAGTGGCAATGGGTCTTATCTCTGATGCAGGAAATGTAAAATATGCTATCCTTAGCGATATCCTTGGTGACGAAGACCACCTTGGAGACATGGACTTCAAAGTGACCGGTACTGACAAAGGTATCACTGCCACTCAGATGGATATCAAGTGTGACGGTCTGAGCTACGAAGTTCTTGAAAAAGCTCTCGAGCAGGCACGTCAGGGCCGTATGCACATCCTCGGCAAAATAGCTGAAACAATACCGGAAGCCCGTGAAGACTACAAACCCCATGTTCCACGTCTTGTTACTCTTGATATTCCCAAAGAGATGATCGGTGCTGTCATCGGTCCGCAAGGAAAAGTCATCCAAGGTATTCAGGAAGAGACAGGCACAGTTATCTCTATTGATGAAGATGAAAAGACAGGTGTAGGCCACGTTGAGATCGCTTCTCAGGATAAGGAGAGCATTGAGAAAGCTCTGGCTAAGATTAAGGCTATCGTGGCTCAACCCGAAGAGGGTGAGGTATATGAAGGCACAGTGCGTTCTATCCTTGACTTCGGTGCATTCGTAGAGTTTATGCCGGGTCGCGATGGACTTCTCCACATCTCGGAAATCTCATGGAATCGTCTCGATTCCATGGAAGCCAGCGGGCTTAAGGAAGGAGACAAAGTCAATGTCAAACTCATTGAGATTGACAAGAAGACAGGAAAATATCGTCTTTCAATGCGCGTGTTGACTCCGAAACCCGAAGGGTATGTAGAGCGTGAAGCTCGTCCTCGCCGCGAAGGTGGCGACCGTCCCCGTCGTGAAGGGGGTGACCGCGGTCCCAGACGCGAAGGAGGAGATCATGGTCCGCGTCGCGATCGTGGCCCACGCCATTAAATCGCCAAGTCACTTAAATCGGCAAGTCACTCCGAATTAAATTATAATTGACATCATATCTGCAGAGGTCTTATCCAAGGATAGGACCTCTGCTATTTTATCCCCCTCCCCCATAAGAAACATAAGTCACATAAGAAACATAAGAAACATAAAATACATCACCCCCATCAGAAAACCTCTCCACTCATCTCAAAAGGTCACTCCGAGTGTAAAAAGAGAAATCCTGACCCCGGGAACGGAAGCGATCAATACTTCCGCTGCTTCTGTCAGTGTTGACCCCGTGGTGCACACATCGTCAACTATCAATATATGCTTATTTTTCAAATCATCGGGATGACGCACCATAAAGACGCCCGAAATATTCCTGCGCCGCTGCGCCAATGTCCTGGAAGTCTGGGAAGAATGTCCGCGAACAGCCCTCAGGGATGTTGAAACCGGTATACCGGAAACCTCAGAAATACCTTCGGCAATCTTATCACTTTGATTATACCCTCTTCTTGCCAGCTTCAATATGTGTATCGGAAGCGGCACAATATAATCTATATCGGATAGAAACCCGGTGGTCAGTAATTCGCGAGCCGACACTTCACCAAGCAAACGAGCCACCCCGGGATAACGGCGGTATTTAAAATCATGAATTAAAGATGACAGAGCAGAATCTCTGGAATAAAAGAAATGTCCGGTTGCCCTGACGTAAGGAACGATTCCATCGAAACGCTGCCCCATACGATTGGAGGGTTGAGCGTGATACCCCGTCCTCGGAAGAGAGACAATACATGGATTGCAAACGAACTTCTCATCGCGGGAAAGTTGACGTCCGCAAACATGACACGTTCTGGGCATGATATAATCCAGCACCGGACGAATTGTATTCTCCACGGAACTTTCGATTAATTTCCTTATCATTCCCTTAGTCTCGAGCTTCATTGACTATGTTGCGTAAATAAAAAAGTAACCATATCATAGAATCCTAATATCATTTGGATGTATGGCGCACCAATATCATTGTCATATGGAATCCTAATATCATTTGGATGCATGGTGCACCAATATCATTGATATATATGGAGCATAATTGTCAGAAAGACAGCTATAAAGATAGATATTGAGGGAATATTAAAGACCTTTACTCCCCTTCTCTTCTCAAAGCCTCTAATGCTTTCCCGGCTTCTTCGGCAGTAAACCCCTTAGCCGCCAGATGTCGAAATAATTTTTGCCTGTCATTATATTGCGTCAGGTCAAGAGATTCGGCTTTTCTTCTGGCTGCTTTGATCACTTTATTCATGAACACCTCATCATCCACTTCCTCCAGAGCATCATTAATCAAATCGCGTGAAATTCTATGCGCCATTAATCCGGCAATTATCTTGCGCCTACCCCAACCGCAGATATCTGCCTTATAGTGAGCATAGGAACGGGCATACCTGGCGTCGTCGACAAATCTCGATCTCTTCAATTCCTTGATGATCTCATCCGCCACATCTTTAGGAAGTCCGGCTCCTGATATCTTGAGCCTCAGATCATATTCACACTGTTCAGAGCGCGCACATAACGACGCCAACCGCAACTTCATCGCTTGCGGCGTCGGCGGTTTCTTACGGAGTGGAGACGATTGTGAGTCCATAGGAAAAGTAATTGAGTTTATGAATCCTGAGTCGGTATTATTGCGGACGGGCAGCCGTGCAGAACCGTTCGCGTCCGAAGCTGTCGAGTCTTATCTCCACATCCACATATCCTTTTGAAATAGCCATATTTTTTAATTCCTGACTATGACGGGGATTAATCTCGAAATAAATTTTTCCGCCGGCAACAAGAGCCGTCTCCCCTATTTCAAGAATACGACGATAGAATACCAAAGGATCCTCATCACTGACAAAGAGAGCCAACTCCGGTTCATAATCCAGCACATTGGGCTCCATAGCCGCTCGTTCACTCCGGTCAATATATGGGGGATTGCTGACAATAATATCCAATGAATCCTGAGCCGGAGTCCAATTGAATATATCAGCGTTCACAAATCTGACATGGGTTTTGAAAAGCCTGTCGTTTTCACGTGCCACTTCGAGAGCGACGGGGGATATATCAAGAGCGGTAATCTCAGGGAAGCGCAATGCACGGGCTAAAGCGACAGCAATACATCCGCTCCCCGTGCAGACATCAAGTACTCTTAAATCAGGCTTTTTATTGGTATCGGAAATTATATCCACCAATTGTTCGGTCTCAGGCCGAGGGATCAATACCCCGGGCTTTACGTGCAAATCCATGCCACAGAAACGGGCAATCCCCGTGATGTATTGTATAGGCTCATGACGTTCAAGGCGTTTAAGGATCTTATCGATCTCCTCTTCTATAAACGGAGACAATTCTTTATCTTCATTTACCAGCAGATCAACTCGATTCCACCCCTTTAAATATAGAAATATAAGGTCGATGATGGCATTCGCTTCACCCCGACCGTATATAGGATAAAGCCTCCGTCTCAACTCATTGATCGTATCTCTCAGCATGACAGTTCCTCCTGACGTTTTCTGACAGCGGCAGTAATCTCCGCCGGTGTTTTTCCCATTTTTCGCAGTTCCTCCGGTGGTATAGGAGTGCCGAAGATTATCCTGAAATGCTTGCCGTGGCATTTACACAATTCCCCTGGAAGCAAAGCCTGCTCAAGATTAACCTTGATATTAAATTTTTTACGAAGACGGGCAATCCGATAAAACCTTTGCGAATTTAGCGCAATAAACTTCACAGGGACAATCGCCCTGCCGGACGAAAGGGCTCGTTTTACAAAATTTGGTTTCCATTCGAGATCACGTATCTTTCCATCAGGATGCAAACGGGAGACAATTCCCGCCGGGAAGATCAATATCTGTTTATCTTGCGATTCATAGGCGGCATTTATATCCGCACCGGCTGATCGCCCCTGAGATCCATACTTGTTGATAGGAAGAAAGACATTGCGAAGCGGAGCTACATTCATCAGCATGTCGTTCACAAGGAACCGGATGTTCTCATCCCCATATTTTTCGCCAAGGACTTTTATAAATGCAATCCCGTCAAGACCACCGAGAGGATGATTCGATGCAAATACGTATCTGCCTTGCCGGATGGCATCAAGTCCGGAGACTTCAACAGATATGTCAAGATGATTTAGAATCGCATTACTGAAATCCGAGCCCTCCTTAGGGTAAGCCACACGCAACATCTCGTTGAGTTCCTTCTGATGTATAAGCCGTTCAAGAATCGAGATACCCCAATCCGGGACAAACCGGGAGACATTGTGCGGCATCCTGCTACGCAGAATCTTCTTAAGGTCTATGGTTATCAGTTTCTGCATCTCTTTGGCCCGGTCTACATTATTCACCTCATCCACGGAATTGATTTGTGACTGATTGCTCATCTGTCCTGTTATTTTTCATTATCAATACAAACATCCCCTTTTTTGTCAAGGCTCATGATTAGCCACGATATCGAGAATATCATCTCCAAATTCTTCCAACTTCTTTTTCCCTATTCCGGCACATTTCAGCAGTTCTCTTCCGTTCTTCGGCATAAGCGCTGAGATTTCCTTGAGACAACGCGTCGAAAGAATTGTGAATGCGGGACTTTTTCGTTCATTTGCCAATTGGCTGCGCCATTCACAAAGTTGTGAGAAAAGCTTAGGATTTACCACCTCATCCGCCACAATATGCTTATCTCTTTTAGATTTCTCAGCACTTCCTCCTTTCTTGGGGGTTCTGTCATCCGCTATAATCTTACCTTTGACGGCTTTATACTCGGCAACATTAAATTTCCTTTCTCTGAAAAATTTAAACAGGTTAACCCTGAGCGAAAGTTCTTTTTCAAATTCACCGCGTCTGAGAGAAAGTCTCTCTTCCTGCGCTTTGTTATCCACACCCAAAGGGGTACGCGCCAATAACGCCACCACATCCCCTAAGGAGTCCATAAAATATTGTGCACCTTTGGAAATTCGGGCAGTAAAAACCGAATCTCCAAGTGGATCATTTTTCTCCCAGATAGCCGCAGTCGATGATATAAACCGGATTGCCACATCCTTGACTTTTTTCCTGAGTTCTTCCCCCATTCCGACATATTCCTCCACTAATTTCGGATATATCCCGGAGAAAGACTCTGCCACAACCCGGGAATAATTATCGAAGGAATTAATCAGGGAGCCCATATCAAAAAAATCTGCTACCGTGGAGCGGCAATATTGCTTTTTGTAACTTTCCACAAGCATATCATCGATTGCTCCCGAACGGCAGGCATTGGCAAAAGCAGCCACCGCAGGATCACAAATCACTACCGACTTTGACAAGGGAGCGCTGAGAATCAATCCATCTAAAGTGCGACAACGACTCAAAGCCACATACGTCTGACCGTGGGCAAAGGAGCGGGAGGCATCTATTACCGCCCTGTCAAAAGTGAGCCCCTGGCTCTTGTGAATGGTGATGCCCCATGCAAGACGGACAGGATATTGCATAAATGCCCCTTCAGTCACCTCCTTAATCTCTCGGGTTTCTTTATCAACGACATATTTATTATTATGCCACTCTTCCCTCACTACCCTGACCTCGCCGTCAGCGGTTGTCACAGTCATTGAGGAATCGGATAAATCAGTAATTATACCGATCAGACCGTTAAAATATTCCCGTTTCCCGCTCGAATCATTGCGTACAAACATCACCTGAGCCCCTTGCTTGAGGCGCAGCACGGGATCTGCCGGATAGGAGGTCTCCGGGAAGTTTCCGGAAATATCAGCTTTAAAAACAAACTCCTCTCCGGGCAACTCCGCAAGACGCTCCTCATTGATGCGGCGCGCCAATGCGTTGTGGGTTGTGAGACGAATGACCCCATCTGCATCTTCACTCCGGCAACATCTCGCATTCAGGCAATCCAACTGCTCATCAGTCAGTCTGTTGTCTCTTATCGCATTAAGTATATCAAGGAATTTGCCCTCCTCCTGACGATAGACTTTCTTAAGTTCTATAGATACGAAACCTGACTTTTGCAAAGCATAACTATCAAAGAAATAGGGAGTTTTATAATTATCAGCAATTATTCCGGCTTCATTTTCAACCACAACCGGGGGGAGCTGATACGGGTCTCCTATCATCAGGAGCTGCACACCTCCAAACGGACGGGTTCTATCCCTGTACAGCCGTAACACATTATCCACTGCATCAAGCAGATCCGCCCGGACCATACTTATCTCATCTATGATGAGCAGATCGAGACTCCTGATTATTGAAATCCTGTCTTTATTGAATTTCTTATTAACCGGCACTATAGACTCACCATCCGGAGAAGGGGAAAAGGGAGAAAAGGGTAACTGAAAAAAAGAATGCAACGTTACTCCGCCGGCGTTGATTGCAGCAATCCCGGTAGGAGCCGTGACGATCAGTCGCTTCGAGGATGTATTGACAATATCGCGAAGGAAGGTAGTTTTACCCGTACCGGCACGCCCGGTCACAAAAACATTTACTCCCGTATTTTCCACCAGGTCGCGAGCCAACTCCAATTCAGGATTTGACTCCATTTGTTTCGGCATATTGAATTCAATCCGGTTGATCATCCCCTACTAAAATTCCCTAATCATTATCAATACAAAAGTAAAACTTTTTTGCATAATAACCATAATTTTTCTTTATCTGTTATCCGATTCTTAAAAAGACTGCCCGACTTTTGATTGTCAGGCAGTCTTCAGATAGACATTAAAAATCAATTTTTACACCCCATATCCCGGCACCCTAACAGCACACCAACAGCTCCCCATCTGACACGCCATTACTCAGGACAAATAAAAAGTCGAGATCCTTTGTGGAACCCCGACTCGTTATATTCATTCAGTACAGAAAGTGGGACTCGAACCCACACGGCCTCATCGGCCAGGGGATTTTAAGTCCCCAGTGTCTACCATTCCACCATTTCTGCATCCTCTACGGAGCGACACACGCTCTCATGCGCCCGCCGTATCTCCGATTCGTTGCAAAGTTAATTCTTTTTTACAATTTATCCAAATTTCCCCCGAAAGAAAAAAATCTCAGAATATAAAAACCGGAATCGGGAGACGAGATAGGTAATCTGAGAAACAATGTCGTGTCATTCCCTTCCCCTTATCGCGAATATTTAACTTAAATTAAATTTCCACTGCCAACTATTTGCAGAATAAGCCTCTAATTTTGCAGTCGTATTAATAAAGACCGGGAGAAGCCAACTCCGGCACTTCAAAATTAGAATAATATGGAAAGAGTATTCAGCACACCTTCAAGACGCCCGCGCACATCAATCACTAATTACAATTCAGCTCTGTCTTATTCCCGCTCACATTCCGCGCGAATCCAATCTTTGCACTTCGGGGATAATATTCATGTCCGTGTAGCCATGGGGGGAAGAATAGTCAAGGAATTCATGACCAATCGTGTGGCAGACTTGACAGAACTCTTGGGAGAAGTCCGCTATCATACCAACGGGCTTAGTGGTCTCGCCCATATCAACATCCGCAACGCAAGCCGCGGCTGGAATCTCGAGCGCCCCCTGATGCTTTATGCCAACTTCCCGACACCACGCACAGCCCACCGCCACCAACCGGTTCAGGCACATATGACCTTCCCTTACGAAACACACTAAAAAAATTTATAATTTATTGGCAAGAAAACGGAATAAGTTTGATTTTTTATTACTTTTGTAGAGTGGTTAAATCTTCTTGGATATAACTGCCGAAATATATTTTATCTGGGCAATAGTTATTATCTCCGGATTAATATTATCAAAAGTAGCCAATAAATGGAATGGGATCAACTTATCAGCGATAAGCGGCTCGGCATGGAGGAATATCATGATCCGCGTCATCATACGCGCAATGACTTTCAGCGTGACTATGACCGGATGATTTTCTCTTCCCCTTTCCGACGTCTTCAGAATAAGACTCAGGTATTCCCTCTGCCAGGGAGCATCTTTGTCCATAACCGTCTGACCCATAGTCTGGAGGTATCATCCGTGGGACGTTCGATGGCCAACGAAGCCTCGATGCTGTTGATGGAGCGCCACGCGGGGAAGAATTGGGTAAATAAGCTGGAGCGGTTGGGAGATATAGTGGCAGCCGCTTGCCTTTGTCATGATTTAGGGAATCCCCCGTTCGGACATAGCGGAGAGAAAACCATTTCCACTTTCTTCAGCGAGGGGGAGGGTCTTGCTTTGCGCCCGCTACTGACTGAGAGACAGTGGTCAGATCTTATTCATTTCGAGGGAAATGCCAATTCTTTCCGATTGCTGACTCATAAATTTTCGGGACGTCGTGAAGGGGGATTCGCAATGACTTATTCCACGCTGGCATCTATAGTGAAATACCCCTATCCGTCTCATTTGGCCGGTGAATCGGGAAAATTCGGTTATTTTGAGAGTGAGGAAGAGACATATTTGAAAGTGGCAAGGGAATTGGGGATTCCTGAGCTGTCTTCAGGACGTTTTGCGCGCCATCCGCTTGTGGCACTGATGGAAGCAGCTGACGATATTTGCTATCAGGTAATGGACATCGAAGATTCACATCGGCTGAAGATTCTCTCCACTGCGGAAGTTGTGGATCTATTGATAGCTTTTCTTGATCCCGAGGGTCAGACGCGTGCCATGCGCACGATGGGACGTCTGGAAGATCCTAATGAAAAAGTGGCTTATCTTCGCTCAAATGCCATCGGGAAGATGGTGGAGAATTGTGCGCGTGTATTTGTCGACAATGAAGATGAATTGCTCGCGGGGGGATTGGAGAACGGTCTTGTCAAAAATATGGATCCAACGCTTGCCGAGGCATACGCCCGTTGCAGCCGCACCGCGTGGGATAAGATTTATGACGCACCTGACGTCGTGGATGTAGAAATCGCCGGAAACAGAATCCTGACCTATCTGCTCCAGACACTTGTAAATGCCGTGCAATATCCTGAAAAGAACTTCTCACGCCTGATCCTTGAGAAAGTGCCGCGACAATATGAAACCAATTCACCTGATTTTTATGAGCGTCTGCAGGCTGTGCTCGACCACGTCTCAGGGATGACCGATGTCTATGCTCTTGATCTCTTCCGCAAACTGAATGCGCATACCCTTCCGGCAGTCTAACCATCTAAATACCATCTCAATATATGAAGCACCGTAATATCTTTCCATACTTCATAACTCTTCTGTTCACACTTCAGGTTTTCACCCTTGACACTCAGGCAAAGGTATGGACGCCCAAAGAATTTCCCAATGTCCAGAAGTTGGATTCCACCCGTTTTGTATCGGATCCGGAGAATCTGATGTCTTCGTCCGCACGGCTGGAAGCTGACAGGAGACTTCAATCATTGCGCCAGCGCACCACTTGCGAAGTGGAGGTAGCGATCGTTCCGTCTATGGGCGATATGTCAATCGAAGATTGGTCGGAGGAGTTGGCTGAACTTCACGGCATCGGGAAAAAGGATAAGGATAACGGAGTATTGGTGGTTATCTCACCTGATGATCATGTGGCAAGAATCGCCACCGGATATGGGGTGGAGGGAGCGCTCCCCGACATTTCCGCAAATAAGATAATTCAACGTGATATTGTCGCCAATATGCGCGACGGCAATCTTGATCAAGCGGTTTTGGCAACCGTGAAATCAATCGATGCAGTTTTGTCAGACCCGGAAGTCGCAGAGGAATTGAAATCCTCTCAGACCGGAGGGGAGGTCGATACCCTCTCAACGGAGGTGATATTGGAATTTGTTGGAATCATAGCGTGCATAGCTTTCCTCTTCTTGCTGGTGCTTTTTATCCATGATTTGCGTGAGAGCAGGAAACGCATCGGAAATTATCAGAAAGCCCTGATGTGGCGGTCACACCTTTCCACCTACTGGTGGGGCTGTCTTATCTCGGCCGGAAGCGCCATTCTCTTTCCGCTTCTGGCTCTTTTCCTCTATCGTTATTACAGGACTAAACCTGTGAAATGCGACACCTGCGGAGCACGCATGCACCGTCTCGGGGAGGAAGAGGATAATGACTTGCTTAATGACTCCCAGGATTTTGAAGAAAAGCTTAAGACAGTTGACTATGACGTATGGGAATGTCCGGAATGTGGCACTATTGAACGCTTCCCCTATAATGAAAAGCAACTGAAATATAGCAAATGTCCTCACTGTGGCACGATTGCCATGGCGCTTGAAGGGACAACCACCGTTGTGCCTGCGACATTCCGTGCACCGGGTCGTGGAGAGAAAATCTATCGATGCAAATATTGCGGTCATGAGAAACGTGAATCATACACCATCCCTAAAAAGGAAGCGGCAGCTCCGATAATTATCGGAGGAATCGGCGGTGGTGGTCACAAAGGTGGCGGCTTCGGCGGCGGCAGTTTCGGTGGGGGGAGCTTTGGCGGTGGTGGAGCCACCGGACGCTGGTAAGAAACGATTAATTATATCCATACCAAAACAATGAAAAAGATTTTGCGAAGACTCGCACTATTCAGCTTAATGGCATCTGCCATAGTATCAATCACCTCATGCACTCAATCTCAAGGAGATGGTGAAAATCCAAGAATAGAGCTACAATCTTATTCCTATGATGTAATCTCGGAATTTACCGAACCGATGTCGGATGATACGGAGTATAAGTATAGCCGGTGCATAGGCTCTGCCGTCCTTCCCACTCATATAGGGAACAGGGACATAACGTTTCTTCGGGATTCGCTATGCAACCTTGCGGATATTGAAATATCTTCAGATAAGATAGCGAAACCGATGGTATCCCCGGAGCTGAAGCTTACTGATTTGAATCCTGATTCAATAGATGCCCCAAGTTTTGAAACTCACATTCTGGATATTGTGCTCACCAATCCCCGAATAATGGTATGGCGTGCATTCAGCTCCGTTTATATGGCGTACGCCGCGCATCCATATTACGGCACAGGATATGTTAATTATGACATCTCCGGAAACCGAATCCTGCAACTCAGCGACCTGATGGTGAAAAACTATGAAGTCGCACTCACAAAATTGATTCGCGAAGAGTTGAAAGACAGGGATGATTTGCTAACGTCTGTCGACGAAATTGAAATTCCCTCGCAATTCAGAATTGACAATGGGTCAATCCATTTTTTATATAGCATATACGAGATAGCTCCTTTCTCTTCCGGTGAGATTGAGGTGACCCTCTATTATTATCAATTGGAAGATCTCCTATCGCCGGAAGGACAGCGACTTGTCTTTAATCCATACATGATTGACTAAAAAACTTCCTGCGGGGAGCCTGAAGTCATGGGCAACAGTCTGCCGGGTATTGAGATTGCCGACAACCATTAAGGTCTCTTTAACGTTATAAAAATATAAGAAATTATTAAAAACTAAAAAATTCAACGTTATGGAAAATCTTAAAGGTGGATTAACCCGCATATGGTGGGTTCCGATGGTAACCGGTCTTATTGCAATCGGTCTTGGTATATGGTGTCTATGTAGCCCGGTGACATCCGTGCCTGTCTTGGCATATTTATTTGCAGCACTTATCTGTTTAGCCGGAGTATTCAATATAGGTTATGCGTTTATAAATCGCAGGATCGCCCATAACTGGGGATGGTCGCTTGCCTTAGGTCTTCTGGATTTGGTGGCAGGTATCTGGTTGTTTACGCTTCCTGAAGCTGAATTAGCCACTACCTTTGTTATCGTGCTTGGTATATGGCTTGTCTGTATTGCCATCAATGCTATCTGCGAAACCTTTGTGCTCAGCACAGGCTCAGTGCTTTGGACAATCTGCTCCGTGATTCTGCTGGTATTGACAATCTGGTTTGCATTCATGTTGCTTTCTTCACCGGTTTCAATGGCGGTAGCCGGGTGGATGTATCTCGGATTCTCGCTGATCGCTTTCGGTGTCTTCCGTGTCACAGTCTCCGGACGTCTTAGAAAACTGAACCGTATCTCCGGCGGACTCCTTTGATCAACAATAATTCAAAGTTAAAGATAATAACTTGAGGATAAAACCTCAAGCACTTTAAACAAAAAGCAGGAAGATGTTTCATGTCTTCCTGCTTTTGTATATATCTTAACTCAATTGATTATTTGCGACGGCGGCGCACTGACTTGTTGGCGTTTGAGTTGGACGCATTGGAGTTTGATGACGGGGCACGTTTCACTTTAGCACGCTTTTTAGTGGCGGTTTTGGATGCTGTCGAAGTGCGGGTGGACTTACGCGTTGAAGTAGTCTTTTTCTCCGGTTCATCACTCACTACCGTCCTATCCGGAATGGAATCCGCTGCGGCTGCAGCAAGACGCGCTGCTTCCTCTTCTTTCTCCTTGGCTGCGAGATATTCCTCACGGGTCGGTACCCACAGATGCTTACCATAATTCTTCAGACGGTTATCTATACTATCCTGAGCACGCTTCAAGTCATCCGGATCCGGATACATTTGTGCCATCGAAAGATTGCGCAAATTGCGTGTCTTATAAATTTCTCCGTCATACATACCGAGATTGAAGTAATCGTCAAGGCTATACTGAGGGAGATTATTATCATCGCTCAGGAAGATATACTGCTGCGCAAGCCAGGGACGGAGCTGATCGAATTTAACCCAGAACATAGGATATTTAGCTTCACCACCGAAGTCGCCTGAACGGTTGAGCACCGGACAAATGGCTTCGACTCGTGTTTTCATCTGATTTGACCGACGGTCAAACTCCCATTTCTCAAGGATATAATAGTTCAAGACCTGACCTGTGGGGACATCCGCCTCCTCTATCTTATATTTAGGATTTTTAGAGGATCCGGATTCCTGAGTATAATATATCCCGAAGCGATCAAGCATATCGGGGACATTGATTTTATATTCGTCGGTAAACACCTCGCGCCCATCAAGATACTCGTATGCGGGAATATTCCCGTCAACCACGAGCCGGAGCATGAGACGGAAAAGATTTTCTTGCCCGTCGACCACATCCTCGGGGAAATAAAGCGGAGTATTAGCATCCTGGGTCAGGTCAAGCTGGCGATATATCTGACGCATGTATTCCAAGTCAGCATCATGGGGTTCTTTCTTCTCATAGAACCCTTGCATACGCTCTGTTATTGTAGGTCCGGTCGTTGATTCGGATTTCTTTTTGTCTCGCTCGGAACGTTTGCGTACACCACCGGCGTTATTTTCAACCTGCGCCATTGCCCCGAGTCCGAGAAGGGCTATGGTAATGAGTGGTAATATTTTGCGGTATATCTTCATTGCTTCGCCAAATAGATTCTATGAATTTAGAATTATCGAGAGGATAGTTATCAGTTGAGAGCGACTTCCATCGGGGAAATGTCGCGCGTGATGCCATCCGGACCTTTTGCTTTCACTCCGGATATAAAGAAGCTTTTACCCGGTTTCAGACGTTTAAATTGTTCTTTCTGTCGAGGAGAGAACGATGCTCCGTTAGAGACCTCGGGGATTGCATTTCCCATTGAGTCAAAGAATACGGTGGAGAATGAGACGACAGTATAAGCCACATTGAGGAGATCATCATCTATGGCGGCTCCCAACCCATCGGCAGCCATCAATGCGGCTTTGGATATTCTCTTGGGAGACCCTTTATAATGGACGGTGTTGCCTTGGCCATCTTTCATCGCTATATACGGAGAGGGATCGGGGAGCTTTCTGACCCTGAAGGTCATTGAGCCGACAGCCTGGGAACGACCTTCAACCTGAGCGGTCACCGAGATGACAGCTTCGGAGCCTACCTTCCCGGGGTGTGCCACCCATAAATCACCGTTGCGTGTCAGCGTTCCGTTGGTCATGGTGGCTTGGATCGCACTCATGGGGATTCCGGGCACAGATATACTAATGGGGTTATTGATTCCGGCATAGAGCACATTCATCATCGTCGCCGAGATGGTTGCCATCGGTTCTATGACGGTATAAGTTGATTTAAACGGGCGTTTATCCACGGTTCCATCGCCACGTGCAACCTCGATATATCCTGAGTAGTCATGCGTTCCGGTCGCACCCGGCACGAACTCATATAGTCCGTTGGGATTATTAAGTTTCGAGCCATTGACGTAGATAGTCGGGCGCATGGTGGTATCTATGGCCGCGAGCACGATATTTGCAGAGTATTTACCTCCGCGGATAATAGTGTTCGCGTTTGGGATAACGTATGCGTTAAGTTCATTAACCCTCACGTCGCCTATATCAATATTTGTGATAAGATTTGACAACGCATCGGATTCAGCCTGACGTATGTCGTTCTGAAGCTTTGTCAGAAGGGTGATTGCGGCTACAGCCGGCATCCCGTCGAACATTTTATCCTCCCAGTTATACGGTCCGACTGTTCCCTTTGGAGCAGTGACTTTGGTGGAGAGTGTTTCGATAATGGCATGACGCTTCGTGGAATCAGCCACCAGAGAGGCGACAAACTTACGATAGCTATCCACATCTCCCCGGAGTTGTTTACCCAACAATGTATTGGGATTAAGCATCGTGACTGAGGCTGCCTCAAGATCATCCACATTTACAAGCTTATGGAAATCACCTTTGGGGCCATCGGCACTACGTGCAATTGCGGTCTTCAGTGAGTCGATATGGTTGTAAAGCTTATTGCTGCGTTCATGAAGTTGCGACCCTTTCTCATACCAAGGACCCGCCTTGGCAGGATTTTTCTCATAGAGCTCGGTGAGATAACGAAATTGATTTTCGTTCTTCTCCGTCATATTAAGGTTGGTGCGATATAACCCGTCGTGGACCTGACTGAATCCGTTGAGCACATCGCTCGACACATTCAGAGCCAGCATCGCAGTCAGGACGATATACATAAGGTTTATCATCCTTTGTCGGGGCGACATTCTCGCTACATTATTACCACCTGCCATATTATGAAATTGTCAGATTCAAATTAATTATCTTTGTATTAATCACATCGCATCGGGCGATACCAAATCGACGGGAAACCACTCAATCATTAGAGTCCTCGCTATTCGCAAAGGGATTTGTGCCACCCTGCGCACCACCCATCATAGGATTTTGCATATTGATGGTCATCGCGGTGATCATCTTTTCGTAGACCTTGTTGAGCTGCTTCATATAGCGGGCCATCTTCTCTGTTTCCTCACAATAGCGGCTCGATTCGTTGGCAGATTTCTCATACATATCGCGAATATCCTTGAGACCGCGATTCACCCTGTCGATAGATTCAATCTGGGAACTTACCCCCTTGAGCTGAATCTCATAAATTGTATTCAAGCCACTTATATTGCGGTTAAGATCCTGAATCTGGTCAACGTATCCGGCTGAGCTACGCGTGATACTTTCCGAATTATCCGTAATCGCCCTATAGGAATTGAGCAACACTTCGCTCACTTCATTAAGCGCACGGGTTGTTTCCTTAAGCTGAGTCATCTGCTCGGCAATACCTGCCATTTGAGCAAGATAATCTTGGGTTGCTGTGGTCAGCTCAGCCATTTGAGAAAGCTGTTCGCTGGCAGCGGACATCCTGGAGATACTTTCACGCAAAGAAAGGGTATCTTCTTCGCTAAGGGCAACGCCGGCGGGTATACCGGCAGCGTTCCTTGCAGCGAGCGCACCGACGGCCGGACCACCGACAACGCCTCCGCCCCCTGAATATGTGCCATAGGAAGACTCCCCGTCGCCACCGACTTCACCTGCATAATCTCCTGATGGGATCCCACCATTGATAATTATGCCGCTGCCGCTTGAGAAATCAGGACGGTCTGCCGCATCTTTAGAGTCAAGCACAGGGAATACATCTTCCCAGTTATATTCTTTCGGCGGACGGTCGAACGCTGTCAGGAGGAACATAGCGATTTCAGTACCCATACCAATACAGAGCAATGTGCTGCCCCCGGGCAAGTGCAGAATCTTGAACAATGCACCCCAGATCACAATAGCGGCACCCACTGAATAGGCGAAATTGAAAAATCTCTGTCCTTTCTCACCGCGGAGAAAACGCTCCACGACATTGGCATATTTCTTTATCTTGACCACGATATAATGGTTTTAGTTAGTTCTGAATTTTCAACATTCCCATATCCTAAACAGGGAGAATGTCGTGATATTATATAATCCCAGGTAATTACTTTTTCTTTTTCTGAGTCCCTTTTGCGAACCCGATCTGGGAGCGGACACAACGGAACCCTATATAGCTTCTCTGTTCATTCTGATACTCCCACATCCTGAGATCGGAACGGAGATTCTGCGCCACATCTTTCCATGAACCTCCGCGCACAATCTTACGCTTCATCTTGTAGGGATCTTCGAGCGCGGCATTGTAGCGGTATTCCGGATTGAGGTCAGCGGTCAATTTATTGAGACTTTCGGTATAAGCGGTCGAAGTCCATTCCGAAACGTTACCCGCCATATCATAAAGTCCGAAATCATTAGGTTTGAATGTGCCGACTGCAGAAGTAATCACATGCCCATCGCGCACGTAATCGCCATCCATCGGCTTGAAGTTTGCATAAAAGCACCCTCTCTCATCCATGGGGAGCGTCTCACTCCAGGGATATTCACTTTCAGAGTTACCGGCGCGTGCGGCATATTCCCATTCGGCTTCTGTGGGGAGACGGTAAGGCTCTATGTATACCCCCTCTTTCCCTAAAGAACGGCGGAGGAAATCCGTGCGCCAATTAGCGAACGCATTTGCCTGCTCCCAGCTCACTCCGACAACCGGATAGTCATTATACCCTGCGTGTGAGAAATACATTCTGGTATAAGGTTCATTATAAGCATTATCAAAGTCATTGATCCAGGCTGTGGTGTCCGGATAGACATTGACAATATATGTGTTGAGGAAATCGTAGTCACCGGTAAGGGGACGGCTGACAGTCTCTCTGACGATCACACCCTCTTCATTGATATAGGCGGTATCCTTGGAGATGGTAGGCAACTCTGTGGGGACCGGGAGATCCGTGTTATACTCACGACGGGTTGCATCGAGACGGTTTTTGCGTTTAGCAGCCTCGGTATGATTGAATATTTCATAGCGATAATTGAGCTGCGTCGGATCAAGCTCGCGACGCCCGGTAATGGGGTTTGTGCGATAAACACTCTCGATGGCACGTTGCTCATCTTCATTGGCATTGCGCCATGGAATCGCTTTGTTCCAATTCAGGTAAGGCTTAATCGGGTTCCCCTCTTTATCTTCTTCGATCTTGAAAGCTTCATTGCCACCGAAAGCCGGGTCAGCAAGGCGTTCACGGATAATGGAGTCGCGCACCCAGAATACAAACTGTTTGTATTTGGAGTTGGTCACCTCAGTTTCATCCATCCAAAAGGCATCGACAGAGACACCTCTCGGATTAGCTTTGATTCCTGCGAGACTATCGTCGCGCGCCGGGCCCATGGCGTATGCGCCACGGTCAACCAACACCATGCCGTAAGGGGTAGGCTCGGCAAAAGTCGACCCACCTACACCTGTGACTTCACCACCTGCGCTACCTCCACGGGCAGCCATACAAGAGGTCAGGAGAAGTGTAGTCATAAAGACAGCTGCCAACCCTGAGGCTGCAAGCCCTTTTCTAATACCGTCCGTAAGGTATTTCTCTATTCTTTTGGTCATTATCATTGGCGTAGATTACATTATCCGTATGCTACGGTGTTTGTTTTTATTCTTACCCGAGAAGTCGAGTTTCAATCTGTAACCGATCACAATCTCGTGGCTTCCCGAACTTCCTGCCGCAATCTTCGACATCGGATAGTCGTAGCTGTATCCCAGGAAGATATTTTTATATTCAGCCCCAATCATTGCCGAGATGGCATCTTTCCATCTATAACCCACTCCGAAAGTCAAAAACTTATTATAAGTGGCACGAGCCGTCAATTCAGCTGAAAACATACTGAAATCCGTCTTCACAAGGAAAGAGGGCTGCAATTCAAATAACGTGTTTTTTAACGCAATATTGCTACCACCCGTAAAATAAACCATTCGTCTGAGCTCTGATTCATATTCTTGGGTTTCATTTGATTCGGTTTCCTCCACACTCATCTTTACTGTGGGTTGAAGCAAATGCTGCCCTGCAACCCCGAAATAGAACCATTTATGGTTATAGAGAATTCCGGCACCGAGATCAAACACGCTCCCGGCAAGATCCTGGCGTGGAATCGCCTCATCCGTTGACTGATGATAATCATCTCCCTCCGGAATATAGACTTCCGTACCTTTGAACTTGGTATTGAAGTAACCGGGCTGGACACCGATGCTCAACTCCCCTTTAAATAGTTTGAGTTTGAAGCTCAACTGACCGGAGATAAGGAGATTGCTATATAAACCCAAAGTCTCCGACATCACGCTGACACCTCCTCCGAACCGTTTTCCTATTAATTTAAACGGGGAATCGGCAGCTCCCAAGAAACTGTTTGGGGCATTCTTGATACCGACCCATTGCAATCTTGCGCCCCCGCGAATCCGGACATAATCGGAATCACCGGTCGCCGCAGGGTTATAATATGTAGGGACAGCCCAATATTGGGTCATCTGCACATCTTGCTGAGCGTTGATCTCCTGTGAAAGCGAGACTATTCCCATCACGCTGACCATAAAAACTTTCAGCAGAGTGTTCGTGAATTTCGATATGTAGGCTGCCGGTTTCAATTATTCGAAATAAAATGAGATAACTACCATCTTTGATTTGACCTTGGCAAGGGATTGGGTCATTTTGAAAGTTTCCGGGTCATCCACAAGATCAGGTCGTTTGTGTTTAAGAATATCAGTCAGTCCGAAACAGAATTTAATCTCCGGATTCAGCTTGAAAAACGGAAGATAGAAATCACATCCGATTCCGCAGGTGAGATAAACGTCTGAAGTATTGAACATCAGCATCTCACTTCTCTTTTTGCTGACATCGAATGTTCCCATGGCACCGACTGTCACGTAAGGGCGGCTGTTCCTTAGACGGTCGCCTGAAATCTTGAGATCCAGAGGGACCACAACGTATGCACTCTTCACATCCTGATGAGCGGTTATCCCTGAGACATGGTCGCGCATCTGAACAGTCTTTGAGCCGAAATACATTCCAGGAGTTAACCGCAGGTTAAAATATTTGTGAAGCCTTAAATCCACGAGTCCCGTCACACTGACTCCGGGCGAGAAACTCGGCACCTCCGCAAACCATTGCTGTCCATCGTCAGTAATAAATCCATTATGCGTAAAATCAAGATCCTGAAACTGCATACCGATGGAGAATCCGAGATGAAATCTCTTCAAGTCAGCGTAAGGACGATTGTCGAGCTTGTCGTTAGGGCGTGCGGCACCCGACACGGCAATCAACATCATTCCACCGAGAAACACCCATCTTCTGAAAAGAGAGGTGACAGATTGTGATATGTATCGGGATTTCTGAGACATATATATTCAAAAAACAGGCTCCGGGATTCGGAACCTGTAGTTATAACGCATATCACGGTTTATTATTGTCTGTTAACCTGCGGCTGACGGCCTGATAAAGTCAAGGTGCCTGATGAGAAAAAGCGGAAGCACGCTCAAGCCAGTAGCCGGATAGATTGTAAAGCGGAACAACCTTACGTGAATCGCCGGGCAATGGCGGGAGGAACTTCCCGTTTAATCTTACCGCGGCATAGCGGTTACCGCTTCCGGACAGCAAGATTACAACGAGGAGATTGGCTCCCAGAGGAGAGACTTCCCAATCTCGCCATCCTTCCGATATGAATTCGGGCGACATCTCCGGAGCATAACATCCCGGGAGTCCCATTAATGAAAACAGCGGCATCACGGTTTCCGCATGCCCGAAATACATATTTACATTTTGCGGAGTCGCGCCATCGATCATATCCCCGACAACCGTCAGTAATAATGGGACCGCGGCTTCAGCAGCAACGCCACTTAAGTCTGTTGCAGTGCGCGGATAATAATGCTCCATATTGTCGAGTTCCCAGCATTGCCGGTATTCCTCCAGACTCATCCATCGGGTATCAGGCACACCGGCGCCAGATGCCCTCAGACCTTGAAGCAGCGCGTACATTTCCATAGTCAATCCCCGTAAAAAACCAGCGTCATGACGTGCAGACTGTTTGAAAAGCCGCTTAGCCGGAGCTAAGGATATATGAGCTCGCTTATAATCTTCTACAATTCTTTTCCACTCACCGTTCTTTATATAATTATTATATATGGTGTCTGTGTCAAAAAAACGTAGCAGTGAGTTATATTGTCTCCCTTCGGAGGTGGAAACTTCAACACTTTTGGAAGCCAGTGCCAGAGAATGTGCAAACTCATACATCGTCATCACCACACGCGGCACATACGTAGCTTTACCTGTCACCTTTCCCGACTCAATTAATTCGGGACATAATGCCGCCAATTCTTCTCCGAGTTTTTTCTCTTCTTCAATACCCACCTGCGATAACTCTCCCCATTTTCCGGAGGATATGGAATCGACATGGATGGCAAGATTTAGAAATTCAAGTCCGCGCGGTGTCAGCTCCCCCTTGGCATCGGCATCGCGAAGCAAACGGATAATATTTTCAGTTTTCTTTGAAGAAGAGAGATATCTGGCACCATGACGGGCCACATAAACCCCTTTCACCACTGTAAGCGAATCATTCCATGCAGGAACGACACTTTCAGAAGAGAATTCATACGTCATCATCGTGCCGTCAAGATGCGGCGGGAGGGGCTCATACCCATATAAGGAGATGGCCCCACTCAATCCCATTACCATCCCGCCGCATAAGATCTTCAATCTCTTTTTCATACGAATCCATTGCCATGGAGCGTACCTTTTTTACGCCAATACAGGATTAGAATCAAACCGAAGAGCATACCTCCGAGGTGGGCGAAGTGTGCCACTGAGTCCATGCTTCCGCTGACTCCGAGAAAAAGCTCAATAACTCCGTATCCTATCACCATATATTTAGCTTTGATCGGAATCGGGATAAAAAAGATATAGAGAGGCATATTAGGAAATACACAAGCGAAACCAAGCAAGATACCGTAGATAGCTCCGGAAGCACCGACCGTCATCATCTGATTGCGGAACGCCGCCATAGCCGACAGGAAATCTGCATTCCCTGCCAACACGGCTTGATGCACGATATGCTTCATCTCATTGTAATGCAACCCATTCTGCTTGGCTATTGCCGCCACATAATCATGCTCCCAGGTAAGCGCCCAGACAGCCTCCTGAATCAGAGCAGCCCCGATGCCACAGACCATATAAAAAACAAAGAATCTCCTTGAGCCCCACACTTTCTCCATCAGACACCCGAACATCCATAGGGTGAACATATTAAACAGCACATGGACAATAGTGTCAGGAGAGTGCAGGAACATATAGGTAATTATCTGGATCGGATTGAACAGAGACGAGCCGACATAGTGGAGCGCCCCGACACGAAGCAATGTTCCGGTGAAGTTATGAAACAAATACTCTACAAGCCAGAGTAATACATTTATGATTATTAAATTTCTTGTCACCGGAGGTATTGAAGCAAGGAAACCTCCGGACCGGTTATCATTATACATAATAATATCTGCAGTTGTTTAACCAACTTGATGTTTCAGCCACAAAATTAAGAAAAAACGGGAAGAATATATCCTCCGACAAAAAATTTTTACGATTTTATTTGATAATCTTATAATTAATAGTAAATTTGCCGTCACAAAGTGTCTGACGTAATCAATGAGACCTCAAGTCATGTCCAACGAGAATAGAAGACGCTTAAACCTACATTATTTATAGGGAGAATAAAGACCATTTCCTTAAGATCCTATTTTTACGGACAAAGGGTTATGCTTGAAAAGCCCAAAATTTCCAATTTAATTAATTTATTGATTATGAACAAGACAGACCTTGTGAATGAAATCGCTGCAAAAGCAGGATTGAACAAAGTTGCAGCTAAGGCTGCCCTCGATGCTTGCCTCGAATCTATCGAACAGGCCCTCGCTAATGAAGATAAAGTGCAACTTATCGGCTTCGGCACTTTCGCTGTGGTTGAAAAAGCTGCCCGCACCGGTCTCAACCCCGCAACTAAAGAAAAAATCCAGATCCCCGCACGCAAAGTCGTTAAATTCAAACCGGCTGCTGATCTCGGTAAATAATTGACATTATTTTTTAGTTACGGTTAGACACCGTGATCAAAAATATATAAAGAAGTCTGGCAATTTTCATGTTGCCAGACTTCTTTAATTTTTCACAATTCTTTTAATTTAACACTTATTAACGATTTAATGACAAATAGCTGCAGACCCGGGAGGTTAAATTTGCAGTGTAATTAAGAGTACACTGGTTTTAAACCCTATCATAAGTTATGAAAACAATAGCATTACCCCCATACGCGGAAGTTAATCACTCCGGTCTATTGAATGTCGCTGCTGATTTCGTGTCTCCGCGAGTGTGGTCACCATTTACTAACCTACGACACTATTACAAAAAGTTTTCTGACCTGCACCTGCTTCACAAAACAATCATCGGCTTACGACACTATTACTTCAAGGCTATCTCACGTCTGAGATTCCGCTGTTTGAGATTCGCTTCAAGATGGCGTGCCCATAATCTCAGCCGGATTTTCGGACTGACTGCCATTTCCCTGATGGGACTTACAATAATAGCATTGCAGCTTCGAAGCATTATCTTCTGAAATTCCGATGAAGACCCGGCTTACGAAACAGGAAGCCTGTCAAAGTCTTAAGCCCGGCTCTCAACAACTGCAGGGGAGAAGACTCCAAAAAAAGAGTAGATCCAAAATTACAATTCAGATCTACTCTTTAGTTTATGATAGCCTATACTCGAAAAATGATCTAATACCCCAGCTCATTGAAGGCTCAGGGATTGTTTCCGAACTTAAGACACACACCCCATAAAATGGGGGGGATAAGCCGGGATTATCTGTCGTTCCCTCCAAATATGCGGAGCAGGAAAAGGAAAAGGTTGATAAAATCCAGATAAAGATTCATAGCTCCCAACGTGGCGAGTTTATCAGCCATCTGCGGTTCCAGATTCGCAGCTGCCATTCGGCGAACTTGCTGGGTATCCCATGCTGTCAGACCGACAAAAAGCAATACTCCGACAATAGAAATCACCCATTCAAGAGTGGAATTAGCCCAGAATATATTGACGATCATTGCAATGATAAGTCCGAAGAGAGCCATCATCAGGTATGCTCCCATTTTGGAGAGGTCGCTTTTGGTGAAGTAACCATAAACCGACATCGCACCGAACGTACCCGCCGTGATAAACAGTGTATAGACGATTGTTCCTAATTTATACACTATAAAAATAGGAGCAAGCCAGCATCCCATCAATGCGGAATAGACACAGAAGAGGATGAGGACTGTCGAAGATGACATGGTCTGCAGACGTGAAGGAATGACCCATGCCATGACGAGCATAGCGATAAGCATTCCCCAGAATACAAGTTGATTGCCAAAGAAGAATTGCAATGCAGATTGGGAAGAGGCTACCCCGAGTGCGCAGAATGCCGAGATCAACATTCCGATAAACATTCTGAAGTAAACTCGTTTCATAACGGCATTGGTCTGCCGCGTGAGTGACTGTCCGCCATAGATTGGAGGAGGAGTAGTCATGTTGGGATTGTTAAAGTCCATAATCTATTAATTTTTTCTTTCAAAGTCAGAGACATTAATAATAACGCAAAAAACATGCCAAAAAGTTTCTTACGGAATCAATCGATATAACTATTCCGACATTTTGAGCAATTTACATCCTTTCGGGCATTTCAATACCGAGCAGACCGCAAGCGCTCTTCAATGTTCTGGCGGTAACTGCAGATAGGAGGAGACGGAAATTACGGATTTCCTCGTTTTCTTCGCGCAAAATTGAATAGTCGTGATAAAACTGATTGTATTCCTTAGCAAGATCGTAAGCGTAATTGGCTATGACCGCAGGAGAATAATTACGCCCTGCTTCCGCCACAACCGATGGAAAATCGGCAATCTTCTGTATCAGCTGATTTTCTTTAGCATTGGGGACGCAATGAGGAGTCGCATTCATATCGAATCCCTCGGCACGACGGATCACTGAACGGATACGCGCATAAGTGTATTGCAGGAAAGGACCTGTATTCCCATTGAAGTCGATACTCTCCTTGGGGTTGAACAGCATGTTCTTTTTGGGATCAACCTTGAGCAGGAAATACTTGAGCGCACCCAGACCTACGACACGTGCCACTTCCGCAGCTTCATCAGGATCCATATCCTTGAAACGCTCGGCACCCATTTCAGCCGCGGAGGCAATCATGGTATCCATCAGATCATCAGCATCGACAACTGTTCCCTCGCGTGATTTCATCTTCCCTTCCGGGAGTTCCACCATTCCGTATGAGAAATGCGTCAGATCCTTACCCCAACGGAATCCGAGGCGGTCGAGCAAAATTGAGAGCACCTGAAAATGGTAATTCTGTTCATTGCCGACAACATATATCATCTTGTCAATGGGGTAATCCTGGAAACGGAGTTTTGCGGTTCCTATATCCTGAGTCATATAAACAGACGTGCCATCCGCGCGGAGCAAAAGCTTGTGGTCGAGACCCTCCTCCGTAAGGTCAGCCCAGACGGAACCATCCTCCTTGCGATACATGATCCCTTTCTCAATCCCACCGAGCACAAGATCTTTCCCTTCAAGATAAGTATCTGACTCGTAATATATTTTATCAAAAGAGACACCGAGTCGTTTATATGTTTCATCGAATCCGGTATACACCCAATCATTCATCATTTTCCATAACGCACGCACTTCAGGATCACCGGCTTCCCATTTGCGAAGCATCTCGCGGGCCTCGAGCATGAGCGGAGATTTGGCAGCCGCTTCATCTTCCGATATATTTTCTTCCGCCATCAGTTTCTTTATTTCATCCTTGTAATGACGGTCAAACTCGACGTAGAAGTCACCGATCAGATGATCTCCTTTCTTTCCGGCAGATTCGGGAGTAGCGCCATCGCCCCATTTTTTCCATGCAAGCATAGACTTGCAGATATGGATTCCACGGTCGTTGACAATATTGGTCTTCACCACCTTATGCCCGTTGACACTCAAGATAGATGCCAGTGAGAAGCCAAGAAGATTATTACGCACGTGTCCGAGGTGAAGCGGTTTGTTGGTATTTGGTGATGAATATTCCACCATTACCAGATCCGCATCGTCTTCCACCTTTTTAATTCCAAAATCAGGAGTGGCGGCTATTTCATGGAGCAACCCCAGCCAATAGGCCGGAGAAACGGTGATATTGAGGAAACCCTTGACCACGTTAAATTTTTCAACAGCCTCAAGGTGAGACTTCAACCACTCCCCGATCTCTTCCGCAGTAGATTCGGGGGATTTATGAGAAGCTTTAAGGAAGGGGAAAACGACTACAGTCAGATGTCCCTCAAATTCCTTCCTTGTAGGGGAGACGGCAATTTTAGAAGCTTCAGATTCCAATCCGTATAATTCCTTCACGGCGTCGGCTACCCCCTGCGCCAATACTGATTCTATTGTCATTTCAGTTTTAAATATCTGTAGATTAATAAGAGTCAATCGAGAAAATATCCCGAAATGCCATAACCGGCATTAATCCACAAAATTAGTAAAAAAAACGGATGGCCGCAAATCTTGCGCGGGGATTGAATTGTAAGCCATTGATAGTTGCATAATATTAAATTATTAGATACCTTTGCATCAGAAACCAACTTTTTGAAAATTTTGGACGTAGACCCTTTACCATACGGCTCTCTATCTTTTATACTTTTAGCTCAGAGAGCCATTGAATTTTATGCTCCGCCTAATTGGCTTGCTTGGAGCGCATTGCTTTTTATCGCATTTTTATGTCTGCTGATTTCCGGATTCATGTCGGGAAGTGAAATGGCATTTTTCGGATTGACTCCCGGCCAGGTTGAAGAGCTTGGGGAATCGGATGATCCCAAAAGCAAAAAAGCATTTACCCTTCTCAATAATAGCGAGCGGCTTTTAGCCACGATTTTGATATCCAATAATCTCGTCAACATCACAATGGTCGTGGTGCTGACCTTCGCTATTTCTCAGACTGTCAGATTCTCAAGCCCGATAGTGAATTTTCTCATGCAGACGGTGTTCCTTACTTTTCTGCTGCTTCTGTTTGGAGAGATTTTTCCCAAGCTCGTGGCTCGCGGGCGCAACATGAGATGGGTGCTTGTGGCTGCCGGTCCGATGACGGTTATCTATCATTTAACCGCACCTTTTGCCAAGGTGATGGTGAAGTCCGGAGGAATCGTCAACAAGATAGTGACTAAAAAACCGGATAATCTCAGCACGGATGAGCTTGAGACTGCTCTTGAACTCTCCGATATGCAAGAGGGGAAAGACAAAGAGATGCTTGAAGGTATCCTCACTTTCGGAGAGAAAGATGCCGGAGACATCATGATTTCCCGCGTAGACGTCACTGATATTGAATATCATGACAGTTGGCCGCAAGTCATGGAGGTTATTCTTAAATCCGGCTTTTCGCGCATCCCCGTCTATGACACGTCACAAGACACGATCAGGGGTATTCTATATAGCAAGGATATGCTTCCCTACGTGGAACGCACGGATGAGAATTTCCGGTGGCAATCTCTGATAAGGGATGCTTTCTTTGTGCCGGAGACACGTATGATTGATGACCTTCTTGAAGACTTCCGCCAACGGAAGGTGCACATTGCCATAGTGGTTGATGAATACGGTGGCACACAGGGAATAGTGACACTCGAAGATGTGATTGAAGAGATAGTGGGAGAAATAGATGACGAATATGACGACACGTCATCGCGCTATAGGAAAATAGATAATAATACCTTTATCTTCGATGCAAAGACATCTATCGGGAACTTCTGCCATGACGTAGACATCGAGGAGGAGTCACTTGGAGATATCGGGGAGGCGGAGACGATTGCCGGACTTCTTCTTGAAATCAAGGGGGATTTCCCTACCCGTAAAGAGATTCTTCAGCGCGGTCCATGCACATTTGAAGTGCTGCAGCTTGACCGCCATAGGATCACTCGCGTCAGGGTGACAATTGATCGAGAAGGGAAGGAGAATAAGGATTGAGGAAGCTCCCATTCATATAACTACGAACAGACTCATAAAATCAGCAAAAATGGACGATGAATTTATCTATTGGAGACACTCCACACCGGTGGGGATAAAAGTTGAGGAAGTCTGTGGCACGTCCAGCCGCCCCAATAACGTATGGAGCCGCATGGCGCGTCAGGTCTATTGCGAAAACGGACGTGAAGCATATCGCGAACTCGGACATTTCGAAAGTGGCGCTCCATTTATCTTTCACGATGAATCACGCATCTCCATCACTGATACAGACTATTTTTTCGCCGTCGCTTCTTTGCCACGCACTCCGGAAGTCTTGCTCGGAGAATTTAATCTGCGCACCGCCATGGGTATAGATGCCGAGCGCTGGAATCGTGAACGTGTCATCAACGTGCGCGACCGATTCCTGTCTGACGCCGAGAAGGAGCTTGCTCCGGAAGATAATCAGGAGGCGAACATAATGATGTGGACTGCAAAAGAGGCGATGCTCAAGGCTGTCATGAATCCCGGAGTAGACATTCGCGAGGGGTTAAAGGTTTCCTCACTTCCGGAAATAGATAAGACTCCAGCCCTCCCGGGACATAAATGCCGGTTGGGAACCGGATCAGCGGTCACCGCAGAAGGAGAGACAGTGGATTTATCCTTATATTGCTACGACTCGGAAGGGTGCTGCGTTATGATAGCCTTCTCTCCCAAATGCGCCAAATTCGCTGTCAAATAGAATTCGTCAAACCAACGGAGACTGCCGAAGAATAGATCCTTATTATTATGCGATGGGGTCAAGGGTGATTATCTGATCTTCCCGTATATACCATACGTATCCTTGAATGCGGGTAAAAAGTCCTGTTTCTTTAAGAAGGTGCATATATTCCTTAACGTGGCGGCAATGGCGACGCGCCAGTTTAGGGGTGCCGAATTTATAATCCACTACGGTAGCGACTCCATCTTTATCAACCATTATCCTGTCCGGGCGTTTCATGCCGGTTGACGAGGTGAGGATACTTCGCTCGGTAAATACTTTCCGAGAGCCGTCAAACCATGAAGCGGTAAGGGGTGAACTATCGATGGCATTCCGAAGCATCTTATCCATTGCCTCGGCATCCTCCGTACTGATTTCGCCATCAAGATGCAATATCCGGATTGCACGGTTGAGATCCTCCTTGCGGTCGGTCATTTCCAGAACTCTGTGGAGGAGTGTTCCCACGGCGCGTGGATCACTTTCCTCAAGAAGTTCCATCTTTACCAATGCAGGATCCTCTTCCTCTTCTCCGGAATCTCCGAACAAAGAATCAATTACTGTCGGGTTCGGTTCATGTTTCCCATGATATGCCAAAAGGGAGACAGCCGGAGAGACCCGATATTCATTAATTAATTTGAAACTGTCTTTTTTCTCCTCCTCTTCTTCTGCACGCTTATTATATGGGCCGTGCTGACCGAGTGTGAATTTTGTTTCATCCACTTCCACAATATTTTTGCAAAGGGAAGTATATTCACTCCCAGTCCAGGGAGTAGCAAGTAATTCTGCACGAGAATTGAGAATATCCCCGATATTCACTCCCAATGCAGATTCCCTCCTTTGAGAAGATTGAGGCAAATATACCACGAGTTCATCTATTGCGCGCGTGAATGCAACATAGACCGAATTGAGAGTATCCAGAATATCAAGATCACTTGATTCCTGATACAAAGGTGCATGAATTGTGTTGAGCAACGTATCCTTGGTCTGCACCGGGAGATACGGTGGCATATTTTCCGCCAACGGATAGGGTTTCACCCAAGTCCAGCCCGATTCGTTGACTTTAAAATTAAGAGCGGCATGAGGTATTATCACTACCGGAAATTCAAGTCCTTTCGATTTATGCACGGTCATAATATTGACGGCATCCATACCATCCGGCGAGGCAATGGATTTCATCACCCCTTTTTCACGCCACCATCTCAGGAAAGCGGCGGCATCTGTGGCTGAACCTTCACAAAACTCAACGACAAGATCTTGGAATGCCGCGATAAAGGCAGCTTCCGAATTACGCATTTTCTCATCGACGAATGTATTTACAATCCCCTCGACAAGCGCCGGCAATGCCACTGTCTGCATCTTGGAAAGCATCTCGGCTATTGTGTCATCACGGGAAGGATTTTTGAGAAATTCAGTTATCTGTTCCGCCCGAGATAATTCGGGATGTCTATGCACAAAGAAATTGAAGTTACAACCTATATCACGCCATTCAGCCGCTCCACGACGAATGGCATCTTCACCCGTGCGAAATTCAACTTTTGTTCCTGAATTGATGGCGTCGAGCACTGAGATTATCGTCTTGACACTATTGGCACCGGAAATCAGAAGAGACTGACTGCTGACAAATTGTATCAGTTCCTTGTCATCCGGAAGCGACTCATTATATGCAATCAAGCCATTTATAAGGGCTATACCTTCCTCATTTCGCCAGACCAGGAACGCAATATCGCTCTGCTTATATCCACGTTCAAGATATTCATGCACAAGTCTCCCGAATTGACTGTAATATTCTATCTTTTCAGGGGATTCGCTATCTGAAACAGAAGAGGGATACCCTTCAATGAAGTTTATCTCCACATAACCCTGCTCCTCAGTGAAACTCGGGCACTGCGACGTGTTGGCATATATCTCATTATAATCAAGCGCATCGGGATCGCCGTTTGAAAGACGGGCTGCAAGGTGATGAGAAATAAAGTTATTAAATTCAACTATATGCCGTTTCGACCTATGATTGGTATTTTCCTCTTTCGACATTCCACACGCAATACACTCATCCCCAAAGGCTCTTTCCACCACCGAGGATATCAGCATCGGATCGGCATTCCTGAATCGATAAATACTTTGTTTGGCATCTCCGATTATCAGATTTTCATGTCCGTTAGATACACTTTCTCTCAGCAACGGCTGCATATTTTCCCATTGGAGTCTCGAGGTATCCTGGAACTCATCTATCAGAAAATGATTGATATATGTACCGATGCGCTCATATATGAAGGGTGTGTCTTCATTCCCGATGATCCGGCTGAGAATAGTGTTGGTCTCACCCAGCTCGACAATATTATTTGTGAGCAGATATTCCCCGATTTCCTGTCTGACCTGTTGCACCAGTCCGAGATACGGGAAAGTTTCGCGATAGGCACCCCAGTGAGTAATCCACGGATCATTAAACAGCCTCTGATAGGAGTCTTCCAAATTTCCGTAGAGCAATTCAATCTCTCCCTGAGCTTTTTCCACCAGAGCGAGTTCTCTCTTATTTTTGGGCTTCGTAAATACACCCTTTTCCCGCTTGAAATTGATTTTACCCCATTCTCCGACATCTTTGTTAAGAATCTTATCAACAATCTTGAGTGGATCCTTTTTAGTCACCGAACTCACTTCGAGACTTTCTACTGCAGCGAGGAAATCATTTGCCTTTTGACGCGTTTGGCTGACAGATTCATCTATTCTTTCCTTATATTCCTTCTCCATCCTGAAGAAAAAATCCCTCAGTCCGGTCGCATCGGCAAGATAAATATCCAGCTCTGCCTTTATTTCTTTAAACGATTCCTTATCGAGACATTTGACCGCCTTATAGAGCTCAGAATAAAGAGAGCGTGCTTTCCCGGTTTTTACAAACGGATTCCAGTTGGGATTATTCTGCTTCAGAAATCGCTCTCTGACTATATATTCAAGCCAGAAGCGCGTCTCCTTATTATCCTTGTCGGAAGCATCAAACGATTCGAGAGTGGAGTCAACGCCGACAGTCGCGACATAGTCATTATCAAGTTCGAGCTGATAGTTATCACCGAGGTCAGTCTCGTAAGCGAACGTGCGTAAGACTCTCTGAAAGAAACTGTCGATCGTTGAAATATTGAAATCGGAGTAATTGTTGAGCGAAACTCTCAGCGCTTCCCGACAGACTTCGGCGATCTCTTTGGGAGAGACATCAAGTTGCCGGCAAAACTCTTTCATATAATCTGCACCGTCAGCGGAAGTGGCTTTTGAGAGATCAGACAACCGTTTGATAATTCGGTTCTTCATCTCGTTGGTCGCCTTATTCGTGAAGGTGACAGCAAGGATGGCACGCAATGACTCGGGGAGTTCTCGCGGGTGACGAAGTCTGAATCCCCCTTGCCCGTCAGGGGTAGTAATCAGATACCAGATAAATTTCTTGGCGAGTGTATAAGTTTTACCCGACCCTGCCGAGGCACGTTGGAGTGTTAACATCCTGATTTATTATATGAGATAGCTCTTAAAAAAGTTATTTCTAAATTTTGAATCCGAGTTCCTTGAGATATTCGGCAGCCTTCCGGCGGCAATCTCCTTGAATAAGGATCTCACCTCCTCCGCAGCTTCCTCCAACACCGAGACGCTGTTTCAACTTCTTCGCCAACTCCTGCAATTCTTCATCATCTGCAGTAAAACCGGCGATTATTGTAGCGGTTTTACCTTTGCGTCCTTTCCGTTCTATAAAGATATGCAATCTATCTTTGTGGTGAGGACGTTTTTCTTCAAGCTTCTCTTCTTTTATCTCCTCCCCTTCCGGAAGTGTGCCGGAAGCAAGAAGTGCACCCAATGTATCTTTCCAATCCATATTCCGTTATATTTTATCACCACCTTGTCCTATCGAAGAATCGTGATTCGCTGACATCGCAGAAGGGGGGCGATCCATATCTATAATATATCGTGGTCTATGTTTAACTTCTGAATAAATTTTACCGATATATTCACCGATAATTCCAAGCGCCACGAGAAGAGTACCTGAACAGAACCACACTGACAACATCAGGGAAGCCCACCCTTCCGTAGTTCTTCCGGAAAATCTCTGCCACAAAACGAAAGTAAGCATCCCGAGCGCGATGATTATAAAAATCACACCAAGCCATGTAACCATTCTCACCGGACGGATCGAAAAGGATGTAATGCCGTCGGCGGCAAGATTAAACATCTTCGGATAGGAATATTTCGTTTCCCCTGCTACGCGCGGCAATCGATCATAAATCACTTGCGATTGAAAGAAACCCATCGAAGGAATAATTCCGCGGAGAAAAATATTCCTTTCACCATATTTCTCGAGTACGGATATTACACGTCGCGACATGAGTCTGAAATCGGAATGGTTGGAGATGTAATGTCCGCTCAGGCGTTTCATCATGCGATAGAATGCATGAGATGAAGAGCGCTTCAACCATGTGTCGCTATCCCGGCGATTTCTGACTCCGAAGACCAGATCATATCCTTTCATATATTCTTCAATCATCAGAGGAATAACCTTAATGTCATCTTGCAAATCAGCGTCTATCGTGATTACAGCGTCACATTTGTCCGCCACATACTCCATCCCGGCAATTAGAGCATTTTGCTGACCGCTGTTTCCACTCAGGCATAGTCCCCCGACATATTCAGACTCATCGTTAAGGGAGACTATATAGTCCCATGTAGCATCCCGGCTCCCGTCATCGACATAGAGGATATAACTCGAAGGAGCAATCACTCCTGAGGCTTTCATGGAATCGAGTAAATCAAGCAATTGCCGGTTTGAGGAAGGTAGGGTTTCAGATTCATTATAACAGGGCACTACAATAGCCAGGCGCGGAATTGCGGAGCGTGGACATGGAGTCACACCGCGTTGACCGGAAGAATGTACCGCGTGTGACTGATCTGTCCTGTAATTATTGATACTCTTATGACCTTTCATAATTATGAGACGGGCTCTTAGATAAGTCGAGCCTGAATTTCAGATAAGGCACTCCTGTGGCTCCGTATGAATTTTTTTGACGAATAAGCCCTTGATTCAAGACTTCGCCATGCTTTTCGTTGCTTGTCCCGAAATCAAAATATCTCTTCCTTTCGTCGATTGCTTTGTGAATCAATGAGACTATCAAAGGAGTAAGGAAATTACCGGTTCTCCCCTCAGGAGAAGTGGCGATATATTGACAGTGGCAGGCAGTCGGGGAGATATAAAGACAAATTCCAGCCATCAGGGTCTCACCCTGAGAGATGGTCCAGATCTCAATATTACGTGGGAAGCGGTTTGTCAGCAGCTCCAATTCCTTTAAATCATGAACCGGGGACGCACCATGCCTTTCTTCAAGACAGTTGCTGAGAAGGTGATGGAAGTTGGTTAAATTTTCGCATCGCTCAATAATATAATCCTCCTCTTTAAAATGTTTCAGATGTCGTCTGCGCATTTTATTAAGACCGGGATTATTGTCCAGATCAATAGCCGCGGAAAGATTACATTCACTCATCACGGCGTTTGAACGCCAAAGTGCATATACATCCTCTCCTGATGGGGCGCGATGGTAGATAACAGGGACGGGACGGTAATCTATATGGGTGAATCCCTCACCTTTACACCATTTTATCCATTCTGTCCACATTTCCATGAAGTCTGGTGCGTCAAGATGAGTCGGAGGCAGAAGCCAACCTCCATAAGTGAGTCCGCCGTGAGAGACAAGTTCTTTGATTTCAGCATTTTCAACGATATTGGCAGGAAGTATAGAGAGTAATTTCCCATTTTTATAGGCCAATAGCGAAAAATCCTCAAATCTGTCGCTGTGATAATCCATGTATCCCCTCAAATGTATGAAGGTAGCATTACGGGATTCTGCCACAAACTTATCCCATTCACAGCACGCTGCCGGGTCATATCGCCTGAAAGTCCAACTCATCTTATCCAATCCGTAGGATTAAGTTTATCACGGTTTTTCCAAACTTCAAAATGTATTGTGCTATGTGACGGGTCATCCTCATCGGGAGCAAGATGTCCTAAGGCAGTTCCCTGCGCCACCTGATCTCCCACCTTCACCGCCGGAGAGGAGATATTGCCATAGACCGTATAATAATTTCCATGATTGACAATCACCACAGTGGAATATCCGGGAATTCTGTAAACACCTGACACCTTTCCGCCAAACACGGCAGAAGCTGTTGCACCGGCTGCGACTTCGGCATCAATCCCGGGATTGTCATACATTACTTCCGGCAGATCGGGGAGGGAGTGTCGACCGAATTTGCTCGTAATATTGAAAGACCCGGCAACGGGACGTGGAAGCGAGCCACGCATCTTCTCAAACGATCCTCCGGCAGCAGAAGCCGGCTTTGATCCATTATGCGGTTTTGCCTCTTCCTTACTTTCGACCTTTGTGTCTTTTGGCACTGAGCCGGACTGTGCATTGCTCCGCGGACGCCGTTTCCGGGCATCTGCATAACTCTGATCCGTAGCGCTCTTCTTATCTTGTTTTTTGGAATTCTTTTTCTCTTTTGTAGATTTGTTATCTCCCTTTTTGGTGTCTTTCGCAGATGTCTTTTTATCTGATTTTTTATCTGCGGAAGCCACATCCTTTGCCGGTTTGACCGGGGTTGCGACGGCAGCCACATCTTCTTTTCCGGAAGCTTGTTCCCTCTCTTTTTGTGCTTTCTGTTCTGCAAGGAGTCTCTCCTGCTCACGTTTCTTAGCCTCCTCAGCCTTTCTTGCTTCTTCCTGTCGTTTAGCTTCTGCCGCCCGCTGTTCGGCAGCAATTAATTCGGAGATTCGATTCTTCAATTGATTGGCTTCAGCCTGTTTTTTCTGCAGATGACTCCTGAGAGCATCCCCGTTACGTTTCAAGTCCGCCACAAGCGCATCCTGACGTTTATACTGATTCTCAAGATTCTGTTTGGCTGTCTGGCTGCGTGCCAATGCACTTCTCATGTCGGCGCGAGTGCCGTCAAGGAGTGCTGTCTGTTGGCGGAGAGATTCGACTTTAGCCGAGATCTCTTTGCTGCGCTTATCTTTCCAGTCGGAGAATTTTTTAAGATAACGCATCCTGCGGAGTGCCTGATGAAAATTATCCGACGAAAAGATGAACGACAACGTGGAATTGCCACGCTGAGAGCCTCTGACCTTTTTTATCGCTTTCTTATATTGATCACGCATAAAATTCAGGCTCCTTTCATTTTCTGCTATATCCGCTTCCAGACGGGCAATTTTACCGTCCAACTCCGTGACTTCACGTTGGGTTGCCTCTACTTGTCTTGTGCTTTCTCCAATTGAAGTTTCGAGTTTACTCAACTCATTGAGCCCTAATTTAACGGATTTTTCATTTTCAGCAATCTGCTGTTTTGTAAGTTGTATCTCCCGATTGGTCGATTCGTGACGCTTTTTAATATCGGCTGAAGTCTCAACCTTATTTTTTGTTGTGGATGCACCTTTTACATTCCCAGTTTTTTTGCCGCTACCCCCCTTTTTTACATTAGCAGAATTTTTGGAGGTCTGACTTTTCGTATTACTTTTTTTGGTAGTGCCGCTCTTTGAATCCGAGGTATTGGATTTGCTTTTCTTTGACGATGCAACGGTGCTTTTCTTCACCCCCTTCTTTTGAGTCTGGGTTGTTTTCCCTTTACTCTGCTGAGGGTATGCAGTAACAGGCATTCCCAAAATAAGGAAAGCCGAGAGCATCAATATTTTGAATAATCCTTTCACAATAAGAACTCTATAGATATAGATAGAAAACCGACCGAAAAATACCCGGAACTGATGAATTATTTTACTTTAAGGATACGGCTGAATCCGACCCTGTTATAATTATTTGGAATCTTAATCTTTAATTCCGAAGCCTTGCGAACCGGATTATCCAGCGACAGTGTGCCCGAAAAGACTCTCCCTTTCAATCTGGCTTCCATATCCACGATATACTTTTTATCTTCCCAGGAATATAGCATTGACATCATATCACTATCGGCAGAAGCGTCATCATCCCCCGATACTGCGGTTTCATCGGAATCGGATTCAATCGTGCCGACCTGTTCTATTAACGTGGCCTGCAATCTTCCATCGGTATAGGTGATATAGCCGGTTTCCACCCCCACAGGGAGAAGGGAAGCATCGGGATACACCAGCCACCCCCCGTCACAATCGAGCGAAATATCCGCTTTACCCATGTTTTTCTTCGATAACTCGCCCTTACCGGGAATTATAATGCGTCCGAGAATGGCAGCCTGAATCTCACCGAGAGTCAAAGGGAGATCCGGAAGCTCACGCTTGAGATCCGCCATGGCGTAAGTCTTGCTGAATTTATTGACCACAACAAGGGAGTCCGGAGTGATTTGCACTTGTCCGACCTCCCCTACAAATGGAGCCCGCAACGATATCTGCACCTTTTTATCTTTCTCCATAAATATCTTGATGGAAGGAGAGATTCCCATAGGAATCATATCACTTTTAACTTTCCCGTCAATAGAGAGTTTATCCCAGCTATAATAATTTGCATTGATAACGGCTATAGCATCCCGTGCCGCCCCTTTCGAAAGAGGGATAGGGAGACATTCCTCCACTTCCTGCGCTCCAAGCAATGACCAGCTTCCACTCATGCTCACCATCACAAGGATAACCAGAACATTATATATCTGACTTTTTTTCATCTGAACGTATTTTAAATCTTTTTCAACGAAGAGCGATTTCTGAATAAGATGCCGCATGACTGCTCTTTAGAGCCTGTTAATAGATAGCTACGGTACAGTCTCTTGTACTCCTGTGCCTTAAATCTTTCTCCCTTAGAGCCCGTCTCATAAAATTTGAGACTGACTCTTAATAATTTTTAGAAAGTTTTTGCTTGACAGATTCATTATCGGGATCAATTTCAAGCGCCTTTTTCCAATTTTCAAGAGCACCTTCCTCATCTCCGTTAGCTAAAAGGATATCACCGAAATGATCATATAACTCGGCTGAGACATCTCCATTCTCCACTGCTTTCTCAACGGCAGCCGTCTGATATGCCAAAGCTTCTTCAATGCGTCCGAGCTTATACAGCACCCAGGCGTACGTATCGAGAAAGGTATCGTTATCCGGGGCGAATTTGATTGCTTTGGCACTCATCTCCTCAGCTTTGTTGAGGTCACCGCCCGTCTCAGTGAGAAAATATGCATAGTTATTCAAAGCAAGAGAGTTATCGGGAAGGAAGAATAATGAATTATCGTAAGCGCGGAAAGCTCTTTTCAGATCACCTGCTTTATAGAAATTGTCTCCCATCATTTCAAGCAACGAACTGGAAAACGCGATTTCATCGTATTTCAAGGGTCGGAGAATAGAGAGATCCGCCAACGAATCCTTCGGGTTGACATTGGGTAGCGTTTCGTGAAATATCGCTACATACGCTGAGTCCGCACGTTCGAAATCCTTATCCATATTTGCCGCTGATGCCATTAACAATGTGAGGTCGCGTTTGGGTGTAAAGTGAGTTGCGGCTCTATGATAAGTGTCTATGGCATCGGAATACTTATCGCTGACAATCTGATATGTCATCAGTCTCCCCCAGAAATCTTCCCTCACCGGATCGAGATCAATCGCATACCCTATCTGTTCGATAGCGCTGTCATAATCTCGCTTGGCGGCATTATAGCGGGCAGCCAGATCAAGAATCGCAGACTCGTGAGGATATTGATCACGAAGCACTTCAAAGAGATGATCTCCACGCTCCGTGTCCGAAGACTCATCAAGCAATGATTGGAGATATTCAGCCAGCAAAGCTGTCTTTTCCTCTAAATCCAAATCTTCACAAAGAAGAGCTTCGTATATTTTAAAATCATAATTCAGTGAATCCCCCTGCTCACGGTAATAATTAGCCAATGCCATCTTGGCACCTCCACTACCGGGTGCCATCTTTTCAGCCTCCAGATAACAAGCAAGAGCAGAATCCGGCTTTTCAAGCACCGCGAATAAATTACCCTTAAGAACTCTATATGCCGGCTCCTTGAGATTTGATCCGATCAATGCATCCGCTTCGGCCACGCAGGCAGCGGAATCTCCCCTCCCAAGCAGATAAGTCATTTTCTGAAGGGTGATCTGGGGATTGTAGCCTTCAATCCTCTCATAACGGCTCAAGGCATTGAGCGCATCATCAACTCGATTTTGCATCATATATATCTGTGCAAGATTAATAAGAGTTGACGTTTTTTGAGGGAATAATGAGTCGAGACGCTCCAAAACTCTTGCACCCTCCTGAAGCGTATCAAGCCGGGATGCCACATAAGCATAATATTGAGATTCAAAAAAGTCACCGGGATAGCGATCCACAAACTTTTTCATCATCTCGAGCGATTCCTTCAGTTTCACGGGGGTCTGCATGGAATCATGATTGAGAGTAAGTCGCTGCATTCCGTAGGCGGAAAGTGCTGCAAGATTATCGGGATCGGTCTGGGCTGCTTTTTTGAAATATTCGTATGCCCTGTCATTATGTCCGGATGAGACCGCACGCGACCCTTCCAGATAATAATAACGGGCCTTCTCCTTCTGTTTATCGGGAGAATTCTTAGCCGTAATATTTCCGGCGATAACCAAGACCGCCACAATAGCGGTCAGAAAATATTTGAAGCAGCGATTCATTTCAATCCGGTATGACCGAAAGATCCGTCCTCACGGACAGTGCGGTCAAGTTCCTTTACTTCTTCCCAAGTCACATGGGAATATTGTTTGATAACCATCTGACAGATTCTCTCACCGTCATTAACCACGAAATCTTCCTTCCCGACATTTATAAGAATTATCCCGATCTCACCACGATAATCGGCATCCACTGTGCCCGGAGTATTGACAATGGAAATCCCTTTCTTCAGAGCTAACCCGGAGCGTGGTCTTATCTGGCACTCATATCCGGAAGGTAATTGCATATACAACCCGGTCGGGATTAAAGCGCGATCCATGGGGTGAAGTGTCACAGGACCGTCAGGCAAAAAAGCGCGGACATCCATTCCGGCAGCTTCAAATGTGCTATACTCAGGAAGAGGATGATGACTCTTATTGATTATTTTAACTTTTAATCTGTCCATTTCACAAATAATAGAGGGTGATTAGAAGAGATTTGATTATAACTTACAAAAGTAATAAAAGTTGACCAAACCAACCAACGCCTTCCTAAATTTTTAAATTTTTTAAAATAAAAAGAAGCGGAGAGAAACAGTCGCAATGACCGGCTCTCTCCGTAATCTCTTGGATATACTATCAAGTATTAACCTTCAGTGATAGCATCATTGGGGCAAACCTGAGCGCAGCTACCGCAGCTGATGCAAGTATCAGGATCGATGTGATAGATATCACCTTCGCTGATAGCGTCAACAGGACAAACTGACTGGCAAGTGCCACATGCGATACAAGAATCGCCAATTACGTAAGCCATAATAGTAGTTGTTAAATAGTTGTTATAATTAGTTTGATTTATTTCCGGCGTGTGTCGGAAAAAAAGACGGTCAATCTGACCCTCCCTTTTCATGCACAAATTTAAACCTATTTATCCATTTGTCAAAAAAAATATCACTCATCACCTCTTATTCAAATTCAATCCAAACAAACACCTTTTTATTGAGCGATATGACTCTGCTCATTTGCTGATTTCGGAAAAATAACATATATTTGTATGTGAGATAATTTAATCAGTCGCAGCTAAAACGATTGTCAAAAAATTAATCAAGATCCATTGTATTTCCTTACTATTTCATAGAAGTCTTTTGAACTTATTTTCGAATTTAAAAACAGTGAAGCATTAATACAGAAATAGGTTTAAACAACTTCATCGCTAATACATCAGATAGAATGAATTTCGAAAATCACCCGCTCATTTCAATTATTACTATTACTTTCAATGCCGCCCGGGAACTGCCTGCGACTATGAAATCTGTAAATGAACAGACATTCACTGACTTCGAGCACATTATAGTCGATGGTGCATCGAAAGACAACACCCTCCAGGTGGCTCGTAAAGATGGCGGATCCTCTCTCAGAATTCTCAGCGAACCGGATAAGGGGCTTTATGATGCGATGAATAAAGGGATAAGTCTAGCAAGAGGTAAATATCTCCTTTTCCTTAACGCAGGCGATACCTTCCACTCTAAAACCATTCTGGAAAAGTATGCGGAGCAATGTCACAAGGGAAGGGATATCATATATAGCGATACTATGATTGTTGATTCTGACCGTAACCCGCTCAGACCGCGACATCTGGAAGTGCCCGATTTGCTCACCTTCGAATCATTCGCCAACGGGATGCTGGTATGTCATCAGGCATTCATGGTAAAAAAATCCATTGCTCCCTACTATAATCTTGATTACAGATTCTCAGCTGATTATGACTGGACAATTCGATGTATCAAAGCGACACAGCCCGACAAATGTATAAATCTCAAGACTGTAGGCATTGATTATCTCGACAATGGATTGACGGACCGTAATCATATTAAATCTCTGAAAGAGCGTTTCCATATTATGCGGGATTACTATGGTCTTGGAACCACCGTAGCTAATCATATATCGTTCATAGGGCGCGCGTTCAAACGGAAATTCAATTAAAAAATCATCTCACTTATCTACCCAGATGCTCAACTTGCCAAATAATTCGGAGGAAGCTGTAACACTCGGCACTATCTCAAATTTCATAGATACCGCCAATCTTAACGACGATATACTCGTATTCGATGCAACTGCAAGTATTGCAGAAAAAAACATTTATCCGATAAGACTCGACGGAATGACCCTGATGCTATGTAATGAAGGAGAAGGGAAAATAACAATCGATTTATGTGAATACGAATTAAAACGTAACACAATAGTAGTCATACAACCCAAGAACTATCTACAACTCATCGAACAATCCGAAAGTTTCAAAGTCAGTTTCATCATCTGTTCCCTGCATATCATCGAGGATATCCTCCCCAAGCTGACCGATCTATTGCCGGTTCTGCTTCATAATCGCATAAATCCTGTCACAAACCTAACCGAAGAGGAAGCCAATACACTGCGTGAATACTATGCATTTCTTCATAAGCAATTATTGAAACCATCTACCCCATTTCTCAAAAATAAAGTGATCTGTCTGCTTCAGGCAGCCCTCTTTCAGCTGATGGAAATTCAGACCCACCATAATGAGGGAAAGAAATTTCAGAACACGCGAAAAGAGGAGATAATGGCAAAATTTATTATTGCGGTAAGCGAACACTTCCGTGAAAGAAAACCCGTCACATTTTATGCCGATTCAATAGGCATCACAGCCAAACACTTGTCTGCCATGGTAAAAGAGATAAGCGGGCGAACGGCAAGCGAATGGATTGAAAACTACGTCCTGATGGAAGCGAAAGTGCTACTTAAGACCACAGACCTGACAATTCAGGAGATCTCCCAACTACTCTCTTTCAGCAATCAGTCATTCTTCGGAAAATACTTCAAGAACCTGACCGGCCAATCCCCCACCGACTATCGCAAATCAAACTGAAATAGACCATCCGGATTATCCACAACCTCAACTATCCCGCACGACAATTATTAATTCTGATAATATCACACAAAATATATGACAGCGGACAGGAGCGGTTGGCAGACAAAATATCTCAAATATAAAATGACAAGGTGAGTGAATGAGGGGGAATGCAGCATGTATCTGATTTGATCCGGCATAAAAAAAGAGAGGGTCGCATCCGCAAGGATTCGACCCTCTCTACGTAAGGTGGCGATTACCTAC
>CAZFUF010000007.1:0-96896 GCA_964521885.1 uncultured Sangeribacter sp. | reverse complement strand
CCACCTCATAGAACATGAACATTGTGAACATGTCGATTGAGATAAAGAATCCGAACACACCAGTAGAAAGGAGCGAGAACCAAAGGAAGAAATTTTTGGGGAGCGGATTAATTTTCCAGGAAGCAAATGTTCCGGCAAAAACAATCACAGAAGAAAGCATCAACATGAGAACGGAGATTCCGTCCACACCGACAGCAAGATGAATATTAAGTGGAGCGTACCACATCCAGCTTCCTGTGAAAAGCATTTCATCATTAACTCCGGCAGCACGAAGCTGCAAGAAATCAACGCAAAGCCAGATTGAAAGGGCAAGCAGCGCAGTAGAACCAATCACCATCACAGCACGGATGGCATTCATACTGCGATTGCGGCATAAGCCCAAACCCGCCATCATCAGAATGGGGATTATTACAAACCAGATTAAAATATTATTGAAAATCATGATCGTGTTAAGTTAGCAATATGAATGATTAAAGAAGACAGATCCAAGTGATCGCTGCAAGAAGAACGGCACCGAAGAAATACCAAGCGATGTATGCCTGAATAGACCCACTCTGCATCCCGCGGATAGCGTATGAAGTTTTCTGAGTAATCTTTGCAAATCCATCCATGGTGGCGTCAATTACATGACGATCAAACCAAGCGATACTCTTACAGATAATCCCGAAAATAATCTTATGGGTAACGAACTGATACATTTCATCCCAATAGAAACGGTGATGTGCTGCAGTCCAAAGTCCGGGCCAGAAATTCTTGAATTTTGTGGGGAGATCATTTTTCTTTCTATACATCACGGTTGCCAGAGCAATTGCAACTACAGCCACGGTAAGAGACGTGCATGCAACTGCAGGCTCAATATGGATATGATACGGAACTCCATTCCAAGTCACGAATTCACCGAATGGAATAAATCCGGCAACGCAGCTTACTGCGGCAAGAATGATCAATGGAATTGACATTTGCCAGGGAGCATCGTGAGGCTTATGCTCTTTATATTTCGGATTCTCTTCCCACCAGAAGATAAGATAATATAGGCGGAACATATAGAATGCGGTCAAGCCGGCAACCATTGTCATCCATGCACCCCAAATCCAGTTATTAGCATACATCGCAGCCAGCATCTCATCCTTTGAGAAGAATCCGGAGAATGGATAAATACCGGCAATTGCAAGACAGCCGATAAGGAAAGTCCAGTGAGTGATAGGCATATACTTACGCAAACCACCCATTTCCGTATAATTATTGCTATGGACTGCATGAATGAGAGCACCAGCTCCAAGGAAGAGTAATGCCTTAAACATCGCGTGAGTGAAGAGGTGGAACATTCCTGCCATATATCCCAGACCACTGTAGTGGACTCCCTCGATAGGTTTGTCATAAGCGACACCAAGTGATACCATCATGAATGCAATCTGAGAAATAGTGGAGAATGCAAGAACACGTTTGATATCAATCTGAGTACATGCCACGACAGCAGCATAGAACGCGGTGATTGCACCTACACATGTGATGAACAACAATGAGAAATCGACTACGCAATAAACCGGGAACATACGAGCCACGAGATACACACCCGCCACAACCATTGTAGCCGCATGAATCAGCGCAGACACCGGAGTCGGACCTTCCATTGCATCAGGAAGCCAGATGTGGAGGGGCATCATGGCTGACTTACCCATACCACCCACAAATATCAGCACCATGGCCCAGGTAAGAACGGAAGCCCCCATAAAGGTGGCGCCACCCGTTGAGGTGAGTACTGCTTCAGGATTTGAAGTCAGAGCCATGAAGTTGAAAGTATCAGTATAATAAGAAAGGATGAGGATACCAATCAAGAATCCGAGGTCGGCAAAACGAGTCACGATAAATGCCTTCTTTGAAGCAGAAACGGCTGACGGCAATTTATAGAAGAACCCGATAAGGAGATAGGAGCTGACACCCACGAGCTCCCAGAAGATATACATCTGGAAAATGTTGGTTGCAACCACCAATCCGAGCATCGAGAAGCTGAACAACGATAAGAAAGCATAATAACGCTGGAATCCAGGTTCATGCTCCATGTATCCCCAGCTATAAAGATGCACCATGAATGAGATAGTCGTGATAACGACAAGTATCATAGCTGAAATAGGATCAAGAAGGAAACCAAGATTTACCACCAATTTGTCGGTGAATGAGAGCCAGGTTACATCAAAAACTTGAAACTGCTGACGAACACCATCGATGATAAAGAGAGGATCACCTGAAAAGAAATAGGTAAACGCTACGATATACGCGAGGGTCATGCAAGTACCCATACCGAGAATACCGAGAACACCGGCTACCTTGCGGTTCATGTAGACACCGCCGATACCTAAGATGAGGAACATCGCAATAGGTATCGCCAGAATCAGAATGGGAAGTGTAATGTCCATATCTTAGAATTTCATTTTATTGATTTCGTTAATATCAGTATTCCCGATAGAGCGATAGATGTTGACGATTATTGCTATAGCAATAGCTGTTTCGGCAGCTGCGATTGCTATTGCGAATAAAGTAAACACCATTCCGTCCATTGAATCCGGGAAAAGGAAACGATTGAAAATTGCAAAATTTAAATCAGCGGAATTAAGGATTAATTCCAAAGAAATAAGAATAGCAATCAGATTCTTACGAGTAATAAACCCGTAAACGCCACAGGCTAACATAATGACACTGGGCACAAGATACCATAAAATAGTTAAGTCCATCGTCAATTATCTTTTACGGGCGACTACCACGCCACCGATTATACATGCAAGTAACAACACACTGACAGCCTCAAACGGGAGCAAATATTGGAATCTGCCCGTGCCGGTGAATGCGACACCGATCATCTTCATGTCGATCGGTTGAGAACCCTGAATACAATCATAGATTGAGGCATCACCGAAAAGAGGCATGTTGAACAGAGCGAAAAGGAGCAGGACTGCACCGGCAATAGAAGCGGTAAGACCGATCTTCACACGATGTGAATCGAGTAATTTCGCTGGTTCATTGGGTTTATGAGTCAACAAGATCGCGAACACAAACAGGACCATGATACCACCTGCATATACAGCAATCTGCACAGCTCCGAGGAACTGATAACCCAACTGGAAATAGAGCACTGCTGAGGAAATTAATACGAACAGCAGATAAGTAGCGGCACGGAGAATCTTACGAGATGTGACAGCCATAATTGAAAAAACAATTATCGCAATCGCCATCAGGAAATAAAGGATTATGTATCCGACCGGTGTGGAAGAGGTAAGGTTTCCTACTAAATCCATTTTAATTAAGTTGTGAATCTGAAAGGGACAACGCAACAAAGAGCGCAATCACTTCAGATTATTATTGTTTTAATTCAGGTCTAATTATCAATAATCGAAAAGATAGATTTATTCCTTTTCAGGACTTGCAGCCGAACTGGCATTTGCAACGGCAGCGGCAGCGGCTTCTTTTTCAGCTTTGATTTTAGCAGCTTTTGCCAAAGCTTCCGCTTTTATCTTTGCAAGTTTCTCAGGATCCATTGCCGGTTTCGGAGCGGGTGCTTCCGCATCATCAGCCGGTTCGGGTCGATAATTAAGTTGTTTAACCAGTTTATCACGAGTGAAAACAGCTTGTTCGAAGTCATTTGAGAACTCTAAAGCGTCCTGTGGACAAGTAGTGACACACAACATGCAGAAAGTGCATGAACCGAGGTCATACAGATATTTGTCAAGCTTACGTTTTTTCTTGCCATCGGGAAGATCGACCATTTTAGTTTTAATCTCGATACTTCCATTCGGACAATTCATCTGGCAGATACCACATGCTATGCAGCGGTGGCGTCCGTTCTCATCATACTTAAGGGTAAGCTCAGCACGAAAACGAGGTGAAATTTCAAGAGTTGCACGGTTTTCAGGATAGCACTCCGTAATTTTCGGAGTCACAAATTCCTTTCCGGTCACCTCCATTCCTTGCACCAGGCTTTTCAACCCTTTGCCGACTGAAGAGAAATATTCCTTGATACTACCCATTGATATTTAGTTTATAATTATCTTTCTACCTGGCCACCGAGAATATCGAGAAGCTCAGTTGTAATTCCTTGCTGACGCAACTTGTTATATTCAAGTTGCAATTCTTCAAGCAGTTTTTTAGCATTGTCATTAGCACTCTGCATTGCCATTACGCGGGCTGCTTGTTCGGAGGCACGATTCTGAAGTGTGATCTCCTGCATTGTCGAAAGCACGAACATTGGAAGAACCTCATTGAAGATTCTATTTTTATCCGGCTCAAATATATAGAGTTTATTATCTTCCTTACTATTTGTTTCCGAAGGATCTATCAATTTATCCTTATCCACCGGGAAAAGAGGTGAAACATCAAGACGCTGCCTACTAATGGAATGGAACTGCATATATACCACTTCCACATAATCAAGTTCTCCGGCAATGAAATCATCACGTAATTTCATTGTGAATCCGTTGACAACCTCACCTTCCATTTTTGCATCGATTCCATCAGACTTGCGAACCTCTATATTAGCGTCATCAAGCTTTGAAACCGCCTTAACCATTTTGCTTCCTACCGGATAAACGACGAATTTAACATCATTTCCATATTGGTTACGAAGAATGGCAAATTGTTCGAGGAGATATTTAAAGATATTAAGATTATATGCACCACAAAGACCGTCATCACTTCCATAGACAACAATGCCTATCTTCCGGACTTCTCTCAATTCAGTAAGGGGGGATTCAAAAGACTCATCAGATTGCAGGATATGTCCCATTATAGATTGAAGTTGCTTTTTAAATGGGAGCAATTGACGGAGTTGTCCTTCGAATTTATGAACCTTGGCTGATGATATCATCTTCATAGCTCCGGTGATTTTCTCACTGGAACGTACAGATCCTATTCTTGTTTTTAATGCCTTAAGAGTGGCCATAAAAATCTAATAATTATTGAGCAGGTTCAATTAATGAACACTGTAAATCTTATTAAAACCGCGATCTTTATCATTTAATCAAGATAGGAGATCGCCTGATTTGAGGAGTAGAAAAGAGAGAGATCAGATATAAGTAATCCGAATGTAAGATAAGATAGGGAGCGGAGAGGATGAAGAATCATTCAGACTCCGCTCCCGATATTTTACGACTTAAAATCTGCCTGCTATTTCAACGGCACATTCTTCAATCTTCTTAGTCACATCATCCGTCAACTTACCGGCACGGATCTCATCAAGGACTTCCTTCTGATATTTTGCCTTAAGCAATTGGATAAGAGAATTCTCAAAGTCACTGATTTTCTCGATAGGCACGTTCTCAAGAAGACCGTTCACACCACAATAGATTACAGCGACCTGATTTTCTACCGGCCACGGCTGATATTGAGGTTGAATAAGAAGTTGCTGATTCTTTCGACCACGATCAATCACGCGAGCAGTCACCGGATCTATGTCACCACCGAATTTAGTGAAAGATTCCAGCTCACGGAACTGAGCCTGAGCGATTTTAAGAGTACCTGCAACTTTTTTCATCGGCTTTATCTGAGCATTACCACCCACACGTGATACTGAAATACCCACATTGACAGCAGGACGAATACCCTGATTAAACAAAGAAGATTCAAGGAATATCTGACCGTCGGTAATGGAGATTACATTCGTGGGGATATATGCGGAAACGTCACCAGCCTGAGTCTCGATAATAGGGAGTGCTGTCAAAGAACCGCCACCTTTAACCAAAGGTTTCATCACCTCTGGGAGGTCATTCATTTCGGAAGCAACTTCCTGATTATCGATAATCTTTGCAGCACGTTCCAACAGACGGGAGTGTAGATAGAATATATCACCTGGATATGCTTCACGACCGGAAGGACGCTTCAAGATCAAAGAGATCTCACGATAGGCAACCGCCTGTTTTGATAAGTCATCATAAACGATAAGAGCATCACGACCGGAGTCACGGAAATACTCACCGATAGCAACACCGGCAAATGGCGCCCAATATCTCATGGCAGCAGAATCGGCAGCTGTTGCGGCAACAACAACTGAATATTCGAGAGCACCGAATTTTTCAAGAGTATGAACGAGAGCAGCAACCGAAGATGCTTTCTGACCGATAGCTACATAAATACAATAAACAGGCTTACCATCAAGGAAATTCTGGCGCTGATTGATAATTGTATCGATAGCGATAGCAGTCTTACCGATCTGACGGTCACCAATAATAAGCTCACGTTGACCGCGCCCGATCGGAATCATAGAGTCTACAGCCTTAATACCGGTCTGCAGAGGTTGATTAACCGGCTGGCGATATATAACGCCCGGAGCCTTGCGTTCGAGCGGGAGACGGATAGTTTTCCCCTCGATGGGACCTTTACCATCTATGGGTTGACCGAGGATATTAACAACGCGTCCGAGGAGACCTTCTCCAACAGGGATAGAAGCAATCTCACCCGTGCGACGCACCGACATATTTTCAGTCACTTTATTAACATTGTCGAGAAGGACTACGCCGACATTACTTTCTTCAAGGTTGAGAGCCACGCCGGTGACGCCATTTTCGAATTCAACAAGCTCGTTGGACTTGACATTTTCAAGTCCATAAACATGAGCCACACCGTCTCCGACATTGAGCACAGTGCCGACCTCCTCAAATTTTACTTGAGAATTAACATTTTCAAGCTGTTGCTTTAAGATATCAGATATTTCGCTTGGGTTGAGCATCTTAACTTCTTATAAGATTTAGACGTAATTGTTCAATTTCATTGCTAATCGAGGCATCCATTCTGACGGAATCCACATCTATAATAAAGCCACCTATGAGATTAGGCTCAATGGCGTAAGAATATTCGAGCGTTCTGTCAGGAAAAGATTTCACAATCACATTACGCAACTTATCCATCTCACTGTCTTCAAGTTCAACGGCAGTCGTAATTTTAACCTGTGAAATTTTATTTTCTTCGCGATAGATATCCCGATAAGCGAGGGCCATGAGATAGGCGAACTCCTCACGGTTATTGTCGAGAATGAGTTTGACGAATCCGCGGTAATCATCCTCCACTCCATTTCCGGCGGCCTGAATCAGAAGATTCATCTTGTCCTCACGCTTAACGAAGGGATTTGCGAGAACCTTCTGTAAGTCGGGATTGCTTTCAAAAGAAGCAATGACGACTTTCATTTCATCATACACAGCACCTGCATTTCCCCTGTCAAGAGCAAATTTATAGAGTGCCTTGGCATACCGCCTTGGGATGAGACCATTGACCATCTGCTTAGTTTTGAATTTCGTCCAACAATTTATCTACAAGTTCACTCTGAGCTGACTTATCGTTAAGCTGACGGCGAACCATCTTCTCAGCGATGTCAATAGAGAACTTGCTAACTTCATTTCTGAACTGCAGTTCAGCTTCTTTGCGTGATTGTTCTATAGAAACTTTGGCGGCATCCATAACCTTCTGAGCTTCGAGGGAAGCAGAGGCTTTGGCTTCTTCAATGATCTGGTTTTTCATTTTAGCCGCATCACGCAATATTTCGTCCTGCTTTTTCTGGGCTTCTTCAATATATTTGCGTGCTTCTTCGCGCGCATTCTTGAATTGTTCCTCAGCCTGATGTGCATACTCCACACCTTTGTCAATGGTATCGGCGCGCTCATCCATCATCTTTAAGATAGCAGGCCAACCCCATTTCCAAAGGATGAAAAATAGCACTAAGAAGGCTACAAACATCCAGAAGATCAGACCGAAATCAGGCGTGAATAACTCCATTGTTTCTTATTATTTAATGAAGAGGCAAAGAGCAGAAACGATAACAGCAAAAAGAGCAACACCCTCGATAAGAGCTGCAATCACAATCATACTTGAACGGATGTCACCCGCAGCTTCAGGCTGACGAGCAATTGCCTCCATAGCAGAAGAACCGATTTTACCGATACCAACACCGGCACCAATAGCTGCGATACCTGCGCCAAGAGCGGCACCAAAAGCACCCAGAGGAAGAGTGGCAGCCATATCGGCAGCCTGAGCTAAAATCATTGATAACATAGTTCTAAATTTTTAATTATTGTTTTTAATTATATTATTCTTATTATTTTTTTGAACACTTAAGAAAAATTTTTTAGGAATATTTGAGAGATCATGCTTCAATCATATTCTCATCATTTTCTTTATGACCCTCTTCATGACCTTTCTCTTGTGCCATGGCGATAAACATGGTAGAAAGAAGTGTGAACACATAAGCCTGAATAAAACTTACAAGCACATCAAGCACCAGCATTATCACCGAGAATATTACTGAGATTACAGTAGCACCTCCCGCAGCGACAGCACCAAAAGCGGCGAAAATAAAAATCAAAAGCGTCAAGGTGATAACTATGATATGTCCACCCATCATGTTAGCAAATAGACGAACACATAACGCAGCGGGCTTGGTAAATATACCGAAAATCTCTATCACCTGCATAATCGGGAGAGGAAACTTCAGGAACATCGGTACGTCAGGCCAAAAAATTTCCTTCCAATAATGCTTAGAACCAAGGATATTTGTAACGAGAAAAGTCAATACAGCCAATACCAATGTGATGGCGATATTACCGGTTAAGTTAGCACCACCCGGAAATATCACGATCAACCCGAGGAGATTCATAACCAGAATAAAGAAGAAACAGGTCAACAGATAAGGAGCAAATTTCTTTGCTTTCTCAGCACCGAGAGTATCTTTAATTACCCCGGTATAGATAAAATCAACCAAAAGCTCCATAAATCCCATTCCTTTGCGAGGGGCTTTCATACCTTTCCGCGCATATCTTCTCACCAAACCCATTACCATGAGGGTAACAATAAAGGCAGAGATGAAGAGAGCCAAGACATTCTTTGTTATTGATATATCAAAAGTCTTATATTCACGATAATACTTACCGTCCACTTTAACATAACCCGGGACAATGACATCATTTCCAATCATCTCACCACCGGCCTTAGCCAAACTGTCAGCCTCAGCTATCACTGCTTTTTCGGCTGCGACATCAAGATCGAAAATTTCCACCACCTTATCCTTATGGTCACTCACATGAGCTATAACGAAATTATAAGTCTTTCCATCACGCTCAACTGAATGAATGACTCTTTTCAATTCTTTAGTATCCTTACCGGTCTTGGTATCTTTCAATATTTCGACCTCAGTGAGTTTACCGGAAGAGAAACAGAACCACTTACCATCTTCAGCTCTGACTATCACAGGCAACGGGATACGATATACATGTGCAAAGGGCACTTCCCAACCATAGCCATCGCCAAGGTGTTCGAAGATTATTTCCTTAACGTCAACATTTCCCTCTTCTCCGGAACCTTCAGTAGCGTATACGGATCCGGGAAGGAGCATCAGGAATGCAAGCGCTAATATTTTAAATAAATTTTTACTCATTACTTTTAAAAAATACCATTGACAAACCGGATAAAACCGCAATAGTAATAATAATAGGATGACTAAGGAAAACGAACGTTAATAAACGCAGACAGACACCACATTATTATCAACATCTGCCAGACCACCCTTAATGTCATACGATAAATCTTTCCCATTGTTATCGCGAAACACAACCTTGCCTTTGACAAGGACAGAGATAAGTGATGCGTGATTACGCAATACTGTGAAAGAACCTAACTCACCGGGTAAAGTGACATATTCAGCCTCGCCCTTGAACAAAGTCTCATGGGAAGAAATTATTTTCAGAATCATCAGATGAAGCTTATTTATGAAAGAGAGATAATGTGGATTATTTAATTTCCTCAAGCATCTTCTTACCCTTGGCAATTGCATCGTCGATCGTACCGACATTGAGGAATGCCTGTTCCGGATATTGATCAACTTCACCGCTGAGAATCATCTTGAATCCTCGGATAGTTTCTGCCAAAGGCACCATCACGCCGGGAAGACCGGTGAATTGCTCGGCAACGAAGAAGGGTTGAGAGAAGAAACGTTGAGCTCTACGAGCACGTGCAACGACAAGTTTATCTTCATCACTAAGCTCATCAACGCCAAGGATAGCTATAATATCCTGAAGTTCATTATACTTCTGAAGAAGTTGCTTAACCTGTTGAGCCACATTATAGTGTTCCTCTCCAATGATATTGGGATCAAGAATACGGGAGGTAGACTCAAGAGGGTCAACAGCAGGATAGATACCAAGCTCAGTAATTTTACGGCTAAGCACAGTGGTAGCATCAAGGAAGTTGAAGGTAGTGGCAGGCGCCGGGTCTGTCAAGTCATCAGCGGGGACATAAATAGCCTGAACCGATGTAATTGAACCTTGCTTTGTGGATGTGATTCGTTCCTGAAGAGCACCCATTTCAGAAGCAAGAGTAGGCTGATAACCTACAGCGGAAGGCATACGACCAAGAAGCGCAGAAACTTCAGAACCAGCCTGAGTGAAACGGAAAATGTTATCAATAAAGAGAAGAACCTCCTTACCTCCACCGTCACTATCACGGAACTGCTCAGCCACCGTCAGGCCGGAAAGAGCAACGCGAAGACGTGCGCCCGGTGGTTCATTCATCTGACCGAAAACGAGGGTAGCCTGAGAATTACGGACATCATTCATATCGACATCCTGGAGATTCCACTCCCCTTTCTCCATACCCTCTTCAAACTTCTTACTATATTTAATAACGCCACTCTCAATCATCTCACGGAGCAGGTCATTACCCTCACGAGTTCTTTCGCCTACACCGGTAAACACTGAGTATCCATTGTGACCTTTAGCGATATTATTGATAAGCTCCATGATAAGCACGGTCTTACCGACACCGGCACCACCGAACAAACCGATCTTACCACCCTTGGAATAAGGTTCAAGAAGGTCGATAACCTTGATTCCGGTAAACAGAATTTCAGAAGAAATAGCTAAATCATCAAAAGCCGGAGCGGGCTGATGAATGGAACGGAGGTTATCACGATTAAGAGCCGGAAGACGGTCGATCGCTTCACCGACAACATTAAGAAGACGACCTTTCACCTGGTCACCGGTAGGCACAGAAATAGGACGACCGAGATTTTCAACTTTTATTCCGCGTTGCACACCGTCGGTACTTTCCATTGCCACACATCTAACAGTATCTTCACCTATATGTTGCTCAACCTCGAGGATCAAATCCTCACCATTGTCGCGAACAATTTTCAATGCTGAATAGATGGGGGGCACCATCTCTTTACCACCTTCAAACGCTACGTCGATCACCGGGCCGATAACCTGGGTCACTGTTCCGAAATTGGCGCTCATAATTTAATATATCAGAAGTTATTTTTAATTATCAATTTAAGAATTAGAAATGCCAACCAAAAGCGACAAAGCATGCCATAAGCACGAGATTGGCAAGAGAGAGGGGCATCAGATATTTCCATTCAAAAGCCAGCATCTGGTCGATACGCACACGCGGGAATGTCCATTTGAACCAAATAATCACAAATGAAACAAAGAATGCCTTACCGAGGAACCACACAATTGAGGGAATCCAATTCATGACGGCGTTGAAGCTCTCCCAACCGGGGATATGCAATGGCATCCATCCACCGAGGAACATAAGGGAAGCAATACCTGAAACAATAAAAAGATTAAGGTATTCAGCAAGATAGAAGAAACCGAAATGAATACCTGAATATTCAGTATGATAACCTGCGGTAAGCTCATGCTCAGCCTCAGGAAGATCGAAAGGACCGCGATTTGTTTCGGCAGTAGCCGCTACAATATAGATAAGGAAGGCTATTATAGCGGGAATATGACCCTGGAAGATAAACCAACTCTTTTCCTGAGCCCATACAAGCTCATTTATATTCATCGTTCCGGACAAGACTACTATAGTAATGATTGCAAGCCCGAGAGATATTTCATAGCTGACCATCTGTGCACCGCTACGCATGGCACCGATCAATGTATACTTATTATTTGAAGCCCATCCTGCAAGCAGAATACCCAGCACGCCGACTGATGACACTGCCAATACGAAGAATATTCCGATGTTGTAATTGATTATCTGCAATCCATTACCCCATGGCAGACAAGCTAACATAACGACAGAGCTTGTAATTACGAGATACGGTGCGAGCTTAAAGAGAAATTTATCCGTTCCTTTCAAAGAGATAAGCTCTTTAACAAGGATTTTAAACATATCGGCAAAAACCTGAAGCAATCCCCAAGGTCCAACACGCATAGGACCGAGACGACATTGGAACCAGGCGCACAATTTACGCTCGTAAAGAATATAGAAAAGAGCAAGGACAGTGTAGGTCAGAAGCACGAGCACGGCAATTATGATACATTCCAAAACTACAGCACATGTCTCGGGCATAAACGACAGCAACCAGTCGTTGAAAGCACTTGTCCATTTACCGAAATCAAACATAGCGGTATATATAGATTACTATTTAATTTATTTTGAAATTTTGGGTATTAAGAGATGACCCTTCTCAAGAAAGAATCAACGGTCAATGTCAGGAATTACAAAGTCAAGAGCAGCACCGATAGTAATAAGGTCAGCAATCATGTAACCTTCGCAGCAAAGATCCATGACCCCTACAAGGTTGAAACACGGACTTTGGAAATGCACGCGATAGGGATTTTTCTGACCATCTGACTCGATATAGACACCGAAAGTACCTCTTGAAGCTTCAACCTGCTGATACCATCTCCCCTCCGGAAGTTTGATAACTTTAGGCACCTGAGCACGGATTTCACCTTCAGGAATCTTATCGATGAGTTGAGCGATGATCTTGCAACTTTCTTCTATTTCACGCATACGTACCATATAGCGTGAATAAGAGTCACAACCAGTCTCGAGCACCTCTTCAAATTCCACTTCAGGATAAACTGAGTAAGGGTGTTTTTTACGACAGTCGCAACTCCAATTAGAACCACGTCCGCTCGGACCGGTCACTGCATAATTGATTGCGTTTTCTTTAGAAAGGTATCCGACCTCTTTAAGACGATTCATCGCAATGATATTCCCGGAGAATACCTTATGATATTCTTTGAGACGATCAGGCATGATTTCAATCAAGTGTTTAACATCCTTGACAAAATCTTCATGAATATCAGCGATCAGACCACCAATAACATTATAGTTAAGAGACATACGGGCACCGCAGGTCTTTTCAAAGATATCAAGCACCATCTCACGTTCACGGAAACCATAGAAGAATGCGGTAGTCGCACCAAGGTCCATTGCCGTGCATCCGAATGCGAGGAGATGAGATGAAATACGCATCAGCTCATCCATTATGACCCTGATCACTTCAGCGCGACGCGGGACTTCAAGTCCGAGAGCTTTCTCAATGCACATACAGAGACAATGGCGATTCTGCATTGCGGACATATAGTCCATGCGGTCCGTGAAATGAAGAGTCTGTGGATAAGTAAGTCCTTCGCAAAGTTTTTCGATGCCACGATGAATATATCCTGAGACAACATCGACCTTCTTCACTGTTTCTCCATCGACAGCAGCTCTGAAACGCATAACACCGTGAGTTGACGGGTGTTGCGGGCCAATGTTTACGACATAATCATTCTCAGCAAACACCTTGCCTGGAAGAGCCTTGATTTTTCCATTCTCATCTTCAACGTATGATACAGTATCATCCTCATTTTTCTCATCCTCAGTCGGAATAGGATTCAATTTAGGATCTGCGTCATAATCTTTTCTCAGAGGAAACCCCTTCCAATCATTACGAAGGAAGAAGCGTCTCATATCGGGATGATTGATGAATTTAATTCCGTAAAAATCGTAGACCTCACGCTCCTGGAAATTAGCAACTTTCCAAAGATCGGAAACACTATGAATCATAGGGTTCTCACGATCTTCAACAGCCACTTTCACCGAGATAACTTCCCAGTTATGAGAGGTAGAAGTAAGATAATAGATAACACCCAGAGATTCTTTCCAATCCATTCCGACCACGGCGGAGAGTAGATCAAAATCAAGATCCTTATCTTCCTTAAGGCTTTTAGCCAAGGGATACCAATCTTTTTCAGGTATATTAATCAGCAAGCATTCCCCATCCTCGAAAGTAGCAGAAGGGAAAAGTTTACTGATACGGTTTTGTATATCGCTCATGATGATAATAGTTCGTGTGATGAAAGGTAGAGGTTAAAAATCAGCTGAGTTGCCCTTTTTCTTCGGGATGTTCTTTAAAAAATTCCTGAATTTTCTCCTTACGGTTAGTACCACCAAAGAATTTCTGGACTTTAATCTTACGCTGCAACTGCATCAGTCCGTAGAACATGGCTTCCGGTCTTGGAGGACACCCCGGGACAAAAACGTCAACGGGAAGGATTTTGTCCACACCATCTACAACGCAGTATGATTTCTTAAACGGACCTCCTGACACTGCACATCCGCCGCATGCGATGACATATTTCGGCTCTGCGAGCTGTTCGTAAAGACGTCGGAGCACGGGAGCCATACGATGCACGATGGTTCCCTGCACCATAATATAGTCAGCCTGACGAGGGGAGTTACGAGCTACTTCAAAACCAAAACGGGCCATGTCATATCTTGCGGCTCCGAGACACATAAATTCGATAGCGCAACAGCTTGTGCCGAAGCAAAGAGGCCACAAAGAATTTGAAATACCCCAATTAATCAGTTGATCAAACTTACCGACCACAACATTAGCGCCGGTGGCATTGAGTTCTTCAACGAGTTTATCGATATATTCGTTATCCTTGAAGTCCTCACGCTTCATGCTTTTAATTTTCACGTCCATTTAAGCGCTCCTTTCTTCCAGGCATAAGCCAGACCTAAGATAAGAATAATCATAAAGATACCGATACAGAGAAGTCCGGAAGGGCCGAGACTGCGGGTCACGACAGCCCAGGGATAGAGGAACACTGTTTCGACATCGAAAATCAAAAAGAGAATAGCGAAGATGTAATAGCCGGCCTTGAATTGAATCATGGATTCACCACGGGTAGGAATACCGCACTCATACGGTTCGGCTTTTTTCACTGAGAACGATTTGGGAGAAATCAGTTTAGCAATCAGGAGAGCTGCGAAAACAAGGCCAATACCTGTAAGGGTAGCGGTCACCGCCAAAGCTCCATTGCTTATCTCCAACAATAGATTCATATAATCGCTTATAATTTAGTTATTTGCATGGTAGGTTAGACAAGGAGTCAGGAGAGTTACTCCTTTTGCAGTGCAAAGTTACTTAAAAAAACTTAAACAGCCAAAAAATTATTTAAACTCGCATTAAATTAAAAAAAAGGCAATCGGATATATCCGACTGCCATAAAATTAAGAAAATATAAGTACCGGTCGATTAATCAGACGTATCACTTTTCATATAACAGGAACCGCTGAAAGCACCTTTATACATACCGGCTACCAAGTATGAACATTTGATATCGCCAAGGCTATTTACGTCACCAGTAATCTCAACGCTGTCAAATTTATATCTGTCGAAAGGAGTTAAGCCGCTGGCATCAGCAAGCTCAGGCACAATATCAACACCCTTAATCGAATATCCGGTACGGGTGAAAGTCAGATCAAGATTTTTCAATACAAGAGCTTCAGGCACTTTATCAGAAGGCATCTCTTCAGCAAATCGACCCTTGTAAATAATAAGATTGGCTTTATTATTCGCAACATCCATCGCCACGCGGTAAATTATCTCATCATTTTTGTAAATCTTACTTGCACCGCCAAAATTATACTCTGTCACGGTTTCGCCACAATAGAACCCGTTAGGATTGAATGTATAGACAGTTCCGAGGTTCTCCAAATCATATTTCATCATAATGAGCGGAGCATCATAACCTGTGCCGATCTGACCTGCAAAAGTAGAAGAATAGTAATAGAAGAAAGGTGTCACGACCCCGGAAAGATTTTCAATTTTCACTGAGCCTGAAGTCATTGCCGGGGAATTGGAGATAAATTGTGCCGCTTCCATACCATTTTGAGCATAGCCGAAATAACAGTTCACGTCACTCATGCCGAAACTTATTTGAGAAGAACCGGCCTTGAGATTATTTGTAGACATCTCCATGGAGTTCTTATTAGGATAATAAGTGCATGTATAACTTCCGAGTGACACCGTCGGGTCGGCATTTTCATCTGAGGGGACAAAATAATTTGCGATGTTATAACCACGGGTCTCTTTAATAGCTTCCTTATTATCGAGATTGCAGGATGCCAAAGCAATCAAAGGAAGTAAAAACAATAGTTTTTTCATTTATTTAAATTTTTAATAATAATATTCGATTCCTAAATTAGGAAGTCATCAAATAAGATGGAATCTCTTTAGAAATTTATCCTCACTGTCAGACCACCCCGAATTAATTTTCCACGCTGTAAAAACTCATTTCCGATAGACTGGAAATAGAAAGTATAATATTTGGAATTGGTTAAATTCTGACCCCATAATTGAACTTCAAGTTTATCCATTACAAATGTTAGTGAAGCACCGAGAAGCGGAAGGAGCGATTGGCGCAAAGTATTTTCTTCATTCCAATACATTTGCCCATTCCCTCTAACGTTAATGTCCGTCCTGATATTTTTAAGTCGTCCTTTATTTATCTCAAAGTTATAAATAGCCTGGCCGAAGATGGTGTTCATAGGGACATAAGGAAGATATTTACCACTTAAATCAACCTTACCATTGTAAAACTCCCGAAACTTTGCATTCGTATAACCATAAGACACATTGATGTTCAGATTTGTTATCGGGGAATAATTCATGCTCAATTCAACACCGAAACTACGGGTTTTGCCGGCATTCGTCATAATTCGACCTGTAGTGGAACCCTCAGGAAACATCGTTAGTTGTTGATTCCTGCAATCGATATAAAAAGCAGCAGCTTCCAATGTGAGGTTTCCGTTCAAGAAAGTGAGATGGGTTCCTAATTCAAAATTCCAGCTGCTTTCGGGATCATAACCCACAACTTCATCTACATCATACTTTTGAGCAAGCCCCATTTCCAGCATAAGTCTCTGCTGGAGGATATCGCTAAACATCTGGATATTGAATCCACCTGCCTTATAACCCTTCGCCACACTCGCATAAATATTGGAAGAGCCTAATTCATTAAGGGAATATAGGGCTTTAATATTAGGCATAACATTGAAGAAATTGCGGGAAAGGTTTCCACGCTCATCAATATTTATGTTTACATTTCTGAAAATTTCATTATTCTTATTATAGATCGAATATCCGGTATTGCAAAAGGAATGGTAACCCATCGAGACCCGCTCAAAGTCAAATCTGATGCCGGCAGAAAGTTTCCATGCACCCAACTGAACTTTTGACTCATGATATAATGCTACACCCCATGTAGAGATGGAGAAATCACTATTGAGGGTAAATTCTCTATTATTCCATCGGATAGGATAATCGGGATTAATATTATTCCTGTGATATTCAATCAGATTAGCGATTCCATAGTCATAAAAGGTGACCGGTGCATGCATATTCAGATGTTTATAGAAAATAAAAGCACCGGCAAGCCAACTGTATACTCCCCCACTCTCTCTATTTTTAAATACAAGGTCTTCAGTGATCGAGAACTCTTGTTTTTTTTGAGTAAGGGTAAAATAATCTTTGGGAAGGAAATCCTGATCAAGAGTCATGTTATCGTTAAGATATTGGATGGAAGTGATAGAATTCATCACGAATTCATCACGCGTGAGCCCTAATGTAAGGCCATCCGTAATAACGAAACGATGATAAAAGCAGGTGTCATTATATTCAATTTTACCCGATGCCACCGACTCGTATGGGTATCCCCCTTGAGACAAATACCCTAATGACAGGACATTCATGATTTTCAGGTCAGAGAAAGGTCGAAGTTCTAATTTGAAACGAGCATTCCCGATCCCTTCCTTATCAGCATATTTACCATTATAATCGTTGATAAAATTTCCCCTTGACCATCCGCCTGAGACAGTTGCGGACAAGGCTGCTTTCTCTGAAAATCTGTGATACCATCCGACACTCCCACGGAAATCCGCATTGGTTGCACCCTCTGCAGATATTCTCCAGCCATGATATCTGAATGGCGAAAGTGTAGATATATTGATTAGACCCGCCATTGTGTTTCGTCCATAAAGAGTGGACTGCGGACCACGAAGCATTTCCACGGAAACAATATCAGGAATATCGAAATCGTAAGTATCCTTATTAAGGAACGGAACATTGTCAACATTCAGGCCGACTGCAGGTTGATCCATACGAGCTCCGATCCCTCTGACATAAATAGAAGAGGTGATACGGGATCCGTAATCCGGTATATAGAAATTCGGGACTGCATCAGAAATACCCTTGATAGAGACCGCGTTCAGTTCATCCAAATCCGCCTGTGTCAGAACAGTAGAGGCGACCGGTTGGGTAATCAATCTGGAATCTTGCTTAATAGCGGTAACACTCAGTTCGTTTAAGGTAACTGTATCATTGGTGACGATACGGGAAGTCTCCTTCGCACTGAAAGAGAAAACGCAAAGCAAAGCCACTGACAATAAGACTAAACGAGACTTTAACATGGGTGCAAAGTTAACACACTCCATTTGTAATCACAATCACCAAAAAAGGTGAATTTTTGGGATTATGGCTCGAAGCTTTTATCTTACCGGAATGATAAGGCCCTCTTTATTAAGAATGACATCAGGAAAAATCTGACGTGCCTCATCAAGGATAGATGATTCATCTATATAACGGCTTGAATAGTGACCGGTCAACAACTTTCCTGCACGTGCATCTCGAGCAACCATTGCGGCCTGGCGCGCAGTGCTATGTCCTCTTTCCAGAGCCTTTTGTTCGAGATCGGATGTATATGTGGTCTCATGGAAGAGCAAATCTAGCGGACCTATCCTTTCGGCAAGATCCGGCATGTATGACGTGTCGCTGATGTGAGCATATTTTCTGGGAGTCTCTGCAGGAGAGGTAAGCAAATCATTTTTAATAACACTACCATCCGGTTTCACAAAATCCTCACCGGATTTTATACGGTTGAACATATAAATCGGGATTCCATGAAAATCACACATATCTCTTTTAATATGCCGTAACCTGGGTTTTTCTTCAAATATGTACCCGACAGCCGGAATCTTATGATTCAACCTCACGGTTCTCACAAGCAGATTGGTAGATTCATAAATCACTGCATCTTCCGGCTCAATTACATTGAACTTCACTTCAAATGGGAGTCCGCGATTAAAATAATCAAATATATCGGTCAGAATTTTTTTTCCATCCTTAAATGTATGTATTGTCACCTCACCACCAACCGAACTCAACCCGAAAGTTCCGATAAGCCCCGGTAACCCGAACACATGGTCGCCATGAAGATGAGTAAGGAAAATATGTCCAAGTCTCGAGAACTTGAGATGCTGACGCATCAAAGCCTGTTGCGCCCCTTCTCCACAATCAATCATAAACAGGTTTTCGCGGAAATCCACAACTGTTGACGAAGGATTATGTTTTAACGACGGGCGTGCAGAGCCACACCCCAAGGTGTGCACATTAAAAGTTTCCATCTGCCACTCACTTACGTTGCATCTGCTCATAGTCCTTAGCAAGACCACCGGCAGCTGTTTCCTTATATAGCGAAGGAATATCATGACCGGTCTGCTTCATTACCTCGGTCAATCTGTCGAATGAGACACGATGAACACCGTCAGTAAAACTGGCATATATATTTGCGTCAAGCGCACGGGCAGCCGCATAAGCATTGCGCTCGATACAAGGGATCTGCACGAGTCCACAAACCGGATCGCAAGTCATTCCCAGATGATGTTCGAGACCCATTTCCGCGGCATATTCAATTTGAGCCGGGCTCCCTCCGAACAATTGGCTGGCTGCCGCAGCCGCCATGGCACAAGCGACACCGACTTCTCCTTGACACCCTACTTCAGCACCCGAGATACTTGCATTATGCTTAACCACATTTCCGACAAGTCCGGCAGTCATAAGGGCATGTACCATCTGCTCTTCAGTAAAATTACGACTCTTCCAAAGGTGGTACAACACACCGGGGATAACGCCGCAAGAACCGCAAGTCGGAGCAGTCACAATCGTTCCCCCCGAAGCATTCTCCTCACTGACAGACAAGGCATAAGCAAAAACTAATCCACGAGAGCGGAGATTATCCTTATATCCTTGTGCCTTAACGGCATAAGCATGAGCCTTGCGACGAAGATTCAGAGGACCGGGGAGCCTCCCTTCCCGTTCTATGCCGCGTTCCACCGCATCCTTCATCACGTGCCATACCTCCCTCAGATGTTCCTTCAGAGATTCTCCTTCGCGTTCTTCCACATATTCCCAGAAACAACGACCCGTGCGCTCGCAATAATGCATGATGTCAGACAATTTGTCCATATCATATATCGCACCGGAAGCTTCAGCAGGCATCCCCTCATATTCAAGGGCACCACCTCCGACACTAAATACCGTCCATTCCTCTTCAGGGAAGCCCGCGCTGTTAAGAGATTCGAATTTCATACCGTTTGGATGATACGAAAGAAACTCATCAGGTTTCCAGACTATCTCCACATTGGCTCCACCTTTCTCGAGGACATCAAGAATTGCCTCGTCAGTGAGGTGACCTTTTCCTGTGGCGGCAAGGCTACCGTAGAGAGTCACCCGAAAACCGCTTGCCAATCTATTGCGTTCCAAAAACATTTCTGCAGCTCTGCGCGGTCCCATAGTGTGGCTGCTCGACGGCCCCTTCCCTATTCTATATATCTCTTTGATTGATTTCATAATTGCCTAAGATTACATTCAAGAAAAGAACAATATTAAGGAATACTCAATAATGATTAAGCTACAAAATTATCAAATTATTCCGACACAATCAAGAGATCGCCGGCTGAGTGAGCTGTCATCAAGGGTGCATATAGAGATTGGATAGTAGCGACACCCAATGAATACTCTCCCGCTCTATCTATATAGCATTCGTAACTGATCACATGATTCCCTTTCGGTAAAAAATTAAAGAAAAGGTTTGTGGAGGTATTACGCACTTCACGATAAAACCACAATCCATCGTTGACGGTATATCCGGACGTCTGGTTTTTAGGTTCCATACACGCTGATCTCTCATCATTCAGCGCCACATAGTCCATATCACGTCCGCTGTGAATTGTAAGAGTGACCCTTACTTTATCGCCTACATTAAAAGATGATACTTTTTCAGCAATCGTGCCTTGTGAAGTGTCCTTAAGCAAGTAGATTTCTTTTGTTACATAAAGCTCAGGAACAGACTCCCGCTTTACGGATTTAATCGGGGCAACCAACTGACTTATTACTCCTCCCCACGCCGGAGATGCTGATTCCCTTGAAATCTCAATTTTCCCACCCGACACTTTTGCAGCATCGAGCGAGATGGAGAAAGAGCCGGTGAGACGTTCTCGTTCAGAGACATTCAATGGAGAACCGTTAATTAAAATTTGAGCAGGCCGAGATGATACCATCCAATCAGTGCCTGATGAAAGGATGGCATAAATAACTTCCGAAGTAAATTTATTTTCTCCCCAATCTTCAGTCTGGCGGGATAACAATAGCCACTGGCGGAGACCGTCAATTATGGCACTATCAGGTGAAACTTCATTAAACGCTTCAAGAGCACGTGACGTAATCATCAAACGAGGATAACCGTTAAATCCGGAAGATAGGTTATCGAACCATACTCCCTGAGACTCTGAACGGGAAGAATATTGGACTAACGATTTCAGAATTAATTTAGAAGTCTCACTATCACCGGATCTATATAATAGAATGGCGGCTGTAGACTTATCAAATATATCCATCGACTTCCAATTCTTCTTTATTGCGGAAATAGCTTTAATCTTCACGGATTCAAAAGTGATTACATGTTTTTGAGACGGGAAGAAACTTTCCTCATATAAGAAATCCAGAAGGGAATCGAAATCAAATTTTGAGGGACTCCTGTTGTATTCCTTCATAATCTCACCTTCGCAATAAGTCAATGCGGCAGAAATCATCATTTGCAACTTGTCTGACTTAGGAAGGAAACCCATTTTCTCAAGCATTGCCAACCGATTGACCACAGAAGACGTGATATATCGTGATGAGGGCATCGCGGGACACCAGCTCCATCCACCATCCTTATTTTGCAGCTTTGCCAGATCTTCTATTAAAGAATTGATATTTTTCTCTCCTGTTGAGGAATCCAGATATTGATGAAGAGAAGCCATCCTGAGAGTTTCAGACTGAGCATTATTCACCCACGGAGTATTCGCAAGACCAAAAGTTTTAAGCTCAGAATTCTTTTCCAGATTACTGATTAATAAAGAGTCTCCCGACACATCCACAAGAGCCTCCCTAATCTCCGGGAATTTAGCCACCAACCCAAAACCGGCTGCATTTCCGAACAGCGCATCGGAAATTGCAATTGCATTGGATGACACAGGTATTGAGATAGCCGGGAGAGCCGTCGCACAATACCATACAGGGTTATCACAATACTGGAATGTGACTTTGGCATCCCGTGAAAAACCGGGTAATTGGAGATTATAAAAATGATTATCCGCACCTATGTAAAATGGGTGAGACTCGATTATCGGCTGCGAAGCAGGGAGAATTTCAATAATACTACTTTCTCCATCAGAATACCTGTCGGTCACGGCGAATGTTCTAAGTCCGAGTAAATTATAATCGTCAGGCACGGAATATTCCAATGAAACTGTCCTATTACCTGATGGCATTATCATTTCTGCTGAGAAGTCTTTGGAAACGATGATTTCCTCAGTCAGAGGATTAAACAACTCGATTCTTCCGCCAATAGGAATTTCAGAGGCTGAATTATTAAATAATGTCGCAGACAATGTAGTGACATCCCCTGTTCTCAGATACCGGGGTGCATTACTTTGCACTATTACCTTTTTTGCTGCTATGGTATTTAAAACAATCGATGAAGAATACATGTCGGGATCATAGCCGAGGAGCTGGAATTGCCAGGTTGTATTGAAATTCGGCACTTCAAATTCAATTGATACGACTCCATCTTCAGCAGTCAAATCAGGCTTAAAGAAAGCGAGCGGCATCTCAACCGGACGAACCTCATCTTTATTTTGGCCAATTGCTCCGTCTGCACTCCCTGAGTCGGTAGAAGCCTCTTCCTCAATAGCTCCGGTCAGCATAACAGTATCAGCCATCTTCATCTCTTGCTTCTGAGCGGCATATTCCACAGTATTGTATCCGCGTATCTTGACAGTAGAATTCCCACCCTCTCCTATTCTGGATCCAAGGAATACATTTCTATATCCGGATTCAGACGTAGAGTATAAAGAACGGTTATAAAAATTCCATTCTGGAGAAGTGAAATACTTGACTTTATCATATCTCACATTGGATAAACTGTTTGAGAACCTGACATAATTCGGCGAATTTAAGATAGCATAAACGGGGTAACTCCAATTTATTTCTTGTCTGGGAGAAAAGGACCAACTGAAAGGAGCTATAGCATTAAGCGCGGCATTAGAAAGCACTGACAGGGCATATATATCACCCGAAAGTCCGATTCCCTCTGAGTCGGAGCCGGTTTTTCCTACGAAGCGGAATTTCCATATCTCCTTATCACCCGGCACCATCTTGTCTCTAAAGGTAATAGTCTCGACTTGAAGTGATTTAGTGACTTCCTGAGGTATTATCTCGACTGTTTCCGTCATCCCCTTAAGATCATGCATTCCCAAGAAAGTAACTTTAGTTTTATTCATACCTGTTTTAACAGGAATTTTTATATGTTCAACTGTGCCGTTAATATCAAATCGGCGCACTTCACAGCTCCCGTCAGTGGACGCAATAAGACATAAGATACTACTGTTCTTAAAAGATGAACCCACGATGATCTCAACGAAGTTCCTATCCGCCGGGCACATTATTATCTTTTCAGGCACCCACAATGGAGTAGGATAAGGCACGGTTTTATCATTGTTGCGATAAATAATCAGATCCTTGGTAACCTTGCTATCAGGGTAGTCATGCGGAAAGAAAGTAAAATTGTATCTACCTGAAGGCAATGAAGCAAAATCAAAATCAAATTCCGGGGAACGGAATGAGCCAAATGCTACCTCTGCCCCTGTCATGGAATCATATGCTGACCATTCAACATCAATGTTTTTAACAGGGCTACGCATAGAATTATAGACAGGAATATTCACGTCTACCGGCTTATGATTCTTATCATCGACGGCAAGAATAGCAGGAAAATTATTAATATCCACTTGAGCCGTTTCTCCTAAACAGAACCTGAACGGAGTGCTCGTTTGAGATTCACCGGCGGGAGACACTGCAGTAGCAGTCACATTAAACATACCGGATTGATAGGGAGTATTTCGTAAGGAATCAGTCGGGAGTTCAATAATAAACTCACCGTTTGCATCACAAGTCAAACTTTCTCCGAAAGACGCGGACGAACCTGCTCCTCTCCATAGCCACCAGGGAGATGAATAAGTCACGTTATAAGAGACATCGACTCCCGGCAAAGGGAGTCCGGCATAAGTCATGACCTTCCCCCGGATTTTCACATTATCACCCAAACGGATATTATCGGAACCGGCATCAAGTATTACGCGGAAAGTGGGAGACTTATAATCCGATACCTGAAAACCTGCATGACCGCTGTATGTGGATTTGCTTGGGTCATTAAACGAAGCATCCAAAGCCCAATAACCAAGAAGACCTGCATCGGGAATATGGAATACACCGGAAGCACGCCCTGATTTATCAGTAACCAAAGTCAACGAGTCCACGACTTCATAATTCGCATTCCTTAGAACCACATCAATTTTCTCATCAGGCAATACTTTATACGAAGTTTGTTTTGCCGAATATGAAATAATGGCAAAATTCACGGAATCCCCGGGGTGATAAATGGAAAGATCTGTAAATAGCTTTATATTTTTAATCAGCTCATGTTTTTCGTCTCCGGGTGAATAAAAATAAAATTTGGAGTTGACTAAATTATTCCCTGACACGGCCTCCACCAGATAATTGCCGTCAGGAATCCTTACACTCCCGTTCTTATCTGTTTTTAATGAAGAAACCAATTTACCCCTATTCTTCCAGGAATTATCGTATATATTTACCTGACAATTTACCATAGGAGCAAAATTATGAGCATCAGCCACATAAACACGATTCATATCCTTTTTCCCATTAGTATTGGCTAATGTAATATCCGAAACGAGCAGAACCGGAAGGGAATTATCTGTTTTAACTGTGGAGAAAACCCCGGAAAGAGTATTGTCGGTGGATGGCAAAATGGTATATACCCCCGGTTCAAGCTTTCCAAAATTAATCTCTATTTTAGCATTAAATGGTATGACATTATCTACCGAGATGTCCTGTACGGCTACGACCTTGCCGTTTTTAAGCACACTGCTGAATGTAGGCTTTGTCCGTGAATACCTATTCGGCATTTTCACCATCAACATGCTCAACTTGTTAATATTGGATATGGATATGGAATCTGAAATTTGAGAATCCGAAAGCCACTGGCGCGAAAAGCCACAATTATAGCTTGGCGCTTCAAGGTCACGCACGGCATTAACGACTCCTGCTAAATAGGGATTGGCCGGATTATTCTTGATATAATCTTTTAATGACTTATAAAAATCGGTGACATCCGGAAGAGAAGAAGATGATGATGAAGAGTTATAATTCCGCTCATATGACCAATTTCTATAAAACACTTCAAACAGTCTTATATAAATAAGAGCCTTTCCGTCGTCAGGAATATTTTTCAGGGAATCATAAAGATATACCGGTATTTTATCATTCGGCATATACTCGGCATTGGCTAATATCGCGCGCGCTTTAGCCAAAGGTGTTCCGGACCGGAGAGCATAATTACATCTGCGTGAGGACAGCTCCTCCAGATAGGTCTTGCATTGAGAAGTGATTGATTGTTTTACCAATGATTTTTTAAACGGGAGTATATCCGATGATCCGGATACAAAAGAATTAAGAAGCCTGCAATCCTGTTCGACTATAAAATCTTCAATTGTAAAACCACTGTTGATAGCATCTTTGGCGTTACTCAGAACCTCACTGATAGCCGAAAGGGGGATTGTTGCCAATTCAGCATGATTATCCTGTGAAGATTCGATCAGGTCCTTGACTTTTTTTGCAAATAAATCCTTACTCCAATCAGATGGATTGGAAGGGAAAGAATCAAGAGGAAGAACTCTGTTATCATAATTCCAGGAATTGGAATTATAGATGTCAGTAAATAACCTTGCTTCAAGAAGATAAAAGAGATTTGAATAAGGTGTGGGGGAAGTCCGAGCAAGGGAATCCAACATATATGCTTGAGAAACGGCATTAGAATTGCTAATGGCATCCCGAGCGATTGTCAATTGGATAGCAGCGTTTATCGTATTGCACCATTCTTCCTTTGAAGATGCTTGTTTAAGAACAGTCAGGGCATTATTCTCAACATCCTGGGGGAAGGCAAAATCAGGAGTTTTAAAAGAATTATCAGCATAGACATTCCCTATAAAGCATATAAGAAGAACCGGCAGCATTCCGATTCTTCTTATAATATATCGATATCCCTTTTTCATAAGCGGTATATTAACTGATCTACATAAATATTCACTTAAAGATGAACGACCAGGCATTCATTGGAGTTCACAAAATATCCCTTGAAATTTACTTAAGACTTTCCTTTTCGTTCTCCGTGCTTCTGATCACCTTTATTCTGGTGACGCATTTTTTGCATCTTTTCGCGGAAACTCTCCTCGGCATTCTTCATTTTAAATATTTGTTTTGGAGTTAGGAATGTAGCAAACTGTTCATCATATTTCCTTTCTATTTCAGCGTCTTTGCTTTTAGCCTGGGTTATGGCCTCACTCACTTTCTGGAAATCCTCATCAGTGGCGTTTTTATTATCTTTCACAGACTTTTCAAGTTTCTGAACTTCTACAAACAAGGCATGCTTTTCGTCCCACATTTTTTTATAAAGCTCCACAAACTTCTCCCTCTGATCGGATTTTAAATCCATTTCCTGAGCAAGATATTTAAGTTTAAATTCAAAAACTTCTTTAAAGAACTTAGGATTATGCGTATGTCTCGGTTGCGCATATACCGAAATGCACGCAAGCAATATACCAAGAGTTAAGAGTAAAGTCTTCTTCATATCATTAAATTTAAGAATAAATCGCACTAAATATTACCCCGTGAATAAAAAATTAACGGAAGGGAAGGTTGCGCCTAAGTTAACCGGCGGTTTCCCTGAGAGGTCAAATAGACACGGGATTCTAAAAAATAAAAATAAAATGACCGACATTGAAAAAATTTCAGTCGATCATCTTAAGAGAGTTGTCAACAATCAGATACCGGAGACCTTCATGGATTTATATTCAGAACTCATATCATAATCAAAATCCCGTTCAAATTCCTCAAAAGAGGCATAGGAACTTGAAAGGTCGTCCATGATTGCAAAATCGTTATCATAACCGGCATGAAAATCCAGGTCAGAATCGTTCATTTCGGCCATAGCAAGAGTTACGGCTTCCGGGGGATTATCCAAGCTAAGTCGGGTAGAATCAGAAACATGATGAAAAACGTTCATCATCAGCCAGATGCCTGCAAACATCGCAGCCATATAGACGTATGGTTTGATTCTTTGCCAGAAAGACATATCGACAGCTCTTGGAGCCTCCGGATAAGGGGGAAGCTTCTCAGGCATTTCGGTGAAGAGAATATCAAAATAATTCTCCGGCACAGAAAATCCCGGATCACGACCAAATTTTTCTTCAATATATTTTTCTGATTTCATTGTTTTAAAACTTACACTGTAGTGACAAACACAACAGGGATTGGTTTAACCGGATAATAAAATTTTTTTAATTTTTCCTTGCGATTCCCATCTCCAACAGTATGATGGAGAATTCATTTGTAATAAACGGTTAATTAATCGTTAAAGCATCTCCCGCCATCCTGTCCATATAACTTTGGATAATAGCTTTAAGCTCTCTTTCCATTTGAGATTCGATCTCTGTGGTGCCGACTAAATTATTTTTCATCAACTTATCGGAAAGTGCATATAAAGCCACACTCCTCTTACCATCAAATTGCAATACGTATCCATAACGGACATATTGATAAATACCGTTCAGATAGTTTACAGCCCAATCCTGATTTTCAGTCTCGTCAAAAAGATCTTTCCCGAAAGCAACAAACGGATAAGGGAATCCAACATAATTAAGCAAAGTAGGCATAATGTCGATATGTTGTGCTATCCCCTCTTTCATTCCGGGAGCAATTTCTCCCGAAGGATCGTAGATTATGATGGGAGAGCAGAACCCGCCTAAATCAGTTTTATACTCCTGATGGTCGCTCATATTCGTATGATCACTGGTGATCACAAATATAGTATTATCAAACCAGGGTTCTTTCTTCGCAATCTCAAAAAAACGACGAATGGCATTGTCAGTGTATCGAATACATTTATGAATAGGGAGTCCCTCCTCAGGAAATTCAGTCTTATACTTATCGGGAATATGAAACGGATGATGGCTTGAAGCAGTAAAAACAGCAGACATAAACGGTTGCTTCATCTCACCCATCTTTTTAGCAAAAAACTGCAGGAACGGCTCATCCCAAATAGCCCAATATCCATCGAAATCCTTATCTCCTCCAAATCGCGGATCGGCATTAAAATCTTCACGTCCGTAATACTTTTCAAAACCTATTGACTTAGCAAATCCATCAAACCCCATACTTCCGGTTCGCGCTCCGTGAAAGAAAGCAGTCTCATACCCTATTTGAGAGAGATTTCCCGGCAACCCTTTCAATTTATTGAGCGACTGAGGGGTAAGAACGAATGGTTTAACAAACATCGGAATCCCGGCAAGCACACTTGGCATCCCGTCTATACTCTTTCTTCCATTGCAAAATGAATATTTGAAAGCCAGAGAGTGATTGATGAGGGAATCCGTAAAGGGACTATATCCTTTATAATCCTCCCCGATCATATCCTTACTTAAGGCACCTATATATTCACGGCCGAAACTTTCAACAATAATTACAACGATATTCTTCCTTCTTTTATCATTAATATTTTCACCTGGAGTGAAAACTGGAGAATAAATTTTTTCCAATTCCTCCTTATCGTCAAAATAATGTGGATTTGAAAACGGAGAAAGTCCAATCGTTCGAATCAGAGTGAAAGGTGTATTGAGAATAAGAGCGGTTTCAACCGGATGAGCGGTAAATGAATTAGCATTGGAAAGAGAAATCGGACGAATATCTCTATGTCTCCAACCTCCTATGGGAGCGGTGAACACCAATCCAAGAGCCACAACTGCGAGGATAGCCGACCCGCCCTTTCCCCAAAAACCGGATCCAAATCGTTTCCATACCACGAATGCCCCATACGCTAAAGGAATAGCGAGCAGATAATTATACCAATGATTCAGCCACCCTCCGCGGATACCGCTGATTACTGTTATGGCTCCAATCACCAATGCGATAATTGAAACTGCATAATACGCGACTGTCGGTTTTTCATGACATTTGAAGCTCCGGGGATTGACATATAATTTCCACATTAGCCAAATAAGCAGAATTGCAAAAAGAACCAGATACCAATGATTGATGAATTCTGTTCCGAAGATTTTAAAAAGATTCCCTTCTCCGCTGAATTCCCCGAACACTTCAGTAGTGGTGCGCCGCATTGTATAGCTGAAATATATTGAATCGCCTAAATTCACTAAAATCGCTATACTGTTTATTACTATGAAAATCCATTTGCAAACCTTGTAATAACCTTCCCTCTCTTTAAGATGGAGCGGAAGCAACATCATTAAAACATAGAGAGCATTGGTATACATTATTCCTGGAGTATCGAACACGGGACCGGCAAACAACAGACTCCATATACGTCCCTCTTCAATACTTGGTTTGAAATACTGCAAATTCTCGAATAAATATTCCACTCTCAGGAGTGAGTAAATCACGAATAAGATTATAATATTGGCTGCCGTCGCCACAAATGGAGCTGCCGCAGAACTCAATAGACCGGTGCTATTGATCCGTTTATCCTGAAAACTTGAAGATTCCGACATACATTTCAAATTTTACACGCATAAGCGTGATAGCAAAAGAAATCAAGGTCGAGTCAGAACATCCAACCCGATAGACACACAAAGTTATATCATCTTACTTTTATAAACCAACTTTTATTGATATTTTTCCTATAAGACTTAGCCTCCGACTTCATAAAACCGGGATGGCTTAATAAAAAGATAAAAAAGATTGAGACATCCAATAATAAACGAATCATACAAATATTCAGCCATAAAAGAATTTGAAACCGGATTTAGTTAAATTTAGTTATAAATTAGACATGAGGACAAAGTTTTATAAAAAATTATTTAACTTTACCGCTGCAAACTACGCTTAATATGGCATATACACCCCCCATAGATGAACAACAACTGGTCAAAGACCTGCAGACACCATCAAAAGCATCCGCTGCCTTTGACATCTTAATGCGAACCTATGGAAAGCAGATGTATTGGCAGATACGTAAAATGGTAGTCAATCATGATGATGCAAACGATCTGTTGCAGAATGCTTTTATAAAAGTATGGAATAATCTCCACAATTTTAGAGGAGACGCCAAATTATCAACCTGGTTATTTAAGATAGCGGTCAACGAGTCTATCAATTTCCTCAATAAAGAACGTCAGCGACAACATCTCACCGATGATTCTCAAGACAGCTTCATACTCAACGGAATTGAGGCAGACCCTTATTTCGATGGAGATGAATTGAAAGTGGAGCTACAAAAAGCCATTGCTAAACTTCCTGAAAAGCAACGTCTTGTATTCAACATGCATTACTTCGACGAAATGAAATATGAAGAGATTTCCGAAATCCTCGGGACATCAGTCGGAGCGTTGAAGGCATCATATCATCATGCTGTAAAGAAAATTGCAGAGGCAATAGGGAGTTTGGAAATGTAAAATCAATTATCAAAATAAGTTAACATTACCTTCTAACCCATACGATGAGATAATTTTCAGGATATAATCTCCGTTTAATAAGAATATATTGAGATTATTCTAAATACCCCATATACCCTTTTATTCACACTGAAACAACCATAAGCATGAAAGATAATAAACCCAGATTCCCCAATATTACCGCATTGACACGACTTAAAAAAACACTATGCCGTGGTGTATTAACTTGTCTGATAGCATCTTCAATCGGATTCACAGGAGAAGTTAATGCAGTCCCGGCTTATCCCGGTGTCATAACACTTTCCCAACCGGATGGTTCTTCAATAGAAGTATTAATGAGAGGAGATGAAAGATCAGCTCATATATTCAGTGAAGACGGCTATCTTCTCAATTACGATTCCGATGGAATGCTGGTATATGCGACCCTTGACAATGAAGGATTAATCCTTCCATCGAAAGTACGTGCAAACAACATTTCCGCACGCAATGATCTTGAGAAAGAATTTCTGAACGGGATCAACAAAGAAGGGTTGTTGAAAGCTCTTGAACGGGAAGATAGTTTTAATAGTCCGACCCTCCCCTTCAGCCATTTCTCCGGGTCCAATACGCGTGCAGCCAACGGACTTATGAGTTCTCTTGTTCCCTTCCCGACCATTGGAGAGCATGAGATCCTTGTGGTTCTTGTGCAATTCCAGGATCACAAATTTGTGCATCCTGACCCTGCCAAATATTTTGACCGCATCCTCAATGAAAAAAATTATAAGGAAGATGGTGCTTACGGAAGTGCGAGAGATTGGTTCTCTTTCAATTCCATGGGTAAATTTAATCCTCATTTTGATGTTCTCGGTCCCGTCACACTTTCGGGTGAACTTTCCGATTATGGTGAAGACAGAGGGGGTCAGATTGATCCGGATGCATATAATATGGTGATAGAGGCATGTAAGATTCTTGATCCCGATACGGACTTTACCAAATACGATGCCAACAACGATGGTTTCATCGATAACGTATATGTTTATTATGCGGGGAAAGGGCAGGCTGATACGGGTATATCAAAATATGTTTGGCCACATTCATTCGATATATATTCCGCCACAAGACAAACATATAAATTTGATGGTGTAATACTTAATCATTACGCCACCAGCAATGAGGTGCGTCGTGATGAGGGTTTTACCGGAATAGGAACTTTCATGCATGAGTTCGGACATGTATTAGGGCTACCGGATCTTTACACCACTAATTACACAACTGCATTTACTCCGGGTCCTTGGTCAATAATGGATTATGGTCCCTATAATAATAACGGCATGACCCCACCTAACTATACCGCATACGAACGGTATTGCCTAGGGTGGCTACAACCTACTGAATTATATTATGACGGACATTATGAATTGAAGCCATTACAAGACAGCAATCAGTCCTATATCGTAAAGACTGATGATGAAAATGAGATTTTCCTCTTTGACAATCGCCAGCAGAAAGATTATGACCAATATATTCCGGGTCATGGAATGCTGGTGTGGAGAATAACATTCGATCAAAACATCTGGGATTCAAATTCCGTCAATAACATCCCCAACCGTCAAAGAGTCGACATCCTTGAAGCAGATAATATCCCATCTGAAGAGAACAGAGATGCCGATACATTCCCCGGCACAAAGAATAAAACTGAATTCGGGCCAAAGACCCGTCCCGCATTCCAGACAATGCTGAAAGATAAGATCTATTATTACCTGACCAACATTGCCGAGAACAACGGTATCATAAGTTTTGATCTCACCACACCCAACGGACCAGACACTTCGATAGAAGGTATATCCTGTGAAAATGAGGATATATATACTTCGGGAAATATCATTAAGTCCACATTCAATAGCGAGTGTGAAGTCTTTGACCTCACCGGAAGGAAAGTAGGAAAGCTTCCTGCATGCGGTGATATTGAATTGAGTAAGGGAACTTACATCATCGTGAGCCCTAAAGGATCAATTAAAATATTAATTTAACATTAAATAATAATCAAAGACTTGAAATCAAGTCGTTTTGCCAAAACTCTAATACACTAACCAACATGATAACTAAACGCCACTTAATTTCAATTGCAATAATAATGGGAGCATCCGCACTATCCTGGGGGATGCCCGCACGACCCGGTTTTGTCAAAGTTTCTCAACCGGACGGAACCGAACTGCTTATCCAAAAGATAGGTAATCACAGTTCACATATCACATTGAACGAAGAGGGATTGCCAATTGAAGAACTTGCCGATGGCACGTTTGTTTTTGCGCAAGTAGATGATGCCGGACTTCTCAAGCCCACAGATATTAAAGTGCGTCCTTATGGAGAAAGAAGTGTAGAAGAGTCTGCAAGATTGAAAGAAATAGCAGCATCATTTGATGCTGCTGCGGTATTAAATAGAATTTCTGAAATAAATCCAATCAACAAGAATATCCTGCCCTATAGCAGAGAGAAAAATATTGCTAAATATTCTCCGTCGCTCAAAGCTGCCTCCTCTTCAGATAACGAGGATAAAGAAAGTGTTAAGACACAATGGGGATTGGCAACAGATCCGCTTCCCTTTGTCAGCACAGGCGACAGACGCGCAATTGTTGTTGTGGTGGAATATAAGGATGTGAAATTCACTCTTGAAGATCCGCTGACACATTTCGATAATCTTCTGAATCAGGAGGGTTATTCTAATGCCGGAGCTACTGGTTCAGCCCGTGATTGGTTTATTGATAACTCAAAAAATCAGTTCAGACCTGTTTTTGATGTTTACGGACCGATAGCACTTCCTCAGAATATGAGTTTTTACGGAGGGAATGACAGTTACGGAAATGACAAGGCGGCTGAAATGATGGTGATTCATGCTCTTGATGCCATAGATAAAGACGTAGATTTATCAGTATATGACACCAATGGAGATGGGAAAATAGACAATGTCTACGTGTTCTATGCCGGGAAAGGGGAAAATGATGGAGGTCGATCATCATCGGTTTGGCCCCATTCATACGACATCACAGCGGCTCAACCTACCAAAAAATATGTCTACGACGGGGTAATTGCAGACCATTACGCATGTAGTAACGAATTGTCATCTGAAGGAAAATATGATGGAATCGGTACGTTTGTGCATGAGTTTAGCCACGTGATGGGACTTCCTGATTTATATTGCACCAATAATTCCTACAGCACAGCGACTCCGGGATATTTTTCCGTGCTTGACTACGGACCATATTTAAATAGTGGAAACACACCTCCAAACTACTCCACTTACGAGCGCTACTCACTTGGTTGGCTTACACCTAAAAGATTTAAGGGTTCAGGCGAATATACTCTTGAGAATCTACAAGATAGCAACGACGCCTATGTGATAGATGCAACAGAAGACGGGCATGAATATTATGCATTTGAGAATCGTCAGAACACCGGATGGGATAGATACCTCCCAGCACACGGAATGTTTGTGTGGCATGTTGACTACGATGAAAGGAAATGGAATGAGAACACAGTCAATAATTCAACTCGCCACCAATATGTTGATTTGATAGAAGCGGATAATAAAAGCGGCGAAGCGACCCAAAAATATGATGCTTTCCCGAGTTCAAGAGATTATACGGAGTTCGGTCCTGAAACCACGCCTGCCCTCCAGAGTTGGGCAGGGGAAGCACTCCCCTATTCATTCTCAGACATAGCAGAGAATGACGGCCTGATTACATTTAACCTCATTACAACGGTTGAACCGGGAGATGACCCGAATAAGGATCCTAATGATGATCCGAATAAGGATCCTAATGACGATCCCAACAAGGATCCTAACGGTGATGAACCGGGTAGCGGCATTGGAGAGGTGAATGCACAAATCGACGGAGTCGTATTTGAAAATGGATCAATTCAAAACTTAACCAAGGAGAGTATAGAGGTCTTCTCAATCTCCGGCATTAAAGTACGTACGGTTCAAAGTGGAGACGCTTCCAACCTTCCCAAAGGAATTTATATCGTCAGAAGCTCCAAAGGAATCCTCAAAGGACAAATAAAATAAAAAACCTTATTATCACGTTATGACTTGAAGCTTGTCTATTTAAGTCAATACACAAAACATAGACGTCTCAAATTTCTGTTCCTTAGAAATTTGAGACGTCTATGTTTTTAATTTAACATTACTTCGAGCTGACCGCACAGGCTACCCTTACCGATCAACCGAATTATATTATCGGAACCTCAGACACCGCGATTTTCTTTATTGAAAATGTGTCTTAGTTTGGAGAAGATTCGCTTCGAGGTTGTTTCAGTCGGAACTATATTCGGATTATCTTTAAGACTCTCGATAGCTGCTTTCTCTGTTTCAGTCAAGTTTTCCGGAACGTAAACCATTACATTTACGAGAAGATCCCCACGAATGGAACTATTCATCTGAGGAAGACCTTTCCCACGCAATCTGAGCACTTTGCCCGGTTGGGTTCCAGGAGCTATTTTAACTTTAGCCCGACCACCCACAATCGGTATTTCTGCTGAGCCACCTAAGGCAGCTGTCGGGAAATCAAGCATAAGATTATAGATAAGATCGTTACCGTCACGGATAAGTTCGGTATCCTTCTCCTCCTGAATAACGATAAAGAGGTCGCCGTTAACACCGCCATGACGCGGAGCGTTTCCTTGACCGCGCATAGTCAAAGTAGTGCCGTCTTCTACCCCCGCCGGGATATGGAACGAAATTACTTCCTCCTTTTTGATAACTCCGGAGCCTCCACAATTAGGACAGGCTTCCTTGATTATCTTTCCTTCACCATCGCAATCAGGACAAACGGACTGCACCTGTTGCGCACCGAGGAATGTATTGCGGACAGTTGTAACATAACCCGTGCCATGACAACGCTGACATTCGGTGAATGCCGTTCCATTCTTTGCACCGGTGCCCTTACACTCCGGACAAGCGACAAGACGCGGAATTTTAATTTTTTTATCCACGCCATCCATAATATCTTTGAGAGTCACTTTAACGGTGATACGCAGGTCGGTGCCTTTATTGACATGCTTTCTCGGAGCACCGTAAGCTGCTCCGCCGAAGCCCCCGAATCCACCTCCGCCGTAATGACCGCCGAATATGTCGCCGAAAGCGGAGAAAATATCTTCCATTGACATTCCACCGCCACCGAAACCTTCGAAACCGCCAAAACCGGCACCACCCATTTGCGGACCACCGGCATGACCGAATTGATCATACTTGGCACGTTTATCAGGATCGCTTAAGACACTATACGCCTCCGCTGCCTCCTTGAATTTCTCCTCCGCGACTTTATCATCCGGATTCTTATCCGGGTGATATTTGATAGCCAATTTTCTATAGGCTTTCTTTATTTCATCTTCAGAAGCACCCTTGGACACGCCAAGCACTTCATAATAATCTCTTTTCTCAGCCATAGTGGATATATTCTAAATAATCTCCTAAATTACTGTCCTACGACCACTTTAGCGTGGCGAAGCACTTTTCCATTAATCGTATAACCCTTCTCAACTGTGTCAAGAATCTTACCTTTCATATTGTCATCCGGCACAGGGACAGCTGAAATTGCTTCATGTTTGTCCGGATCGAACACATTATCAGCGGGATCAAACTCCTTGACTCCATTTTGCTCAAGATATTTCTTCAGCTTGTTGTAGATAATCACCATCCCCTCGCGAATTGAATTGGCATCATCCACATTTTCGCTTGCTTTCAGCCCACGTTCAAAATCGTCAACAATGGGAAGTAGCCCCTTAAGGGCTTGCTCGGCAGCATTCTTGATTAATTCCGACTTCTCCTTCATGGAACGTTTGCGGAAATTATCAAATTCTGCCATTAAGAAGAGATATTCCTTCTTCTCCTTATCCAATTCCTCACGAATAGAATCCAGATCGGCTTGAAGTCGGACTTCCTTATCTACGATACCATCAACAATCTTTTCTTCCGAATCCTCTTGATCGAGAGCGGCATCAAGTTCTTCAATATTAGAAGGATCCACAACTTCTACATCCTCATAAGTTGCCTCACCTTCAGGAGTTGTATAATTTTCATTCTCTTCAGCAAATTTCTTTCCATTTTTGAAAGAATCATTTTGCCTGTTATAATTTTTTTCCATGATATGATGTATTTTTAATTTCTGATTTATCGACAATCCCAAGGTGGTTTGAAGATAAAGAGAAGAGAATCACACTTGAGAACAGCAATTATTAAGCCAAAAATTGTTAATCCAAACCTTAAATTTACAATCCCGCTTCATAATTTTAACAACCAACTCCCCATTGTGGTTGACTCCAGAATGCGATTTGCTTCAATTGCCATATTCGCTGTGTCAAAAATACCATAAACTGAAGATCCGGAACCGGACATGGAAGCATATTCAGCACCCAGTTCATAAATTTTATCCTTCAGGTGAGAAACTTCAGGGAAAAGGGCAAAAATTGTTTTTTCAAAATCATTTGAGACAATATCTCTCCACTTCCCAACCGGCAAACTGACAATCTCACGGAGGTTAATGGGAGCCGGCGAAGCCTTAAGACCTGCAAAAGCCTCCCTGGTGGAGACGTAGACATCAGGTTTGGCAATAACTAGCCATTTATCTTTCAGTATATCATCCACCGGAATTAATTTTTCACCGACACCGGAAGCGAAAGAAGGACGGTTAAAGATAAAGAAAGGACAATCCGCTCCTAAAGAGAGAGCCACATCCGCCAATTTCTTTTGCCCCAACTTTTCACCATGCAATTTTAGAGATAGTGAATCAAGCATCCGCAACACGAAGGAGGCATCCGCGCTTCCACCTCCAAGACCCGCTCCATCAGGAAGATGTTTATTCAGGGAGATCGTCAGGGAAGGAAGCGACTTATATCCCTCAGCCTCACAATTTTCTCTGTATGCTTTTACAGCCCGACAAACAAGATTCTTTTCAAGCGGGCACTCTATTCTCCTGCCTGAAAAAATAAAGTAATCCAATCCGAATTTGGAGTATCGAGTACCGGCAAACGAGGATTTATCCTTCAAATCACACGGCACAACCTCAATGATGTCACAAAAAGGTGAAGGATTGGCAGGAGTGCCATTATGGAGACCGACAGGATAAAATACTGTCTCGAGGTCATGGTAACCATCCGGTCGACGGTGTGTCACAAACAGACCTATGTTAATTTTAGCATTTACGAACGTGATCATATCTTAATTTTCTCAATTATCGCCATATCTGATGCAAATTTCCACCTTGACGAAAGATAGACACCGCGAATAAACAGATAGGCCACAAATCCAAACCAAATGAAATTATTATTCAGTGTTTCCCTTGAGGGAAAATAGTCAGGCAATACGCATGTAATCACAAGAAATGCAATAGCACCGAGCAATGTGGAGACAAGCATGTCTTTGGTAGCTGTCAATCCTACATAGAAACCATCAAAGATAAAAGCCAGACAAGAGGATAAGGGGATCACAACAACCCAAAAACCGAAGTCTGCAAACCCGGCATTCACCTCAATATCATCAGTCAATAAAGCTGCAATGTAATCTGATCCAAATCTGTAAATAAAAGTGAACAAAAGAGCTATCAGAAAAGACCATGCCAACAAAGATGATACTGATTCATTAAATCTCACTTTATCTTTTTCACCCGTAAATCTACCGATTAATGCTTCCCCAGCGAAAGCGAACCCATCCATAAAGAAAGAATAGAAATTAAAGAACTGCATCATCGTCGTATTCACAGCCAATAAAATGACTCCTTCACGGGCTCCGAGAGCCGTCACACCTAAAGAGACTGCTATAATACATGCTGATCTGACAAAGAGATTGGAATTCACCTTGAAGAATCTTCCCATGTCTTTAAATCTCAACAAAGTCTCGAACCCACACCATAGCTTACTGATATGACCTACATTCTTCCAAACTAAAAAAACTGCTAACACGAATCCTGTCCAGTTCGCACATACCGTTCCCAACGCGATACCTCTGAATCCAAACTTTAACCCAAACACCGCAATCAGACTGAATAATATGTTAGCGACATTAGTAAATATGGCAATAACCATGGGCCAAAAGGTTGACTGAGACCCGATAAACCACCCGGAGATAACCATAGTCATCAGCAATGCAGGAGCTTCCCAGATACAAATCCGAAAATAAGTTCTCGCCAAAACAGCGACCTCCACCGGAGGATTGATAAACGAAACAAGAGCTATGGAAATAAATTTAGAAAGAGCTATAAGCAGAAACCCGGACAATGCAGCTAACACAAATGCGCGAGAGGAAACTGCACGCATATCATGATCATTCTTCGCCCCATAAGCTATGGCAATCATCCCTGTGGTTCCCATTCTCAAAAAACCGAAAATCCAAAAGATGGTATTCAGCATCATTGAGCTCACGGCAATAGCCGCCAAGAAAGATGCTGAGCCAAGATGTCCTGAGATGGCTGTGTCACACAGTCCTAACAGGGGAATCGTAACATTGCTGACAATCGAGGGTACAGCTAACCGGATTATCTCTCTATTAATGGATTCCGATTTTAAATTCTTAGTTGAAACTTGATGTTGGGTCATATCATTTGCAAAGATGGGAATTTTATTTGAGTGAGCATGCTCCGATAAATTATTTTTTTGTATTTTTGCACCTAAACACCTCCGCAGGAATTAAAAATTCACATCGGAGATTAAGTAATCTCGATTTTTACGATATATTTATATAGATATTTGAACACTCACGAACATAGCTACAAATCCCCAAGACTTTCGGGCATGGATATAGCCGATACCGGTAAGTGGCATCTCTTACTCTACATTTCGCCGGTGTCTCTTCAAGCATGGCTACGCCCAAAAACAGATATACATCAGCCTGGAGTCGAACTCTTCAGATGTGAATGGGAAGAGAATATGGAAGGGATACTTCATGAAATTGAAAATGCCGTATATGACCACCAGGTTGTTTTGGATGATTTTTCGACCGATATTATCATTGAGACAGCGAAGTGTGTATGGGTACCCCGAGATTTAGGTGAGATTGACGGTGGATATGAAGAAGCATTTGCAATCTCTTATCCGGATGACAGCGAAGAAATGGAAATCGATGAGCTTCAAAAAGAGACTTGCCTTTATTTCCTGACCCCCGGATTAAAAAGTTTTCTACGTCGAACGTTTCCGGGAACCCGAATCAGATGTCATCAGGTTTTGCTCGCAGCTCACCAATTATCAGGAAATAAGATTGATGATGCTGAAATATTTTGTGATATTCGAAATAAAGAAGCGGACATAGTGCTTTCTCGCAGCGGAGAACTGATCAGCTGTCTGACCAGATCCTGGAATGAGCCTACTGACATTGCATGGTATTTGTTTAATCTAATGAACTTACATTCCATGAATCCGGCAACCGCAAAGATAAGAATATCGGGGAATGAGTCGGCGCAACGAGATTTGGAAGCATTTATCAAACCCTATGTGGAGAGTATAGTCAAATATGAGAAGGGTGAGATACCCGGAATTGAAAATATACCCCTTGCAGCTCGTTTTTGCTACTTAAAACAGAAAAAAGATGAGAATAATCAGAGGTAAATACGGTAAACGCAGATTTGATATTCCCAAGAATATTACCGCACGCCCAACTACGGACTTTGCGAGAGAGAACCTTTTTAACGTGCTTGAAAATCTTTATGATTTTGATGGTAAAACTGCACTCGATTTATTTGCCGGGACAGGGGCGATAAGTTGGGAATTTGCATCCCGTGGTTGTAGATCGGTGACAAGTGTGGAATCAGCACCCGTTCAAAGCGCTTTTATTAAAAACGTAAAAGAGAAATTAGGGGATACGGCTGTCAAAATTATCAGAGGAGATGTATTTCGATTTATTAAGACATGCAATGATAAATTTGATTTCATCTTCGCTGACCCTCCCTATGACCATCCTGATTTTGACAAAGTGATTGAGCAAATTCTCTCATCAAAAATGCTAAAACCGGGCACAATGATAATTATCGAACATTCAAAAGCGCGCAATTATACCATGTTGCCGCATTTTCAACAGCAGCGCACTTATGGATCAGTAAATTTTTCGATGTTTGTCATTGGAGATGCGGATGCACATGACGAAGATTAGAAGTGAAATCGCAACTACCAATCTACAGAATATAACCTGATACCAAACATAAAAGATAATAAAAGGTGAAACACAATAATGAAATAAAGCTCGACAGTATTGAAGAAGCACTGGCTGATTTCAAAGCCGGAAAATTTGTAATAGTTGTCGATGACGAAAATAGAGAAAACGAGGGTGATCTTATCATAGCTGCGGAAAAGATTACACCGGAAGATGTCAACTTCATGTTGAAAAACGCGCGAGGGGTTTTATGTGTCCCTATGCCAATTGACCGATGCCGTCAGCTATCGCTTGATCATCAGGTGGAAGACAATACCTCCGTTTTGGGAACACCCTTTACCATAACAGTCGATAAACTCGAGGGATGTTCAACAGGGGTTTCAATTCAAGACCGCGCCGCTACCATTCAAGCATTGGCAGATCCCGCCTCTACACCGGAGACATTCGGACGCCCGGGTCATATCAATCCGTTGTATGCACAAAACAGAGGAGTTCTCCAGCGTGCGGGACATACGGAAGCTGCAGTAGACCTTGCACGTCTGGCAGGACTTCAACCAGTAGCGGCACTGATGGAAATCATGAGTGATGACGGAAGCATGGCCCGACTTCCTGAATTAAGAAAGCGAGCTGATGAATGGGGGCTGAAACTTATAAGTATCCGGGATTTGATAGCTTACAGATTGGCTGAAGAGACCCCGCTTGAAAAAGGGGAAGAAGTCGATATGCCGACAGCCTACGGGCATTTCCATCTGATACCATTCCGCCATAAAGATACCGGACTTGAACACATCGCTCTCATAAAAGGTGATATTTCAAACGGAGAGCCTGTATTGGTAAGAGTTCACTCTTCATGTGCCACAGGGGATATTTTCGGATCACAGCGGTGCGAATGCGGTGAACAGTTACACCTTGCCATGCAAGAGATTGAGAAAGAAGGAAGAGGAGCTGTGATATATCTTAATCAAGAGGGTCGGGGGATCGGACTCATGGATAAGATAAAGGCATATAAACTTCAGGAAAACGGATTGGACACTGTGGATGCCAACCTTCATTTAGGTCATAAGGCTGATGAACGCGACTATGGAGTCGGGGCAAGTATCCTTCATCAACTTGGCATTTCAAAAATGAGACTGATGACCAATAATCCCGTGAAACGTATCGGATTAGAGGGATACGGACTTGAAATTGACGAGATAGTTCCATTAGAAGTCAAACCTAATGATTACAACCGCTTCTACATGCATACAAAGAAAGAACGTATGGGCCACAATCTCCATTCCGTATAATGTATCAGTCATAAAAAAATTGAGACATTACGCCATATACTTCAAGGTATGGCAGTTAATATATATCATTCCGGCTACAGAAGGAAGTTATAAGTAAATCCAACGCCTTAAACACAATAACTAATGAGAAAAACCCTATTAATATTGGCAACCCTGATTCTATCGTATTCAGTAAATGCCAAAAAACCTCTTAACCATGACGCATTTGACTCATGGCAAGGAGTCAGAAACCAAGCGATTAGCCGTTCCGGTGAATGGAGTGCCTACTTGGTCCAACCACAAGAGGGGGACGGAGTATTGACTTTTCATAATAATAACAAAGGGAAGGATATAGTAATTCCCCGCGGTTATTCTGCACAATTCAGCGCGGACGGTAAATGGGGTTATGCACTCATTAAACCCTTATTCGCAGACACACGCAAAGCCAAGATTGATAAAAAGAAAGACTTTGACCTGCCACAGGATTCACTTGCAATCATAGACCTGATAAAGGGCACGGTTGAGAAAATTCCTAATGTCATTTCATACAAGATTGGTAAGGATGGAGGTGAATGGGTCGCCTATCAAAGTTGTGACACGACTTATATCAAACCCTCGTTACTGAAAGAAAAATCAGCCGGAAAACCTTTAGTGGTCAAACTCAACGGCTCCCCTATTTCCAAGATTGTGAAATGGGTGGAAAGTTATGCTTTCAGCGATGATGGGAAGAAATTAGGAATCAGCGTTAATAAAAGCGATAAAGATTCAATAGCGACCAACGGTGTTGGAATAATCAATCTGCCTGACACATCATTCATTCTTCTTGACCGAAATCATAAGCACTATGGTGCTCCGGTATTTAATAAACGCGGAGATAAGTTAAGTTATGTGGCTGACAATGATTCCACCAAGGGAGGAACAAGAAAAGGGTCTTTATATCTTGTGGATCTTTCAAGCCTTTCCTCGGATATTCCGCGCCCACAGGAAATGGCAGACAGCATGAGTGAGAATCAGCCAATACATCTAATGCGTCCACATGCATCTGATCCTGAGCTGCAGGCTCAACTCATGAAGGAGTGGCAGGAGAAAACACAGGCTTCCCTGGGTCGTAAACTCCATGTGAATCAGTATTCAACACCCATCTTTTCGGAAGATGGAAAACGACTTATTATAGGAATGGCTCCGTATGTCGCCCCGGATGATACCACGATTGTGGATTTTGAACGAGCCACATTGGATATATGGCGTTGGGATGCACCCCTCACTCCTCCTCAGGAGAATAAAGCAGTAGATCAACTTCGCAAACACAGCTTCCCTCTCGTTATCAACTTGAGTAGCGGAGACAAGAGATTGCTTACGACAAATGACCTTGTTAAGGTATCGGAGGCAGACAAATGGAATTCCGATTGGGTAATGCTTACTGATCCTACAGAAGATGTTGTCAGTCAACAATGGGACTATTTTGCCCCCGAGAACATCAGCGTAATGAATATATCGACAGGAGAAGTGAAGAATATAGGGAAACTGCCGAAAGAATCAAACGAACTTTCTCCGTCAGGCAGGTATGTGCTATGGTTTGAAGATAAGCAATACTATGTTTTCGATAATGAGTCCGGCGAAAGGAGATGCATCTCAGAAGAGATAGAGTATCCCCTTTGGGATGAAACAGATGATCATCCGATGATACCTCAACCATGGGGACGGGCAGCCTGGACAAAAGGTGATGAGGCTGTATTGGTCTATGACAGATATGACATCTGGAGTATCGACCCGCAAGGGAAGCGTAAACCATATTCTATCACAGGAGGGAACGGACGTAAAGAGAATCTGAAATACCGATACGTTAAAACCGATCCGGAGTCATTATTTGTGACTCCCGAAGAAGATATGCTCCTGAGTGTTTTCAGCTATGCTGACAAACGGAATGGATACGCTTTCACCAAACCGAGTTCTCAAAAATCGCCTGTACTCAAAACACTTGAGGAAAATAGTTTCACGCAGCTGAAGAAAGCCAAAGACGCACCCGTCTATACCTTTCAAAAATCCAACTTCAGCACAATGCCTAATATTTATCTTGCAAAAAACGGGGACTTTGCCAAGTCTCAACGGTTGACGGATACCAATCCTCAATTGAAAGATTACTATTGGGGCACTGCACAATTAGTGAAATGGAGAGCCTACAATGGTCAGGAGAGTGAAGGAGTGCTTTATTTACCTGAGAATTTCAATGAAAATGAGAGCTATCCGATGCTTGCCGTTTTCTATGAGACAGGATCGGAAGAGTTATATACCCATTATACCATGGAACCCTCATGGAGTTGGGTAAATTATCCCTTCTATGTCAGCCGAGGATATGTGGTGTTTGTGCCGGATATCCACTACACCCCCGGTCTTCCCGGAGAGAGTGCTTATACGTATGTATGCTCAGGCGTTGAGGAGATGTGCCGTCGCTACCCTCAGATAGACCGGAACAGAATCGGAATCGATGGGCAAAGTTGGGGAGGATATCAGACGGCATTTCTTGTGACGCGCACAGATATGTTTGCATGCGCAGGATCCGGAGCACCTGTCAGCAATATGACTTCCGCTTACGGAGGAATCCGTTGGGGAAGCGGAGACTCACGAATGGGACAATATGAAATGGGACAAAGTCGAATAGGAAAGACACTGTGGGAATCACCCGAACTTTACATAGCGAATTCCCCTGTTTTTCACGCTGACAGAGTCACCACTCCCCTCTTGATCATGCACAATGATGCTGACGGGGCAGTGCCTTGGTATCAGGGAATAGAAATGTTTATGGCGCTGAGACGATTACATAAGCCCGTATGGATGCTGCAATATAATGGAGAAGCACATAATTTAAAAGAGCGACGCAACCGTAAGGATATTACTATCCGATTGCAGCAATTTTTTGACCACTATCTTAAGGGAGATCCTATGCCGAAATGGATGAAGGAAGGTATCCCTGCTATCAGGAAAGGACAGGAAATGGGTACTGAATTCTAACGGATACCGATATATAATATTTTTTAAGAAAGACCTGCAAAAAGGTAGTTATCCATTAAAAATACTGACGTGTCCTAAATAAGCGTTACAAAAAATGCTTATTTAGGACACGTCACTGATTTAAACTTTAATAATAAAAATTTGCTATAATTTTAAATTTTTATACTCAAAAATTTGGAATTGTAACTTTCATTTTGCTATCTTTGCACTACACCAAACACACCTACCATGAAATCAGCACACCGCACCAAAATCCTCATGCTATATACCGGTGGTACGATAGGCATGATAGAAAATCCGGAGACTCATACTCTTGAGCCTTTCCATTTTGACCATTTACTAAGCAACGTTCCAAAGATTAAACTCCTTGATTTCGATTTGACCTGTATCTCATTCCCGAATCCTTTGGATTCATCAGCGATGAATCCAGGACATTGGATAGAGATAGCTAAAACCATAGAGGATAATTACGAAGAGTACGATGGATTTGTAGTTCTCCATGGCACTGATACTATGGCATATACCGCAGCCGCACTCAGCTTTATGCTCCACAACCTTAAGAAACCCGTCATAATCACCGGCTCCCAGCTACCTATTGGAGAGGTCAGGACAGACGGAGAGGAGAATCTGATAACCGCCCTGCAGATGGCAGCCGACCGCGATAGCAAAGGGAATCAGATGGTGCAAGAAGTAGCAATTGTATTCGATAATTACCTATGGCGCGGGAATCGTTCCACCAAACACAGCTCAAGCGACTTCAACGCATTCACATCAAATAACTTCTCGTATCTGGCACAGATAGGTCTTGGCATTCATTACAATAAAGAAGCCCTTTTGCGCCACCACGACAACAACAAGCTTGAGGTCAGCAAGTCGATGGACGATAATGTTATGTATCTTGATCTATTCCCCGGCATCAAGATTGAATATATAGATCGAATGCTTACAACTCCCGGACTCAAGGGTGTCGTGATGAAAACTTTCGGGTCAGGCAACGGACCGAGCAGTCAGCGATTTATCGCCACTCTTAAGGATGCCATCAAACGTGGAATTGTAATTGTCAATATTTCGCAATGTGGCAATGGCACAGTCGATCCGATGAGATATGTCACCGGTCGAGAATTGACCGAAATTGGAGTAACTTCCGGACACGATCTCACCTCTGAGGCTGCAATTACAAAGATGATGTATTTATTTGGTAAAGGATTGACCCCTGAAGAAGTGAAACGGCAGATGGAAATTCCTATCTGCGGAGAGATGACAGTGGATAAGGAGAAATAAATGTGACTGAATCAGGTTTTTTGAAGATCTAAGATTCTAATATTATATAAACCCTGACGCAGACACATAAAAAGGAGTTCGACCCGTCTCATAAAATTTGAGATAGGCTCTTATTACAAAGTCTGATAATCATTTCGAATATTCGAATCAGTATCGTGTCGAGAGATTCTCTTGGCACGATATTTCATTTATTATTAAAGCTGAGATGAAGTTAGTAAATGTTATTACGGAATTTGAATATCGGGAGAATGTTGGCTTATGTGATATGAATGTTGACTTATTTGATATTGGACGCGATGTGATAATCCTTTAAAAGGTCGCTAAAGGAATTTATTATTAAATCAGCCCTATACATCGGATTCTCAGGGATGATAAATGGATGGACAGTCGGGAAGGTAGGGATGATGCAGATGGTATGCCAACCTAAAAGATTGGGATAATAAAAATCTTTAGCAGGGTTATCTCCGACATAAACAAACTCTTCACCGGGATAATTACTCATTAAAAGCTTGAAATTAAAGTCTGATTTTTTGTCATGGCCTGTGGCTTCTGAAATAATCAGGTTCTCACCATTAACAAATTTTTCAAGTCCGAGAGCCTTGTATTTGGCAGTCTGGGTATTTATTCTCCCATCAGTGATTATAGCCAATTCAGCCTCCGATGCTTTCAAAGTATTAAACACAAGAGCGACGTCTTGAGCAAGCGGAAGATAATCAGGAGAATGCCGTCGGTATTTTTCCACCCATTCCTTAATATCGAAATCTGATACTGAATGATTAGAACGAACGAAAATTTCTAAAAGAGCATCAAAGGGATTCAAATGAGAAAGAACCGCCTGCATCATTGCATCGAATATTTCCTCAGCATCCAGATTATACCTCGAACTGCACTCATTCGCAATCGCATGATATGCAGACCGGCAGAAATCAAATTCACTGAAGAGAGTATCATCAAGGTCGAATACAACTATCATTGCGGTCGAAGGATTCTATAACCGTAGAAAAATTGATTGTTTAATTTAAAAAATCTTTGCAAAGGATCCGGTTCTTTTACCACACCCTGATCAGTGACATGAATAAAATAAGGCTCACCGTCGCGCAACTCGATAAATCCGATATCATAGACGTCAAAATCAATCTGTGGAGATAACAGCATAATTATGTCTCCGTTTTCAAGTCTTCCGGAAATATCTTTTTTTCCTAAGGTCTGCTTTTTCAGATGAGGAATCTTATGAGATTTATACCCCATTTCTACCATTCTCATCATATCATAAGCCAGAGAATCCTTGAGTGCAGGGAATTTATCTCTATTTCTAGTGACATAATCAAGTGATTTTGTCTTGAAACTTCCGTCGCTGACAAGCTCAGTCATCTCCTTTATGTTCCCTCTGTAGATATTGTCCACAATCCAATCGGCACCATAGATTAATTTAGATGGGAACCCATTGTCTTCACCTCTGCGTCTGGTTAAGGAAATCCATGATTCCTCAAGGGCGTGGAAGCCCGGATGAGGAGCTTCGGTTGCTTTTACCACTGCAAGCACTGAATTAATGAATGAAGACTTCGTGAAATTTTGAAAATTTAACTTTGAAGTTCCAATAGAATCATTCTCACAATCAAATCCCTTCGGAGAACCTATCAACTGATTGGCAACAGCTATAATCTTATCACCATGAGATCCTACGGTATTTTCGGCTATTGTCATCAACTCCTCCCCCTTCAATGAGTCAAGAGCGCATGAATGGCGCACGGTAGCAGCATGCGCACAGAGTGAAGAAAGTATGAGAATGGATATGATGTTTATAAATTTTTTCATCTGAATTAAATTTAATACAAAATTACACCTTATCTACATAATTTCAAAATGAATTGTTCAGAGCAAATTAAAAATTACATCATAAAACTTACAAAAGATGTTAATCCTTATGATTTTTTGAAAAAAAGGAGGATGTGGCAGAATTAAATCTGTACATCCTCCAATTTGAACAATATCGATGCGTTATCCGGCTTCACGATAAACCATGATAACTCAAATTTTGCGTAACTCTCTGTTACTTCACGATAACCTTAAACGAGTGAGATGCGGTCTTCACAAAATAAACACCTGGAGTAACATTCACGTAAACTGAAGAGCCACATTCTTTAGCAGCATCTACCGCTACACCTGATGCGGCATAAACACTGTATGAAGAAGCACCTTCAATAACAATCGCACCGGACACACCTTTGACAGAAACATTTTCTGATTCAACGGCATATACACCACCTTGAGTATCTTCGGGAGTATCGAATTTTGCTTGAGCGGAATATTCAGTTTCACGGTCGTGAGTACAAGAGGCGCTTACTTTCCAGATGTAAGATTTGCCAAACTCAAGTTCATAGACTATCACTGAGTTATAAGGACTGGTGACGTATGACCATTCCGTGTCAGTGCTCAGACGATAAGCCACCTGATAACTTAACGCATCTTCTACAGCATCCCAGCTTAGAATTACGGCATGTGAAGCCTCGAGGGTTTCAACATCTGCAACAAGATTTTCAGGCGCATCTACAGCTGGATAACCGGCAGTTGTAAATTCAACGGGATCACTCCATTCACTCCAACCTGTCTGCTCGCCGTTCTCATCAATGAGTTTACCGCGAACCATCACTTCATATTCAGTAGCGGGGCTCAAATTCTTAAGAGTATATGTCGAACTGTTTTTAACGGTGACAACGGTTACTTCATCAGCACCCTTTACATTATATACGAGTTGATAGTCTTCCTGTTGAGAGGTCCATGATACGACTGCAGAAGTATCGGTAATTTTACCCATCGCAACTTCGGGAACAGCGGGGAATTCACCCTGAAGCACGCTGAAGCAGTCGATATATGCGGTTGTTCCGAAAGCAGCTACAGAGTATGTCTTCCAATATAATTGCAACAAAACAGTTTGGCCACGATATTCGTTAAGATCCGCAGCAATACTTACATAAGATAGAGTCTCTTCCTGTTGCGGGTGATTTTCGGGAGTGTAAATAACCAAAGATTCCCAAGTTTCGCCACCATCAGTTGAGATACGGAGAGAGAGCTCATCATTTTCAGCCCAATCGTTATAGGCGATGGTAGAGAAACGGGAAGCACCGAATGTCAAGCAATAATCAAACTTTGCAATAAGGTGACGATCATTGACTTCAACCGCATTTGGGGTCACCCAGGCAGCTTTACCCTCGGTCGCACTGTTTCCTGTTATACGTGCCTGTTGTTGCACAAGCTGAGTACCCTGAGATACTTCCATAGTGCGGACATTAAAGAAGAGGTTATCCTGGAACTCGACGGTTCCATCTTCAGCAGAAGTCTCGGAACCTGTCCATCCAAGCGGGAGTCTGTAGCGCGGGAAGTTATAAGAGTCACCGGTATAGGGAGCTTCAATATTAGTAGTGGCTCCTCCATACAATGGGCTTGAAGTGTAATTTCCATTAGCACTGCGGGTATAGACACCAACGTAATAACCTGTGGAGGGTTTAAGATTGTCTAAAGTAAGTTCTCCGGCTTTACCGACGTATGCGATGACACCTGCATTTTCGGGCATTGGAGCACCCTCCATTTCATACGGAGGAGTAAAGTCTTCAGCAACGGGAAGGACATCACCGGCTTTGGGATCAGCAGGCAATTCACCGAACAATCCATGATCGCCATATACATCACGTCCGCAATAAGAATTGTAGATGACAACAACATCATCGTCAGCTTCATTTGAAACGATATCAAATGTGAGGGATTCGGTAGTAGCTGAAGTCAATTCTATGGATTTTGCACCATCAGGAAGAGTGCTTATGTTGGCTTTAAGAGGATTAGTTGTATTATAAACCGGACCCCCTTTACCAAATGAATTGGCTGCATATGCTGTAAATTCATAATCCACTCCACCGGGAAGACCATACAGAATGAATGAAGTCAAATCACCGTAATAAGCCACTTTACCTTCGCCATATTCAGATTTTGAAGGATACTGTGTTCCATCTACCGGAACGGCAAGTGTTTTACCGACTGGAGCGTAAACCACAAGATAAGAATCAGCGGAATCTGTAGCCACAAATGAACCTTCAATAGTATTGCTTGTAGACTTAAGATCCATATCAGTAGGTTGCCCTGACGGAACGACACATGGAGTGGGCACGTTGAATGTCAAGGTAGATCCGTTAGGCATTGTGGAGGGATAATTGGAATCATTTAGTGAATTACGTGTCATTTCAAAATTATCATCTCCGTATGTGCCGGATGCTGCTACAAAGTTTGCATCAATAGTAATGCCTGCATAGATAGGCATACTGCTATCCTCACCGACATTAGCGAAATTATTGAATGTAAATTCCACCTTGCCATCTTTCCAAATAGCGAGCTGAATATCTACGTATGAGGGATCTCCCCAGAAACCGATTTGCATTCCGAAGTGTGAGAATTGCACGATAAGTCGTTGATCATCCCCTGAACCTACAGTCTTATAAGAAATTTGGGTATTCTCATCATATCCGTAACCTCTGCGGTTGGAAAAACCGTACGCCACGACTGATGTTTCAGTTTGGAGCCAACGGTTTCCGAGCATCTGGATATTCATCTCCCCATTTCCAAGCTGAACATATCCGGGATATCCGACAACGAAGTTGGAATAGGATGTGCCGTTGATATCGACATCAAAACCGATGGGATAACCCTGAGCTGTGCCGGATTCACTTAAAATTGAGCCACTGGTAAAGACATTATATTCCAAGGTGCTTGTGCTCGGGAGTTGAGTGGTAGCTCCATCGAATATAACTGTAGGAGAGTCAAGAGGAGTATACGTCCCGGCCCCCTCAGACATTGTATACCCAAGAACATATTGGGCATGTGCCTGAATACCGGTCAAAGCAAGCAGACAGGCTCCTGCAAATAATTTCAATTTATTCATAATAATTGTATTATGGGTTATAGATTAATATCACTGAACACAAAATTTAATAACCCGGCTTCCCGCGCGGGCAACATAAATACCTTTGCCAAGGTTTAACGGAGCCTTTCCACTATTAAATGAAGATACGGCAACTTTAAGGCCGGCTGCATTAAGGATCTCTACGAGAGTTCCATCAGGCAGATCGGCTGAAAGAGCCTTTCCATCAAATACAAAATGAGCCTTACCATTCTGGATTGTTTTAATACCGCGTGGGTCAACTCCCAAAGAGCCATCCGCATTAACGATGTTCATGCAATAGACGACATCTTTATCCTCGGCAGAGGTGCCACCGTCAGTCCAGTTTGCCAACCAGGAATTATTACCTATATAATTTTTCGCAACAAGACCGGATGCTTTTCGATCCGGGGCAGAGAAATAGAAAAATTCGTCATTCCAAACATAATTCCCGTCTTCATCAAAACGAGATGCTATACACTGTTGATCAAAGTAATTACGATAAACCTCGAAGAACGCACAAGCCCCGTTATCCTCTGCATTGCAAAGAGAGACATACCCCAGACTGACACCTTCCTCCAACGGGTATAGATCTTTAGCTTCATCACCCCAAAGGAGTTCTCCGGTGAGACTGACTTTTTGCATCTTCATTCCTTGCCATGTCTGGCTTGAATTTGTCTGACGCCAGATGGCATAAAAACAACTTGCATCCTCAGCGGCAACAATGGAAACATTAAATTTACGAATGTTCTCATAGGAAAGTTTACAATCAGCTTCGTCTGAAGCTCCTGAAAAGGCGAGCTTGCCATCCGGAGTGACATAACTCATGTAGGCATATTCAATATTGGTAGCGGTGCGATCATCAGTCCAGCCGACTATAACACCTCCGTTATTGGAGGGTTTGACAGTAATAAGGGTATGAATAGGAACTGAGCCCCAGCCCCCTCGATAGATTCGCACATCCTTACCCCAAACTTTCTCACCTTCAAAATCCATCTTTCTCGCATAGAGTATCTGAGAAGCAGTCTTGGCAAAAACCATTATGAAAGTATTGTCACCGGATTCCACCAGGTATGGATAAGATGTAGGGTCTGTTGGCTCAGCGAGGATGCCGTCTTTCCAAGTACGGTTTCCATCTTTATCAAGACGCTGAAGACGTATCTTATTGGTTACGTCGTCCATCTCTTGCCACGCAAAAACGAATGAATGGTCTGAAAGTTCGACAAATCGCATACAGGCGGTAAACTGAGCCGGCTGTGTAGGATCAGTAATCGGTTTTCCATCCTCTCCCCAAAGGAATTCACCGTCAGGTGAGATTTTGTAAGCAGTATATGAACGCTCCCCGGCATTGGAATTTCGGGAGTCAAGTACGGAAAGGATAAGATTCCCTTCAGTATCGGAAGCCATGTACTGATTCACGACAGTATAAGACCAGTTAGCATAATCGCTCACAAGCAAACCCATTTCAGGGAACTTAGGATTACCCTGAGGGTCGAAGTATTGAACCCGATACTCATACACCACATTGCCGGTGTCATATTCATCATCAGCGTTTTTAGTGTTTGGATGATAGACCATGGCCCAAACACCACCATCCGGTGTTGATACCACGTCAGTGGCATAACTGTTGGTATTCACCGGGAAAAGAGAGACGGGAGATTCAATGTCATTGCTCCACCCGGCGTATGCCGATAGAGCCAATGAGATTGCCAAACCCGAAAGTAAAGATTTCTTCATAGGCTTAAAATTATATTGTGTTTATAATAGTCCGTGTTATATAATTATTTTGCAATTATTTTGCAATTATTTTGCAATAGTCGGTTTTACCGGAAACTTTTACTGATCGACGAATAAAAATTCCTTGCGTCGGGTTCTCTATTTTACGACCGTTGATGTCAAAATAATCTATACATACAACTTCTTCATCTCCGACAGATTTGACCGCACTGGAATCAGTGGTACGGAAAAATTGACGCATACCGTAATCATTAATCTCACGATATTGCCCGACCTGATTGCCACTGGCATCATAAAGTTTTACATAACCGGCAGGATGACAGATACCATCACCCCATTTGTCAGCTATTTCCAAGCAATAAATTTTATCGATTTCAAGAGAGACCGATTCCGTATATTCTTCAGTCTCACCGTTAGGATAAGGACCGAATTCTTTTACAACATTACCATCAGTGTCAAGAATCCGATATGTATTATCTGCGGCATCGAGATCAGTCTTTATTTTTAAAGTCATTTCATTAGGATAAGTTCCAATTTCGAAATATTTACCCTTCATCGTGGGACTTTCAACATCCTCACCGTTGACTTTCACCAGACGTATGGAGTAATTATTAAGTTCATCGTCGACATACGAAGACCAGCTACCTGATAATGGGATGCGCACTAACTGAGCTGAATGTCCGGGGATAGACCCTTCCCAAAAATGAGTCTGGGATTTATCATTAATCGTAACATTAAACTGGGCATTCTCAAGAGTAATTCCACCGAAATTATGAAGCATGACCTCAAAAAAGTCAAAACCATAGTTACGACTTATAGGGATAAGAGGTGATTTTGCCTCAACAATCAGTTGCTGTTCGAAATCTGGATGCGAAATATGAGATTCAGTCACCTGGACTATATTACGCTCGCCATCAGAGACAAAAGTAAGCAACGTCATATTTTTCGGATCAGTTGCTACACCACGAATCTCAGCAGGAATAACATATTTAAGGGTTTTAGAGAAGTAATCACCTTTCTCTTTCTTATCAATCTCTTCACCGAAATTTCCTTTTGTCAAAGCGGCACGCAAGACATGACGATGAGGATATTCCACTCCCAGTTGTCCTCCGCTCTGAGGACCGAGTATTTCGCTTTGTAGCAAATATACGTTCAGACGGGGATCGGACATTGAAGAAGTGAGATAACCTTCAATATCGAGAGTCACCTCATTATTATCTGGATTAAATGAAGATGAAGTCCAGAGATTTACAGGGGAAGTGCTCGCCAAGACATCTCGGCATTTAGAACCCCATAGACTGCGTGAAATAGCTCCTTCCATACGGTTTATTACGCCTGAAGGAAAGAATCCCACTTCAAAATATTCCAGTAATGCTTCCCCGATCGGAGTCCTGAAATCGGGTTCACCGGTTCCTGGATTTGCATAGTATCCGGCATGGATAGCGACGCTGTAAACTTCTTCGGGATGGAGACCGACGATTCTGGCAGCAATGGCATGCCCATCGGGGCAGTTGGGACAATGAATACCGGTATATTCCTCAATAAGCGCACGGGCGGGTTGCGGTTCGGTGGAAACGTTCCATCCGAAACAATTTAAACCCAAAATTACAAAAAACAAAAAGTAAATTTTTCTCATAATCTCATTTTTAAGCCAACAATAGAATAAGCAAGCAATAAAATCAAATTAATGAAATTATTTAAACAAATAAAAAGGAAATGTCAAATAGAAAGATAAATAAGTTAAATTATTGGTCAAACTTTCTTCTTTGAATCCAAAAAAACAAATAAATTAAACAAATTATGACAAAATATCAATTCATCAATTAATATCCAAAAGATTCAAATAAATATTAAATCAAGTATTTTTGAACCCAATCAACATAAAAAAATAAACTAAAAATTGTCAAATTAATTTACAGAAGCCTTTTATAAGCAACAAAGATACAACATAATTTTTAAACAAAGAAACAAAAAATAAAGAAAATAAATAATTTTGTTACTATCCTCTCCGCTTTTATATCAAATCATCCTAAACAATACTCTTCATTTCTTTATAATCCGCTATTCCGGATTCTGGTTAAAATAAGAGCCCGTCTCAAAAAAATTGAGACGGGCTCTTATTTCAGATGACCGATATGACTTATAAATACCTTTACTTTTTAGAACCCTCATTATATATAAGGCGCGGCATTAATATTTATTCAAACACAAAAAAATTAATCGGCAAGACTGCTCTGTGGCGTCTTGCCGATTAAAAATTTTCATGTATCCTCTCTTAAAGAAATATCTAATTATATACTCTGAGACTTAAAGGAGGATGTGGATATGAATTATCCGTGAAGGATATAAATTCAGAATCAATATTTTTTAGCGATTTTCTTGTAGCCGTATTGAGCTTTATCACCGAGTTCCTCAGAGATACGGAGAAGCTGGTTGTATTTAGCCATACGGTCTGAACGGCTTGCAGAACCGGTCTTGATCTGACCTGCGTTAGTAGCAACAGCGATATCAGCAATAGTTGCATCTTCAGTTTCACCTGAACGGTGGGAGATAACTGCAGTGTAGTTATTGCGTTGAGCCATTTCTACTGCACGGAGAGTCTCAGTGAGTGAACCGATCTGGTTAACTTTCACAAGGATAGAGTTACCACAACCGAGAGAGATACCCTTCTCGAGATACTTGACATTAGTCACGAACAAGTCATCACCAACGAGTTGGCAACGATCACCGATGAGTTTAGTAAGGATTCTCCAGCCTTCCCAGTCATTCTCATCCATACCATCTTCGATAGAATCGATGGGGTATTCAGTGATAAGATGTTCAAGATATTTAGCTTGCTCTTCGCTTGTGAATTTCTTACCGTTAGCTTCTTTCTTAGCACCATTCTTGAGCTGAGTGTAGTCATATACACCGTTCTGATAGAATTCAGAAGAAGCGCAGTCAAGACCGATAGTCACGTCTTTTCCGGGTTCGTAGCCGGCGAGACGGATAGCTTCCATAATAACATTGAGAGCATCTTCAGTGCCATCGAGTGCGGGAGCGAAACCACCTTCATCACCAACTGCAGTGGAAAGACCACGGTTTTTCAAAACTTTCTTAAGATTGTGGAAAACCTCAGCACCCATGCGGATACCTTCTCTGAAGTTGGGAGCACCGACAGGACGAATCATGAATTCCTGGAAACAGATAGGAGCGTCTGAGTGAGCACCACCATTAATGATGTTCATCATTGGAACGGGGAGAACGTAGGTGTTTACACCACCGATATATTTATACAGTGGAAGATCAAGATAAGCGGCAGCAGCCTTAGCTGTAGCGAGAGAGACACCGAGGATAGCGTTAGCACCGAGATTAGACTTAGTGGGAGTGCCATCAAGAGCGATCATAGCCTCATCAACTCCGATTTGATCAAGGGCGCTCATACCGACGATCTTCTCTGCGATAGGACCGTTAACGTTTGCAACAGCCTTGAGCACACCCTTACCTAAATAGCGTTTTGCATCGCCATCGCGAAGCTCAAGAGCTTCGTTTTCACCTGTAGATGCTCCTGAAGGAACAGCTGCACGACCCATTACGCCACTTTCAAGAATTACATCAACTTCAACTGTGGGATTACCGCGAGAATCAAGAATTTCGCGACCAATTACTTTAGCAATTTTCATTTTATTGAATCTATAAATTTATTATAGTGATTTTTCACAACTCAAATACACACATATCAAGAAGTTAGCCATCAACGCCACATTCCTGACAGAACCTTGCATCCATATTTTTCGCAAAGTTACAAAAAAACCGACTATTTGTCAATATCTAATCTAAAAATCAAAAAATCAATTTTATTATTTATCCGAAAAATTATTATGCGGGAGGAAATAGGAGCACAAGATTCACTGAAAAATAAATCCATCGGTCGACTTCATGATTCTTCCGATATTGTCTTGCTTGCCGTTATTTTGCCCGTACGGGGGGATTAATAAAGAAGACCTTTTCAACGGCCCGTGTGACAGCAGTGTAGAGCCATCGATAAAAATCGGAACCGACATTCTCCATATCTATCCCTGCCATGTCAATATAAACATGTTTCCATTGTCCACCTTGCGACTTATGACAAGTGACACAATATGCATATTTTGCCTGCAATGCATTATAGTAAGGGTCTTCCATAGCGGCTTTAATGCGTTCCGAAACCGTGCCCTCGTCAGCAGCTAAGACACGTTGATAAAATTTACTCATTTCTTCAACGGGAATCGAAGAGCCATCCGCCACGAGACTGCGAAGCATAATCTTCGCACCGACAGGGGATCCGTCTGAGATGAGGGTCAGTTCAACATCTGTGAAATATCGGCCGTATGCCTTTTCTGTATTCCCTACCCACGTCACTTCCGCCATATCTCCATTAGCGATAAATGTCTTAAGTTTATTGATCTTCGACCAATAATAATCATTTCTTGATATTACAATCCTATCCCCTCTTTGAAGCGGCTCATCAGCACCCATTACAAGATTTCGGATTGCACGATTAAAATTATTGGCACGATGATTACTTCTTGTGATGATGATAGTCTCACTCATCCCGACCTCGCGCCAGGAATCACTCAACACGTCTGCCAAATCTGATGAGGAGACGATTTCAGCATCCTCGAACCCTTTTGTGAAAAGGTTGAACTTATTGATCGGGAGATCTCCATAAAGAAAATTCCTGATATTGGTAGCATTATGCAGAATACCACTTTCGGAAGCCTGACGAACAGGGATATCAAGTGTGCCTTTAAATGGAATCAATCCGAGTTGACGCAGCCGATCAGGGTTCATAGCCGGGGAATCCGATTGACCAACCGGGGGGAGCTGCGCGAGATCGCCTACCAAAAGCATAGCACAACCCGGCGCGGAATATACATGAGCTGTAAGGAGAGCCAATAATGAGGAGTCAGATCCGTTATCTGTTATCAAAGAGGCCTCATCGACTATAAACAGCGTATCGGTGGAAATATTCTTTGCAAGGAAAAAGGTAGCATTCATCGGATCGGATGAATCTCCGCGAAATAAACGTTTATGGATGGTTGAAGCCGGGAAATTAGCAAACGAAGAAGCAACTTTCGCAGCTCTCCCGGTCGGAGCAAGAATTACACACTTCATTCCTTCCTTTGCCATCGCTTCGACCATAGCACCGACGATAGAAGTCTTACCGGTTCCTGCATATCCATTGAGTATATATGCATCGCGAGGACCGTGCGCAACAGCGAAAGCGGAGATCGCAGCAAGCACTTTTGCCTGACTGTCAAGCGGCTCATAGGGGAGCAGAGCGATGGCGCGCTCGAATAATTCGGAAGCTTTCAGCATGTTATTTCCGTCGTGAGGGATTTATACTTACAAAAGTAGTAAAAAACATCTGATGGATGAAAAATAATGAAATATAGAATAAAATTATTAAATTTGCAGCCGATTTTAGATAATCCCTCCTGAGAGATTCAGGAGGCATAATATCACAATAATAACTCAACGAAAAGCAATTAAGATGAAAGCATTTGTTTTTCCGGGCCAGGGTGCCCAGTTTGTAGGAATGGGGAAAGACCTTTATGACAACAACGAAGAGGCACGCGCAATGTTTGAGAAAGCTAATGACGTCCTTGGCTTCCGAATCACGGATTTGATGTTCAATGGAACCGAAGAAGATTTGAAGCAGACAAAAGTAACCCAACCGGCGATATTTCTTCATAGTGTAATACTTGCCAAGACTCTTGGTAAAGATTTTAATCCGGACATGGTGGCCGGTCATAGCCTTGGAGAATTTTCAGCTCTTGTAGCAGCAGGGGCGCTTTCTTTTGAAGAAGGATTGAAACTCGTTTCTGCACGTGCACATGCTATGCAGCGTGCCTGTGAACTTAAGCCTTCCACAATGGCAGCCGTGCTCGCACTTCCGGATGCAAAAGTTGAAGAACTTTGTGCCGAAGTTGACGATATAGTAGCTCCCGCTAATTATAATTGCCCCGGACAGGTGGTAATTTCCGGAACTATAGAAGGTGTAGATGCAGCCTGCGAGAAGATGAAAGCAGCCGGAGCGAAGCGCGCTCTGCGTCTTAAAGTCGGTGGTGCCTTCCACAGCCCTCTGATGATGCCGGCTCAAGAAGAATTGTCAAAGGCAATCGATGAAGCTAAATTCCAGACTCCCGTTTGTCCCGTTTACCAAAACGTCGATGGGAAACCGCATACAGATCCAGAAGAGATAAAAGCCAACCTCATCAAGCAACTCACTGCACCGGTGCGTTGGACACAGGATGTGGAAGCAATGATAGCCGACGGAGCTACAGAATTTGTGGAAGTCGGTCCGGGAAATGTGCTTCAGGGATTGGTAAAGAAAATTAATAAGGAAATGGAAGTTTCCGGAGTGCAGTAATAGCGACCTACAGGATATGAATATAGCCATTGTTGGAGCGAGCGGAGCTGTCGGACACGAATTGCTGCGTGTGCTCGATGAACAGAATTTTCCAATCACTAATCTAAGACTTTTCGGTAGCCAAAGAAGCGCCGGAACAACAATGTCTTTTCGCGGAAAAGAATATGTGATAGAACTGCTCAGCCATGACTCTGACTTCTCCGGAGTAGATATTGCATTTGTATCTGCCGGAGCTTCGACCTCTAAAGAATACTCGGAGACTATCACGCGCCACGGCACTCTGATGATTGACAACAGTTCAGCATTCCGGATGGACGCTGACGTTCCATTAGTAGTGCCTGAAGTCAATGGCGCGGATGCGCTCAATACTCCTCGGCATATAATTGCGAACCCCAATTGCACCACGATTCAGATGGTTGTGCCTTTGTCAGCAATCAATAAGCTAAGTCGCGTCACCCGTGTCTTCGTATCGACCTATCAGGCTGCTTCAGGTGCGGGTCAATCCGCTATGCAGGAATTGGAGCAGCAGTATGCTGAAATCATCGAGGGGAAAGAACCAACAGTAAAGAAATTCGTCGCACAGCTCGCATATAATCTTATTCCTCAGGTAGATATATTCACTGAAAACGGATATACCAAAGAGGAGATGAAGATGTATAACGAAACCCGGAAAATTATGCATGATGACAAGATACGTGTATCAGCCACATGTGTACGGGTTCCAGTGCTCCGTGCCCATAGTGAGTCTACATGGGTTGAGACGGAGAGACCGCTGAGTGTTGAGGAAGTCCGCGAAGCATTGGAAAAAGCTGAAGGAGTCGTGGTGATGGATGAACCAGCGAAAGGTGTTTATCCGATGCCATATAATCTTTCGGGAAAAGATCCTGTCTATGTCGGAAGAATCAGAAAAGATATCGCCGACGACAATTCTATCACTTATTGGACTGTGAGCGATCAAATCAAAAAAGGAGCGGCATTAAATGCAGTGCAGATTGCCCAATGGTTACTTAACAACTCCGATAAATTCGCAAAGTAGAACAAACAGACCTCAGATCCTGATATTCTATCCGGATATGAGATCCATTGAATCCCAAAAGCTGAGGGAGTATGCTTAAATGGCATCTCCTTCAGCTTATTTTTTCCATAATTCTCACCATCTTAGAAATCCATAATTAATCTCTCCTTAAAATGGAAGCACCGGAGAATATATATATTAGAGAGGATAAAGAACCATGATGAAAAATATTGTTCGGAGAGTTATTGTGATATCAAAAATAATTCATAAATTTGCGGAAGATTCGGTTGGCACTCGCCATTAAAAGGGAACCGGGTGAAAATCCCGGACAGTCCCGCTGCGGTAAGTCCCCCTTGCAATTTAATATTCCATAATGTCATTCATAACTTGACATCACGAATGGAATTAGGTTGTATTGATTACGGTTTTCGCCAATATGCCACTGGTAATATTCACCGGGAAGGCGCGACAAACCGGGATAAGTCCGAAGACCTGCCTAATCACAATAGTTTTGTAGTACACGGGTTAATAGGCAGCAAAACAAATGATCAGGATTATTAAAAAATATCCTCTCGCGCTGCTCGTAATCTTGCTGATTGCGGGCAACTTTTCTTTTGAATCACACGCTGAAGCGCAACCAGCCGACTCAATAGAGAACACTCTCGAAGAAGTCGTGGTCATAAGTCGCGTTGAGGATAAGGAAGTGGAATCCGTCATGCCTCTCCAGATAATGACAGGAGCCGAAATTGAAAAATTAGGCATAGCGGATATGGCAGATGCCGTCAGACGCTTTTCAGGGGTTAATGTGCGTGATTATGGTGGGCTCGGAGGGATAAAAACCGTTTCTGTCAGAAATATGGGAGCCTCGCATACAGCAGTCAGTTATGATGGTGTGCCCGTGGATAATATCGAAGGGGGTCAAGTCGATATCGGAAGATTTTCTCTTAATAATCTTTCGCGTCTCACATTAGCGGTGGGACAAGATAACGATCTTCTTCAATGCGCACGTTTATACTCCTCAGCAGCGATATTAGGAATAAATACACGCAACCCACAATTTTTAGGAGATAGAAAGAACAGCGTAGAGGCAAACGTGAGAGCCGGCTCCTGGGGGTATGTTAACCCGTACCTGAAGTTATCTCAAAAAACAGGTGAAAAATTTATCATATCCTTGGATGGAGACTATACACGCTCAGACGGGAACTATCCTTTCATTATTGATAATGGAATCGAGACTACCAAAGAAAAGCGTACAAATTCAAAAATTGAGAATTATCATGCGGAGGGAAATATTTATCTTCGCTTATCTGCGAGCCATCAGATAAGTATCAAGGGATACTTTTACCATTCAAAGAGGGGGATACCGGGAGCTGTGACATTATACAATCCTGTGTCAACTCTGACCCTACAGGGACGAGATGCGTTTGCACAGATTAAATATCGTGGCACACTTTCGAATAAATGGAAATTGCAGATAGTCGGGAAATATGCCAACGGATGGTCAAGAGAAAGGGAAACCGGAGTTCAATATAGCGGAGGCATCTGGCAAGCCGACTATACACAGAATGAATATTTCATGTCGGTTGCTGCCACTTATAATCCCATCCGCAACCTATATTTCGGGGCGGCGCAGGATGTTGTTTATAATGATTTGTCATACACTAAAGCCGAATGCCCATTCCCATCGCGCATAGCCTCATACAGTTCGTTGACCGGAAAATACGTTTGGCATAGGTTGGAAATTAATGCCAACATTAATAGCGTAATCACCTCTGAAAAGGTCCGGACAGGGAAAGCTCCTGACTCTTTCAAATGTTTTAACCCTTCAATAGGAGCGACTTTCCAGCCGATCGAAGATTTCGATTGGAACTTACGCGCCATGTATAAGAAGACCAACCGACTCCCGACCTTCAACGATCTTTATTATGACCGGCTCGGAATCCGCACTCTTCAACCTGAGCGGGCTGATGAATACAATATCGGCACGACATGGAAGGGAGATAATTTCGGAATTCTTGAATATTGCTCAGTGACCGCTGACGGGTATTTCAACTATGTCAACGATAAGATCGTGGCAATGCCATCCACTCATAATTGGAGAATGATGAATTATGGTAAAGTCAGGATGTATGGCATTGACGTAAATGCTTATATGTCATTTTCCCTCATCCACGGAATGCACCTTAACCTTTCTGGGAGCTATAGCTGGCAAAAGACATGTGACATCACCGACAAATCATCTTCCAACTATAAATCACAACTCCCCTATTCCCCTCAGCATTCGGGAAATTTCTCATTCTCGTTCAGTTCCCCATGGATTGAAGCCAGCTATTCATTGGTTGGTGTGGGAGAGTGCTATTTCATGGTGCAAAATATTCCTGCAAATCTCCTTAAAGGTTATATCGAACAGACAATCTCTGTAGGCCATGAATTTGAGTTAAAAAAATGTATATTGACTCTTCGGGGGGAGATTTTAAATTTAGGGAATGCACGATACGAGGTAATAAAATATTACCCTATGCCCGGACGTTCATTCCGGATATCATTGAATTTCAAAATATAATTAATAAAAAACTTTAAATGAAAAATTCAAAATTCTCTTACACATTACTCCTTCTTATTGCTTCAGTAGGATTCGTTTCATGCGATAAGAATGATGGGCCTGATACCGGCGATACAAAAGAAATTAAGAATGGAGCTTTTATACTCAATCAAGGCTCATACCAGATGAATAATGCAGGGCTTGCATATTTCTCAACGGCTGATAACGACTTGTCTCTGACTCCGAATTTATTTTTTGATGTAAACAACCTCAATCTCGGAGACAATGCAACTGATATGGTAAAATATGACGGTGATGTTTATATCTCACTGACCGGATCCAACTGCATCTATAAGATTAACACCGAAGGGGAAATGTTGGCAAGAGTACTATTCAGCACGGATCCGGAACTACAAGGTGGAGTGAGATACATGGCATTCAAAGATCAGTATCTTTACGCAAGTTTCTATGGTGGCATCGTAGCCAAGATATCAACCGAAGACCTTTCTATAGTTTCCAAGCTTAATACCGGAGGAGCCAATCTGGAAGGGATCGCAGAAGCAAACGGTTCCCTTTATGTTGCAGACTCTTATCAATCAACCTATGATGAAACAACAGGTTACAGCAACATCATCTATGGAGAGAAACTCATCGTTATCGATCTAAAGACATTTACAGTCTCCGGTTCAGTAACCGTAGCGACCAATCCTAATAAGCTTATGGCTTATAATGGAAAGTTATTTTTAATTTCCTGGGGCAATTATTACGATAAGGGATATTCCTTCCAATTGATTGAGCCGTCTCAAAATAATAAGGTGACTGAGCTCGGGATAGCTACTGATATGGGAATCGGCAATGGGAAAGTATATCTTGTAAATTCAGTGACCGATTGGACTACTTGGGCAACTTCCAACACATGGTTCAGCTACAACATCACCGATAATAAAATTGACACAAACTCATTCATGACCGATGCACCTGAAGATTTGAGCACAGCCCATATCTCAATGCTTTCAGTGGATGAAAACTCCGGTGAAATCTATATCGGAACATCTAAATATACTCTTGGGAACGGTGAAATCTATCACTTTACAAAAGAGGGTGAATTTGAATCAAATTTCGATTGTGGCGGTCAGAACCCAATCAGCGCCGTTTATTTCTAAAAGCAATTCTAAGTCCCTGATATTTTTATCGGATGAAGCCATATTACTTCGATAAGAGGATGAAAACCAGTTTAAAATTACTCGGAATAAATATATGTATGTGTACGTGTCTACTCCTGCTTTCATGTGGGGGTAGACATGAATCTATCTCTGAAGAAGTCGAGATTCCGATGGAATACGCGTCATTTCTTAAAATATCAGCGGGAGATGGATTCACACATGTCAAAATCACTAATCCATGGGATACTACAACGACACTTCATTCATATATCCTCGTACCCGATTCAATACCGTTAAAAGATATTTATCCTGAAGGAACTATTATTCGGACTCCAATAAAACGTAGTGTAATGTTCTCATCAGTGCATAGCAGTTTACTTGAGGAATTAGGGTCGATTGATGTAGTTGCAGGTATATGTGATTCCGAATATATGCACAATGAGACATTGAGTCGTAAACTTAAAGAGGGAAAACTGACAGATTGCGGCAATTCCATGTCGCCGGATATGGAAAAAATTATCTCGATAAGTCCGGACGCAATATTCATTTCCCCTTATCAAGACCAAACACAATACTCCAAATTGTCCGAATTAGGAATTCCAATTATTGAATGTGCGGATTATATGGAAACTAATCCACTCGGACGCACAGAATGGATAAAATTTTATTCTCTATTGACTGCACAAGAGGAAAAAGGGGATGAAATATATTCAGAGGTTAAACGGGATTATTTAATTCTCAAAGAGAAAGCATCCAAAGTAAAAAAAAGACCTGAAATCCTGACGGAACTTAAGCAGGGTGACACCTGGTTTCTGCCGGCAAAATCTTCCACCACCGGAATTTTTATAGAGGATGCAGGAGGAAGTCTTCCCGATATTGTAAAGGGGGAAGGAGGGAGTGTGGCCTTTGCTCCTGAAAAAGTATTAATGAACACGGATGATGCAGATATATGGCTTATAAAATATTATAATGAAAAAGAACTGTCATATGATCAACTTGCCAGCGAAACTCCGCTATATAAAAATTTTGAGCCCTTTAAGAAAAGGAATATATATGCCTGTAATACATCCAAAATTCTATTCTATGAGGAAGTGCCATTTCATCCTCATTGGCTGTTGGCCGATATGATTTCTATATTCCATCCCGAATTAGGCATCACTCCTTACCCCGGTAAACAGTATTATTCAAAATTGTCTGACAATTAGATAATCGACATAACCGACAGCTTATTATCAACGTAAACCTCAGGACAGATGACTATCTCCTTTCCTAAAAGAAAAAATAGTACTCTCACTTTACTCATCCTTCTGGTATTTGCACTATCGCTGTTCATAGTGAATCTGCTGGTAGGATCGGTTTATATTCCCCCCGCCCGGGTTATTGATGTTATCATCGGGAATGGGGAGAAGGGTTCTTCACTGAATTTCATAATTCTGGACAGTCGATTGCCGTCCGCTATAACCGCTCTGCTTGCCGGAGGATCATTAGCGGTGTGTGGACTTATGATGCAATCGGCATTTCGTAATCCGCTTGCCGGACCGTCTGTCTTAGGAGTTAATTCCGGAGCGAGTCTTGGTGTAGCCCTTGTGATGCTTCTCTGGGGTGGCACTTTCCGGGGAACCGCAATGGGAGCCGGAGGAATCTCGGCAGTGATGTTCGGAGCGTTTGCAGGCGCAATGTGCGTTATGGGAATAATACTGCTGCTCTCCAATCTTCTCCGGAATCCAATTACACTGATTATAGCCGGGATGATGATAGGTTATCTTGTTTCATCAATTATCACTTTACTGAATTTCGAAGCCAATGCTCAGGGGATACAGAGCTACGTGATGTGGGGAATGGGTAGTTTTGGAGGACAAACGCGGGACACAATTATTCCCTTCGCTATTCTTTCAAGCATCGGACTTTTCTCTTCACTCCTACTCGTAAAACCTCTTGATTTACTTCTTTTGGGAGAAGATTACGCTAAGAATCTGGGTCTGAATCTGACACTTACACGTAATCTTTTACTGATAGTAACCGGTCTGCTGAGCGCAGTCACTACCGCTTACTGCGGACCCATATCTTTTCTTGGTCTCGCCATACCTCACATAACCAGGCTCTTCATTCCGACAGATTTTCATAAGATACTAATGCCTGGATGCATATTGATGGGGGGAATAGTGGCACTGCTGTGTAATCTCCTATGCCTGATTCCACAAAGCGGAGTGCTTCCGCTTAATGCCGTCACTCCTCTGATCGGCGCTCCTGTGATTATTTGGGTAATTTTAAAATCTCGTAAATGACATGGCTCAAGAATTGATCACGCTTCAACTGCAAGACGTAACGACAGGATATAGGGTCAGGGGGAAGAAAATATCTATCGGAAAAAATTATAATTCTATCCTTCCTGCAGGTAAATTAACATCCCTTTTAGGAATAAATGGTTCCGGGAAATCTACTCTACTCCGATCTCTATCAAAATCTCAAAATATCTTGAGTGGCAAGATAAGCATCGGCGAACGGGATATCAATTCAATTCCAAACACAGAAATCGGGAAACTCGTCGGAATCGTGCTAACGGATCGTATTGATACTCCTAATATGAGCGTTTATGAGTTGATTGCATTAGGAAGAGCTCCTTACAGCAACTTTTGGGGGAATTTGAAAACGGAAGACAAACGGATTGTTGAAGAGGCAATGCAATGCATCGCCATCAGTAACCTCAGGGAACGTAAAGTATGTTCCCTGAGTGATGGAGAGCGCCAGAAAGTGATGGTAGCAAAGGCTCTGGCACAGGAAACACCGATAATTTTGCTTGACGAACCGACCGCTTTTCTTGACTATCCGAGCAAACTCGAATTGATGCTTCTCATGCGCAAATTAGCCGCTGAGAATAAAAAAACCATTCTTCTATCCACACATGATTTACCGGTGGCACTACAATTGTCGGACTATATATGGCTGGTGGATGAGAACCGGAATCTGATTACCGGCACACCTGATGAATTAATTGAGTCCGGAATGATAGGAAATACATTCAACCGTGAGGGGATAAACTATGATTATGGTGCCATAAGAAGAAGCAATTAGCTTTTTTAAACCCTGAAACGGGAGGTGTTAGGTTTAATTTCTAAAAAATGTTATAGAAGGAATAATATTTCCTCTTTTGTTTCGTCTATTTATTGGGATAATCACGATAAGAGGATAAACTCCGTAATAAGATAAGACCAAAGCTATGAAAAAGGTATATACTCGATCCGGTGATACAGGAACGACCTCAATAGGGGGAGATGTAAGGGTTTCAAAGACTGATCATCATATCGAAACTCTGGGATCGCTTGATGAATTGAATGTTTCTATCGGGATTTGCAGGTCACTTATCAAGGAAGATGATGAATTGATGAGTTTTCTCAAGGGGATTCAACACTCGCTGATGAAAGTAATGAGCAATGTCGCACTCCCTTCAGAAATTAGAATTGAACGTGCTCCGGATATTACTCAAGAGATGGTTTCGGAAATCGAAAATAAGATTGACTATATCACCACTCATTCCTCGCAACCTAAATGTTATATTCTCCCCGGAGGCACTCCTCTTTCGGCTTTCTTACACAAAGCACGTGTCGACACGCGCAGGGCTGAACGGAATCTCTGGCGTCTCAACGAGCAAGACCCGTTGCCTGAAGAATTGCTGAAATATATCAACCGACTCGCTGATTTATTCTTCATACTTTCACGAAACGAATTACTGAAGAATGAACTTGTGGAAGAACACTGGTGTCTGTCCGGAAATGAATTTAATACGGCAATTCATAAATAAAGGTCGAAGTATCAGACACAGGTCAAATACAAGAAACTATACTTAAATCCGGTAAATATAATAAGGGAGCAATCATGAATTGACTTTGATTGCTCCCTTTTGATTATTATTATTTTCCGAGATAAAATCTGATTATTACCGAGACAGGATGCTTTCTAATGAGTAATCATTATTATCGGAATTAAATAAATTTATTCGAGACAGTTAATCTTAAAGCTTGCTGATTTTTGCGCGTTTTGAATCCCAGATAAAGTAGGCAATCAAAAGCAAGTATGCCACACAACCGAGAATCTGAGTCAATTCAAATGAGCCGGGAGTCGTGTACTCAAAGCCGCAGAAACGGGTGATGGCAGAGAAGACACCGAACAAAGCCCCACCCGCAATAAGACCGGAAGCAATAAGTGTACCTCTGTCAGCTCTCGCTGTATTTAAATTCTTATCTTTAGAAGAGTTACCAACGAAATATGCAATGGCACCTCCGACCAACATAGGAGTATTCAAAGATAAAGGAATGAACATTCCCAGACAGAAAGCCAATGCGGGAACACCGAGCCAATTAAGAATCAATGCAAGAACGGCACCTACCATATAAAGGATCCAGGGAGTTTCACCACCCATCATGAGCGGTTCGATCACCTTTGCCATTGCGTTTGCCTGGGGAGCGACGAGAGCGTCATCTCCAGCGAAACCATATACTTTATTGAGCACCATGATTACTCCCCCGACTGTCGCTGCGGAAACCAGGGCTCCAAGGAACTTCCAACTTTCTTGCTTTTTAGGAGTAGAACCGAGCCAGTAACCGATCTTAAGGTCTGTCACAAAACCACCGGCCATTGATAATGCTGTACATACAACACCACCAATCACCATGGAAGCAACGATACCACTTGTGCCACTCAGTCCGATACCGACAAAAATTGCAGAAGCTATAATCAAGGTCATAAGGGTCATGCCAGAGACAGGGTTACTACCCACAATTGCTATGGCATTAGCAGCCACCGTAGTAAACAGGAACGCAATTACGGTAACAACCAACCATGCGATGAGCGCCTGCCAGAAAGTATGAATAACACCAAACCAGAAGAAGAGCAAGACCGCTATCAAGGCAATGCAGATGAAGAATACGATATGCTTCATTGAGATATCTTGTTGCCATCTGAGAGTCTTGACATTACCGACGTTTCCTTTCAATTCGCGACCTGCAAGCCCTACTGCCTGACGAATGATCGGCCAGGATTTGACAATACCGATTACGCCCGCCATAGCAATACCGCCTATACCGATCAGGCGTGCATAGTCTTTAAACAATGCATCGGGAGACATTGCCATAAAATCTGCATTACCATAAGTCCCCATCACCGGGATAATAATCCACCAGACAAAAATAGAACCGGCAAAAATTACGAATGCATATTTAAGGCCCACGATATAACCGAGTCCGAGCAATGCGGCAGATGTATTACAGCTGAGCACTACCTTTGTTTTTTCGACAATTGTCTGTCCCCAGGAACTTGCTGTTGAAGTGACCGTTTCAGCCCACCATCCGAACGTTGAGCCAAGATAATCGTAGATACCGCCTATAAGAGAGGCAAGAACAAGAGTTTTTGCCTGACTCCCGTCTTTGGCTGAAGCACTTTCACCGCTAATGAGAACCTGAGTTGTCGCCGTAGCTTCAGGGAAAGGATATTTCCCGTGCATATCCTTAACGAAATATTTGCGGAACGGAATAAAGAAAAGAATACCCAATATACCTCCCAATAGTGAACTGAGGAATATCTGATAGAAGTTCACCATTATCTCAGGATATTTCGCCTGCAGGATAAAAAGAGCGGGAAGAGTGAAAATAGCACCTGCAACTATCACTCCTGAACAAGCACCGATAGATTGAATTATTACATTCTGACCTAAGGCGTTTTTCTTACCCAAGGCATTTGAAAGTCCAACAGCTATAATTGCGATTGGGATAGCTGCCTCAAATACCTGTCCTACTTTAAGACCCAGATATGCAGCGGCGGCACTGAACACAACGGCCATTATCAGACCGGTAATCACAGAATAAGGAGTCACCTCTTTCTGCTCATGCGCGGGATGCATGACGGGAACATATTGTTCGTCTGCAGCCAACTCACGGAAAGCATTTTCGGGCAAACCTGTGCCTGTGGTAATGTTTTCTTCGGTTTCTTTCATTTGATATGTTTGAGTTTCATATCTCCTGACACTTGGAGATATCAGTTAAAATTAAGAGCACTTTATAGATAATATCCATTCCGGGGTCTTAAGCCTCCGTATCATCAAATTTATGAGACGAGGACTTCTCTTTAGATTCATCACCAGTATCGTGAGAAGCAACCCGGCGGGGAGCCGAATTATTTGATGCGTTCTGCGAATGATGGTGAATATTCTTAGTCTTGACTTTCATTTTGTCAAATCCTTTCCCATACACACCATTTACATTTCCTTGCGAGATGAAGGCATTTTCGTCGATCCCCTTTATAATTCTGAAAATTGTAACCGATTCAATCTTTCGACACCAGACAAGAAGAATCTTGACATCATGCTTGGTATACCATCCCTGACCATTAACTACCGTCACTCCACGATGTGCATCCACATTGATGGAGTCGGCAATTTCTTTCCATTTAGTTGAAAAAATAATGAATTGAGTGGCCTGACGGTTGGTATTAATCAACATATCGGTTATATATGAATAAATAAAGATGACAACCCACCCATAAATGATTCTGGGGACTGAAGCCTGGATTCTTGCGTCCATATCTCCATCGAAAGGAAGAAAGAAGGTAAGTCCGACAATAGACATATCGACGATCATCATCGTTCTGCCGACGCTGACATTAGATACCTTCGTGACCATAGCCGCCACAATGTCAGTTCCTCCTGACGTTCCATTGTGAATATATATGGTTCCGATTCCGAGACCGCAAAGAATTCCACCAAGCACAATACTCATTGCCGTTTCCGTAATCAACGGAGGATGCGCTAAGAAATACCCTTCCAGAAGCCCGATAAAGACAGATATGAAAGTGGCACCAAAAACAGTCCGGATAGTGAACGATTTTCCTAATACTTTATACCCGCAAGCCACAAGAATAAGGTTGACTCCATACATCGTCACCGCAACCGGAATCAATTTGTGGGAAGCAAAGAAAACGAGAGTACCGAGACCGGCCATTCCCCCGATCACAATCTGATGGGGCAATATAAACGCACAGAAACCTACAGCATAAATGGCGAGTCCAACGAGAATCATAATAAAGTCGGAAATGTCCCGCCAACGATTAGTCTTTGGTGAAAGTGTCATGTTGTTGGTTAAAATTGTTATCCGAATCTGCCGGAACGGTAAGAGTTCGCGATATTGATTTAAGGGTAATTATAATTTTGAAGTAGTCTTAATGACGATTTTTGCTAAATCATTGCAATCTGAGTTTTACGTCAGCGCAAGACAGCTGATTCACACTACAAAATTAATTATAATCTTTTTATTTCAAAATTTTTTCCTATTTTTGCAATGTCCCATTCAGGAAGCATTCGGCTAAAAACTTAATAATTTTCCCCGAATCAAATTTCATATTGTAATCATATTAATAAACTGCATATCTAATGAAATCAATTTTTTCGTTAATCCTTTGCATCGCGTGTATTTTCAGTTGTGGAGCAGCTGATTTTTTCTCCACTGAAACTCCATCACAATTTATGAATTTCGGGGTACGTGTAGGATTAAACACATCAAATGTTACTGCCAGTAAAAAAGCATTTAACGGCTATAATCATAATTCATGGGGTATAGGATTTAATGCAGGGATCGTAGCGGATATTAATATTCGAGATTATATAGCCATCCAACCCGGTTTCTATTATGAGACACGCAGCGGAAACTATGCCTATCAACAATTGGGAACTTCCGGAACAACCGATTATCAACTCGGTCACCTCAGGTCATACTATTTCACAGTGCCAATTCTTGGGTCACTCCGTTTCAATATCGCTGACAATATCCGCTGGATCGTGAATTTCGGACCTTATCTCTCTTTCCGTCTCAACACTGATATGAAACCAAAGGTCAGCTACACCACTTTTGATCCGGATGGAAGTGAAAGTGCAAAAGTCGGCAAACTATCGAATGTGGATTTTGGATTCAGAATGGGAACCGGAATTAAGATATATAAGCATTATTATTTCGGAATTCACTATAACGCTGCCGCCACTCGTTCCTGGAAAGATTCATATTTAGGAGGTCACAATCGAGGTTGGGATTTTATGATTGGATTTGACATTTAGATCATATAAATGGTAGTCGGGGTCTTTATCCGTTTCTCCTGAAATTTATGGTAAAGCACCTATAGACAAACTGATCTCCAACAAGAATATTCTGACTACAGCTTATTATGATATTATCAATTAAGCAACCCGATAATTTTCTCTGCAAGATTTGGATCCTGAGCATCGAAAAAAATTGCTTCAGGATCTTTTCTATACCAAGTCTCCTGCTTCTTTGCATAGACTCTCGTGTTTTTCTGAATACGTGCTACGGCTGTATCCAGATCCCATATCCCGGTGAAATACGAAAATAATTCTTTTAATCCGACAGTATTAAGGGAGTTGAGATGTCTTAAGGGGAAGACACGTTTTGCTTCTTCAAGAAGACCCATATCCATCATCGACATAACTCTGGAGTTGATTCTATCAAACAACCATTGACGATCACACTCAAGAACTACCTTTATAATTTTAAATGGCCGTTTCACTTTAGTGGCAGTAAGAAATTGCGAATATGGTTTCCCGGCTGTCCTCGATACCTCGACGGCATGAAAAACACGTTTCATATTCTGTCTGTCAACTTTTTCATAATGAGCAGGATCAAGTCTTTTCAACTCGTCAAGCAACCAGAGATCTCCTTTTTCTACCCACTTTTCAGTAAGCTGACGCCGAATCTCCTCATCAACCGTAGGGATGGGATCGATACCATTGCAGAGGGCGTCAACATACATCATTGACCCACCGCACACGACAGCGACATCATTTCTCTTCCATATCGCGCTACATAGTTCCAGAGCCTTTTGCTCAAACATTGAAGCGGAAAAATATGCATCCAGTGGGAGAATCCCGATCAGGTGATGCCGGACTCCCTGCATTTCTTCCGGGGTTGGAGCTGCCGTGACTATGGGGATATCTTTATAAATCTGACGACTATCAGCGGAGATGACATCCGTATTTAAGGTGTGGGCTATCTCAACGGCAAGAGCCGACTTGCCAGAAGCAGTCGGCCCTGTAATAGCTATAAGAGTATTCATTAATCCTAAGAAGGAATTTATTATTCAGCCACTAAACGAGCTATATTAACAATGACATCCGTGGCTTTCTCCATTGACTGAATGGCTACAAATTCATAGCGTCCATGGAAATTTTCTCCCCCGGCGAAGATATTGGGACATGGAAGCCCCTTGAAAGATAATTGCGCACCGTCAGTTCCCCCACGGATAGGTTGCACTTTAGGTTCAACGCCAGCCTCGCGCATTGCTTTCTCGGCTACCTCAATGATGTGCATCACCGGCTCAATCTTCTCACGCATGTTGTAATATTGATCCTTGATCTCGACTGTCGTAGATCCCGGATATTCCATATTGGTTTTGCGCACAAGATGCTCGATTTCGCGTTTGCGGCTCTCAAACCTTGCTCTGTCATGATCGCGAATTATATAAGTCAAAGTGGTCTGCTCCACTGTTCCTTCCATTCCGATGAGATGATAAAATCCTTCGTAACCTTCGGTATGTTCCGGAGTTTCCCAACGCGGGAGCATGACTATAAACTGAGTAGCCACACGCATTGAGTTGACCATCTTGTGTTTGGCAGTGCCGGGATGCACATTGCGACCTTTAATTACCACTTTGGCGGAAGCGGCATTAAAGTTTTCAAATTCAAGTTCTCCCACTGCTCCTCCGTCCATAGTATAAGCAAAGTCACAACCAAACCGTTCCACATCAAACTTATGGGCACCAAGACCTATTTCTTCATCGGGATTAAAGGCAATACGAATCTTACCGTGTTTGATTTCAGGATGCTCTTGGAGATATTGCACGGCAGTCACAATCTCGGCAATTCCGGCTTTATCATCAGCGCCAAGAAGAGTTGTTCCATCTGTCACAATCAGATCCTGACCAATATAATTCAGTAATTCAGGAAATTCATCCGGACTCAGGACAATATTTTTCTCAGAATTCAGAACTATATCCTTACCGTCATAATTCTTAACGATACGGGGCTTAACATGCTTACCCGACATGTCGGGAGCGGTATCAAGATGTGAGATAAATCCTACTGTCGGACAATCCTTATCGATATTAGCCGGAAGGGTGGCCATTAGATATCCGTTATCATCAAGGGAGATATCTTCAAGCCCCATCGACTGAAGCTGATCTCTGAGATATTGTGCAAAAACCATCTGACCCGGAGTGGAAGGAGTCATATTGGTCAACTCATCACTTTGAGTGTCAAATTTGACGTACTCAAGAAATCTATCTGTAACTGTCATGGTATATTTAGATAATTATTTATTCGCTGTCAATTATATCCCAAAGTTAATAATTATTGGGCAATCTTCAAAAGAATAAATCATAAAAGATAATCGTATACGTGAATTTTTTATAAGTTTTTTGTTATATTTGTCGGTGTAAATCACTTTATCCTCCAACCTTGAAGGTTGAAAAATAAATTATCACATATTTGTGTTTCATTACCCCTTTACTTGATCACTCGCATCTATAAGGGAAGAAAGAATTATGAGAGTAATCACGTTAAATGATAAGGAATTTCAAGACGATTGCCAACGGCTCGGGCGTCAGATATTAGCATCAGGATATTCACCGGAGTTGGTGATTGGGATCCGAACCGGCGGAGAATATGTGGCGAATGAAATGAAATATCTCATTCCCGATGCTGAGTTTAAATATGTAGAACTTCAGCGCCCCACCACTTCCCATAAGAATTCAGTCAAGAATATACTTACATCTTTACCAACTCCGCTTTTAAATCTACTACGTATCATAGAGTCGTATCTCCTCTCATTAAAACGTCCATCGGAAAAAGATTTACCAAGTTTTAGTTTGCCTGAGGATATTCGGGAACAATTACCCAGACGTATCTTGATTGTAGATGACGCAGTGGATAGTGGAAAGACACTTTTATCAATAATCACCGCCTTAAAAGAGTTAAATAATAAACATGACATTCGGTCGGCGGTGATTACCGTCACTACTGACGCTCCAATTGTTGAACCCGATTATTCTCTATATCACGATAAAACCTTAATCAGATTTCCATGGTCTCTCGACAACAAGAAATAATATCCGCTATTAAAAACAGTAATCTGAGCTTCTCTCCCGCTGTTGCTGTTGATCTGGACGGGACACTGGTGGAAGTCAATACATTTCATCTATTGATCCGCTATCTGCTGAGGAAACTCCGTAGGGAAAAGAACTTCCGGGAAGTCGCCAAGATCATCAGTTTGCTATTGATACGAAAAACTCATTTGATTACTCATCGTGTGATGAAATATCCGATTCATAAGTCAGCGGAAATATTCCTGAGCGATGATGAATTATCTGAATTCGTTGATATTCTGAAACATCAATTAAATCCTAAGTTGTGTGCCCGACTAAAATTTTACAAGGAGGAGGGATATAAAATTATCATTGCAACGGCTGCCCCGGAATTATATGTAAAGAAGTTATGTGAATCTCTTGGATTTGATGCATACATCGCCACCGGCCTAAGCACTTCAATACGGAATTATACGGAAGCCAGAGGAACGAATAAAGTATCGGAACTAAGACGCCTGGCAAATGAACATAAGCTTGAGATAAAAGTAGTTGCCAGCGATCATCAGGATGATCTGCCGCTATTGACTCAGACAGATGTGACCCGGATTCTTGTCAATCCCACCCCCCAGTTAAAAATGCAGATGAGTTCTACCGGACTACCCTATTTAACCATATGTTAGGCTAATCAGTACAGGAAAATATTTAGCGAAAGGAAATATTTAGCTGAAAGATATTTAGCTAAAGATACAAAAAGGTTCCGCCATTAACACGGAACCTTTATTCTTGGATACTGATGTGCAAAATTTAAGAGCCTACATGAAAAGATTTTATTCTTTCATAGAGATTTCACGAGCCATTTCAGGGCGCACGGTACGGATTGTGCTGACAAATGCGGAATCGTATCCTTCCGCACATCTTTTTTTCCCGGCACGCTCATATTCCCATTTCTTCGCATTTGCTTCAAGCAATTTTTCCTGAAGCCTCATCGTGTCTTTCCATTCTTTATTAAGGAATTCGCGCGCGGCTCTTCTTCCTTCCATCTGTGCGGCTTCTATATCGGCAGCGGTTTCCTCAGCATTTTCCAGATTCCTTTCAGCATTTCCTCCACAACTGGCCAAAGGGAATAGCTGAACTGAAACTGCAAACGCGAAAGGGAGTATCTTCCTGAGAACCTTATCACTCCGCATTCTCCACTGGAATTTCATAAGCTACAATTGATTTCAATTTTACATGATAGATCAGGTTGGAATACGGCTTTATAGAGCCAACGCTTGAAGTACCATAGCCTGCCTGCCAAGGGATAATCATGGTCACCGAATCACCTTCATGCATCTGACGAAGACCTGCCCAGAAACCTACAATATTCTCACATGGCTGCGTCTGATAGATACTATCGCCATACTGAGTGGAAGAATAAGAGTCTTCAATCTTCTCTCCATTACATAATTCAAGCTCATATTTAACATTGACAGTGGAATTGTCAAGAGGGATAAGCTTGGAGTCTGTGAGATGCCTGTCGTTATGCCATTTCATCAATACAAAAGCATTGGGTTCCCAAGAGGGGATAAAGCGTGTGAACTCCGACATTCCGTTGACAGTGGATGCAATTTTCTCATCCAAGAACTTCTCATTTTCCGCTTTCCATTCAGAGTAATCTTCTACATTGTCTTCAAAACAACTTGTCAAGGAAAGAATAGATATGATGGATATGAGAGAAAGCATGCTGACAGAACGCAATCCTGACACATTCTCAAATCGTCTTATTATGTTATTAATCAACGACATTACAATTACATTTAACATTGCATAAGCAATAACTCAACATTTTAGACACAAAACTCAGAATTTAACTTCAGGAGCTTTCTCCGCACCATTTTCCGCCTTGAATTGAGGTTTAGCCTCAAATCCAAACCATCCTGCATATATCACTGTGGGGAATTTTTTTATTGCGGTGTTATATTCCATCACGGCTTCAGTGTAACGCTTGCGTTCCGTTGCAATCCTATTTTCAGTTCCTTCAAGTTGGGTCTGCAGATTGAGGAAGTTTTCGTTTGCCTTAAGATCAGGATAAGCTTCCGTGACGGCAAGAAGAGACTTGAGGGCTTGACTTAACTCCCCTTGGGCAGCCTGAAATTTAGCTAACGATTCCTCGTTGAGATTATCAGCATCAATCGTGATGGAAGTAGCCTTTGCCCTTGCTTCCACTACTTTTTCAAGAGTTTCACTCTCATGTGTGGAATATCCCTTCACGGTATTGACCAGATTGGGAATTAGATCCGCACGGCGCTGATAAGTATTTTCCACCTGCGCCCAGCTTTGGTCAACCTTCTGCTGCTTTTCTACCAAGGAGTTATAATTACAACTACTTAATGACATGGCAACTATGATTGCCATTATAATTTGTTTCAAAAGTCTCATAGGATTTTATTTATCAAGTTTACGGAGAAGGGTGTTAAGATTCACTTTCTCGCTGAGGATACGTTCGAGTTCATCAACATTCACACGTTCTTGCTCCATGCTGTCACGATGTCTGAGCGTCACGGTATTATCTTCGAGAGTCTGATGGTCCACAGTGATGCAATAAGGAGTACCGATAGCGTCCTGACGTCTGTAACGTTTACCGATTGAGTCCTTCTCATCGATCTGGCATGTGAAGTCAAATTTGAGACGGTGTTGGATCTCGCGTGCTTTCTCGGGAAGTCCGTCTTTCTTCACGAGAGGAAGAACCGCACATTTCACCGGAGCCAGAGGAGCCGGGAAATGAAGAACGACACGGCGGTCGCCATTACCCAAGTCCTGATCCTCATAACAGCTGCACAAAACGCTCAAGAACATACGGTCAACACCAATGGAAGTTTCAATCACGAAAGGAACGTAGCTTTCATTGAGTTCGGGATCAAAATATTTTATGTTCTTACCTGAGAATTTCTCGTGTTGAGATAAGTCAAAGTTTGTGCGTGAATGTATACCCTCCACTTCCTTAAAGCCGAAAGGCATCATAAATTCAATATCAGTGGCAGCGTTTGCATAGTGTGCCAATTTCTCATGGTCGTGATACCGATATTTCTCATCACCCAGCCCGAGTGCCTTATGCCATTCAAGACGGGTCTTGCGCCAATAATCAAACCATTTCAACTCTTCTCCCGGACGAACGAAAAATTGCATCTCCATCTGCTCAAATTCACGCATACGGAAGATAAACTGACGGGCAACGATCTCATTACGGAACGCTTTCCCAATCTGGGCGATTCCAAATGGTATACGCATACGGCCAGTCTTCTGAACATTGAGATAATTCACGAAAATACCCTGAGCTGTCTCAGGACGGAGATAGACATCCATTGCTCCATCAGCCGTGGATCCCATCTCTGTTTTAAACATCAGGTTAAACTGGCGTACGTCTGTCCAGTTTTTCGTACCGCTGATCGGATCCACTATTTCGTAATCAAGAATAATCTGACGCAAATCAGCCAAGTCATTGGCATTCATGGCATCGGAGAACCGCTGATGCAATTCGTCACGCTTCTTCTGATGTTCAAGCACACGAGGATTCGTCTGGCGGAACATTGTCTCGTCAAAGCTCTCACCAAAACGTTTGGCTGCTTTCGCAACTTCTTTATTTATCTTCTCATCTATCTTTGCAATCTCATCTTCGATTAGAACGTCAGCACGATAACGTTTCTTGGAATCCTTGTTATCAATCAAGGGATCATTGAAAGCATCCACGTGTCCGGAAGCTTTCCATATTGTAGGATGCATAAAAATGGCTGAATCAATACCCACAATATTGTCGTGGAGCATCGTCATGGCTTCCCACCAATAACGTTTGATGTTGTTTTTCAGTTCCACACCGTTCTGTCCGTAATCATACACTGCGGACAGACCATCATATATTTCACTTGACTGGAACACAAAACCGTATTCCTTCGCATGGGCTACAATCGTCTTGAAGACATCTTCCTGTTTTGCCATTTTTATATATATATTCTTAAATATTAAGCAAAAAAATAATCAACTACTAATCAATCTTTTAGATAGCGCAACAATCTCATTATCGTAATAAAACGTCTTGCATTATCAAACCACAAAATTAAGAAAAAAATATTATATCGACAATACCAATCTTCTGAAGCCGCCTCCATATATGAAGACAAGGTTAACTCCTATCCCCAGAAGAAGTATGCTATGATTACTGCGGCTATGGCTCCGGTGATATCGGCAAGGAGGGCATATCCCGCTGCATAACGGGTTTTAACAACTCCGACAGATCCGAAGTAGACGGCAAGAATATAAAATGTGGTGTCAGTGCTTCCTCTGACGGCAGCTGCCAACTTACTCACAAAAGCATCCGCTCCATTTGCCTGCATCACATCAAGCATCATGGCGCAGGACCCGCTTCCGCTGAGCGGTTTCATTATCATGGTCGGGAGGGCACCCACCCATCTTGTGTCACACCCCAAAGCATTCACCAAAGATTCAATCCATCCGGTGAAAATATCAAGGGCACCGGAAGCCCTGAACATTCCAATGGCCACTAAAATCGCAACAAGATAAGGTATTATCATCACTGCAGTCTTGAATCCCTCTTTTGCTCCTTCTATGAATGTATCGTAGACATTTATATGCTTTCTGATACCGGCAATTAAGAAAATTATAATCACCAGAAAAAGAAGTATGTTGGCAGCAAATGTTGAATAAAGCTGAACTTTATCGTTAGGCAAAGAGGAAAAATACCATGTAATCAGCGTAACGAGTGACGCAATACCTCCCAACCAACTCCAAATCACCCGATCCATCCGGATTTTCTGTTTCAGGCAGATTGCCGTCAGTCCTATTAGCGTGGCGATGGAGGTTGCAAGGAGAATCGGAATAAATATATCCGTCGGATTTGACGCACCTCCTTGTGCCCTATACATCATGATGCTCACGGGGATAAGGCACAAGCCACTGCTATTAAGCACCAAAAACATTATCATGGCGTCAGTGGCCGTATCTTTCTTCGAATTAAGGGATTGCATTTCTTGCATAGCCCTCAAACCCATAGGAGTGGCTGCATTGTCAAGTCCGAGCATATTAGCGGAGATATTCATAAAGATAGCTCCCATTGCAGGATGCCCCTTCGGAATACCCGGAAACAAGCGGGAAAAGAATGGACTTATCAGGTTTCCGAGAAATTCGATAACCCCACCACGCTCTCCGACTTTCATAATACCGAGCCAGAATGTCAATACGCCTGTCAATCCCAATGATACTTGAAAAGCGAATGCCGATTGATCAAACGAGGCATTCATAATATCACTCCAGACCGTCAGGTCGCCGGCATAGACAGTTCTCCCTAAAGCCATTAAAAAGGCGATCACAAGAAAACCGATCCAAATCCAATTTAATATCATCGGGCGCGGGGGATAATATTAAAGGCTGCGGATACCCATTATTTCTCTAACCTCACGCAGAGTCTTTGAGGCTGCTTCACGAGCTCTTTCGGCACCATGTTTAGCCACTTTCGACAGATACTCGTCATTATTTCGTATATCGAGTATTCTTTCTCGAATCGGAAGTGTTACTTTAAGGATATCTTCCGCCAATTGCTTTTTCATATCCCCATAACGGATTGAGCAATCAGCGTATGCTTTTCGGAAATGTTCGACTGTATCCGGTGTCGACACCAAATCCATAAGAGTGAATAGGTTTTCGACCGGTTGAGAAACCGGTGAGTCAGGAACTTTCGGACCCTCATCAGTAACTGCACGCATAACCTTCTTGCGGAGGGTTTTCTCATCATCTATCAGATAGATACAATTCCCTTCGCTCTTCCCCATCTTTCCCGAACCATCAAGGCCGGGAACTTTAATGGCGCTTCCTCCGAAATTGAAATTGACAGGTTCTCCAAAATAATCCACTTTATAGAAAGAATTGAAACGGCGAGCGAAACGTCTGGTCAATTCAAGATGCTGCTCCTGATCTTTACCGACAGGCACAAAGTCTGCATGGTGAATCAAAATATCTACAGCCATAAGCGTGGGATATGTCAACAAACCGGCATTCACACGCTGATTGGTCTGATTGCCGATTATCTCCTTTTCGATTTCATCTCCGTCTGAAGAAATGCCGAGCGCCTTGCGGGCTTTATCTTTAAAGGAAGCGGTACGCATCAATTCCCCGATACCAACATGCATATTCATCAGCAGATACATTTCCGATATTTCAGGAATATCACTTTGCACATAAAGTATGTTCTTCTCCGGATCGAGACCTGCAGCTATATATTCAGCTATGATATCTTTCACATTTCCGTGAAGTGTTGAAGGATCGGGGTGTGTAGTGAGAGCATGAAGGTCAGCGATAAAGAAACGGCAATCAAAATCATCTTGCATCCTGACGAATTTACTTAATGCTCCATAGTAATTGCCGAGATGCAAATTCCCTGTGCTTCTGATTCCGCTGAGAACAATCTTTTTACTCCCGTCAGCTTTTACATTGCTTGTTTCCACTACCTTTTTCTGGTTGTCCATATCACATAATATTTTAGCAAGCTGCGCGAAATCAGAATCGCTATGCGCAGACATGTTGGATTTGAAAAAATATTCAACGGTTCTTATTTCAAACTTCTTCTTCTCAGAACAGAAATAACACTCCGTAAATTTTAAAAAACAAAATTAAGAAATTTCTATATATTTCTATAATATGATAGTATTTTTTTCGTCAAGAAAAGGAAAAATAATTGAAAAAATATCGGACCGTCCATATCTACTTTTCACCCGGCATAAACCTTTATCGAAATTAATGGTCATAATATTCAGTGGATGGGAATACGCTTATTTATCTTCCCGGCTTCTCCCCTCATCGATTTGAAAATTCACAACCTTAATCGTGGTATCCACACATTCCACTCTTAGACTGTAATAATTAAAATGTCATTTTTTCCATTATTCAATTTAATCGGCAGCAAGCGATTCTTTATTAAAAATTTTCTGTCAGTTATTCTTTTTACCCTTCCCGCCCTGAATTATGCAAAAGGGAATATTTCCGGACGTGTAATTAATCAATCCACAGGTGAGCCAATGGATTTTGTCAACATTCAACTGCTGGATACAGAAGGGAAAGCTCTTCCAATAGGAGCTTCTACCGATGATACCGGGCGCTTCACCATAACCGCTGTCAACGATGGGAATTATATTGTCAGAATTACTAACATCGGAAGTGTTGAGCAGGAACGTCCTGTCAAAGTTGGTAATGAGGACGTGAATATGGGGACAATAACACTTCATGATGACAGTAAGGTTCTTCAGGAAGTGGTGGTGGAAGGAATAAGGTCGCAGATGCGATTTGATTTGGATAAGAAGGTATTTGCAGTCGACGCCAATATAGCTGCCGCCGGTCAATCGGCATCCGAATTGCTTGAATCCATCCCTTCTGTTGAAGTGGATCAGGATGGGGAGGTTTCCCTGAGAGGTAATTCATCCGTTACAATTTGGATAAATGGGAAGGAATCGGGATTAACAGCAGATAACCGGGCTCAGATTTTGGAGCAGATTCCGGCAGAAACAATCGATAAGATTGAAGTGATCACCAACCCATCAGCCAAATATAGTCCGGAGGGGACGGCCGGCATCATCAACATTATCCTTAAAAAGGATCGCAAGGCAGGGTATTACGGCAGTGCGGAAATAGGCGGAAATTCCCAAGGAGGAGGAAACGCAGGGGTCAGCATCAATTACAGTTCTCCGCGCTGGGATCTTTTCGGAAGTGTAGGTTTCAGAATGCGTCACAGCAAAGGGGGAAGCGAGACACGAAGGAATTATGAGTCAGGTGACTTTCTTAATTCCGACGGAATAAGCCGTAATCATGGCAATAATATCTTTGTCAGACTTGGAGCAACTTATCATATCACGGCGTTTGATGAAGTATATGTAAATGGATTCGGCATGTTTGGACACCGTTGGGGACGTAGTGAGACTGATTATGTATCCAATCTCCCGAATCATTGGGTCTCAAACTTAAATTCTCAACATCAGATGGGCGATAATCGCGGTTGGCACGGAGAAGCCGGGTACTCGCATAAATTTGGTGATGAACATTCTCTTGAGGTTATGGTCGGTTATAACCATTGGGGAGGACCGAATACCACGGAATATGTGCAACAGGAAACATGGCTTCAAACGGATGACGTGAGGACTGAGCAAGAGACGACCTTACCCGAAATTCAGTCACAATCTCAGGAAATAAATGTAAATTCAATCGAAGCAAAGATTGATTACTCCAACCGATTTTCAGAATACTTAAAACTTGAGGCGGGATTTCAGGGGAAATATGACCGGGAAGACTCTCCTGTGAGCACTCTGCAAGGCACTGATCATGCCAATCTCACAATTAATCCGGATCTCTACAACCGGTTCATTTATAATAATGATGTCTCAGCGCTATATGTCACTCTTGGCGGAAGATTTAAAAATTTCTCATATTCCGCCGGACTCAGGGGTGAGGCTTGGCAGGTGCATACAAAATCTCTCGAATACGGTGAATCTGAAAAGGACAAAGGGTATTATAACAAAAACTTTTTTGCACTTTTCCCCTCATTATTCCTCTCATACTCTTTGCCAAAAGATAATGAGATCCAGATTAATTATACTCGCCGTATACGTCGTCCGTGGGGCGGGCAACTTAATTCATTCCGCGACATATCGAATCCAACGAGCATCAGATATGGAAATCCGGAACTTGAACCTCAATATTCGAACTCCTTTGAATTGAATTACCTGAAATCATGGACCTTCCATTTAATTAGTCTTTCAGCATACGTACGAACGGCAGACAACATGATCAACAATGTCAGCTATATGATTGACAATGTGATGTATACCACAGGCGCTAACGTGGCAAGTCAGGTTAATTCAGGGTGCGAGATAGTTGTCAAGAACTCATTATTCAAGAGTCATCTTGACCTGACCACTACCCTCAACCTATATAACAACCATATAAAGGCATGGAAAGCCTCAATCCCTACTCTTATGGGAACCATGGCTGATATTAGCGGTGATAGCAGAAACAGTTTCGCTTGGGATATCCGAGTCATGGCAAATGTGCGTCTTCCATGGCAACTCTCTTTCCAGGCAAGCGGTAATTATTCTTCCAGTCATCTGGATGCCCAAGGTAGCCATCAAGGAGGATGGGCGGTGGATGCCGGTCTGAGAAGGGTATTCGGCAATTGGTCCGTGTCTCTGAATGCACGCAATATCTTCGACTCCCGTAAATTCAAGAGTACAGTATATGGTATTGATTACACACAATTCAGCAAGCGTTGGAGAGGAGGTCGCCGAATTCAGCTCACCATAAAGTATGCATTCGGAAACATGAAGTCGAAGCAACCAAAGCGAAATGACCAAACCGAACCCATGGATTCAAGCGGCTACGGAGAGATGGAATAAAAATCGGTGATAAAAAGTCTTAATCAGCTTATAAAAAAGCTATAAAAAAGAGATTAGAAGGCTTCATGGCTCTCTAATCTCTTTTTTGTATTGTAGAATTTCTGATTAAAATATCAATCGCTTAGTATACTCTAAACTATATTACTCTATAAATTGAAGTAATATGTTCCTGTCGAGAGGGGCGCGTAATAATTATATGTTACTCCTCGTGCGTAATAACTCGTGGAATATGCAGGCATATCAATATTTCTATTCCACATATCAGTCCATGGATTCCATGCATTGATAACAGTAACATTATAATTGATGCCATTGTAACTGTAAGAGACAGTCAGAGGAAGAGTGCGCCAGATACCCTGCGCGTCATAGCCACATGCCATGACATTCTCTACACCGGCATTCTGCCATGAAGGACTATTGATCAATGAGTTCGAACCGAATCCTGGTCCCCATGGGCTACCCCATCCGGGTCCACCTCCACCCCAACCGGGACCGCCGGGTCCTCCGGAAGGAGCAGGATTAAATGATCCGCCACTTCCCGGAGCAGGAAGAGAACCTCCTCCTCCCCCACCGCTACCGGGCGCCGGCAATGAATTCTGTGCACTTAATGAGAAAGCCGTCACCAAGGTGACTCCTAACACTACTAAATATTTTCCTATCTTTTTCATAACTTTGATTTTTCTTATTCTTATTATTTTAACAATCAAAGAAGCGAAAAGTTAAAGCTCTTTTCCCATACGTTAACATTTTTTGGGGAATCGGACATAATACATCTACACATCCGTATTAATACAAAATACCCCGTTTCACCAATTAACTGATGAAACGGGGCAACTATAAACACAGTATTATAAAATATATCCGTTAGGAATATACGTTAGGAATATAGTTATTTAACCCAGGGCAGCGAGTGCTTGCTCAATTGCTGCAATTTTTTCTTTAGCGTCACTTTGCTTTTTGCGTTCAAGAGCTACAACTTGCTCAGGAGCATTGGCGACGAAACGTTCGTTGCTTAATTTCTTCTCCACTCCGGCAAGGAATCCCTGATACCGTTTAAGTTCGGTATTGAGTTTCTCACGTTCTTCCTCTACGTTGATGTTCCCTGCCAATGGAATGCTATATTCTGTAGCACCTACCATAAATGACGCACAAACGCCATTCTTTTCCTCAATATTTTTAATCTCAGTAATATTACCCATCTTCATCAATACAGAATCAAAGAGTGGGTTATGATTACCTTTGACAAGGAGTTCAAGAGGTTCTCGATTCGGGAGCTGACGTTGTTTTCTGACGGTACGGATACCGGCAACCACTTCTTTAAGTTTCTCGAATTCCGATAGTAATTCCGGATTAAAATACTGAGCATCAGGCTGGCGTTGAGTCATGATGCTTTCACCGGGGTGACGTTCAGCAAGGTGTTGCCACAATTCTTCAGTGATGAAGGGCATGAAGGGATGGAGAATCAAAAGAAGAGAGTTGAAAAAATCAAGAGTGGCACGATAAGTGGTTCCGTCAATCGGAGCGCCGTAAGCCGGCTTGATTACTTCAAGATACCATGATGAGAATTCATCCCAGAAAAGTTTGTAGACAGCCATCAAAGCTTCTGAGATTCTGAATTTACCCATAAGGTCGTCGATTTCCGCGAGAGTTTCGTTAACCTTGGCATTAAACCATTCGATAGCCCGGGCTGACGGTTCAGGCTGTGGGGCGTTATCATCAACTTCCCACCCTTTCACAAGACGGAAAGCATTCCAAATCTTATTACAGAAATTACGTCCTTGTTCACAGAGGGAATCATCATACATGATGTCGTTTCCTGCCGGAGCAGCCAACATAAGACCCATCCTGACACCATCGGCACCGAAGCGATCGATAAGTTCCAACGGATCGGGTGAATTACCGAGAGTCTTTGACATCTTACGTCCTATCTTGTCGCGTACGATTCCAGTGAAGTACACATTACAGAACGGCTTATTACCAGCAAATTCATATCCTGCCATTATCATTCGGGCAACCCAGAAGAAAATGATATCAGGACCGGTTACAAGATCGGCTGTTGGATAATAGTATTTAAATTCCTTATTATCAGGATCAAGAATACCATTAAAGAGAGAGATAGGCCATAACCAGGATGAGAACCAGGTGTCAAGACAATCAGGATCTTGTTTAAGATCATCAATTGTCAACTCCAGATTGCCGGATTTTTCAATAGCTTTCTCAAGCGCTTCCTCTATCGTCTCAGCCACTACATAGGAACCGTCAGGAAGGAAGTAGGCCGGAATTCTATGGCCCCACCAAAGCTGACGTGAAATACACCAGTCTTTGATATTGGTCATCCAATGGCGATAAACATTTTTGAATTTGGCAGGGACATAACGTATATCGTCATCCTCAACGGCCTGTAGAGCGGGCTTTGCCAAACCCTCCATCTTAACGAACCATTGTGTCGACAGTTTGGGTTCGATCACAGCGTCTGTACGTTCGGAATGGCCTACTTTGTTGACGTAATCCTCCACTTTCTCTACCAGATCGGCCGCTTTAAGATCTTCCATTATTTTTTTACGGACATCAAAGCGATCCATTCCTACATACATTTCACCACGGGGTGAGATAGTGCCGTTATCCTCGAAAATATCAATGGAAGGAAGGTTATATTTCTCACCGAGCATATAATCATTTACATCGTGAGCAGGAGTGACCTTCAAACATCCCGTGCCGAAATCCATTTCTACATAATCATCCATGATAATGGGCACAGAGCGACCAACAAGCGGCACGATAACCCTTTTACCTTTCAGCCATTCATAACGGGGATCATTGGGGTTTACACAGACAGCGGTATCTCCGAGGATGGTTTCAGGGCGAGTGGTGGCAACAACAATATATTTTCCATCTTCACCCTCCACCATATATCTCAAGTGAAAAAGATGGCTCTGCTCCTCTTTATAGATTACTTCTTCATCGCTGAGGGCGGTCAATGCTTTCGGATCCCAATTGACCATGCGGACACCACGGTAAATCAAGCCCTTGTTGAAGAGATCGCAAAACACTCTAATGACTGATTTGGATCTCGTCTCGTCCATGGTGAATGCTGTGCGTTCCCAATCACATGAAGCACCGAGCTTACGCAATTGGCTCAGAATAATGCCGCCATATTTGTTAGTCCAATCCCAGGCATGCTCAAGGAATTTTTCTCTGCTGAGGCTTTTCTTTTCTATTCCTTCCGCAGCGAGTTTAGCTACTACTTTTGCCTCAGTGGAGATTGCAGCATGGTCAGTGCCAGGCACCCACAGGGCATTCTTGCCTTTCATTCGGGCTCTACGGACAAGAATATCCTGAATCGTGTTATTGAGCATATGACCCATGTGGAGGATTCCTGTCACGTTCGGAGGAGGAATAACAATTGTGTAAGGTTCACGCTCATCGGGTTCTGAATGAAACAGACGATGCTCCATCCAATACTCATACCACTTCCCTTCAACTTCCGAGGGATTGTATTTTGTAGCTAACTCGTTCATATTTGGATAATATTCTTTATATACTTCATCTTTTACGTGAGTGACAAATAACAGACTGCAGTGGTGCCCTGACGTTAGCAAAGTAATCGTGTCATGCCACACCGAATATACTTGTCACTTCTCGAAACTGCAAAATTATAAATAAATGTTATTGTTACCAAAAAGGTTTAAATATTTATCATAAATATCGGGAGAAAGAGGGTTATCTGATATTTTTTGACTAATTTTGCTTTGACATAACCGAATTATATATCGTCTATTATTCGGGAGAAAAATCCTCCATATTGATAAAATCTTCACATGTATAGTTCATTTTGGCATACCTTCATAAACATTTTTTCTTTACCTCGTTTAAGAACATTCCTGATTGGATTTTCTTTGTTATTGGTAGCGACTTTATCCCTCAATGGAGCTGAGCAAGGGAATCCAAAGAGGGAATTCCGCGGTGCGTGGCTCCATGTAATCGGTCAGTCACAATGGATGAACAAAAGCACTGAGGCACAAAAAGCGTATATCCGGAACCAATTTGATAAATTGCAAAATGCCGGCTGCAACGCAGTGATATTTCAAGTGCGCCCTATGGCAGATGCAGTCTATAAATCTGATCTTGAACCTTGGTCTTATTGGCTCACCGGAAAACGCGGGAAAGCTCCTCAGCCGATGTGGGATCCAATGGAATATGCTATTGAAGAAGCTCATAAACGAGGATTGGAATTTCATGCATGGCTCAATCCATACCGCGTGACTTCCACCGTCAAAGAAATTCTGCCCCCTGACCATCTTTCGAAAAAAGAGCCCCACAGGTTTGTCAATTTTAATGGTCAAATTTTTTTTGATCCGGCATATCAAGAAAACAGGGACTTTATTTGTGAAGTAGTGAAAGATATTCTTACCCGTTACGATGTGGATGCCATTCATATCGATGACTATTTTTACCCTTATCCCGCAAATGGTAAAAAATTCAACGCGGACGACCTTAGCTATGCAAAATTCGGCGAAGGGAAAAATCGAAATGATTGGCGCAGACATAATGTGGATTTACTTATCGAGCAATTATATTCTACAATCAAGACAACTAAACCTTGGGTTAGATTTGGAATAAGTCCATTCGGAATATGGAGAAATAAAACCAATGATCCCCGGGGGAGCAATAGCTCGGGGCTCCAAAATTACGATGATCTTTATGCCGATGTTCTTCTGTGGGCTAAAAATGGTTGGGTGGATTATCTCGCTCCTCAATTATATTGGACACTGGATATGAAAGCTGCCCCTTCGCGTCATCTCGCAGAGTGGTGGTCCAAACACAGCGAAGGTGTGGATGTCTACATCGGGCAGGATGTACAACGTACCATGTCAACCCCGGATCCTGGTAATCATGACAAAAATGAATTGGATACCAAAGTCAGACTATCAAGATCCTTACCTAATGTGAAGGGGAATATCTGGTGGCACGGATATTGGGTCACTGACAATTATAAAGGTGTTGCCGACTCGTTAGCTCTTAAATATCAATCTACCATCGCTCTTCCCCCTACTTATGGAGATGAAAAGATAAAACCGAGACCCGTGGAGAATCCCCGCATCATCACTGAAGGTGGAAATCTTATGCTGACTTGGGATATACCTGAACTTTCCGGAAAACCACAAGCCACAGACGCAGTGAAATTTGTAGTATACGAGCTGTTTCCGGGAGAAGACACCACCACCCTTTCAGATCCACAAGCCATCATCTCGGTGTCATCTCTTAATAAAATCCTGATTGATGAAGCTTCGGCACGAGATGACTTAAAAGGTGTCACTTTTGTGGTGACGGCGCTCGACAGGATGAACCGGGAATCTTCACCACGGATGGTTAAACTCTGAAAGCATGGAAACGCCTAAAATATTTCTCCAAAATAATATAAATTGTTTCCATAGAAACAAAATACTCCCCCTTTCTTAAAGAAAGAGAGGCGCCCGCAGTAATGCTTTGGAATCTACCTAATATAAAAATTACCCATAGTATTCGCTTGCTCGGGCGCTTTTCGGCTTTTGGTTCAATCACATAGCCCGCTATGCTCAATCACTCAAAAGCCAAAAATCACTCCAATCAAGCCACCCCAGGGACTCTCAAGTTTTTATGAGACGGGCTCTAACTTAAAAAGGATTCAATATTTGCCTATCTCAATTATTATGATTACATTTGCAGTCAAATAAACGGATTCCTGTAAAGTTTGATTTTAATCAAACGCATTCTCAGAGAATCACACAATATTAGTGGCTTATTAAGTCGCAAAGGATCTTTTACTTACGTCTTCTGCGAGAGTTCATTTCTCAATTTCTCCAAAAGGCAACGGCGAAGGATTCCTTATTTTTTTACTTTTAATCTGATTATTAACCAATTGGTCGCTCAGTTAAACATACTGATCTGACTCTTTAAATTCTATTATATTATGGCTACTTATCTCACCCAAGAGGGTTATGACAAAAAGATGAAGGAACTTGCAGAGCTCGAAGCTCAACGTCCTGCCATCAAACATGCCATCGCAGAAGCACGCGACAAAGGAGACCTTTCAGAAAATGCAGAATATGATGCCGCTAAAGAGGCACAAGGAATGTTGGAAATGAAAATTTCCAAATTAAAGGAGCTGATAGCTTCATCACGCATCATTGATGACAGCAAGCTCAATACTGATGAAGTGCAATTGCTAAACACAGTCACCATCCGCAATAAGGCGAACGGGATGGAAATGAAATATACCATCGTCACCGAAAGCGAAGCAAATCTTCGTGAACACAAAATTGCTTCCAATACCCCTATAGCTCAGGCGCTTATAGGACATAAAGTCGGCGACACCGTAGAAGTGAAGGCTCCGGCCGGTACTATTAATTTTGAGATTGTAAAAATTGAAATCTAATCATCATGACAATTTTTTCAAAAATCATCGCAGGTGAAATTCCTTGCTATAAAATTGCCGAAAACGACAAGTTTTTCGCTTTTCTTGATATCAATCCGGTGAACTGGGGACACACGCTCGTTGTCCCCAAAAAGGAGACCGATTATATTTTCGACCTCAGCGATGAAGATCTCGGGGAGATGATGGCGTTCGCCAAGAATGTGGCCGGAGGAATCAAACGCGCATTCAACTGCAGAAAGGTCGGTGTGACAGTGCTCGGTCTGGAAGTGCCTCATGCGCATATTCATCTCGTTCCGCTACAGAAGGAGGGTGATATGGACTTCAAACACAAAATCGACAATCCGGATCCGGCAAAGATGGCGCAAATTCGAGATGCTATCGTCGCAGAACTGGGATAATCCCATATCCTTTACCCCTAAGTCAGCACCTTTATACTGCATCTTTCACATTAAAAATTCCACTTATGTCTGACAGAATCAAAGTCACTAATTTCATTAAACTCTATGAAAAGAGTTTTATTGAAAATTGGGATCTCCCGGCACTGACCGATTATCCAACAAAGAAAACCATCACCTACGGAGATCTGGCAGGGGAAATTGCCCTTATACATCTGTTTTATTCCAGCTTCGGATTAAAACCAGGCGACAGAGTGGCCGTTTGTGGCAAAGATTCTATCTCATGGGTGAGAATATATATGGCAACCGTGACTTACGGAGCTATTATAGTACCGATCCTGCCTGAATTTAATCCGATTGATATCGCCCACATCGTAAATCATAGTGAGGCAGATCTTTTTATTGTGTCGGATCACATCTGGGAGCATATAGAACCGGAATCACTCCTAAACGTCAAGGGGGTAATCTCTCTTGAGAATCGCGAGTTGCTCTATGAACGTCCAGATGTGGAGATAAGAAGGGATATATCACTATTACGCCGCCGTTTCCGCCGTAAATATCCGGACGGTTTCCATGCTTCGGATGTGCATTATATAGACAGGGCTAATTCTGAAGTCGCTGAAATCAATTATACATCAGGCACTACAGGATTTTCTAAAGGTGTGATGCTAACAGGTGAGAATCTTGCCGGGAACGTATGTTTCGGGTTGGACACGGTGCTTCATTTCAGATCCTCACGGGCATTGGCATTCTTGCCTCTGGCGCACGCATACGGTTGCGCATTTGATATGTTGACACCTCTTGCTGCAGGTTCACACATTACATTGCTGTGTAAAACTCCTTCCCCACGTGTTCTTCTTAAAGCCATGGCGGAAGTGAAGCCAAACCTTGTGATTTGTGTACCTCTTATTCTTGAAAAAATATATAAGAACCAAATATTGCCACTCATTTCAAAAGGCACTATGCGATGGACACTGGCAGTGCCATTCCTTGATTCGATCGTCTATGCCAAAATCCGTAAGAAATTGATAGATGCATTCGGAGGAGAATTTGAGGAGGTAATCGTAGGTGGCGCACCTCTGAACCATGAGGTGGAAGATTTCCTTTATAAGATCAAATTCCCGTTTACCGTGGGGTATGGAATGACTGAATGTGGTCCGCTTATCTCATATACTCCGTGGCGTGAATTCAAACCGGGAAGCAGCGGAAAAGTGTTACCTATAATGGAGGCTAAAATAAATTCCGATGATCCTCAAAACATACCTGGAGAGATTTGTATCCGCGGCACAAACGTAATGAAAGGTTATTATAAAAATCCTGACGCGACTGCCGCTGTACTGGATAAGGATGGTTGGCTTCACACCGGCGACATGGGAACCATGGACGATGAGGAAACCCTGTTCTTGCGGGGGAGATCAAAAACCATGATTCTATCTGCATCCGGTCAAAATATTTATCCCGAGGAGATCGAAGCTAAACTTAATAATATGCCATTTGTGGCAGAAAGTCTCGTTGTAGATCGCGACGGCAAACTCGTGGGATTGGTTTACCCGGATTACGATGCTCTCGATAGGCTGGGGCTCAACACAAGTGAGTTGGAGAACACCATGGAGAATATCCGCAAAGAGCTTAACAAGATCGTTGCTCCTTACGAACATCTTACAGCCATCATCCCCATGCCTAATGAATTTGAAAAGACTCCAAAACGATCAATAAAACGTTTCCTCTATACGCGTTAATGCAGATTTGAATACGGATCTTCACTTAGGTTAAGACCTTCTTAGCCCAAGGATTACAATGTCTCTTTCATACGTTTATATAGGAAGTACTTGCCCCGGGACATATCTGTTGGTCCGGGTTTATCAAGACTTTGAAAATTCAAATTGCTATGTTCGGGAATCCATTGCACTATTTCATCCATCCACTTTATAATTCCTGTGCGTGAAGGATGGGGATTAGTCTTACTTTGTCGAGGGAGCGAAAGATTATATGAATTAAAATAATTCCCATCACCCAACTGTTTTGAAAGCCAATCAATCATGACTTTCCCTTCCGAATGTCCGGGCCACGAAGGGGGACCGATCCATAGTACGTCCCTATCTCCAATTGCTTTCATGATTTCATTATACGCGCCTTTGAGACGGGACTCAGGATTCTTTTCAAATAATTCGTTAAGCCCCAGACAAACCATCACGGCATCCGGATTTTGCTTTTTAATCAAACTTGCCAATTGAGACGAATTGCCCCATTTGCTTATGGTAGATCCATCCCATACGATTGTGGCAACTTCAAATCCGTTTTTTTGTCCGTAAGCATTCAGGCGCTCAGCAAGCCACCCTGTCATGGAATCTCCTATTATCATCACTTTCTTAATAGTTTCCTTCTTATTAATAGCCGGTTCCTTGACTGATTCGGTTTTTCCGGGTACCTCAGGATGTTGCTCCGAACGCGAAGCATTAGCCGTACATGATGAAATTGAACAGGTAGAAAGGGCGATTATCAGTCCGCCCATTATGGTGTTTTTTAATATTTTCATAATAGCTTAAGTGAAAAATCATTAATATAACAATAATTCCTATGGTTTTGTTATGCGGATATGAAAATTTGTATGAACGCCAGACTATAAGTCTTTCTTAAAACCGCTGACCCCATCACTTTTAAACTGGAATTGTAACTGACCTGACCATGCATGGGAACAAAATTCAATTTGCAAATATTGCATTAAATTAGTACTTTTACGAAAGATTCAAATCACGGATATATGTCTATCAAAAATAAATACAACACCTTAGGTTGGCCATTAGCAATAGCTTGCTTCGGAGTAGCTCTGATTTTTATTTTAGGAGGGTTGCTTCTCCTTCGCCATTCACAGGCTGCAAAAGCAAATAATCCCAACGTTGAAGTGTCTCCTACTCCTCATTACGAAGGATTGCTCGAAGTGAAGATGCCCTCCGGAATCCCATCACGTATAAAATCATATTCGGGTTTTCAACTATCATTCAATAAAGATAACCACACGCCCAATTGGGTGGCTTGGGAACTACTCGGGAGCGAAACAGAAGGTCAGCTATCACGAACAAATAATTTCTGGCATGACTCTGAAATGGAAGGATGCGCAGACACGAAAGATTATGTAAAGTCCGGCTACGACAGAGGACATTTATGTCCTGCTGCCGATATGAAATGGAGTCCCGAAGCCATGAATGACTGTTTTGTCATGACAAACATCGCGCCTCAGGCGCATCCTCTTAATAGCGGGGCATGGAATACTCTGGAAAATAAATGTCGACAATGGGCAAAGAGAGATTCAGCCCTTATCATTGTGGCAGGCCCGATTTATGAGAAAAGAGATCTTGAAAAGATCGGAAAGAATAAAGTGAGAGTGCCCTCAGCATTCTTTAAGATAATAGCAGCCCCTTACCTGGAGGAACCACGTGGGATTGCATTCGTCTATCCCAATATGTCATCTCCGGGGAATATGCAGAATTATTCCATGACAATCGATGAAGTTGAGCAACTCACCGGGTACGACTTCCTCGGTAATCTTCCTGAGGAATTAGAAGAAAAGATCGAATCCAAAACTTCTTTTAAATTATGGAACAAATAATTGGAGAAGAAACAATTGTAGCGGTTTCCACCCCTCCGGGAATGGGAGGGATAGCCGTTATCCGCGTTTCCGGTAACCATGCAATAGAGATAGTAAATAAGGTTTGGAAGGGTAAAAGTCTTGTGACAGCTAAGACCCATACTGCGGTCTATGGCCATATATGGGATCCCGAGTCCGGAGAAATTATTGATGAATGTCTTGCTCTTGTAATGCTGGCACCAAAATCTTTTACCGGAGAAAACACCGTTGAGATTTCATGCCACGGATCAAAATGGATTCAACGTACAATCGTGAATTTACTTATAAGAAGTGGTGCCAGAAGCGCCGGAAGAGGAGAATTCTCACAACGTGCCTTCATGAATGGTAAAATAGACCTCGCTCAGGCAGAAGGGATTGCCGATCTTATATCTGCTTCAAGCAAAGCCGCTCATCGCATGGCTCTTAATCAAGCTGGTGGAAAATTTTCCGAACGATTGGAATCGTTGAGAGATAAACTGATTAATCTTGCCTCACTGCTGGAACTGGAACTTGACTTTTCAGAAGAAGAAGTAGAGTTTGCAGATAGAAAAAAACTTCTCGAACTTGCAGACGAAATAATCAATACTGTAAATAAATTAGCAGCCACTTTTGAAGCCGGATCTGCCTTCAAGGAAGGAGTGGAAGTTGTGATTGCAGGACTTCCAAATGCGGGAAAATCGACACTTCTAAATGCACTTATAGAAGATGATAAAGCCATCGTTTCGGAAATTCCCGGGACTACGCGCGACACTATAGAAGACACCAAAGAACTTGGGGGAATTCTCTTCAGATTCGTAGACACGGCAGGGCTACGGGAATCGGACGACACTATAGAGAATATCGGTATCCAGCGCGCACGAAAACGCATATCAAGCGCACCCATTATTATATGGGTGGAAGATTCCATAAGTTCAGATCTCACACTCACTGAAGATTCCCGCTACTCTCAGGCAAGATTGCTTAAAGAAATCATGCGAAAGGATGCAACAATCATACTCTTTTTGAATAAAGGAGATTTGAAGGAAACGGGAAAAACTTATAATACTCAACAAGAAACCGAAATAAAAAAGACATCTACCCTACTTGAAATTTTATCTACCAATAGAATAATAAAAGGGAGTGCTCTTACCGGAGAAGGACTTGACGAATTATCAGAAGCCCTACAAAAAACAGCGATGCGAGGCTATGATCCCGCCAGCGAGATTATGGTAACCAACGCACGCCACTACGAATGCTTGATACGTGGCAGCCGCTCAATGCAAAGAGCCAAAGTCGGACTCATAGCAGGACTTTCCTCCGACCTGATAGCCCAAGACATCCGCGAAACTATCCACCATCTCGGCACCATCACCGGCACCATCACCACCGACACCCTCCTCCAAACCATCTTCACCCGCTTCTGCATCGGTAAGTAATTAGTTGATAATCAATGATTTATATCGATAGTAATTGACTATTACTGAGCGATAAAACTTAATACATTCAAGAACGCCTAA
>CAZFUF010000006.1:0-110391 GCA_964521885.1 uncultured Sangeribacter sp. | reverse complement strand
GAACAGCCGCGAACGGAAACGGCTCGCGACTTAAGAGGGAAATAATTATGCGGGAGAATCGCTATAGCTTCAATGATTAGCGGAAGAAGTTATGGTCATGAAGATATCGGTAAGAGCAATCGTGGGTAGGATTAGCAATAGTAGCTATGGTCAGGAATATAGAAAGGGAGCTAATGTTAGGATATTAGCGGAGGAGGAAGTGGATGGAATTTGCAAATGCTTCTTAAGAAAAGTCAGGAGGAGGATTAGGGAAAGTGGGTTTAGAGCAAAAGTGCAATTAATTTAGGGGTGAAAATAATCAGACCGACAGCTATGGCACCAAATACTATCAGGAGAACACCTGCGGCAGCTACATCTTTTGTACGTGCTATGAGGGGATCATTATCCTTAGTGACACGATTCGCCAACGTCTCAATTGCAGTATTGAATGCCTCGGCTGCGAAAACCATCCCAATGCATATAGCCAACAGACACCATTCAGAAAGAGAAACCCTAAAGACAAAACCGGCAATTACAACAAGAACAGCCACTACCGCATGGATCTTGGCGTGAGCTTCATCACGGAAAAGGACTCCTATCCCATTAAAAGCATATTTAAATGCACTTTTCCTTTTTTCCCAATACTTCATCTGTCAGAATCTATATCCATTAACAACCATGATTCCGGTATTCATCATGGGAGATCGTAATCGAGCCACAATTGGTCAAGATATAAGCATGAACCTACACCTCCGGTGAAGTAATCTCCATATTTTGAAGAAGAGGCAGTGATCTGAATAAATCTCGGCACCCTCGATGTGCTACGATATACAAAAGGAATTTCGAGAGGGGCATATTCCGTCATGTGCGTGCTCACAGTGATCTGTCCGTAGGCGATTATATGAGGATCATCAGGATTAAACAGCTGGCGATTACTCGGATTGGTGCGTATTTCGAATTGTTCGGACCAATCGGTGACCGCCACATAAATCTGGCATGAATCGGGACGCCCTTTAAAATGTTCAAAGGGAGCTTTAGCTTCATTGATTTCGGCAGCATCATACTGATAATAACCTTTAAGAGCCGTGGGGCGAGTTGTCCACGGGCGACCGAAAGCAAGCACACCGTTTGTTCCGTCAATCTTCACAAAGTCTCCTGTATAAAGAGAACCGGATGCAAGTTTTCCGATACCGAACACAGCTGCCTTGACAGTTTGCAATTTAGCTGACTTCCCACCGGGGATTACCGAATAATCAGAAGGTTCGGTGACATTGACTCCGGCTAAAGCTGACCCTTTATTACCGGTATCCCAGAACTTCACGCCATCGACATTCCATGGGTTCCAGATTTTTCCGGATTGTGACCACTGCTCCATGTCTCCGTCGGGAAGATCCTCTGTGGCTTCGGTATGGACAACGATTTCATTCCCGACACCGGTATCACACACAGCCCGGACAACGTATTCAGTAAGTGGTTCGAGATGACGAATTCCCGCAGAGAAAGAACCTCCCTCAACAGTAAGCCATTCATCAGGGATTCTTATCCATTCCGTGTCATCCGCCTTCTTATATTCGAAGGAATTATTATTCCCGACATTTCCAGATCCATAAACCCACACAACTTTAGACCACGCATCGGCAGACACCGTTTGCACGGGAAGCGCCTCAACCAAAGTATAAATGGTCCAAATCTCAGAGACATTCCAGCTTATGACCTCCACCTGCAGAGGAGCCGAAAGGTCGATTGGACCGGGGGTAAGAGGGGGATTATATGAGGTATGTCCTTCCGGACCAAGCTTAACCGCTGTCAAGACCGCCTCTGACAAATTCACCGAATCCGGCATCCTGACGATAATCCTGCGTCCGGGTACATCTATCTCAGATTCTCCGAATTGATCTTCCACACGAAAATACCGCTCAATATTCTGCTGTGCATTGATTACCCATTGATACGACTGATACAGTGTCAAGGTTTCAACCAACGGGGTTGATAAATCAAAGGTTCCGCTCAACAGATCCACTGATGGAGTCGCCTCAGGAGAATACGTAAATTCTGTAAATGATACCTCACGAATATTTACATCTTCACCAAGAGAAAGCGTCACCGTGAAATTAGACTCATCAATTTGCGCGGGCGATACTTCCCCTTCAGCAGCAATCGAAAGGATATATTGGGGGATCCTCGGATAGGGGATATCGTTTTTAATACATCCTGACAGCAACAACGATATTACCCCCGACAATCCAATAAAAAGAAGGGGCAGAACTTTATATTTGGAGATATATTTCATTCGGTGAGCTTGTAATAATCCTAATCCACGCATCTCATCAGCATTAAGAAGCGGAAATTAATTAGAAATGAAAACCGAGACCAAAATTAATATTAAATATATTTAAACGGAAATCCGCACCTGAAGTGAATCGATTACCTAAATCTTCACCATTCAGAGTCTGCCGTTCGTTCTTAATATAGAAACCGAAAACTCCAAACGAAAGATTAAACGAGACATTTCTCATAACCATGATGCAGACACCGGGAGAGAAGTTGAGAGAAGCACGCATATTAGTCGTGCGGCTTGAGCGCATATCTCCATCAAAGGGACGTTCAAACTTGGAATTTCCAGACGAGAAACCCAATGAGACTTCGTTGAAAATACCAAATCTTCCGTTTCTGGCTAAACCGAGATACTGGCGAAAGAAAATAGCCGCCTCATAGCTTTCAGTGGTATAGCCGACATCATTAACACTGAATCCCATATCATCAGAAATATCGAGCGACAAAGAATTCAGGGATGCCTGACCATTTGTATAATTTATTCTGATACCCACCGACATATTTTCCTTAATAAAATATGCCACATAAGGTTTCACTGAAAAAATATGCCCTTTGAAAGTGAAATCCGATAATATGTCAAACATTTGAAGATCATCGGTAGAAAATTCCGCATAAGAAGCAGTCAATCCAAGTTGCCATTCACCACGCGGGATGAAAAGATAGTTATACAGTTTTCTATCATAACGATGGAGAATACGGGGATTCTTGTCTCTCAGCACCATATTCAGGGTATCACCACGGTAAATAACTCTCTCATTCACATCTACACGGGAGTCATCGTGAACCACTATATATTTCCCCCCAAGCAGGCGCTTGACATCCTTATTCAGAGAATCGGGTATCCAAATATATGAACCTCCCGTAGCGGTCGAATCACATCGTCCACATACCTCCTCCATCCGGACGACTTCATTATTATCATCGTTTCCTTCAAGTTCCAAACCTGAAGGAGATCCGTCAGCAGGCGTCTTATCTTCCTCAGTAATCCCCGTTATTGGCGCAGACGGGATATTTTCACCCCAAGCCACTAAGGAGACGGCAAAACAACAGAAAATCATCACTACCCCTCTGACCGCGAAGTCCAAAGACGTATTGAGGAGGGTTCTCATCTTATTTAAAAGGTTAGAATTCTTCATGACGTCTTAAAGATAAAATGCAACTCCGAAGGTAATGGAGAAGATGTTGATATGAAAATTAGCGTATTTCGTCTTACGATCAGCTCTATAAATTTGATCTGATATAGATTTGGTATGGGTATATTTAAAGCCCAGCACACCGACATTGACTTCCAGAGCAGAATAATTGTTAAGGAACACCATCACACCGGGAGAGAGCCCAATATCAAACGAGAAATTAGTCTCATACACTCCGGAGATATCCTCTCCCCTCCCCTTCATGACTTTCGATTGTCCGCCACCGAGCTGACACTGCAACTGGCTAAAAAAACCGAATCGCTTTGAATTACCGAGAGAAAAATAATTACGCATGAATACCGAGGAGTAATAATTATGAGAAAGCATATACAGATGCTCGACTGAATAACTTGTCTCAGCATCGAGCACAATATCAGCATTCTCAAGTTTTGTCAGCGAACGTTGGTATGCGAAATTCAATCCGAAACCCATATCATCCTTCACCATATAGCAAAGCATCGGGGATACCTTAAAGGAATATGTATCGCCGGAAAGATTCTCCAAAACCAAAAAGTTATACTTATTCTGTGAACATTGAGAATACGAAACCGCCAAAGAGGTGACCCACTGCCCCTTCGGGATGAAGACAACCGATTCGGTATCCCGATTGAACTCCTCGAGATCCTCAGACACACTTACCTCCTGACCCCATCCCGAAAAAGGGGAAAGGGTCAGGAGGAAGGTTATGACAATTAAGATGAATTTATTATTCATAGACGAGTTCGAAATCGTCAAGATACATCACTGATTCAGCACTTCCGCAATAGAAATCACCGAACTTGGAAGCAGATGCAACTATGACCAGATAAAGAGGGCGGGTAGTATTGGCATTGCTCTTATACGTGAATGGAATTTCCAATGTCTTCAATCCATTATCGGGTCCGAAAGCATCACTCCAGGTTACCTGTCCGTAAGCGACAACCTTATCATAATCTTCCGCCGGGTCCCCTTCTTCATTGGTAGCTGAAGCGGGGAAAAGCTTACGGTTGGATGCTTTTGTGCGAACTTCAATCGGTGCGGTAGTAAGCGCCACATATACCTGACCTTGATCAATTCCACCGTTTTGCACGTCAACATATTTATCATTACCCGATTTCACCTTTACCCCTGAACCGGGTCGATAATTTGCCTGAACGACAACCTTTGTCGGGTGAGAACCATTATACGGTCTTCCAAGAGAAAGGACTCCGTCAGTGCCGTCGGTTTTCACATAAGTGCCTAAGAAAATATTTCCGGCTGCTATTACGCCGGCAGCTGAGGTTGATGCCAACTTAGCACAGGACTCACCGGAAGCAACCATATCGGAAGATTGGAAAAGCACTTGCTTATTTGCTGTGGCAGCTCCTTCATTACCCGAATCCCAGAAATTATCAGTATGGTTGATACCCGGGACAACTACTGTTTTGGTACCAAGCATAGTGGAAGCCTTGTATGTACCCCACACCTCAAAACTTGAATCAGGAATTACAAACATAGATTCAGTTGTAATAAAATAAGATTCAGACGCCTCAAACCCATCTGCAACTGCTTTATATTCATAACGTGTGCCGGGCTTCAAACCGGTAAGGATTACGGTCATCTCCGCCTGAGCTTCCTTGCGAAGCACTTTTTTAGCCTGAGCCTGCTGTGCAGAAGAAGCCGGGGCAAACTGCCAATCCAAAGAGCCGGATTCGCGATATTTTATACCGGGATTAGAGACTTCATCTGAATTCAGCGAACACTTCAGAGTCGCTTTAGTGGCACCGACTGCCATAAAATCAGCATTCTGATCCACCGGAGTTACGGTCACAGGATCCTCGATGACAATGGCACCCTCCCCGACTGCAATTCGAATTGCGGCCTCATTGAATTTACCATAGGTATCAACAGCCTTAACATTAATCACATATTCCTCATCCGATTTCGGAATATTATTAAGGAATTCAGAAGAGAAAATCACTATAGCCGTGTGAAGATTGCGCGCTTCATTAGTTGTGACATCCCACGCTAAACCTAACTCCTGGATCTGAGTGGCAACGCTATGCTCAAGCTGCATCAAATCAATGGATCCCACCGGGAATCCGAGCTCTTCATATCTTTCAGATGTGAGAGTAATATTCTTTACACCACCGAAAGCTGCGACTTTCATATATAGTTCGGAAAACTCACCCGGAGCACCCACTACCTGATGGTTAATATCATTCTCGATCAGTGATATTGAAGGGCGGCTATAAATTTCGATCTCATCCTCAATCAATACCTCTTCACTTGATACAGTGACAGTGATGAAGCCACCACCAAATTCCTCATATTCGGGGTGACACTCAAAGTTAAGGATATACTCATGCGCTCTCTCCACACTTTCAATCACCCCCTCTTTCTTAAAGGAAGATCCGGTAGAGGTCTCACCCTCCACAGTATATGTAAGGGAAGTTTCACCATTGGGCATCATATAATACCCTTTGGCAGTTTCGCCATTCTCTGCATCAAAATCAAGGGAAGCGCGGGAGTTACCTATCGTCACCTTATAAGAATTGACCAAATCCGGAGTCAGGGTTGCGGTATTGATAGAAGCAACCACATTCGCGATCTTACAATTCACGACACATTGGTTAACTCCGGCAGTGACCATAAAGGGCTGATACCCGCGATAGAATTTCTTATCAAAAGATGCGGATACAGAGTCTCCCGCCCATGCTTCAGCCACATACGAGCCTTGCTTCATCGAGATCTGTTCAGGCACATTCTCCAACCCTTTGTATTTATAGAGAAGTCCCTTTTTAGGATCTGAAATATATAACACGCAATTTTCGCGGAGCTCATCAAGATTATCTATTTCAGCTCTTGTGACATCGGAATTGATGACCATTCTCATCTTCATCGTGCACTCGCCATCACCGAAGAACGGCTCCTCAGAGATACAGGATGGGAGTAAAGTCGCTGTCATCAAGGCTCCGAAAAGCGGAAGTATAAATTTATTATTCTTTTTCATAATGATGACAACTTATTATTTAACTTCAATAGTTAGGGTCTTTACTAAAGACTCAACGTTTGCATCTCCTACAGTCACTACGAATTTATGCACTCCGGGGCCAAGCATTGCCAACAATGGAATAAACTTGGTGATGCTGGCGGTAACACTCTTTTGATTCTTCACCTGATCCTCAACCGGGAAACCGAGATTAACCAGAGCTTCCTTACATTCCCCGGGGTTGATCAGATCCAAATCCTGTTTAAGTCCGAATCCTTCCAACTCATCCTTATTCAATTGTTGAGATTCAATACGAACTACAAATTTATTCAGGCCTGCGCTGCTGGTGACATGAAGTTCAAGAATGTCAGTGCCCGAAGGATTATCCTCGGTCTTGGGATTAAACCCTGTGACATCATTGACCGCGCCGTCAGCCAGACTATAAGGAGCATTTACGGACACTGTCAATTCAGAATCTTTGTTGGGATCATCCGGATCATTACCGTGATTCGGGTCTTCATCACCACCCTCAACAGGACGCATATCGTCAGGAAGGATGTCGTCATCGGGAGTATCGACTTCCGTATTTAAATCGACCGTCTCTACGGTGGCATCAACTTTTACAGTCGAACTTACGCTTCCCGGCTCCGGAGCTCCGGGGTCAACGAGAGTGAACAGAATGCGGTAGTGATTACCCGGCGCCACGTTATCGTATGCCTTTGTGACAACGGTAGGGATACCCTCCACTTCGCCATTGAATGTAGCAGCGAGAGTATTTGAATTCTCCACATAAGCGAAATATCCGGAACGTTCGTTATCTTCAGGAGTAAAATCAAGAGTTCCGCTTTCACCTACATTCACGGTCACCTTGCTATCGGGCGACATAACCTTGCTTAATGAATCATCGAAATGCACAGACACCTTGATATTGGAGAGTTTGCAAACGATCGGTTCAATATCTGAGGTTATCTTATCAGCCTCGATGGTGAATTGAGAAGATTCACCTCTGAAATAAGGAGCCTCAAAAGCGGCCGCGGAATTATTGCCATAACTTGCCACCACTGTATAGTCTCCCACCGGAAGTGCGATAACTTCCGGGACACGCGATAAAAGAGATGTCAGAGCCGGTTTAGTCTCTCCCACCTTGGTGATTGTGATAGTAAAATTACTCACATCCGGAAGATTGACATCTGCACGCACCAGTTTCTCCTCATTACTTACAGAGACCGACAATGCCTCCGGAGCGAGGTATCCCATTGGTCCGTCTGCCTCATTATTAAAAGGAGATTCCTTCGAGCAGCCACTGAAAAGGGTAGCTAAGGCTGCAATTGAAAGTAATCCGATATATTTTTTCATGATCAATTAATATTCAAATGAAAGGTTATCAATAAGGAGAACAGCACCCGTAGACTCCTGACGGAAGCGTTCGGCATAAGAAGTCACAGCCGGGTTATCATTATCCGCAGAAGAAAATCTGATTTTCAGCATGGTTGGCTTCAAACCGAAGTTTACGGATTTTTTATATGTGATCGGAACTCTGAAGCTATGATATCCGGCTGAAGTGGCAGCCAGAGTTGCTGTAGCCGTTCCAATTACAGTAGTTCCGCTAAGGACCTGCACGATCACCCGAGCCTTTTCAGTAGTCACCTTTGAGTCATTGGTATAGTTATAATAACCTGTCAAAGCAACCGGACGGGAAGTGAAGGCACATCCTTCAGCATTATTTTCACTAAGATACAGTGTACCGGCGGCTTTATTAAATGAACCCGGCACTTTGGTATTATAATAATTGGTCTCAGTTGCCGCTGCCTTGGAATCCTTATCGGGAACTGTCCCGTTATGGCTCCAACCCACACTACGGATCACCATTGCATTTTCACCATGATAGGCATCATGTTTATAAGCATCGGGAGTGGATTTTTGTCCACCCATACCTGCATTAGTGGCGACCGTACTTGTAAAGGAGAGTGTTGAATTGAAGACTGCCGGGGTCACAAACCAGGAATTAAGGTATTGCGAAGCCAGGCCGGTATTGCACGTCGTTGAGTTATTTGACTTCCATCCTTCAGGTTCACTGACAGTGAAGTTCTGAGTATTCTGCATAGCGGCTCCAATAAGCGTTCTCGTGTATTGTCCCCCCTGATTAATCGTCACATTATTATACGTATTGACAAGGGTTTCAAAATCCCCATTCGGAACCGGGTTATCCTTCTCGGTTCTGACAGACAGATAATCATTATCTTCCGGTTCAAGGATAGATGCGAATACTTTATATTGGGTGTCCGGTGTCAATCCGCTCAATATAACGAGTCCCCTCTCTTCATCACGTTCCAGATTGGAATAAACTTCATTTCCGTTGACAAAAATGGACATAGCCTTGATAAGAATCCCCATATCGGAAGGATTTTCCGGTGATACTTTAAATACGATCTCGGATGCATAAGCGTCCGCCGCTACGGAATAAGGGGGCATATTGACCGGAATACCGAATTCTGCCACAGGGGAAGAGGTATCCCCTTTATAAAATGCCCTTACCGGAATTTCACCACGGAAGCTATCCGGAAGTGAAAGTGTCACCGCAAATTTAGTGATCGGGAGAGCACGAGTATTATTAAGGGTTTCGACAGAAAGTATCTGACAATCCTCATAAATACCAAAGTCATTCATAACGGCGAAAGAGAATTTATTGCCCAGGTCACCTCCATTATATGATACTTCCACTACGCCTTGAGTATCGCCAAGATTAATCGGACGCGCCTCCATCTCAACACTGACGGCATTAGTATCGAAAACGATCGAAACTGGTTCCGAAATTCTCATGAAATTATCTTTAGCTACTATTGTCAGCTCATGACGCCCTGCAGGGAGATGGCGACAGAACTCCTTGAGATTAACGAAAGCCATTTTGCCGGTAGTACCCCATAAGCCCTTACAGATAATGCCGGATTGTTCAAGGAAAGACTTTTCGTAATCCGAAGCACTCATAAGATCAATCTCGTTTCCGAACGACGGGGTATAAGTCGGAGAGTTAACCGTAAGTATCACAGAGCTCAGCCCTCCCATTGCAATTATATCGAACTGCACATCAGACGGAGCATTATCACCTTCAAGATACTCAACGACCTGTCCGGAGGTGAATCCCGCCGGATTGACCGTCGGCGCCTTGGACGTGAACAGCTCTTCAGTAAGATCAATCGTGACTTCCTCCTGTTGGATGGAATCATCGAAAGAGACAACCAATTGGTCAACGCTGCCTGTGCCCTGACCACCTTTCACATCAATCGTAATATGATAATGATGACAAGCCAATGCATCAAACTTTGCAGGTTGCAGACTTACAGTACGATTCTGATTATCAGTAACCTGAATAGCTATATCCACAAGACCCGGCTGGATATGGACCGGTGTGGATTCCTTCTCACTTGTATAAGCCACGTATGAATGACCTTCCGAATGAACCGTGGCGGCATAACCTTTAAAGTGAGATTTAAAAGCATCCGTATAACTGATACTCAGCATCGTGTTAGCCAAAGAGGCAGTAAGATCCACTTCAGTCGTGCGCGCTTCAATAACAGTTACATCTGTTTTCCCTTCGTAATAAGGAAGGTCGAAACCTTCGGCATTTGAGTCACCGTGATATGCGGTCAAGGAGTACGTACCAATCGTAAAAGACTCGGCATGAAATTCTTTAAGCGAGTTCCATTCCTTTGAAAAAGAACCATCTTTTTTCTCCATACGGATTTTGAAAGCCTCGGCATCCGGCGCTTCCAATTCAACCGTAGCACGGGAAACCGGCACAGCATCAAACACCTCGGAAGAAGAGGTCAAAGATAGCTGAACCTTTCCCTCACCTGCGGCATAGTTATTCCATGGATTCTCTTCGCTACACGCAACAAGACCCAAGGAAACCACACCCAACAGGACGCTTTGATATAAAAGCTTCATAGGAATATGTTAAAGTTAGTTTATATTTCTCATCAAATTTCTCATTCCTCTCCGGATATGAGAGATATTTCGAAAAAGTATTAAGAAGCATTTAATCAGGAACATATGAGTAACAATACTTACTTATATCCTTTCCTGAATACAGGGCAATATCTTACATTAGTTTAGACAACGATTAACTATCACCGCTAATTCGGCAACAAAATTACTTAAATACTATTAATTTTCAAAAAATAAAGTCAATTAAGGGATAAATGTTCCAAATAAACCAAAAATTCAATTTTCATTATGGAATATATCTACGTATTCACCCGACTATGTGGATTTTTTCAACCTAAAAAACTAAGGCGCCACACCCGTGAACAACTGTCCGGAGGGTATGGAGCCTTACGTACAAATATTTATGTAAGATTTACTTCTTTGAATTTTTGCTTTTTAACTTATCCAGAATGGAAGATTTCTCACTGCTGCTCGTCTTGTCTGTACTTTTGGTAGTAGTTTTATTGTCTGTACCGGTTGATTTAGTAGTTGATTTAGAACCTCCGAAAAGGTTTTCAAGAGCACCTTCCACTGACGAACCGATAGAGTTCGAGCTTGATGCGGGAGCTTCCCCTACACGCGACATCTTGAAACCGACGCATAGACCGTCATAACTATTGAGAATACCGGCAACAGTATCAGCAAGCTTGATTTTCGTAAACTTCGCTATGGAGGTAATAAGACTCATCATCTTGGTGGCATCGAACATCAGAGACAGATTATTTCCCGATTTCTGAACATAGGCTTTCATCGAGCCGAGATTGATTGAACCGAGAGCCTTGAATTTGAATTCGAAAGTGCCGTCTCCGTTAGAAGTCAATGTGCCCGATAAAGTCAAAAGCTTCATTGACATTTTGAAATTACCGTTGGCATCCACCGTCAGGTCGATGTTATTCAGTCCGAATTGCTTATAATAAGGAGCGAGTTTATCTTCCACTACTCCTGACATGGCAGCGCCCCCCGCTTTTTTTAAGAAATTATCATCCTTAAAACTGACAGCAGGGCCATTCCCCTTCCACTCTCCGACAATATCGTCCACTGATAGATTGGTCTTTGTAAAGAGACCTTCAACCACGCCCGAGGCTGCACTTCCAAGACCACCTAAAATATCCGACAAGGATTGAGCCGCTGCGACTCCGGGAGTCATCAGAGCAATCACGGTTGAAAACGCGAGAATTATTCTTCCTATTTTTTTCATAACCTTATATAACTATTATTCAGCTAAATATTTCAAAACTTCCAACGTATAAGAACGTCAGGAAACCTAAGAAATTTCAATCACATAATTGATAACATCCGTATTGTCAAAGATGTTTATCTCAAAGCGGAAATTCGCGCTATATACTTACCAATTATATCAAATTCAATATTCACTTTTGTTCCCGGCATTATTCGGTTAAAATTGGTATGATCATGCGTATAGGGTATAATCGCTACCTTAAATGAATCCGGCTCCGAATCACATACAGTCAAAGAGACGCCGTTGACACACACAGAGCCTTTCTCAACGGTGACATACCCCTTAGTTGCCAATTCCGGATTAAAATCGTATTTAAAAGCATAATACCAGCTGCCGTCAAGTTCCTTCACGGAGGTGCAGACAGCGGTTGTATCCACATGACCTTGCACAATATGGCCGTCAAGGCGTCCATCAATTTTCATGCTTCTCTCAAGATTAACCGTCGAGCCAATCTCCAGATCACCAAGATTGGAACGATCCAACGTTTCCTCCACGGCAGTCACGGTATATGTGCCGTCTCCGGGAAGCTTCACCACCGTCAGACACACACCGTTATGTGCCACGCTTTGATCTATCTTCAACTCATCTACAAAATCACATTTCAAAGTTATATGTAGATTGGTTCCTTCACGTTCCAATCCGACAACCTCAGCAGTAGTCTCTACAATTCCTGAAAACATCTTTATAATTATTCTTAACTATTTTAAAATTCATACCATCATCTTTACAGACGAGGTGCATTCATTCATATTCAATAAGTATCACATCAACTCTTTATCAAGTATTATCTCCGGCGTCTAAAGAAGTTTCTGAGAATTTCAGAAGCATGGTCTGCCAGGATTCCCGAAAGCAATTTTGTCTTTGGATGAAAAATCCTGGCCGGCTCCGGAGCAGTGGATATAGCCCCGTGCTTAGGATCTGAAGCGCCATAGACGATACGTCCTATCTGACTCCAGCGCAACGCACCGGCACACATCGGACAAGGTTCGAGAGTGACATACAGGGTACAATCCGGCAGATATTTTCCACCTAGATTATTTGCAGCGGATGTGATGGCTTGCATCTCCGCATGCGCCGTGACATCACATAGCGCTTCGGTCATGTTATATGCTTTGGCGATCACCCGGTCATTGCAGACAATCACAGCACCGACAGGCACCTCTCCCCTTCCGGCGGCTTCTTCGGCAAGTTCGAGCGCCATATCCATATAGTATTCATCACTTCTTTCCATATCTCTTCAGTTAGACATGTAATTACTCCGGATGGTTTATCGCCTCAGCCACGCGTGCCATCAGCCAACGGGGAGTGGAAGTTGCTCCACATATTCCAACCGACTCCACTCCTGCATACCACTCCGGGTTAAGTTCCTCCTCTCCTCCGACAAGATAGGTATTCGGATTCACCTGACGACACACTTCACAAAGCACCCTCCCGTTGCTGCTTTTCGAGCCGCTGACAAAGATAATAACTTCGTGGGATTCCGCAAACGCTTTGAGATGATCTATTCGATTGGCTACCTGCCGGCATATAGTATCGAAATACTCAAATTTCCCACCCTTGGAACTCTTGCGCTTGCGGATTTCATCTACTACCGCCATAAATCCGGGCACAGACTTTGTGGTCTGCGAGAATAAGAGAATGTCGGAAGAAAGATCCACGGAATCCAGCTCATCGATATGTTCAATCACTATCGCCTCCCCGTTGGTCTGCCCCACAAGTCCGTTCACCTCCGCATGCCCTCTTTTCCCATATATCAGAATCAGAGGAGATTTATTCCCCTTCCCCCTTTCTTCTAGTCCGGAGAGGTAAGCCTGACGGATTCTGAGTTGCAAACGCAATACGACAGGACAGGTGGCATCGATTATCTCAATACCGTTTTTACGGGCTGTTTCGTAGGTGGAGGGTGGTTCTCCATGAGCGCGTAAGAGCACACGCACATCATGCAGATCTTCAAGCTGTCCGTGAGTGATGGTAGTGAGACCCAACTTTCCAAGTCTCTCTACTTCACGTGCATTGTGAACAATATCGCCGAGACAATAGAGTTCAGCACTCCCGTCCAGATGCTGCTCCGCTTTGGTTATGGCATTCACCACACCGAAACAGAACCCTGATTCCGAATCAATCTCAACCCTCATCAGCCACTCTCCGGTTGAACACATCCACCAGCCACTCCAACTGCTGCGCGGGAGTAAGATGATCGTTATTCAGGTCTATGGCATCCTCAGCACGCCGCAATGGAGAGACCTCTCGGGTGGAGTCAATACGGTCTCGCTCAGTAATATTTTTCAATACCTCTTCATAGTTTACTTCGCGTCCTTTCTCCTGAAGCTCCTTAAATCGTCTCCGGGCACGACACTCAGCCGAGGCATTGACAAATATTTTCAATTCCGCATCAGGGAATACGGTCGTGCCAATATCCCTTCCATCCATTACAATTCCGCGTGATTCACCCATCCGGCGCTGAAGATCGACCAGACGTTCCCTCACCTCCGGGATGACAGCTACGGGACTTACGAAATTCCCCACACGCAGCGTACGGATCTCACTCTCCACATCTTCCCCATTCAGTAGAATATGTTGGATTCCGTCCGCACCGGCGGGACAAAAAGAAATCTCTATATCCGGCAAAGCCCTCAAAAGAGCCTTTTTATCGATCTCCCCATCAGGTGAAATCATGTCATGTCGGAGGGCAAACAGGGTAACGGCACGATACATCGCACCGCTGTCAACATACACATACCCTACCTTGGCTGCCAGTTGACGTGCCATTGTAGACTTCCCTGAAGAAGAGAATCCATCAACAGCCACTATAATCTTATTCATATCGGAATTCTACTTTTTCGATAATACTTTTTTTGCGACACTTTTTTTGGGAGCAGCTTTTTTAGCGACGACTTTTGATGCAGTCGCTTTTTTGGAAGTTCCCTCTGACGGTTTTACAGCCTTCCTTACCGCTTCTTTCTTAGTGGAGGCACCTGATTGAGATGAAGCTTTCCTCACCGGTCGGGGACGCACAAGACGGAGCACCTGAGCCGTGCGGGCAGGAAGATACAATTTCAGCCATCCTTTCCCTGAAGGAGTATAGAGAGGATCGGGCATGGTGAAATGATGCACACTTCCGTCGATATTATCATAACCGCCAAACTCCGGGCTATCACTTGACATCACGACCTCATATTCTCCGGCAGGAGCGAGGAAACCATAATCAGAGAAAGACTTGACCGGATTCCAGTTGAAGACAAATATGAGGTCTCCCCTTCCGAAAGCAAGCACCTGATCATCATCTTTCTCCCAAAGTTTCACTACCGGAAGAGCCTGAAAATCATATACATTTGATATGGTAGCCACCATCGCATTATCAAATGCATTGAGGAAACGGTATTTGAGATCTTCACGGTCGACAAGATCCCACTGACGGCGGGCGTATTTATAACTCCAGCCATTCCCCTCACGCGGGAAATCAATCCATTCCGGATGACCGAATTCATTACCCATAAAATTGAGATACCCTCCATTGATTGTGGCGAGAGTCACAAGTCGTATCATCTTGTGAAGAGCCATTCCGCGAGCCACGACCGGATGATCGTCGCCCACCATCATATGCCAATACATCTCCTTATCAATCAGACGGAAAATAATTGTCTTATCACCCACAAGCGCCTGATCATGGCTTTCGCAATATGAGATTGTCTTTTCATCATCGCGACGGTTGGTCAGTTCCCAGAATATTGAAGTCGGATGCCAATCTTCATCACGCTTCTCCTTGATGGTTTTAATCCAGTAATCAGGAATTCCCATAGCCATTCGATAGTCAAATCCAAGACCTCCCGATTTGAATGGTATCGCCAACCCGGGCATTCCGCTCATCTCCTCAGCAATGGTAATGGCAGAAGGATTAACTTCATGAATAAGGATATTCGCCAAAGTCAGATATGTTATGGCTGCCGTGTCTTGATTGCCGTCATAATAATCAGCGTAAGATCCGAAAGCCTTTCCAAGGCCATGGTCATAATACAGCATCGATGTCACTCCGTCAAAACGGAAACCGTCGAACTTATATTCTTCAAGCCAGAACTTGCAATTCGACAATAGGAAATGAAGCACACAATCCTTGCCATAATCAAACAGGAGAGAATCCCAAGCCGGATGTTCACGCCGATCGCCGGAATTAAAATAAAGGTTATATGACCCGTCTAGACGTCCGAGTCCCTCCACCTCGTTTTTCACCGCATGAGAATGGACTATATCCATAATTACAGCTATTCCGAGATGATGAGCATCATCTATGAGACGTTTAAGGTCATCCGGTGTGCCGAAACGGGAGGATGCAGCATAGAAATTGCTGACATGATACCCGAAAGAACCGTAATACGGGTGCTCCTGAATAGCCATTATCTGGATAGCATTATACCCATCTTTTGCCACGCGGGGGAGCACATTGAGACGGAACTCCTCATAAGAACCGACCTTTTCCTCCTGTTGCCCCATTCCGATATGACATTCATATATGAGGAGAGGATTTACATCTGGTGTGAATTTCTTTATTTTAAACTTATAAGGCTCAGCCGGATCATAAACTTGCGCAGAGAAAATATTGGTCTGAGGATCCTGCACTACTCTCCGTGCATACGCAGGGATTCTCTCCCCGTGTCCCCCATCCCACTCGACAATCATCTTATAGAGATCACCATCATGGAGAGCGTCTTTAGGGAGCGTGATTTCCCAGGCACCGTCTTCTACATGCTTAAGCGCGTATTTCTCAGAGGGTTGCCAGTCGTTAAATGTTCCCACCAAAGTGATACCTGTGGCATTTGGAGCAAACTCTCTAAACACCCAGCCACCGTCATCGGTGTGGTGAAGTCCGAAATAATTATACGCATTGGCAAATTTCACAAGCGACCCGTCAGTAGCGGCAGTAATCTCTTCATATTTATTCACTACATCCTGGTGTCGCCCCTCAATGGCGTCCGCATACGGTTCCAGCCATGGATCGTGGCGTAAAATCGCTAATTTTCTCTTCATAGTATCTCTATCTTAATATTTTATTCAACAATCGCAAAACAATTCCTTATAGCTTCCCTGAGCCGTTTCCCTTCCTGTGAATAACCCTTAATGACGTTAAGGACTCCCGATATATAATCTTCCACCGAAGCATACCCCAACATCCCGTGGAGACCGGAATTAGAAAGCATCGGCTTATGATTGAATACCTTTAGCACGGCATCATAATCTCCGGCATCAAGAATATTGGCAAACTCGTTACGCAGTTTATTATAAGCTTCCCTCGGTCTTAATTTATTGACCAATCCCTTCAGATGGGTCTCCATGGCGGTGATACAGGTAAACCGGGCATCAATTTTGCATATCACCTCTTTTTTTACTTTATGTCGCACGTGCTGAAGAGCCTGCTTGTCATAATCGGCGGCAAACATCTTCAGTACATTCCTTCTTACATCACGAAATATTTTCTCCGGATTGCGCTTTCTGACGACTGCCATCGTCATTATGACATCCTTTAGTAGAAATAGATTTTCGACTTCCGCCACATCGGGCACAAAAACATTCTTTCCGCGCAGATATTCCACCTCCTCATCCGTGCGACGGTCACGGTCTACGATGCCATGGCAGTCAAGATGGTGATAAGACTTGAGGTCAGAAAACGAACGGACAGATTCAATCACTTTGTTGCACGAGCCTAAGGGACGCACCGTGTGGTCGGAAAAGACCAATGAATATAATCTGACATCAATGCTGTGAATGCTGTCTCCCTCGATGAAAAGTACCGGTTTTCTGGTGCCGACAATGTCAGCAAAAAGCTCCTCTGAAATATTGTCGTAATTATAGACAATCTCATAATCCCAACCTTTCTTGCCGGCATCATAACTTTTAATCCAGATGCAGACATTCTGCATCCTCGATCCGACAAAATCCATATCCACGGAATCATATACAAATCTGCAATCCGGGCGTAACTCCTCGATTGCATTCCAGAGTGAATTGACAGTCGTGGGATGAAGGAACAACGAAGGATTATCGATAAAGATTACCGCTCCTTGCCGGGCATACATCGCACCGGCTATATAGTAGAAAGCCGCTCTCTCCCCATGGCTCAGGCGCGAAGCCGGGATAAGGTCTTCGCCACTTGCCGTGGCAAAAGATATTGTTCCCCCTTTTGCCACTATTTTATTTCCCGGGAATACTCTTTCCCAAAGGGAACTTAACCTGTCAAGTCTGGTTAGCTTCCCCCGGGTCTGCTTATTGTCGGCGAGCGCCCTCTCCTTAAGCTCCATCAATGCATCAAATTCATCCGCCACAAGCATGCATGAAAGCTTATCGATCTGTGTAGCCGCATCTCCACGCATATAGCTTCTGGAACTTACCATCTTGTCAAATTGATCATCTATCGATCCGGGACGGGCGAGCCCGGCTACACGAGGATATTCCGCTTCCATCGCAGATAGAGTATATCCGCTATCGCCACATAGAGAAATCAATTCCTGCATAAACCGGGTCTTGCCGGCCCCCGGAGCTCCAACAAGAGAGATCTGCCGTGATTCGGGCAGATCGGGAGACTCACCGGCTCCCACGTGACATGGGAGCTTGATTATTTCCCGGGGTGAATTGCGTTTAGTCATGGGCTCTTATTTTCGGAAAAAAGCAACACGAACTCATTATCGGTTCAGTCTGTTCAATCCACAAAAATAACAAAAAATTAGAGAAAACACCTCACCTTTCTGATAAAATAAGACAAAAATCTGAAAAAGGCTCATTACTGACCGATTCCTTCACAAAAGCATTTAAATTTTGTTATTAAAGTTTCACGTCAATATATTTTTAGGAAAATGGTTGCAAAATCAATAAAAAAATGTTAATTTTGTGAATCAAACCACTCCTTATATCTTTTATGATTACGGGAGTGTGATGCGGTTCTATGCGGATACCCCACGACAAGGAATCCGTCTCAAGAATGCAGACAACCTCCAAGTATATCGAATCTTTCTTCTTCAGAAATTCTTAAAAATCTTTCTTCTTCAGATTCCCCTGTATCATATTTACCACCCGTAATTCTATTTTACACGGGGATAACTTTTAAGCGTAAGCTTTAATCTCTTAAAAGGTGCTGTTATAATTTTTCTCAACTGAAATTAATCTATTTTCCATGAGCCTTACAATTAATGAACAAATAAGGGGCTTCCTATATGGCACGGCTATCGGCGATGCCCTTGGATTGGGAACTGAATTTATGACTCGTTCTGAAGTCAAGATGTATTATCCCGACGGACTTCATGATTACAGTCAGATAATAAAAGATGGGCACCGTGCTCAATGGGAGCGTGGCGTCTGGACTAATGATACCACGGTCGTACTGATGGCAGTCGAGAGTATGATCGCCTGCGACGGGCCAGATTTGACAGATTATGCACGCCGGCTTAAAGAATGGTATCAGACTGATCCCACGGATCTGTTGTCTCATCTCCGTTGGGTATTGAGTCAGGATAATTATCTTGATGACCCTGTGGCTTGCTGCCGGCGCGTATGGCGTGAGATGCGCCGCTTTGAGGGGTCAAACGAATCTCTCGGTCGCGGAGCCGCAATCGGCCTATGGCCCGGTGATCAGACTGAAGCCGCCATCGGTAATAGCCGTCTAACGCACGCGGACTCACGTTGCTCTGCCTGCTCTGCCCTTATGGCTCACACTTCAAACAACATCCTTTGGAACAATCGCATCATAGGCTTTGACGAGGCTGTGGAAGTGACAAGCCGGTATGATGACACCATCGTCCCATATCTTGAGAAAGCGCTTGGTGATTCATTGGATCCGTTTGAACTCGACGATGAGGATTCTTACTGGTACACCCGTAAATGTGTCGGAGTGGCGATGTGGGTTCTCTGGCATGATATTCATCCCCGTCAGGCTCTCGATCTGATTATTGAGCAAGGAGGAGATGCCGATACCAACGCATCGCTCGGTGTCTGTCTCGCCGGGTTGAGATATGGTATTGACGACATCCCGCAGAATCTCATTGACGGACTTGTGGAGGGGGAGAAGATTGCTCGTCTTGCCGATGAGTTGTCAGCCGAGCTTGAAAAGGCAGGAAGTCGATAATTTAGAGCCCGTCTCATAAACTCTCCGAATGAATAATAATACACATCCATCTAAATTCAAGGCCTGGATTGAGGCAATGCGGCTGCGCACACTTCCTGTGAGCGTGGCCGGTGTCTTTGCAGGGATTGCCTGTGCTCTCCGCTATGGTAATTTTAGATTTTTGCCGGCAATTATCTGTCTGTTGTTTGCCATATTGGCTCAGATAGTCGCCAACTTTGCCAACGAATATTACGATTATATCTACGGGCTTGACACCAAAGGTCGCGAAGGGTTCCGCCGCGGGGTGACCGAGGGGGATCTCTCCCCGAAAGCAATGAAACATGCCACATTTCTCACACTGGCAGTCGCGCTATTGTCAGGTCTTTCATTAATCCATTGGGGAGGATGGTGGCTTATTGCGGTCGGAGCGGTGATCGGAATATTCGCCCTCTCCTACAGCACGGGGCCCTACCCGCTTTCACACCATGGACTCGGTGACATTGCCGTGATAATTTTCTTCGGAATCGTGCCCGTGGTAATGACGGCTTACCTCCAAAGCTCAGATTGGACAGCGCTACCACTGTCGCTTGCCACAGGTTGCAGCATCGGGATGTTGGGAGCGAATGTCTTAATCATCAACAACTATCGCGACATGGAAAGCGATCAGCGGAACAACAAGCGCACTACAGTCGTGATATTCGGTCGCACCGGCATGCAGATTGTCTATATCGTGTTTGGAATCACAGGCACACTTCTCCCATATATTCTGTTGCACTATCTATTTGATGATGTGCGCATTATTTCAATTCAATCTATAGTGATACTTCTCTTCGCATGCACCTATATAAAGATAGGGATCGGACTCACCGATAAGAGAGGAGCTGTATTGAACGCGACATTGCGCGACACGTCTCTTCTTCTTTTGCTGTATTCCATTTACCTGTTGATTATCTTCTTCTGACTTCATCCTCCGGGTGTCGGTACACATCCCGATATCTTAACAGAAACCATTCGTCCCAAGCAACCCTGATATCCGGCAGATTCAAGGATGGGGTACTAACAATTTATATATAATATGTCTTCATCTGAAAGAATTTCAGACGCTCTCCATGCGCTCAGTGATGCTCAACGTGCCAATGACCTTAAACGTTTTTTCAAATGCGAACCCGGGGAATATGGCGAAGGCGACAGATTTCTTGGAATCCGGGTGCCGGATGTACGGGAGATTGTGACGCAGAATCATCGCGACGCCACCCTTGATGATGTTAATCTCCTCACACTAAGCAGCTGGCATGAAGAGAGACTGGCAGGATTTATGCTCCTTATACAGCTCTACAAATCAGCTTTGAAGAAGGAGCAATCTCAGACACACACCATGATGGACTTTTATTTCCGCATAATTGAGCGTGGCAATAATTGGGATTTGGTGGATCTGGTGGCGCCATACCTTTTGGGAGACTATATGTTGCGTTTCCCTGATCATGCCCTGACTCCCATGATGCAATTATCCATGAGCGGGAATTTATGGAAAGAGAGAGTGGCAATCGTTGCTCACCTACCTTTGATTAGAAAAGAGCAGTTCGAGTCCGCCCTCGAGCAATGTTCAATTCATCTTAAACACTCCTCCGATCTTATTCACAAGGCAATCGGATGGGTGCTTCGTGAGGTTGGGAAAAAAGATAAGGAAATTCTGATTGCTTTTATCGAAAAAAATTTAGGCGATATGCATTCCACCACTCTCCGCTACGCCATTGAAAAGATGCCCTTGCAAGAACGTCAGCAATGGCTCCAAAAGAAACGGGATTTGAAAAAGTTGAAGAAAAGATGTTCATAATTCAACACCATAAATTTCAGAGTAATTTTCAAAAATATAATATCTTTGCTCCCGCTTATCCCACCTGATCTTTTATCTTTCCTTTCTCAACCTATATATAATGGACAATACACGACAGAATAAAACCTACGGCAAAAATTCAAAAAATCAACCCATAAGCGATCTCAACGGAAAACTTCCACCACGCGACACAGACCTTGAAGAAGCTGTGCTCGGAGCGCTGATGCTTGAGAAAGATGCCTATATGTCGGTATGCGATATTCTTACACCGGACAGTTTCTACGATCCGGTGAATCAGAAAATATACGACGCCATATGCACGCTCGGATTCAATCAGCGCCCTATCGATACCATCACCGTCACCGAACAGCTACGCCAGAACGGCACACTGAAAGAGGTGGGAGGTGCACTTCATATCACCGAGCTGACTGCCCGTGTCTACTCCGCGGCTCATGTGGAATATCATGCCAAGATTATCGCACAGAAGTTTCTTGCACGCAGACTGATTAAATTCGCATCATCCGTAGAAGGGAAAGCCTTTGATGAGAGCAATGACGTCGATGATCTTTTACAGGAAGCAGAATCCCAGCTGTTTGACATCTCCCAGACACATCTCAAGCGGGAAGTGACTCAGATCGATCCGGTCTTGAACCTCGCCCTTGAGCAGATTCAGACAGCCGCCAATACGGAAACCGGTCTTTCAGGTCTTCAGACCGGATATACCGGATTGGATAAGATGACCTCCGGATGGCAAAATTCAGACCTTATCATCATTGCCGCCCGACCCGCTATGGGTAAGACAGCATTCGTGCTTTCAATGGCAAAAAACATGTCGGTCGATTTCAATATTCCAATTGCAATCTTTACCCTTGAGATGGCGAACGTGCAATTGGTAAAACGTTTGATAAGCAACGTAGCTGATCTTGAAGGTGAAAAAATCAAGAGCGGTCAGCTCTCAACTGAGGAATGGGACAGGCTCAACTCTCGCATCCGGAATGTCTACAGCGCACCCCTTTATCTTGACGAGACACCCGGCCTGAGTATAACTGAACTCCGCACCAAAGCACGTCGTCTCGTGCGTGAACACGGAGTGAAGATGATCATGATTGACTACCTGCAGCTGATGAATGCCACAGGGCTTAAACTCGGGAGCCGTGAACAAGAAGTAAGTACGATCTCCCGCTCTTTAAAAGCATTGGCGAAGGAATTGAATATTCCGATTATAGCCCTGTCGCAGCTCAACCGAAGCACTGAGACACGCGAAGACAAACGTCCCGTTCTCTCCGACCTCCGCGAATCCGGAGCCATCGAGCAAGATGCGGACATCGTCTGCTTTATCCATCGACCGGAATATTACACCAAATCGAGCGAAGATGCTCAAGGAAATGATATCCGGGGTCTTGCTGAATTAATCGTTGCCAAACACAGAAGTGGAGCCGTCGGCGATGTAAAATTAAGATTTGTCCACAAATACGCACGCTTCGAGAATTGGGATGAAGGATTGCAGATGGTCAGAGAGACACTTGCAAACAGCAACAGCAGCGTACTGCTGGATTCAAAAGGGAATAGGAATATAGAGGAAGGGACACCCAATGACACCACCACCGCAGGGGGATTTGCCTTTGCCGCCGGCAAACTCTCGGGCAGTTACCCGGACCTCATGCCCGATCCCGGCGAAACCACCCCAGCCTTCTAATGCCCCGAAAGTCCCGGATCCCATATAATACGTATCTAAAAGCACTTAAAGCCACTCCCGTTCTTAGGAGTCCGTCTCACAAAATCCTTAAAGACACACTAACCCATTTAAAGTTCCTGAAGAACGGAAAGTCCGGGTAAAGGTGCAAAAGATAAAAGCCCCGCAAGTGACTGACACTGCGGGGACTTTGTTTCCCGGTCCGCGATTTCTATAATATAATGTAACCCTTTATAAGGACTTTGAATGGCCGGGTGTTGTGTTAGTGGTTGATATATATATATTTATCTTACTTCAAATTATCCGTTAAAGACATTCATCAGATCTTCCATAATTCCGATAGAGAATAGCCAGTAAAGAAGGATAGCGATCAATACCAGGACTCCAAACCAGAGCCAGAGCTTATTAATCTTTGAAGTATTCTCACGTTTTCTCATTTTGCCTTCAGCGGGAAGTTCCTGAGCGATAAGATCCTCGTTCACACCTTTCTCGCGTTCGAGTCTTGCTTCGCGTTTAGCCGCTGATTCGTTTTCTCTTACATGTTTTTCCTTTGTATCCATAACCTTTAATGTTTTATCTGTTTTTAATCTTGTTTTATACTAAAACATAAAAAGCATAAAAGAGGTTCATAAAAAACTTAAAAAAAAGAGAACGCGCTGCAAAAAAATGCAACGCGTCTAATGTAATGCCTTAAATGTTAACCCATTATGTAGTAATTACTACTTATTTAGAGGCAATAGAATCAGAAACAGTCAGAGAATAGCGACCTTTAGCACGACGGCGGGCAAGGACCTTGCGACCATCTTTAGTAGCCATTCTTTCACGGAAGCCGTGCTTGTTGACTCTTCTGCGGTTAGAGGGCTGAAACGTTCTTTTCATGTCTATATAATTATTTTAATTTCTATTATCATTTCGGAGAGATAGTCGGGTAACAAGAGTGAATTCCCCGGAGCTACTCGATTCGGAGTGCAAAATTACCAAAAAAAATTCAGTCGACAAAATTTTAGCAAAAATATTTTCTATATGATTTTTCAGAATGGGGATTTTTGATTAATTTTGCACACGGAAATAACAATATGACAATTCAACAAGTTAAGACAATAATATGATCAACGCCCAAGACATCAAAAACGGCACATGCATCCGCATGGACGGCCGTCTTTATTTTGTAGTGGAATTCCTACACGTTAAACCCGGTAAGGGAAATACTTTCATGCGTACCAAGCTCAAGGATGTGGTAGACGGCAGAGTGCTTGAACGTCGTTTCAACATCGGTGAGAAACTTGAAGACGTACGCGTTGAGCGCCGCCCATATTCATATTTATATGCTGACGGCAACGATGACATCTTCATGAATCAAGAGACATTCGATCAGGTTCCCATCAATAAGGAACTTGTAACCGGTTCCGCTTACATGAAGGAGGGTGATATCGTGGAGGTTGTCAGCGACGCTTCCACTGACACAGTGCTCTATGCAGAGATGCCCATGAAGACTGTGCTTGAAATCACATATACCGAGCCCGGCCTTAAAGGTGATACTGCCACCAACACCCTGAAACCTGCTACGGTAGAGACCGGTGCAACCGTCAAAGTGCCCCTCTTCGTCAATACAGGTGACCGTATCGAAATCGATACACGCGACGGTTCATACGTCGGCCGCGTTAAGGCGTAAGCACTTCTGATTCTCCCCACCTCTATCCATATTGCCATGAATGATAACGGTAAGCCCTCCCATCCGGAGATCTCGATCATCATACCCGTATATAATCGTCCTGATGAGATTGCTGATCTCATGGCAAGCCTTGCTGAGCAGACCGATAAAAATTTTGAAGTCGTCATCGTGGAAGACGGGTCCACAGTCGAATGCAAGCAAGAAGTGGAGAAACATAAAGGGAGTGTGGACTATAAATATTTTTATAAAGGTAACGAAGGGCGAAGTATCGCCCGCAACTATGGCATGGACAGAGCCGATGGAGACTTCTTCGTCTTCATCGACTCTGATTGCATTTTACCCCCTGATTATATCGAAACTCTCCGCAAAGAACTGAAAGACAATCCAACCGATTGCTTCGGGGGACCCGACGCTGCCCACGAATCCTTCTCAGATACTCAGAAAGCCATCAACTTCGCCATGACTTCGTTTCTGACCACCGGCGGAATACGTGGCGGCAAAGTCAGCATGGAGAAATTTACGCCCCGCACTTTCAATATGGGTTTCTCAAGAGAAGTATGGCGTAAAACAGGAGGATTCCGCGAAATGTTTAGCGAGGATATCGATATGAGCACCCGAATTCGTCTTAACGGATTCCGCATCCTTCTTTATCCTGACGTAAAAGTCTTCCACAAAAGAAGAGTTGACTTCCGCAAGTTTTGGCGCCAGGTTCATATCTTCGGACAGTCGCGTATCACTCTCAAGCTCCTTTACCCCGGCTCGATGAAAGCCGTTCACTGGCTCCCTGCACTATTCACTTTAGGAGCAATCGCAATGATTATCGGCTCGTTCTTCCATTGGTGGATGATTATTCCTTTGGTCGTCTATATCCTTGCATTATGGATTACCGGAATTATTGAAACCCGGAGTCTGAAAATCGGAACCATGGGTGTAGCCGCCGCTATCATTCAGCTCACAGGCTACGGCACAGGATTCATCCGCGCGTATGTCTGGAAAATTCTTTTACGCCACGGACGGGATATTAATCAGGAGATTGAAGCCCGCAGAGGGAAGTAGAGACACATCATAGGGCACAGGGCACAGGGAATAGGTCATAGGTAATAAGGCAGATGGCAGATGGCATTGAGAATTTAGAATTGGCTCTGAGCTTTGGACTTTGGGCATAGAACAGAGGTCATAAGTATTAAGAATCAACAGGAAAAAGAGAGGGGGAAAGATAGGGGGATAAGATAAGGGGGATAAGATAGGGGATGTAAGACAGGGGTTACAGAAAGGGAAGGAGAGATGAGAGTGAGACTTAGGGAGTGAGATTTATACTTAATGAAGATGCTTAAAAATGGTTGATACAGATCTTTCCGATAATCCTATAAGTCAGAATTTGGGTCCACGCGGGATACGCCTTGCTGATCTTCCTGACGATGAACGCCCTCGCGAGAAGGCTGTGCGCTTCGGAATGTCAGCACTCACAACTGCAGAATTACTATCCATTCTTCTCCGCACCGGAATGGTAGGAGTGCCAATCACCACGATTATGAAAGAGCTGATGTATGCTCACGATAACCGGCTTCACAATCTCGGGCGCACCCTTGGCAAACAACTTTGCAAATTTAAAGGTATCGGAGAAGTCAAGGCTCAACAAATCGAAGCCCTCTTCGAACTCATCAAAAGATATAATGAAGAGGAATCGGCAAATAATATCATTATCAGATGCTCTGACGACATCTACAACCTGATGCGTCCTTCAATCAGCAATCTTGACCATGAGGAGATTTGGATGATTATGCTCAACAGACGTAATGAAGCTTTTGAGCGCTTGCGAATCACATCCGGCACAAGTACTCAAAGTGTATTTGATGTAAAAATGATTCTGAAAAGAGCACTCCTCGCAAATGCCGAGGGTATAATCCTCTGCCACAATCACCCTTCGGGAAATACTGCTCCCAGCTCAGCTGACGACAATATCACCCGCAAACTTTATCTGGCAGCCCAGACTGTAGGACTGACAATGCTCGACCATGTCATTGTCTGCACCCATGACTTCTATAGTTATCGCGACCAAGGAAAGATCATTGGAAGCTAAGCCCCGACTCTTTAAAAAAGCCCCCGACTCATAAAATGTGGGTATAAAAGCAGACATCCGGACGATCAAGGGGTCGGCAGGAGATATTTTTTCATCAGGATTCGTTTGCAGCGGTCGCGTATTATTGAGTCGGAGATAACTCCGGTTTGAATGGAATCCATGATTATCTGAATTTCCTTATCAGTATTTTCCGGAGCCACAATCATATCCGCGCCGGCTTTTATGCAATCGAGTGCTGTCACCCCTCTGGCTCCTCCCATATTTAACGCATCGGTGATAATCAGTCCTCTGAAGCCTAACTCATCGCGGAGCAAATCTTTTATAACCACAGGAGAAGCAGCCGCCGGCAACATATCGGGGTCGATAGCCGGCACAGCTAAATGACCCACCATCACCGCAGACAAGTTCTGATCGGAATATGCCTGAAACGGTATTAATTCGCATTCCCGAAGTTCATTTAGACTGCGTTCTATCACGACAAGCGACTTGTGGGTATCAGCGGAAGGGGAGCCGTGTCCCGGGAAATGCTTGGCGACGCTAATCACTCCCCCACTCTCGACACCACGCGAATATGCCACTCCGAGCGTCGCCACCTCATATGGATCCGAACCCAAACTCCGGAGAGCCATGATGGAATTTCTATCCCCTGCCACATCCAGCACCGGACCCAGAACCATATTTATTCCCAACGGACGGCATTGCGATGCAATCTCCCGTCCATAATCAAAGAAATCCTCCTCTCTCGATGTGCGAGCCAGATCCTTATTAAGAGGATACCCCCGCGCATCGGTCAGTCGCATCTTCAATCCCCACTCTGCATCAATAGCGAAGAAGGGGGTGACGGAAGCAGAAGCAGCAAGGGTATCGGTTATCACTTTTGCACCGTGGGTCGTACCCTTCAGAAGAACAAGGCCTCCCACTCCTGTCTCCCTGACATATCTCAATGCACGCTCAATCGTGGCTTCATCATCCGACGCATATATAGCGGGAAGAAACAGCTGCCCCACCTGGTTTTTCAGCGGCATAGACGCCACTACTGAGTCCGCCCAATGTTCTACCTCACCGGTAATATCCGCAGATGATATGGTCTGCGCTCCGCTCTCGGATTCCGTCCCTGTCTTGCATGAAGTGAAAAGGAGCGTCATCCCGACCATCAATATGATTAAGAGTGTTCGTAAAGGCATCTATACGGGAAATAATATCAAGCGTGATTTATTAATATCCAATATCCAGGTATCTACCGGTCTTGATCCAATATCCTGAAACCAGATTCCGGGGAAAATTATTCCAAGCTTATCTGCTTAACAAAACGTGGATTAGGATCAGCGGAGACCGGAAGGCCGAGCTCCGTCATCGTTCTGATATAACGCAACATCGGGGCGCTCATCTCCACTTCATCACGCCATATCACTTCGTTATTAGCCATAGTCCGGAGTCCATCATTCCCCTCAGCCACATAATCTATCGTCATCACATTATAGACTTTCTCAGGATCCATCTCTGCCCCGTCAATGACAACCCTGACAAGATTTTTATTATCGTCTGTCACAACCCTGACATTGCTTGAAATCGCTTCTCCCCCTTTTAATGCCGCTACCCTCATGGCTTCTATTATATCTTTCCCTTTCAAAGCTATCATGATCATACTATTGGAGAAGGGGAATGTCGACAGTATCTGACCCTCGGTGATATCCCCCGCCTTCATCTCCTGACGTATCCCTCCTACATTCATGACAGTCATATCGACATCTGCCACATTTATCCCGGCATTACGAAGCGAATCTACCTTCAGATCACCATACCAACGTGCAAAATCACCGGCGAAATTGGCATATCCGCCGGCTCTGTCGCCATTATCCAACGAATTGGCGGCTTTCCCGATCACATGATTATTGATAGAATCCACCTTTTCCTTATACGGGAGGATAAAATCAGCCATATTCTTGTTCAATTCCGAGTCTTTGAACCTGTCTGTCACGGGAATCAAAGAATAATTTATCACCGGATGAGCTTCTTTTCCCAGATTTGCAAGATCAATCTCCGTCTTCCCTATATAACGGCCATATTTACCGGTCTGAGCCACAACGACCGGTTTCTGCTCCGCATTCAAGATTACCGAAGGGTATCGGCTTCCGGAATCCGAAGGGTCGATCAGAGTGTGGCTATGTCCGCCGATAATCAGGTCTATATCCTTGCTCGAACGGGCAAGATCCACATCAGTCGGTTCATTTACATCTGACGAGTATCCAATATGAGACACTACAACCACCAGATCGCATTTCTTATCTTTCTTCAGGTATTCGGCTAACCGGTTTGCTGTCTCAATTGAAGGAAGATATTTCATTCCCGCGTAATTTTTCGCAACTATCAGACTCTCCGGATTCACGTTCAATCCGATAAATCCGATTTTCTTTCCCGCCACCTTCTTTATAATGTATGGTTCGAACACACCATCAAGTTCAGTGCCGGAAAAATCATAGTTAGCGGAAAGTCTGGCACCCTTCACCTTTTTATATTGGCGTGCCAACTCCTCCATGCCGTTGTCAAATTCATGATTACCGAGAATACGGATATCATATCCCGCCATGTTAAAAAGGGGGTATTCCACATCGCCACGGAAGAATTTGAAATAAAGAGAACCTTGCACCATATCGCCGGCATCGACCAGGAGTGTATTCTTTTCCACTCTCCTTACTGAGTCTATTATCGCCTGACGCTGAAGAATGCCCCCGACTCCTGCAGGCGTCGGTTCGATTGAGGAATGAGTATCGTTGGTATGCAAAATCACGAGCTTTTCAGCATTGCATTGGAATGCTCCTGAAACTCCACTTAAACATGCGAGCAGCAGATATAGAAATGACTTCTTCATGAGTTGATGATAAATGGTGAGATATTTGGCTTTGTGCCCTGATATGACATTTTAGAGCCCGTCTCATAAATTATGACGCAAGCATATAATGCTTAAGGATATTATGACCGGAGAGGCAAAGGAAATTTAAAGAGAACGCGGCTCACCTTCCCGTTTATGGGGAAGAAACGAGCCGCGTTGAATATGGAGCTATAATTATTCTTTTATCAGATCCTCACCCGTCATATCGGAAGGTTGAGGAAGACCCATAATATGAAGCAAAGATGGAGCGACATCTGCCAGGCGGCCGTTCTTGACCTTTGCATCCTTGTTGCCGATATAGATAAAGGGCACAGGATTCAATGAGTGGGCTGTATTGGGAGAGCCATCTTCATTGAGGGCGTGATCAGCATTACCATGGTCGGCAATGATGATTGTATGATACCCGTGAGCTTTGGCTGCCTCAATTACTTTTTCAACACATTTATCAAGACATTCCACTGCTTTCTGGATCGCCGGATAGACACCCGTGTGACCAACCATATCACCGTTGGCGAAGTTGACTACAATAAACCCGTATTTTTCAGAATCGATTGCATCCACCAACTTCTCAGTCACTTCAGGAGCCGACATTTCGGGTTGAAGATCATAAGTGGCAACCTTTGGAGAGGGAACGAGTATTCTGTCTTCACCCTCGAATGGAGCTTCACGGCCACCATTGAAAAAGAATGTCACATGAGCGTACTTTTCTGTCTCGGCTATGTGCAGTTGTTTGATTTCATTCTTGGAAAGATATTCAGCCAATGTATCAGGCACATCCTGCTTATTGAAGATGACATGAACATCTTTGAAAGAGTCATCATACGGAGTCATGCAATAATACTGCAGATCGGGAATCGGGTTCATACCATCCTCAGTGTGCTGAGTGAGAACCGTAGTCAACTCTTTGGCGCGGTCATTGCGGTAATTGAAGAAGATAACCACATGACCTGAACCGATCCGTCCATCCACATTATCATTGACGATAGGTTTCAGGAATTCATCGGTGATCCCTTCAGAATAAGATTCCTCCACAGCTGCGATAACATCATCTGTGGCCTTACCCTCTCCATAGACAAGGAGATTGTAAGCTTCTTTAAGACGCTCCCAGCGATGGTCACGATCCATGGCATAATAACGTCCGATAACAGATGCAATCTTCCCGGCACTCTTTTCACAATGATCCTTGACTTCACGCAGGAAACCTGCTCCGCTTTTAGGATCAGTGTCGCGGCCATCCATAAAACAATGCAGATACACCTTCTCGAGTCCATATTCCTTGGCTGTGTCGCAAAGTGCATAAAGATGGTCTAAAGAGGAGTGAACGCCACCCGCGGAGGTTAGCCCCATAAAGTGGATAGGCACATTATGATCACGGGCGTATGAAAACGCACTGACAATCTCCGGATTCTTACCGAAGCTATTGTCTGCAATCGCGCGATTAATCTTCACAAGATCCTGATACACTACCCTGCCGGCTCCGATATTGAGGTGACCCACCTCCGAATTACCCATCTGCCCATCGGGAAGACCCACATCTTCACCTGATGCGGATAATTGCGAGTTGGGATAATTCGCCACAAGAGAATCGATATATGGCGTCGGAGTATTGAAGATGGCATCATCCTTCTTATGATCACCGATACCGTATCCATCAAGGATAATCAGCAATGCTTTATTCTTCATTATATTAATTTTAATTATTGTTTCTTAAACCCTCCACAAAGTTAACAAATTTTTTCGACTTCCGGTTAACGGCTTATCAAATAAAAATCATCATCGTTCAATATTGCACTTAATGAGCCGGGGATTCAGAGCCCGGTGACTCTTAGAGCCCGTCTCATAAACTTTATGAAAAGGGCTCTAACGCAAGAGAGTGCATCAAAATTCATTTTGACACACCCTCTTATCGAACTGCGTTCCCATCCTGAGACGGGAATCGACAATTATTTTTTCACTACGCGACGCTCTTTGATACGAGCTTTCTTACCGGTAAGATTACGGAGATAGTAAAGTTTAGCGCGACGCACCTTACCATACTTGTTTACAGTGATAGATTCGATGAACGGAGATTCGATTGGGAAGATTCTCTCAACACCGATGCCGTCAGAAATCTTACGGACAGTGAAACGTTTTTTGTCTTCGTGACCGCTGATACGGATAACAACACCGCGATACTGCTGGATACGCTCTTTGTTACCCTCCTTGATACGGTAAGCAACTGTGATAGTGTCACCGGGGCCGAATGCTTCAAAATCCTTTTTAGGAGTAGCGAATGCTTCCTCTGCAATTTTGATTAAGTCCATTATTGTAGTGTATTAAAGTTAATTTGCAATTTAACGGGCTTCTATTTAGCTCTCTGACCCTCATATAATAAATCAGGTCGCATCTGCTATCCCGCCAGAGATTACAAAGCGACCGCAAAGGTACTACTTTTTTTATTCACGGCAAAACTTTTGCCAAACTTTTTCAATAACCCATCAAATCAGAGAAAGAATATGACAGATTCACAAGGAGCGATGACGCCGACTTATGGGGCATGGCATAAGCAAGATCTATGCCAAATGATTTCAGTTTGAATCCGAGTCCGACACTGATTCCCGACAGGAAATTCCTTTGAAAAGCCGCCATGTCGGTGCGCGTCTTGTAATTATATGCAAGGTCTACATAAAATTTCTCGGAAGGTTGGAATTGCAAACCGAAAATAAGATGTCGGAAAAGATCGGAACCGAAATTTGATTTAAGCACCAACTCTCCGTTATCTTTTGAATGGGCATAGTAAGGGAGCTTCCACTTGGTGAGATGCGTAGCAGTAATGGAAAGCGAGAAGGGAGACGAACCGAGTCCCTGCATATATCCGAGCTGGAAATCGAAGGGGAGACGGTTGTAGGTTTCATGAAAACGCTTTATCTGGCCGCCCATATTTTTCAGCACTGCCGAGAGCGAAAGATTCTTCTCATCATCATAATAATTTATACCCACATCCACTGCCATGGCAAAAGCACTGTATTGCTCGTAAGAAGAATATATCATCTTCAGGTTAGCGCCACCACGGAGACGATCGGTGAAATCATGGGAATACGTGCCTTCAAACACCACATCCTGCGGGGTGAAAGAACCCGTGGCAGACCCATTAGGATCATACCCATCGAATGAACCGTAGTTGAGATAGCGGATACCCGCAGCCCATGCACCCCTCTCACCCGCTGCTTTCCCGAAACGGACGCCGGCAAAATTACCTGTCTGGAGATACAGCATATAATTAAATGCCACCTGCATATCGATCTCCGGACCAAGAAGAGCCGGATTCTGATCCGTCAGCGTCACATCTTCCGTAATGACGTTAATATTTGTGCCTCCCAAGCCGAAAGCCCTCGCAGATGTAGGCAATTCAAGGAAGTTATAGGCGTTCCCGCCGAGCTGTGCGCTCACCGGAACCGTGCAGAAAATGACTGCCACCAATGCGGAAACATATATCTTTAGACTGCGTCTCATCATTTAATTAACGAGCCATCCCCCACTCTATTATATAATGAGAGATTTTTATCTGTTTCCAACCGTTTTGAAGTTAGTCTGAGAAAGGGGAACCGGAGTTGAAATGTAAAAAAAAGTAAAACTATATTAAGAATGGTATAAAAGGGTAAAAATCGTTTTGTCGTTTACAAAAGGGTATATATATTTGCAGAACCTTTTGAAGGGGACACCTCTTCTTTCTGCCAATAAAAAGAAATGGACAAAAGAAAAAAAACGATAATATTCACCGTCATCATGCTTCTGACATCCCTCTCCGGAATAGAGTGCACGGCGCAGACATGCCGCATCGCCGCAGGCTATTCTCCCGAGGGACACTTACTTTATAAAGAGGTATACGAGTATGATTATGTTGACGAAAAGCCGACATTCCCGGGAGGTGACGATAAGCTTGTGGCTTTTATCAATAAACACCGCCACTACCCGGCTGAAGCTTACAGGATGGGAGTCGAGGGGAGCGTCACGTGCTCGTTAGTAGTCAACAGCGATGGCTCCGTCAGCGACATTCAGGTTTTACGCGGAGTCGAAGCCTCACTCAATGCCGAGGCCGTCCGCATCTTGACCAAAATGCCAAAGTGGAAAGCCGGACGCCATGAGGGGCACGCCGTGCCGGTGAGAGTCATCAGGTGTATCCCATTCAGACGGTAAGAAAAAAACGATTAATTAATGGAATTATTGGAGATACCGGAATAGAGGAAGAGTTTAGAGGCACCGGTTAAAAAAAAGCGAGACGCGCATATCGGAATACACACGTCTCACTTTTTAGTCAAAGAAATGAATCAGATAAGATTCACTACTATTTCTTCATCGTTCTGAGCAATGACAATTTTACCTTCACGACCAAGCCAGCCAAAAGCAGCCATAAGCTCGTCTTTTTTAAGTTTGGTAGCTTTTTTGAGTCCTTTAAGACCGAGTGTTTTTGTGTCGGAACTTTCAAGAGCCTTATAAACTTCACCGGCCCATGTTCCAATTGATTCAATATTCATATTAACTGAATTTAAAATGATAAAAAATGTTACTTAACTCTGTAGAAACAGTGCAAAATTAACTAATATATTTTAAATTAACAACATATTAGAGATTTTACCACAAAAAGCAGTTCTCCTTTTATTAATCTTTAGAACTCTCATCCTGAAAATCGTTAACTATTTCCGAGTCCTTGACAATTGATAACTTAAAGAACCATCCTTTTTCTATTCCTTTATGTATTTTTAAAACAAACCATAACTCTAAAAAGTTTCATTTATCTCATAAAATCAATGTTTTTCCTCATACCGGGATAACAAAAAAATCCCTCAGGCAAAATTTGTCAATGAGATTATTGCATTACAACCGCTTCTCTTTTTTTGATCGGGTTTACATTATACACAAAGATAGCGGATGAGAATGGAAATAGTTTAAAAATGTTAAATAATGTTAACAGTTAAGTGTTATTTAAGAGTTAAAATTTATTTTTGCATTTGATTAGAGAAAAACGCGAAATATCGTCACTCCCTAACTTACTTTTATTATTCTGAACCACAATGCAATAATGTTGCCACAGCCACCAATGTTGCTGACGATAAGTTGCTACGTATAAATAATCAGAAGAAACAAAAATCAATCTCATAGTCTTAAAATCTAACATCTATACTTTTATTAACAACATGATTCGTTTTTCCATGAAAGAGACATCTAAGCTGATGCGAGTGCATCGAATGGCTTTACTGATGTTTTTGACCTTATCCTTTACATTTGTGTCGGCGAATGCTCAGACCAGCGTACAAGGTACAGTCTTCGGTAGCGATAACGAACCTCTGATTGGAGCCACTGTGATGGTCAAGGGGACTTCCGAAGGAACAGCTACCGACATTGACGGTAATTTCAAACTTAATGTAGCTCAAGGGAAAAGTCTTCTTGTGTCTTATGTAGGTTATAAGTCACAGGAGGTGAAAGTCAAGGGTACTAACCTTGAAATTTACCTTAAAGAAGACAATGCACTTCTCGAAGAAGTGGTTGTCGTGGGTTACGGTACAATGAAACGTAAAGACCTCACAGGATCCATCACCACAGTCAACTCGAAGGATCTCAACGTGGGTGCCTACACTGATCCCGGTCAGTTGCTTCAGGGTAAAGTTCCGGGACTCGTTGTGGTTCAGAGCTCCGACCCGAACGGTGGTGTGAACTCAATGACACTCCGTGGTGCTTCGACACTTAACGGTGCGCAGGGACCTCTTTATGTAGTGGACGGTATACCTGATGTCAATCTCAACCTTATTCCCCCGAGCGATATCGAAAGTATCGACGTTCTCCGTGATGCTTCCGCTACTGCGATCTACGGTTCCAAAGCAGCCAACGGTGTAATCATCGTTACCACCAAGAAAGGTGCCAACGGTCCTGCACAGGTGACTTACTCAGGGTACGTATCCTGGGAAAAGATCGCCAACGACCATAAGATGATGACCGGCGATCAGCTTCGTGAATACGCAGACACCTACGGGCTCAACATCCCCAACGACAAGGGTGCTGACACGAACTGGGCAAAAGAGGTGCAGCGCACAGGTTTCGCAACAAACCATACTCTTTCAATCAGCGGTGGAAACAACTCAGTGAAATATAATGCTTCAGTCAACTATGTAAAACGTGACGGTGCTATCAAGGGTGTCGGCAACAACCTCTTCACCGCCCGCGGATATGTAGAGACAAAAACGTTGAAAGACCGTCTGACTCTTGCTATCGGTGTCAACGGTAATATCCGCAACGAATGGGGTGTTATCCGTGATGACAAGGGACGTTCTGTCTACGAAGGTATGTACTACTACTCACCCCTCGTGCCCGTATACAACGAGGATGGTTCATGGTATCAGGATCTTGGTATCTCACAGAACTACAATCCGCTTTCAGAAATCTATGAAGATTATTCGAAAGCTACTTTCAAACGTTTCCAGACCACCGGCAAAGCAAATCTGAAAATCATTGACGGCCTTTTCCTCAATGCCAACTTCTCATACGAGACACAGAGCTACGATTATAAAGACTATCATACCACCAAATCCCAGATAAACTACAATCATGGTGAATCATCACGCAATCACACTGATGACTGGGGTAAACTAATGGAGATCTATGCCAATTACGACAAGGAATTCAAAGATGTGCATAAACTTGGCGTAATGGCTGGTTACTCCTGGGAACAGCATAAGAATGGCGAAGGATTCGGTGCACGTGGATATAACTATTATGATGACACATTGACATGGACAGATCTTGGCGCAGCTCAGAGCTGGGATACGGATCCTGTGTGGGGTAATCTCGAGTCATGGACAAAGATGATTTCGTTCTATGCACGTGCCACTTATTCTTATGATTCCAAATATATGATTCAGGCAGCCGTTCGTCGCGACGGTTCATCTACCTTCGGTGCCAACCACCGCTGGGCAACCTTCCCCTCGTTTGCTGCGGCTTGGCGTTTCAGCCAGGAAGAATGGTTGCGCGCACTCGGTGAGATCGGTGATTTCAAACTCCGTGTAGGTTGGGGTCAGAGCGGTAATGCCCGCGGTTTCGACATCTTGACCTCACGTTTCTACTATGCGTTCGGCGACCGCTTCACATATTACGATGATAATAATAATGAGCACAGCTATAAATCCATCAAACCGGCTCACAACGTCAATGATGATCTGAGATGGGAAACGACAACCATGCTTAATGTCGGTCTTGATTTCTCATTCCTCGGCGGTCGAATCAATGGTGTGATCGAGTTCTACAACAAGGATACTAAAGATATGATCTGGGATTACCCCGTATCTCTCGCAGTCTATCCTTTCGACAAACTCACCGCCAACGTGGGTAAGATGAACAATATCGGTGTTGAATTCACATTCAATGCAGTTCCTATCCAGAACCGCGAGTTCACATGGACAACATCTCTCAACCTTTCCCACAACCGCAATAAAGTTGTAAGCGTATCCAACACTGAGTTTAATGCAGGTGTGCTTAACAGATATGATCCCAATATTCCGGGTCTCTCTCAGGGATGCTCAACTCAGCGTATTGTTGAAGGTGAAGCACTCGGTACATTCTATCTCTGGGAATGGGCAGGATATAACGACAAGGGTGAATCCACATTCTTTGAACGTGATGCGGTGACAGGTGATTATATCTACGATGAAGCCGGCAACCGTGTCACAACTCAGCAACCCGGAGAAAAAGACCGCATCAAGATGGGTAGCGCCCAGCCGAAACTTACTTTAGGATGGAACAATACCTTCTCTTGGAAAGGATTTGACCTCAACCTCTTCTTCACTGGAGTTTTCGGTCAGAAGATATTTAACGAACCACGTGCATATTATTCCTACGTGGGTGCTATCGCACAGGGTAAGAACGTAATGGCATCAGCAATGAAGGATCAGCTTGCCACAGACGGTCTCGCACAATACCCGTCAGACAGATATCTCGAAGATGGTTCATACTTCAAGTTGGCAACCGCCACACTCGGCTATACCTTCCGCAACTGCTTCAACGGTTGGATCAAGGATATCCGTATCTATGTATCCGGCAACAACCTCTTCACGCTTACAAAATACAAAGGACGTGACCCGGAGATCAACCTTGGAGGTCTCGAGCCCGGACATGATTCCCGTAGAGACCGCTTCCCGAGAACCCGTCAGGTGCTTGTAGGTGCAATGATCAACTTCTAATCAAACTGAATAATTGAAATGAAATCATATATCAAATCTTTTATTGTTTTAGGGATGCTTGCCGGCATGGCTTCCTGCACGGATCTGGACACCCCTATCGACAACCGATATACTTCACTACCTGACAATGAAATCGCTATTCAAGGTGAGTTCGAAGGTTGTTACAAATACTTGCATGACTGGTTCGGACGTGACTTTAATGAAGGCGTAGTAAACCAGGGTGATGAAATCATGGGGTGCTGCTATACCCTGGGTAACTATTACGATGACGGACGATCCATCAACGGATCCATCCACTCATTGACTCTCAACAACTGGAATACCCGTATGATCGGTGCCTGCATGGAGGGATGTACAAAATCCAATGAGGTAATCTTCAAATATGGCGGACCCGATCATAATGATCCCGTGATCGCTCCTTTGCGTGCGATGCGTGCCTTCTATCATTTCTGGATGATGGAGCTTTGGGGTGATGTGCCTATTCTTGACCGTCCGATGGATGAAGGAGAGAGAGTAGATCGCCAGCCGCGTGCGGATGTCGCCAAATTTATTGAGAAAGAACTTCTCGAGATCCTCAATCAGGAGGGTGGTCTCAGCAAGCGTAATGACTTATCCACTTACGGGAGACCGAACTACTGGATGGCATGCGCGCTTCTTGCAAAGCTTTATCTTAACTGGGGTGTTTATACTCATCCTATCACGGAAGTGACCAATGATACTCCCAACGAGAAACTCAATGACTGCGTCAAATGGTGTGACGAACTTATCACATGCGGTGAGTTTGAAGTCGGAGTGGGATACCGCAAAAAATTCTTCCCCGATAATGGCGTTCACATCAAAGACTTTATCTATGCGCTCGATGTTGATCCCGCCACAGGTAAAGGAGCAGGTTCCACCTCATGGTACCGCTGGTTCGGATGTAAGAAATATGGTCTTTGTGTTCCCGACTTCCTGATGTGGGATCCCCAGAACTCACTCGCAGGAACCCATGTCATGACTTACGAGGCATATAAAAGATTCAATCTCCCGGGTGACGAACGTAATGAGATAGTTCTTGCAGGTCCGCAATATCAGGTAGACAACAACTATCAGTTCACCACTATCCCGGTGATGATGTATGCTAACCCTGAAAAAGCGAATACTCTTATCGGTCAGCTCAACTATCGCGCGGAATTCGATTTCGATGACGGTTCGATCTATTCACTGGGTGATGAGTCACTTCCCAAGGCAACCAAGACAACCGTGGCTGATGGAACAGCTCTTCTGAATGTTCAGAAAGGGGCACGTCTCTATAAATATCCTGCCAAAGAGATCGACTATTCCAAATATAATCGTCAGCAGAGCAATGACTCTCCTATCTTCCGTCTGGCAGATATCCTTCTCATGAAGGCAGAGTGCATCATGCGAGGAGCGACTGCTACACTTGGTGATACTCCCGCATCACTTATCAATCAAGTACGTGACTGTTCTCATGCTCCTCACATCACAGGAAACGTGACATGGGATGACCTTCTTGACGAGCGTTCACGCGAGCTTATCCTTGAGCCCTGGCGTCGTAATGATTTGATCCGTTGCGGACGTTTCGAGGATGATTGGGGTGAGAAGAACCAGTATAAAGTATGGGAAGATGCCGAGCACACTAAATTCCACTGGCAGGAACGTGAAGGTGCCAAAGATAAGAGACGTCGTCTGATGCCTATCCATATCGACATCCTGAAGAGTAATACCAACTGGAGCCAGAACGACGGTTACCTGGGTATCTGATAAAACTGATAATAAAATAAAACGGGAGCGCTGCAATACGCGCTCCCGAATAAAAAGCAATCAATATCTTAATACATTTAATTAACCAATTAACCTAATTATTAAACTTTATGAATTCTTTTTACAAGAGAAGCGGCCTTATGCTGCTTGGCGTAGCTGCATTCACAGCTTCCGCATTCGCTGATGGCGCTTTTGTCAATGTGACAAGAGAGTATGTACAGGAGCCCTGTTATCTTCCCGGTTGGGAAGGTATGATCACCGGTTATGGTGAGGGTGTTGCTGAAGTATGGAACGGTGCGTTCCGTGCTTATCAGGATCTCGGTATTATGCCTGCAGGTGAATATACACTTACTGCTGACGCTCTCTACCGTTGCGGTGCTAACAAATTTGCTAAAGCACATCAGGAAGGTAACGCAGACCTCAACACTTGCTTCATCTTTGCAAATGACGCAAAGAAGACTGTAAAGGGTCTTTTCGAAGGTGGTCGTGAATCAGCTCCCAACTGGCTTGGTGAAGCTAACGAAGCATTTACTAACGGTGAGTATGAAAACACTCTTACTTTCAACCATGATGGTGGCAGACTCGTCATCGGTATCTGCAACACAGGTTGCTACTACGATGAATGGTGTGCATTCGACAATTTCAAACTCGTTGGTCCTAACGGTCCTGTAGAACTTGAGAACGGTGATTTCGCAACAGGTCTCGATGCAAAACGTGCTTGGGATAACTTCAGCTCAGAAAACAAAGAGAAGACTCCTGACATGCAGAAAGATGGTGCCGGTGGTGGTACATATCGCAAATGCGGTGGTTCACCCTACAACTACGGTCAGCAGATCACTCTCCCCGCAGGTAAATATCGTTGGGGTATGTGTACATTCCACCGCTATGGTTCAACTGTGAACCCCGAGACAGGTGACTACTATCACCACAAGAGCGGTGAGATCGTGGATCCCTATCCCCGCACTCCGAAACAGTGGTTCGATGCTCAGGACTATGACACACAGGATTATGATCATGCATATATCTATGTATCTTTCGGTGAAAGCAAACCTAAAATCCTCAAATCTGAAGAAGAATTCGGTGATCTCGGTGAGAACGACCTCCTTACCCGTGTTAAAGACGTTTGGGAGATCTGCAACGGTAATGTAGCTGAGATGCCCGACAACAACCCTTACGGTGTAGCTGACTACCACTGGAATGATCGTCACAACGGTGGTAAAGAAGGTGAAGAAGCTGATGCTTACTTTGCAAGCGATGATGACACTTACTATGCAAACCAAGGCAAAAACAAATGTATCTACTGGCATGACTCTGGTGATGAGCGCGAAACAGCCGGTGCATTCGTTGCAGATCCCGACAAATACTTCCAGTATGTAGAATTCGAGCTTCCCGCTGAGACTACTCTCTGGATCGGTATGGGTAAAGACTCAAACACTTCAGACGGTTACTATCAGCCTTGGGGTTATCAGTCTCTCCTTCAATGGGATGAAAACGAAGGTGTAAAAGGCATGGCTGTTGACGCTGACCTTAACGCTCCTGTTGAATATTTCAACCTTCAGGGTATCCGCGTAGCTAATCCTACTAACGGTCTCTATATCGTTAAGCAGGGTAAGAAAGCTCACAAAGAAGTTATCCGCAAGTAATAACTCCTTAGAAGAGAGAGAAATGAACTTCTCCCCTACTTCTGAATAATATCTCCCCGTGGAGCTTTGCGGCTCCACGGGGAACACCGTTTTTATTAAACCCACTTTTCCCACCATACTCTATACTCATGAAGACATTTATAAAATCTGCCGCCATCGTCTCATCAATCATATTTCTTTGCTCCCCACTCTCCGCTAAAGATTATAACATAGCTGAATTCGGTGCAAAAGGTGACGGAGTTACGGATAATTCAGCAATCATCCAATCTATCATTGACAGATGTTCGGCTGAAGGAGGTGGCACTGTTGTTTTCCCTTCAGATAATGTTTTCATGTCAGGACCATTGGAGATGAAATCGAATGTAACCCTGCACCTGGAGCCAAATTCCACTTTGCTCGCAAATCCTGATGAAAGTATCTATACCCTCAGTGCTTTCAAAGAGAACAGAGGGGAAGGGATGATGTGGCTTTACGGTCAGGATTTAGACAACTTCTCCATATCGGGCACCGGTCGTATCGATGGAAATGCCATAGCTTTCATGGGAGCCGAACTTGAAGACTCGTTTGAATTGAAACCTGTCACTGATTTTGATCCCCGACCCCACTTGCTTACGCTGATAAATGCACGCAAAGTCAATATCAAGGATGTCACTATATCCAATTCCGCTTACTGGACCGTCCATCTGGTCGGCTGCTATGATGTGGCTATCACGGACATTTCATTACTTAATAACCTGAAAGTGCGCAATGGTGACGGAATAGACATTGACCATTCCCGCAAGGTAAGGATAACAGGGTGCTTTATCGAGAGCGGTGATGACTGCATCTGCTTGAAAAATCGTCGTGAATATGAGGAATATGGAGTCTGCGAAGATATAGTGGTCACCAATTGCATCATGACATCACGTTCCTGCGCTGTGAAAATCGGGTCGGAAAATATGGATAGAATCGCCCGTGTGCTTTTCAACAACTGTATAATTACCGATTCCAACCGAGGGATCGGTATCCAGAACCGTGACGAGGGCACAGTGACTGATGTCACATTTTCCAACATGATTGTTGACTGTCATCTCTTCTCCGATGTGTGGTGGGGGAAGTCAGAACCTATATACATAACATCATATCCACGCGCCGTCGGCAATCATAAAGATGCCGGATGGAGATTCCCCAAAGGTGCTACCGAAGGGAAATGTGGGGAAGTAAGCAACATTCGTTTTTACAACATCTCATGCACTTCTGAAAATGGGATATTCTTAGGTTGTGACACTCCTGGTAAGATTTCCAATATCCTTCTGGATAACATCGCGATTGATTTCACGACTTCCACCCATTTTCAGGGGGGAGTCTACGACAAACGTCCATGTGTGGGTGAAGGGTATGTATATTCCCCGGCATACGGAGTCTACGGTGAAAATATTGACAAACTTACTGTCCGCAATCTTTCGATAGATTCTGAGAATTTTCCCGCTTCCAAATATGGGGGGGCCATGAATCTGATTAATTGCTCCGGAGTAAAGGGGAACTAAGAATAATATCCGGAGCGTCATTGCGCCATCGATAATTTTCGGGATAGGGATTATCCCAAATTCAATTTCGACAACTGATAGTAATGAAAAGGATTTTCAATCATACGCATATAAGGAGCTTTTTTTTAGGAAGTGTGCTCGTCTCTCTCGTTGCCGGATCTGCAGCTTCTGTTTCCTCACATAATTATACTCCGGAATCTGAATTAAGAAAGGAGATCGCTGCGACTCCGGAAAAATCAGGAGGGATATATTACGCATATCCTGTGACTGAAGATAATATGCCGGCTATCCCTGCCGGGTATAAACCTGTATTTCTCAACCATTACGGGCGTCATGGTTCACGATGGGCAATCGATCTGACCATGTATCCGGAATTGGATTCAGTATTCATTGCCGAAAGGAATCGTGGCAATCTCACTGAACTTGGGGAAAGGGTGGCGGACAGGGTGCATCGGGCAGGAATCAATGCAATGGGTCACTCTGGGGAACTGACCCCACTTGGTGAAAGACAACATCATGCCATTGCCAAGAGAATGGCCAAACGCTTCCCTACCCTATTTTCCGCAGATAAATATGTGGATGCTCACTCATCAACCGAACCGCGTTGCATAATCAGTATGGGTGCTTTCTTAGAGGAACTCCATGATTACAATCCTGACTTGAAAATCACACGCCATGCCACACCGGGAGATATGGACTTCATAGCCTATTCCATCCCCATGGCAAAAGCTCAAGGGAAACTTACAGCTAATTGGCGCAGACAATTCAAGGCTCGTCAGGATTCATTGACAACGGCTTTGGCAACTGCCTCTCACCTCTTTAAGGATCCCGGGAAAATAAAGAATCTTCCGTATACAATGAGGAGACTGCATGACGCTGCTATTGCAGTTCAGAATGTCGAGGGTCTTGATTTCAATCTTCTTGAAATCTTCACTCCCGATGACCTTTATAATCTCTGGCAAGCCAATAATCACATAATGTATTTTCGCCATGGAAATGCGGAAGGGAACGGTGGTCATGGTTTGAAGAGTGCTCAATCTCTTCTCTACCATTTAATCACGGAATCAGACAGCATCGTAGCAAATGGGAATCAAGATCCTTCGCTTCCGTCGGTAAAACTTCATTTCGGGCATGACACCAATCTGATTCGTCTCCTTGCTCTTGCCGGCATTGACGGATGTGACGGCTATGCTTCCGATCCGGATAAGTATGACGAAGCCTGGCAGGCATACAATGTTTCACCGATGGGTGCGAACTTCCAGATGATCTTTTTTAAAAATGAGAAAGGGAAAGTCATTGTATCTCTCCGCCACAATGAGCAACCCGCCACCATTACGGATCTGACCCAGGTATCCGATGCACCGGGGTTTTATGATTGGGACGCGCTCAAAAAATATTGGATTGACAGAAGTAATAAGATCACATGGGGAGAAGGATTTGCTGTCAGACCGTCAAAGGGAACGAGTTCTCTGCTTGATAGGATAGCACCGGGAGCATCAGACCGCATTCTCATTCTCGAAGATGAAGGGATGTCAAACGGTTTTACCATTACAGCAATCGATGGTAAACCGGCAATCATCGCCAATAATAGCATCAATGCCGCAGCCGGTCTTAACTGGTATCTCAAATATTATCTCGGAATTCATCTGGCATGGAACAACATGAAAGCGGAACTTCCGGAAGTTCTCCCATTGCCGGACGTGGCGGAAACCCGAACCACGGATGCAACCCGGCGATATTATATGAATTATTGCACCCATTCCTATTCTATGGCATTCTGGGATTGGGAACGCTGGGAGAAGGAGATTGACTGGATGGCTCTTCACGGCATCAATATGCCCCTTGCGATAACCGGAACGGATGTTGTCTGGCGAAATACATTACGCCGACTCGGATATGACGATAAGGAGATCGATAATTTTGTAGCGGGTCCGGCATTCCAAGCCTGGTGGCTCATGAATAATCTTGAAGGCTGGGGTGGTCCGAATTCGGAGAAATGGTATGAAGACAGAGCGGATCTCCAGCGCAATATCCTGGCAAGAATGAGAGAACTCGGGATGGAGCCCGTACTCCCCGGATACTCCGGGATGGTGCCCCATGATGCAGACACGCGCCTTGGTGTGGAAGTCTCCGGCAAAGGTATATGGAACGGCTTTACGCGCCCTGCCTTCCTGAAGACCACCGACCCGATGTTTAATAAAATAGCCGATATATATTATGACGAGCTGACTCGCCTTTGCGGCACATCAAAATATTACAGCATGGATCCCTTCCACGAAGGGGGAAGCCTTGAAGGGGTGGATCTCGCTGAGTGCGGACGGATCATCACCGGGAGCATGAAACGCGCAAATAAAGATGCGGTCTGGGTGATACAGGGATGGAATGAGAATCCGCGCGCAGAGCTGCTAAATGGAGTCGACAAGGGTGATATAGTGGTTTTGGATCTTGCTTCTGAAATCAAACCGAATTGGGGAGATCCCGACACACCGTCTCCTTATAAGCGTCCCGATGGATTCGCTCCCCACGACTGGATGTATTGCATGTTGCTCAACTTCGGTGGTAATGTCGGATTGCATGGAAGACTCGACTGTGTGGTTGACGGATATTATCTGGCACGCGATTCCAAATATGCCCCGGCTCTTGATGGAATCGGAATTACCGCTGAAGGGATCGACAACAACCCGATCATGTATGAATTGCTTTCGGAACTTATCTGGCGGCCGGAAAAGTTTGACGTATTCCAATGGGTGAGTGATTACACGAAGGCTCGCTATGGAGCGACCGACAGGAACGTGGAGAAAGGTTGGCAGAAACTTGCCCGCACTATCTACAATTGTCCCAAAGGGAATTTACAACAGGGCACTACGGAATCTATCTTCTGTGCGCGTCCGTCGCTGGATGTGTGGCAAGTATCGAGCTGGAGCCGCATGAAACCCTATTACAATCCACAGGATGTCATAGATGCAGCGAAAGATTTTGCCAAGGGAGCAAAAAAATTGTCTGCCAATCCGAACTACAGATATGATCTTGTCGACATCACCCGTCAGGCTCTCGCGGAAAAAGGGAGACTGACATACGCTGAAATGATTGAGGCTATCAAAGATCGTGATGCCAAAAGATTCGATAAAGCTTCAGAAAAATTCCTCTCTCTACTTAAGGCTCAGGAAAAGCTGCTGGCAACCACCCCCACGTTTAAAGTCGGGAAATGGATTGAATCAGCCAGAGCACTCGGTCACACTGCTCAGGAGAAGGATCTGATGGAAGAGAATGCCCGCCTCCTTATCACCACCTGGGGACGCCGCACCGCCAGTGAGGAAGGTGGACTGAGAGATTATGCTCATCGTGAATGGAGCGGAGTCTTGGGTGATCTATATCTTACCCGCTGGACCCGTTGGATAACTCACCTTAAGGAGATGATGGCAGCCGGTATCTACCCGGACATTAACGCCGGTCAGGATGAATCCAATCAAGCGGATTATACAACTACCCTCCCCTCGTCGGAGAATCAAAAAGCTGCCGAACACATTGATTTTTATGAAATAGATGAGGAATGGGTAAACTCTCGTAAACATTATCCAGCGGAAAGTGAAGGAGATCAAGTTGAAACCGCACTTTCAGTCATCAGATTGCTTTAAAGGTGATAAGTGAGGATTTAGAAAAAGGGATGATGAAACAGGGAAACAGGCTTCAAGCAAATAATAAGAAAAAACGGCTTCTCTCTCTCGATATATTGAGAGGTATGACTATTGTCGGAATGATAATAGTAAATAATGCCGGGGGACCGGAGAGTTATGAGTATCTTCAGCATAGCGCCTGGAACGGACTCACTCCGTGCGATCTTGTATTCCCCTTCTTCCTTTTCATAATGGGAGTGACGACATGGTTGTCATTGTCACGCTATATCCTCAATCCTAACCGGCAGGTAATCCTCAAGATTTTACGCAGAGCCCTGTTGATTCTTTTGATCGGATGGTTGATCCATTGGTTTGAGAATGGTATGGGGGGTAAGGGATGGCTGGACTTCAGCCGACTCCGGCTGACCGGAGTCCTTACCCGAATTGCGGTTTGCTACGGCATAGTAGCCTTACTCCTTGTTTTCACCGGCTTTAAAAGGACTATGTGGGTCGGGGGTATTCTTCTTGTCGTTTACGGCATAATGCTTCTCGCAGGTCACGGTTATGAATATGATCTGACCAATATAAATGCGGTTATCGACAGATGGTTATTGGGCACAGAACATTTATACACAAAGAAACCTATAGATCCGGAAGGGATCGCAAGCACACTGTCAGCCATTACCCACACCATCATCGGTGTCTGGTGTGGTAAGGTTATCTCTGAAAAGCACACCATGAATGTTCGCTTGCTTCACTTATTTACCATCGGTTTCCTCGCGCTGATAACGGGATTCGTATTCAGTGAGCTCTTCCCGGTCAATAAGAGAATATGGTCGCCTACGTTCGTTCTGGTCACTTGTGGATTAGCAGCCTCATTACTTGCCACTCTAATTTATTATGTGGATGAGAAAGGGAACAGCAGGTGGTGTCGTTTCTTTGAAATTTTCGGTGTAAATCCCCTGTTCCTGTATGTATTGAGCGAAGTAGCAGCCATTATAATCAAGCATTGGGGTATCTGCAATATGGTTTATTCAGGAATCATTGGTATTGTGCCTGATCCGCGATTGGCATCTGCAATCTATTCAGTAGCACTTATGTTGCTTATCGGTGCCATCGGGTTCCCGCTATATCGCAAAAGAATTTATATCAAGATATAGAATAACAAGATTATGTCCCGGCATTATAAATATGTTCTTTCGTTAATATTAAGCCTATATACAGGTCTTTCACTCACAGTTTCCGCCGCAAAGGAGCGTCCTCTGGATCTTGTTGACACACGTGTCGGCAGCGATGCGGCTACCACGGCGACCGCCGGACTTTTCGGGAAAGGTTCTGAAGAACATGGACAGACTATACCGGCGGTGACAGTGCCAAACGGAATGAATTTCTGGACACCTCAGACCCGCGACACTGAACAGAAATGTATCGCCCCATATTATTATTCCGACTCCCGTTTGCAAGGTTTCCGCAATAGCCATTGGCTTGTGGGGGGATGTACCCAGGACTACGGGTCGATGACCCTTATGCCTTTGGGTAAAAGCCTTAGGATGCTTCCTGAGGAACGGGGGGCAATAATGGATAAGAATACCGAAACAGCAGCTCCTGATTATTACTCGGTCTTCCTTCCCGATGAGGGATTGCAGACAGAAATGACAGGGACATCAAGAGCCGGGATATTCCGGTTCACATACACAGAGGATGGGAAAGGATGGCTTACGGTCTTTCCTAATTCCGATGAAGGGGAAGGATGGATAGAGATAGACCCTGAACGAAATGAGATAAGGGGATGTAACCCCGTTCACCGAATATATCAGGGATGGGGAGAGCCGGCAGGGTTCAGCGGGTGGTTCATCATCAAATTGGACCCGGCAGTGAAAATTACCCGATATGGAGTGAGTCAGGGTGGAAATATTTATCCAGGTGAAAATACCCTTCGCCATGCACCTCAGCTTGGTGCTTTCATAGAATTCGACCGCAAGAAAGACACCCCGGTTATAGTGAAAGCAGCTTCATCATTCACCTCTCTTGATGGAGCTATCAGTAATCTTGAGGCTGAGATTCCGGGATGGGATTTCGATGAAGTGCGAAAAGCCACGGCAGGTGTCTGGGATGACCGTTTTGACTTGATAACCGTAGAAGGGGGGAAAGAAACAGATCGAAGAAAATTTTACGGATCGATGTATCGCGCATCCCTCCTCCCACGCACAATGAACGATGTCGACGGCAGCTATCCTACTTTCTCGGAAAGGGAAATAAAGAAATTACCTGCCGGACGCACGTACTATGATGATTTCAGCATGTGGGACACATATAGAGCCCTCCATCCGTTGATAACACTTCTTACCCCTGAAGTCAGCGGGGATATGATGAATTCGCTTATCATGAAAGCCTCAGTGAAAGGTTGGCTCCCAATCTTCCCCTGTTGGAACAGTTACACCGCTGCCATGATCGGTGACCATTGCATCGCAGCGATTGCAGATGCAGCTGTCAAGGGTGTGGATAATTTCGATTTGCGCGAAGCCTACAAATATATGCGGCGGAACGCTTTTGAGATGCCTGCTGACCGGAAGGATTATGTCGACGGAATGGGACGTCGTGCACTTGATTCCTATCTCAAATTCGGATATATCCCTGCCGAAGACAGTGTGCCTGACGCTTTCCACAAAAGGGAACAGACATCACGCACTCTCGAATATGCCTTTGATGACTATGCACTCTCGAGAGTAGCCGGATTACTTGGAGAGGAAGCTGACAGAAAAGAACTTGAGCAAAGAGCCGGCAACTGGAGAAATGTTATAGATCCGGAACTCGGATATGCCAACGTGCGGTTTGCCGACGGTCATTTTGCAGAAGGAACTAATCCTTTTGATTTCAATAAAGGGATAACTGAGGGAGCACCCTGTCACTACACCTGGTATGTGCCTCACGATCCGGATGGATTGATTGAAGTATTAGGAGGACACGAAGCTTTTGTGGAGAAACTGGACTCCATGTTTACTGAGAAAAGATATTGGCATGGAAATGAGCCTTGCCATCAGGTGGTATATCTTTTTGACTATGCAGGAGCTCCCGAAAAAACACAGAAATGGGTGCGCCATATTATGGACACGGAATATGAAGACACACCCGGAGGACTTTCGGGCAATGATGATGCAGGACAGATGTCCGCGTGGTTTATATTTTCAGCTATGGGATTCTACCCGGTTACTCCGGCAAAGGAGGAATACGCGCTGGGGTCTCCCCTATTCGACAGGATAACAATACGTCCCAAAGGGGGAAAAATATTCAGAATCATTGCGGACAACAATTCCGAGGAGAACATTTATATTGAAGATTGCACCCTGAACGGACAGGGATACGACAGCCGTATCCTTCCCCACAGAGCCATCACATCCGGCGGTGAGCTCAGACTGCAAATGAAAAGCACTCCGTGACGTCAATAGGACAAGCGCTCACTCCGTTAGCCTACCATAAAAAACGCTCACGCACCCTTCACATATAGACATATCACATATAGACATATCACATATAGACACATCTCACCACGTTCACCGTCAAATGCGGGGCTAAGAGCCCGTCTCAGAGAGTCTGTCTTCGGGTGAGGACTTCGCGGATATCTTCGGGAGTACCACTGAAAGGACCGGAGCCTTCGAGCTTAAGTGTACACATGGCAGCGGCAAAGCGACCTGCCTCGTCGTAGAATGCCCCCTTGCCACGACTATATAAATACCCTGCCATATAGGTATCTCCACACCCTGTGGCATCTACCACATCTTTCGGCTTGAAGGCAGGAATCTCATAAAAATTACCATCAGCATAAATCAGGGAGCCTTTGTCGCCAAGTGTCAGCAAGACCTCCTTGCAACCCCATTCAGCAAGTATCCTTGCCGCTTCATGAGGATCATTACTTCCTGTCAGCACTTCCATCTCCTTCTCGTTTGCCTTGAGAGTGGTGATATATTGCATGGCTTCCTTCTTCCAATCCCAATCTACATGAATGACATCTTCGCCAACCACCTTGCGGAGATACCCCTGCGCATCAACCGATACTTTCCCTTTGGCTGCCAACTCCTTGATTACGTCAAGCGAGAAATCATCCGCAAGCAATGTCCCGAGGTGGAATACATCCGCCTGCACATCACGGACACTCTCCACCGTAAATGGATCGGCAAGAGCAAGCACCCGCTGAGTCCGATGGTTCTGATCTTCTCCATATTTATTTTCAAAATAGACAGTGTTCCTACTTGGGATCACTTCAACATCCACTCCTAAAGAACGAAGATCATTTACCGCCTTCATATTATTGTCTGACAGAGAAGCCACGAGACGAAAATCCGGATTCTCGAGTCTGCGCATGGCATGTGCGAAATAGAATGTGGTTCCTCCGGGCATATAGACCGTTGAACGCGGGGTAATAATCTTATCAAGCGTGACGTGTCCGAGGCAACAAATTGCCGGCCGTTTATTGTTATCTTTCATCTAATTCCTATTCAAAAACTAATCACTATTTACTTTCCCCTTTATCTATAACTATTAACTAAAAAAGGATCTGTTAACTATTAACTATTACCTATTTGCTATTTGCTATTAGCTATCACCTTTCTTTCCTTCCTCTCGCTTTCAAGGCATAGAATAACACGAATGCATATCCGAGAGCCGGGATAAGGAAAGATGCCGACATCGTCCATGTATCCGCCACCGCTCCCATCAGCAATGTGCCGACCGCTCCACCTATAGGGGTCATCATCAGAAAAGATGACGCTATCTTCGATCTGCTCCCGGTGCCACTGATGGTCATCGCGAAGATTGTAGGGAACATTATCGCTTCGAAAGCGTAGCACGCGAAGAGTCCGCATCTGGATATTATTCCAATATTAAGGGCGACAGCCACGGCGCTCACCACAGTAATGACACCACAGACCACCAATACTTTTGAAGCGGCTACCTTACTCATTATCCAGCTTCCGGCAACTCTCGCAATCATAAATAATCCAAGTGCTCCGAAAGAGAGAAGTGTAGAGGCTTGAGCGGCATCCAGCCATCCGTCTGCCGTCACATAATTTATAAACAAACTATTGATGGAAATTTCCGCAACTTCATAACAAAATAATGCCATAATACCAAGACGGAAGGAAGGGTTTTTCCATAACCACTTGATAGTATCCTTGATTCCACCGGGATTCTCCTCATCATTTTCAGAATCCCCCTCCATAGTAATTTCCGGCAGTCTGACCTTACAGAAAATAGCGGCAACCACCAGCACCACGATTCCCATCACCGTGTAGGGAATGGCAATATTATTCGAAGGATCCGAGAATATGAATCCACCGACAATCACCGGGGCGAGTATACATCCGAGCCCGTTGAAAGATTGAGCAAGATTCAGGCGGCTGGCAGCCGTGGCTTTATCTCCCAATTCCGTAGCATAAGGATTGGCAGCTGTCTCAAGGACGGCAAGTCCGCATCCCAGAACGAAGAGCGCCACAAGGAAAATGGCAAAAGACATTGTATTCGCTCCCGGGATAAAGAGGAAAGCTCCGGCAGCAAAAAGGAGCAGACCTGCCACGACTCCACGCCGATACCCATACCGGGTGATAATGATTCCGGCAGGAAGAGCCATCAGGAAATAACCCAGATATGTCATCATCTGAATTAGTGTGGAGTGGGTGATGGTAATCGACATGGTCTCCTGAAAATGCTTGTTGAGCACATCGAGAGTGGCACGTGCGAATCCCCACATAAAGAAGAGAGAAGTGATGAGTATAAAGGGTAAGATATATTCTTTTCTGACGAGAGCTGACCTTCGGGTCAATTTTTCCGATCCCGTCTCGGCTTGGGTTTTCTTCATTTCGGTGAATTTGATGGGTTACTGAGTGAAGGAGAGTATGATAATTAAAGAAAGAGAGTATTATATACAGTTTTGAAAGTATCTATATTATTTAGAGGGCAGATACACCTTGGATGTTTATTTACGTGTCTTAATAGGGCTTCCGATATTTGTCCGCACCGGTTTCTTCGGAAGCTTCTTCCAGGATGGAGAGATAGGAAGCAAACCGGGATTCTGAAATAAGATGATTTGCCACCGCATCCGCCACGGCACACCCGGGTTCCCCCGTGTGTTTGCAATCCCCATATTTACAGTCATGCGAGAATTTAAAAATCTCAGGGAAGAAATGATCCACTTCATCAGGAGCGAAATCAATTGTGCCGAATCCTCTCACCCCGGGGATATCGATGAGATCTCCACCGGCGGGGAGCGGAATCATCTCAGAGAATGTGGTGGTGTGGACTCCGGTGTGATGAATGTCTGAAATTTCCCCTGTGCGGAGATTGGCACCCGGCACCAAAGCATTTATAAGTGAGGATTTTCCGACACCGCTGTTGCCCGAGAGCAAAGTTACCTTGCCGTCAATTATCTCATGGAGCCGTTCAAGCCCCTCTCCAGTCCTTGCGGAGACGGAAAGAGTCGGATATCCTATATAAGTATAAAGATTGGTCAACGCCATTGCCAATTCCTTATCCTCCTCATCCCACATATCCGCTTTATTGAGCACAAGCACGGCAGGGACTGAATAAGCCTCACAAGTAGCCAGGAACCGATCGATAAAGGTGGTTGTGACCACCGGATCGCGGAGAGTGGCTACAAGCAACGCACAATCGATATTGGAAGCAAGGATATGACTTTCCTTCGAGAGATTGGAAGCACGACGGATAATATAATTCCTGCGCGGATGAATCGCGACAATATAATTGGCATCGTCACCTGATAGCGTTACCGACACTCTATCTCCCACGGCAACAGGATTAGTGGTTCTTATCCCTTTGATGCGGAAATTCCCTTTGATCCGGCAAGATGCCTCACCACCCTCATCAAGCTGCACAAGATATGCGCTCCCTGTATTCCGGATGACACGTCCCTCTGCCTTGACCACAGGCTCCGTTGTTTGCTGTCTTCTCTTTCTCATATCCATTGCTTTGGAGAAGCCGTATCTTCAAGACCTTCAGACGCGGACAATATTATATTATCGGTGGAAAGAATATAAATTCTCGGAATCCCCGAGGATGCGAACATCGAGAATATTCTTCTGTCATCTTGCGGAGAATATGGAAGAGTCAAGTCATTTTCTTCCCAATATTTCTCTATTGATGAAGCATCTTCCTGACGAGCGATGCAGACGATCCGGATCGCTTCCACCTCTCCGCTCAGAATCTTGTCATACAGTTTCTGAATCTTCGGCAATTCAACCCGGCAATCGGAGCATCCCGTATTGAAGAATACGATCATAACCTTTTCGGGATGGTTCTCATCAGTGCTGAAGACGGAGCCATCGTTCATGGTCACTTCAAAACGGGGAGCCCTGCTCCCGGTCTTTATCTGCCAATCGGTCTGTCCCCCCTCTTCAATACAGGCGGTGAACAACATTAAGACTGATAAGCAAAGAGGAAGCAAGCTTTTCATCCTGATCTGAAGATATGAAATCTGATGTTTCTTCATATGTGCCCGATCAAAATATGTTCCAGATCTATCGCCGCAATCTTCACCGACAGCTGTCCATTGCGCGCCACAGATATATTCCCGGTTTCTTCACTGACTATGACGCAGATTGCATCCGTAGACTGACTCATACCCAAAGCTGCCCGGTGCCGCAGACCCAGACTTCTGGGAATATCACGATCATGACTCACCGGCAGAATACATCCCACGGATTTAATTCTACCGTCGGCTATGATCATGGCCCCATCATGGAGCGGGGAGTTCTTGAAAAATATATTCTCTATAAGACGCACGTTTACATCAGCGTCAATTATATCACCCGTATTCTCGTAATCAGTCAGCGGAACCTTACGCTGCACTACTATCAGGGCTCCCGTCTTTGACTTCGACATGCTCATACAAGCATAGACCACCGCCATCACGCGACTATGATCCTGATCCTCATTATCTTTCTGATGTTTAAACAGTTTCTTGACAAATGTCCATTTGCGCTGGGAGCCTATATCGATAAGGAAGCGTTTTATCTGATCCTGGAAAAGGATAACAAGGACTATCAATCCGATACTCATGAACTTATCGAGAATCGTCCCGGTAAGTCTCATGACAAATATTTCGGAAGCGATGACCCAAATCACTATAAATAGCAACACTCCATAGAATAAAGAGAGCGTGCCGCTATTTTTCATAAGCCGATAGAGGTAATAAAGCATCACCGCCACCAACAATATATCTATAATATCCTTTATTCCGAAATCTAACATTCATCTGAATTTTTATCAATTATCACACTGCAGACCCACCCTTCAGGACTTATTCAATAATTCAAGGAGTCTGACGGTTCTGACGGCCGGAAGGACGTCATGGACTCTGATCAGGTCAGCTCCATTCATCAACGCCACCGTGTCGAGGGTGACAGTACCATCCAAAGATTCCTCCGGTGAAATATCCAACGGACGCCATATCATGCTTTTTCTTGATAGAGCGGCAAGGACAGGCACTCCAAGTGATTTAAACGCCCGCAACTCACGGAGCAGCCGATAATTCTGCTCCACAGTTTTGGCAAACCCGAATCCGGGATCAACTATGATGTCGCACACACCCAGCTGGCGCAAACCATCTATCTTAAAAGACAACTCACTGAGCGTATCAGCCACAACATCCGCATACTCAGTCATGGATTGCATGGTTGTCGGAGTTCCACGCATGTGCATGAGAATATAGGGAACTTTCAAATCCGCCACGGCAGGCCACATTTCCGGGTCACCATCACCTCCGCTGATATCATTGATAATGGATACATCCCATTCTTCCACACATTTACGGGCGATTCCTGCTCTGAATGTGTCGACACTCACTATACTCTCGGGGGCGACTTTCCGTATCCCTTCCAACGCAAAAGCCAGCCGGCGATACTCCTCTTCTTCAGAAATATTTTCGGCTCCCGGACGTGAGGAATAGCCACCAATATCAATTATATCAGCACCTTGTGCAAGTATTTCCTCAGTCCGCTCCGCAACGCTCTCAGAATCCTGCTTCCGGCTTCCACTATAGAAACTATCCGGCGTAGCATTGATAATTCCCATAACCAACGGTCGGGAAACTTCAAGAAGGTGGCCTCTTAAATTTAGTGAATACATGATCGTTTATAGTGAAATTTCAGGATGCAATTCGTAACAAAGATAATCACAATCTCTTGACTATGCAAACCCGCGCCTATTTTTTTGAAAGGTAAACGCTGAACTTAAGGAGGGAGCCGGGCGTTATAATAGCAGACGGGCGAGGTGGTCTCTCTGAGATCCGAAGCGAACGGAGAGTCAAGACGTGATTGGGAATCATCCCCACGCCCGTTATCAGGAATATTCAATTCTCCCTCGGCGCGAAGCCGACAAGCAGAATTCAGACATATATAAATTAAGGCTCCGGCTCATAAAAATGGGGTCTAAAAATCAGAGAGATGATAACCGGAAGGTTGTCATCTCTCTTCACTATAATGATTTGCGTTCTATCTTAAGCGATATAGGATTTATTATGAGCGGTTTGCGCGTTTACGTTCGTTCTCATCGAGAATTATCTTTCGCAGACGGATATGATTGGGAGTTACTTCCACATATTCATCTTCCTTAATATATTCCAACGCTTCTTCAAGTGAGAAAACTACCGGAGGCACAATCTTCGCCTTGTCATCGGCACCGGAAGCGCGCATATTGGTGAGTTTCTTTGACTTGGTGACATTGACAATTATATCATTATCCTTTGCATTCTCACCGACGACCTGCCCGGCATATACTTCCTCTTGCGGGAAAATAAAGAATCGGCCTCTATCCTGAAGTTTATCAATTGCATAAGCGTATGCCGTGCCGGCTTCAAGGGCTATAAGCGAACCATTAGTGCGTCGCTCGATCTCCCCCTTCCATGGCTGATATTCAAGGAATCGATGTGCCATAATTGCCTCTCCGGCAGTGGCGGTAAGCACATTATTACGCAATCCGATAATTCCACGTGAAGGGATGGTGAACTCGATGTTAATTCGGTCATTCTGAGTCTCCATTGCCACAATATCCCCTTTGCGACGCGTCACCATATCAATCACCTTGGAACTGTATTCTTCAGGCACATTGACTGTCAATGTCTCCACAGGCTCGCACTTCACTCCATCAATCTCCTTAATGATTACCTGAGGCTGACCGACCTGAAGCTCATATCCCTCCCGGCGCATTGTCTCGATAAGGATGGAGAGATGGAGCACGCCACGCCCATAGACAATCCACTTATCTTCATTTTCACCTTTCTCGACACGGAGGGCAAGATTCTTGTCAAGTTCTCTTTCAAGACGTTCGGCTATATGCCGGGAAGTGACATACTTACCGTCCTTACCAAAAAACGGAGAATCGTTGATTGTGAAAGTCATTGACATCGTTGGCTCATCTATTGCTATTCTCGGAAGCGGCTCCGGGTTTTCAAGTGTACTGACAGTGTCGCCGATTTCAAAATTGTCAAGACCTACAAGCGCGCAAATATCACCGCTTGAAACCTCGCTCACTTTCTTGCGCCCCATTCCCTCGAAGGTGTGCAATTCCTTAATCTTCTGTCGGCTTACCGTCCCGTCTTTTTTACAAAGACCGATCTCCATTCCTTCACGGAGTGTGCCGCGGTGCACGCGTCCCACAGCAATTCTTCCGACATAATTGGAATAATCGAGACTCGTTATCAACATCTGCGGATCCCCTTCGAGCTGGGTCGGAGCCGGGATATATTCTATTATGGCATCAAGCACAGCGGTAATATCATCTGTAGGCTGCTTCCAATCTTTCGACATCCAACCTTGCTTGGCTGATCCGTAGATGGTGGGAAAATCCAGCTGATCTTCAGTTGCGTTCAGATTGAACATCAAATCGAAAACCATCTCATTCACTTCATCGGGGCGACAGTTGGGTTTATCGACCTTATTGATTACCACCACCGGCTTCAGACCCATCTGAATCGCTTTCTGGAGGACGAAACGGGTCTGAGGCATCGGACCCTCAAAAGCATCCACAAGCAACAGACACCCGTCTGCCATATTGAGCACACGTTCCACTTCTCCACCGAAGTCGGCGTGTCCGGGGGTATCAATGATATTGATCTTTGTTCCTTTATAATTGATCGAAACGTTCTTGGAGAGAATTGTTATCCCCCTTTCACGCTCAAGATCGTTATTGTCGAGCATGAGTTCGCCGGTGGTCTGATTATCTCTGAAAAGATGACCGGCGAGAAGCATTTTATCTACGAGTGTTGTTTTCCCATGATCGACATGGGCAATAATTGCGATGTTGCGAATCTGCTGCATACTGATAATAGAGGAATTGACCGGAACCTTTATTATTGTCTATCATTCGTGTCCTGATTATTATCGGATGATTCCGGCCTGACTTTTCAAACTGCAAAATTACAAAATTTACCTGATATAGAATGTACCCGACAATATTTTTTCGGAACAATCGCGTATTTATTGAATCAGAGACGGGCTCTAAGCCACATTCTCATAAAAAATGGGAGTCGGGCCATTATTCTTATTATGCATCAGGAGAATCATCAGGCATGCTACCCCTCAGACAGCAACTCCATCGATATTAAGGGATCGTATCTTCCAGGTAATCGCGTTCCACTCCCCGCTCATCATAAGAGGACGCGGATTTTCGTTTCCCTGTAGCTCTTTCACCTCCCCTTTTTCGTCGGCTACCGCTCTTTTTCTTAAAGTCATGGATGTCATCACTCTCCTCATAATCCTTAAGGGAAGTGGAATCATCGGGACTGTTTTCTGAAGCCCTCCCAATCTCTTCCATCCGCAAGGCCGCCGAACCGGAATCTCCTCTGATACACTTATGACAAAAGCCAAGAATTATCACTAATAGAGCGATAATCACTACGAAGAATACCCCTTTCCTTTCCTCCGGAGTCAGACGTTTGTGGATCATGATCAGAAGGGATAACCGATGGCAAGATGGAACGCAAACGCCTTTTTGAAGGGTACATTGAAATAAGTTCTGCTGCCATAGGGAGTATGCAACCCATATCCAAGGTCACCACGGATAACAATCATTCCGATATCGACACGTAATCCGACACCGGTGCCCAAAGCTATGTCACGCAAAAAGGTCTTTGCCCGCAATTCACCACCCGGACGGTAGGGATCTTTCTTCAGCAGCCAAATATTCCCGGCATCAAGGAAAGCTGCCCCATGAAGCACGCTGATAATCGGGAAACGATATTCGGCATTCATCTCCAGTTTGAAAGTACCGGTCTGATCAAAATATCCATTTACCTTATCCGCGTCCGGACGATAGCTTCCCGGACCGAGCGACCGGACCGTAAACGCCCTGATGGAGTTTGCTCCACCGATATAGAATTGTTCAGCATAGGGCACTTCCGTAGAATTTCCATAGGCGTGTTCCGCACCAAGAAGAACCCTGCACACGAGCCATTGATCTGTTTTCTTCACCAGCCGGTGATTATAGATAAGCTGCACCTGTCCTTTCACAAATTGAGAGAAAGGGTTGCCGAAAAGCTTTTTAGTACCCGGACCTCCATGATACCCGCATGCCATATAGATCGCATCAAAGAGATTTCCCGCCTCGACAAAAAGACCGGTGAAGGTGATTCCGTTGTTTCTATCCCGTTCAAACCAGCGATCGTAGGTATAGGTATATCTTAATTGCGGGATGTATTGACTCTGGAAACTAAGGGCAATCGCAGGATTCTGAGCCATCACTTCGTCAAAATCCTGAGTCGTTTTGATTAGCTTGGTGAAAGCGATTTTGAAAGGAGTGAATGAGTGGGAGACATGACGCGAAGTCTGCCAGTCATAAGTGATGCCGAGATTAAACTCTGCCATTTTGAAATAATGTGGGCGATTGAGAAGATCCGCATCAAGCGAGATAGTGGTCCAATTTAATTCCCGCTGCGTTCGCTTGATAAAATTGGGAGCAAGCAGGCGCGGGAAGGCTAACGAAGTCGAGACTCCGACTTCGTAACTGTTGAAGACGTTGCTGCGACCCGACCCTGTTTGCCATTCATAGCTCGCATTGAGTTTAATATTAAATTTTTCAGCCCCTCCGAAGAGATTGTTGTGGGTAAGACCGACCGATACTCCGGGACCGATATAAGAAGTAGATTTAGACGTGGCATTCACCTCTAAAGACACCTCCATCGGAGACTCGAAACGACAAGATATATAGACATTGAGCCGCGGATCGTTAGACGAAGTATCCACGGGAACCGGTTGAATCTGAATATCTTTGAAAATACCTAAACGCGACAGACGGGTTTGGGTGCGATCCATATCGCGCACGGAAAACAGACGACCTTCTTTGAATGAGATGCATGAAGGAATCAGATGCTCCCTCAAATAGGCGGGACGCATCACGATCACTTCCCCCTTGCCGGTATGCAAAGTATCCGGCACTCCGGGATGATTCTTATTATTTCGATAGACTGTGGTGTAAATGTCTCCGGTGCGATAACGTTTCAATGCGAAATCCGGCACATTGTCAGCGAATGTCATCTTCAGGGTTATCGCGTGGGGATGCATCAGTGAATCCGCCAGAAATTCTATATATTCCGGGCGCATGAAATAATAACCCCTGTTACGCAAGCTGTTGACTATTCTCACCCTTTCTGACTCAAGTGAATCCACACAGAATCGTTCCCCTTTTATCAAGTAGTTGCTTTTCTGAGCCAACGAGTCTATGAAATGAGTGAGCAGGGTGCCGTCAGGCTCTATATACATGATGGAATCAAAAAGATAGGGGGAACTGACATCTACAGTGTAATTTATCCTTGCCTTCTTCGGGTTCTTCTTGTCATATTGCAGTTCATAGGTGGCAGTGCTTCCGAAATAACCGTTGTTGTCGAGAATCTGCTCAATCATTTTCGTACGAATCTCAGGACGCACATCCGACACCAACACCGGCTGCGCCACGAGTTTATCGTATAACCATTTTTCCAGACCCTTTGCAGAATCATTCCAATTATTGTATACCCACAATCCGATTGGGAAAGGTGTCCTGATATAGGGAGAATAGAGCGGATTATTAGGCTTGACATTTATGGCCTTCTTCACATCGCCAACCATTCCGCCGGGAAGCTTCTCATTATCCGTAGGATTGATATGAATCCACTTGACACCGGTATAAAGAGTTTCATCCGGACCCAGACGCTTTGTGGTGGAACATGAAGCCAACACGATAATGCAGATCAGTGCCGGAAACACAGTCTTGACAATCACAGGGACGTGTCGGCGATAGGCGTATTTGTCGTTGCGATTATCTTTCATTGTTTCTGAGTTTTAGATACATTTTCTACTCTTGTTCCCTTTGCCGACGAACTTGCTCCATCCTTCGATGTTTCATCTTTTTCCAAGGCAACGCTTTTTACCGAGTCAGCTTGCACTCTATCTGAATCAGAAGAAGAATCAATCAGTTCATCCACTTGTTTCCGGCCACCAAACTTAAAGAGTCTGCCGACAAATCCGAGTTTTCGGGTCATCACGAAACCGACACCTGTCTCCGTCACCTCCCCTTCAAGAATACTCGCATATCCGGTGTGGCGGAAAAGTTTGACGAGCATGGAGACATTATTGGTCTGGCGGATCATGTACTCGAAGGATATATCCGATATCAGATTTTGCGAGAAGTTTTCATCTGCCGACGCATCAGTGGAATAATTACCTCCGACCACAATCTTAAACTTATTATTGAACAACGACTTGGAAACCTGATAAGAGTAAGTCATCGCTGTGGAGTTCTGCCCGTTGACTTGTTTATCATATTCATCAATACCAAACGACAGATCGACTCCACGGATATTCTGGGCCGCCCACTTGTTGATATTCGAAGTGAGGAATGAGTAAAGTGCGCTGGTTGTCGGAGCACTCAGAGTCTTAGTGCCCGGCCCGGTGTATTGTCCATATAGAAAGATATTCATCGCCTGTGTGCTCCGTTGATCCGCACTCATCGAAGACAACTCATTCTGGATGGTCATATCATCATCGGTCGATAGATCAAAGACTATACGGGGTTGAGACAAGGTATTGGAAATGGCTAATGAGATATTGAAATTCACCAATCGTGAATTACCGGAAGTCTGAGCCACGTTCACCTTCTCTATATCATTGGCATGAATGTTAAGCACGGGATTCATAATATCTCCGTTGAACGCCACATAACTTGAGGGTTGGATTGTCAATGATTTAAGCCCTACGATCGGGACTGCATAGCGTGCCAGTCCGCTCCCGGTATTAAGTTGACCCGTCAGATTCATATCCCCCATGTAGTTACGCACAAAATTGAGAGATCCCGAAGGATTCACCACCACTTTGCTCTGGCCATCCGTGGCGAGATTTACTGTGGCTTGCGTGCCGGGGGTAATATTGAGATTGGCATTGATTCTCATTACCATTGTGCTAGCCAATGAATCAGCTTTCTGCACAAGCGTAGTGTCGCTGAGATTAACGAACTTCACCACTTCATCAGCACTCGTAGTCGTAATGGATGAGGGATCTGTTGATAGAGTATAGAAAATATCTGTATTGCCAAGAATATCGGCATTTGCGTCAATATTCATGCGGCTCGTCGAGCCGGTGACTTTTGCAAGCAGATCAATGAATAATTTACCATATATCTGACTCTTCGCCCGCTTGTCATTTCCGACCACCTGCATATTGTTTGCCTTAGCCGTCAGGTCGAAACCTATGTCTGAGAATTTGGTGGCATCTACTTTTCCGGTAATTGTCAATGGGTTGGAATTGACTGCATAAATATCGAAATCATTAAAGCTGACCACATTGTCATTCACGTCAAGAGGCACCGTGTCAAGACTCAGGGTTGTGCCCATCATCGGAATTTTCACCTTTAACGAATCGCAGGCTATATATCCGTTAAGTCTCGGAGCGGAGAATTTTCCCGACATTGCCATCTCTCCGTTGAGATAACCGGCCAATGACGCGACATCCGGACCAAGGAAAGCATTTGCCACTTTCACAGGGAAACGGGTGAGAGTAAGACCCAGATCTTCGGGCACCATCCCTCCGGTTGAATCATTGACAAGCACGGTGTGTGCTTTCAATGATTTGTGACCATCAACCGCCAGAATAGCCTCTGCTGAAGTACGCCCGGCGAAATCATACGAGGCATTAAGGTCAGCATTGAAATTCCCGACGCGCAATCTCTCATAATAAAGATCATTCACATCGATCGTTCCACCCCCGGAGAATCCCTTTCCGGTGTAGCGCACACGTAAATCTGTATTGACAGAAGCCTTGACGGGAGGGGCAAGTGCGGACATCTTCAAGAAGTCCTGAACCTTGATATTCTGAAGCACAAATCTGAAATCTTCACTTCCGTCTTCATTCGGCTCCGTCTTCATAAGGATGCTGCTCTCATTGCTCGAAGCTTGAAGATTGGCATCTATCCTGCCACTTTTGAGAGCATAATCCACATGGTTATCTTCATTAAACTTCCATGGGAGGTAGGCGATAGTGGCATTGATAGGGGTAAAGTGGACTGACGCAAGTGAATCCGTAACAGCTCCGGTGAGACCGACGCGATACCCGGTCTCTCCCTTAATATTTGCCTGTTGTAAGAAAATGGACGCACGGTTCGCACCTATATATCCCCTCGCATCCACTCTCGCGAATTCATCAAGCACACCAGGACGATTCCCGATATGAGCTAAATAATTAAAGCGGTCACCACGTTGCGAGAGATCGAATTTAATAGTGTCTATCAGCAACGAACCCGTATTAAGCGAGAGTGCTCCTATATTTGCACTTATCAACGAATCTTTTGCCACTCTGGCATAGATTGAATCGAGGCTAAGACCGTAATCCTCCATCAACATGCCGACCAAACCGCGTCCGGAAGCATTGACATCGAGAGTGCAATTCGGCATTTTTTCCGAAAGTATTTCCACATTCAGGTTACGCTTATCGATCTGACTCATCAGGGAATCCGTCATGGCCATGAAACCATCGACCGTAGGTTTCAGTCCAAGCTCCGATTTGAAATCCACATACGTCAGCAAAGATTCGATGTGAGCATCCACACTCCCGGGGAGAGCCTCAAAATTGACTGTGATACCATTCGGAAGGTTTATCGTCTGCGTATCGTAGCTCCATATTATCTTATCGGCTTTCAGATCTGCATCATATAGCCAATTAGCGGGATTGGCGGTTCCGGTCAGTGTAGCGCTTAATGTTCCTCCGCATTCCACTTGCATCAAGCCCAAAGCTTTCAGATCCGCATTTCTCACATCCGCATCCACATCGAAGGTATAGTTATCACCATCGATACTCCCGGATGCAACTAAATCGAGATCCGCATTCTCATTGGGAGAATTGACTGTCAGATCATAGACCCCCTTGTCAACTTTTGCCCGAAGAGTGATATCGTGCAAGAGATTATGATTATATGTCACCGAAGCAATATCTACTGCGGCAGCCAGGGCAGCTCCTTTTTTTGTCGGGTTGAATCCGGCGCCGGCGGCACGCACATTACCCGTGATCATTCCGACCCCTATACCGGGCGCAAACCATCCGACATTGAGATTTCTGAGTCTGACATCAGCATTATACTTTTCTGAATTCAAACCTAATTTAGCATCCGCCGCCACATCTCCCGCTTCCGAAACAAGATCGAGATCCGCTGTATAATTCATTCGCTCAACCGTGGCGTTTCCCCTTATTTTGAAAGTCGGAATCTTGAATCCAATATTACCGAGCAACGAGTTGGCAACCGCAGCATTCCTCAATTCTCCATCAATATCCAAACTGCCGTATAGTTTTTTAAAATCAAGCACATTTCCTGCCTTCCCCGAAGCGCGCAGGGAGAGCACACCAGGGAGAGCGACATCAAGCTTCGGGATACGCAACAGCGAAAGGCTCCCGGCAGCATCTAATTTAACGTTCAGGGGATTGCGGGCGCCCAATTTCGAAGTCATCGGCTTGACAGCCGGCATAAATGACTCAATATCCGGCACACCTATGGAAGCCGCAAGATTGCAGCTCATCGGGGAAACCGGGTCAAGAGCCATCATTGCAAACGGCACATTGGCAGTCGCATTAATCTTGGAATAGGTAGTCGCGAGATTCACATTATCCAGCGTCAGACCGATTGAATCTATTGCCACCAATCCTGTGCCTGAGTTTATAGTGAGCCCGCTCCTCTCCTTTCCGCGCAACAGTTTCAATGGCAAACGCACTTCAGAGGCTTCATTAAAGAAATTTTGAAGAGCCACCTCAACGCCTGTCAAAGATATGTAAGCCGGGTCAAATCCGGGAGCGGGACGCACTCCCTTCGTGGCATACAACACATTAAATCCCGAGAGCGAAACGCTATCAGCCGAGATAGTCATCGGAGGTGAAGGAGGTGAAATGGTATCCACAGGGGCCGGATGGGTTTTGACATATTCAGGCGTCGGGGTAAGATATGCAAAATCTCCATTCGTAACGGCAAGAGTGCGGGCAGTTATGGCATTCTTCCCTAAATCCACAACTCCTCCGACAAGGTGGACTTCATTGGCTCTGAGAGTTAATGTATCTATTGTCGGGAGCATCGACATCGAAAAGTCGAAATTCTTAAGAGTCAAATCATTGGCTTTTATCAAAAAGGGCGTGGCAGGCTGTACGGAATCGGGGGGTGTCGGTTTTTTCTTCCAGACATTCATATAAAGCGACAAGGAGCCATTTTCCAATGTCGCCTTATTGAGAGTGATGGCACTTTGAGCTATATTCGCACCGCTGTTGCCATCTGCTTCCAAAAGACCTGCCCTGACACCGAGAACCATCGAAGAATCCGGCGAAACCATCCTGTAATATCCATCCATCAGCTTCAATTTGTTGAGCTTCACATCGAGTCTGAGAAGGGGCAACAATCTGACATCCACTATCGCTTCGCGAGCACGAACCATCGTATCTCCGGTCGCCTCGATGACCGAGACACCGCGCAACGAAATATCCAATGGGAATTTAAGACGGAAGGTATCTATACCTATCTCCATGCCGGTAGATTTTTTCACCACCTTGCAGGCAACATTCTTTACAAAGGTCTGCACAGGCGGGATATACAGCATCACCGGAATAAGTAAAATTCCGATGATAATCCACATTATCGTTTTGAGGACGCAGCGAAGCCACGTTATCTTTATGAGATGACGTTTCCCCCCACCCGGTTTATCAGGATTGGGGTCAGGTGCATCCTCTTTATGCGCACTTTGTTTTATTAATTCCTCTTTATCTTCTTTCACTTTTAAGCCGTGAACTCTAATTGCGTTACAATAGACCGCAAAATTAACAATTAATCATTAATTTCAATATAATCGCAACAAAAAATCAGGGGAAGCGCATTAAATTTTTAAAAATTTGAGGACCCGACTCATAAACCGGGGAGAATGAACCGTAAGAGCCCGTCTCGAAAAGTGTCAAATTGACACCACAATTACCCTTAACCATAAATTTACAGATAAATGTTATATTAACGAATATGATTCAATGTGAAAATTTCCCAATTAAATTTAAAAACTTTTGAAAAATAATTCCAAAATTTTTTTAAATAACCGAAAATTTATATATCTTTGCAAAAAGACAAACAGAAATATTGAGTCTATGACATAAATATTCAAATTTATCTTTTTGAATATCATATTTTCATCATTCAATTAATCACCCCCGACAGAATGTTTCCCATAAGTTCAATTTCTGTCTAATTAACATCATTGTCTATGCAAAAATTTTATTCATTCACACTCATGATGGTTCTGATGTTATCGTCAGCGTTGAGCCTTTCAGCAGCCCAACCGTTCGGCACACACATCACGCAACCCAGAGCGCCCAAAGGGTTTACTCCTCCGGCAAAGAGCTTTGATACACATCTTCGCCGTGACCTGCGCTCAGCACGCGCCATGCGTACTACCCCGTTTGAAATGCAGATGCCGAAAGCAGCAGAGCCGAAATTCACGGAATCAGCTCCCGCTCGCGTAACTGCCAACGGCACGAACCTTTACGGATACCTCAACTTCACCAGAAGTTACAACAATAATCAGGGATGGTATCAATTTAATCCCGACGGAATCACTTGTTTATGGCGCGATCCCCTCTTCACTTACGACAACGGCTACGGAGAGTTGCAGACTTCATGGGTTCGCGAAGGAAAACTTTGCGGGTTCGACAATTGGTATCAATATGGTTATTTCTGGGGGCAGACCTATTATGAAATCGACCTGAAGACCGGCACTATCACGTCCATGATCGACGATGAGGATTGTATCTGGGATGCCGGTGTTTTCATGTCTGCGGTCTATGACCCGGAAGAAGACGCTGTCTATGGATATGCTACCGATGAATATGAAAATGAAGACAGCTCAAAAGGTCTTTTCCAGAAAACTGCAAACTATCCTTTCGGATTTGAAGTTATCAAGGAGATTCCCAGCAAGGATTACAACACTCAGTGTATCTCGATGTGCTATAATCCCATTGATAAAAACATCTATGGTATCACTCTTAATTTTGACCTTGTCATCATCGACCGCAAGACCGGTAATCAGACCAAAGTTGCTCACATCAACGCAGGGAACCCGGGTCAATATGTCACCGGTATGACATATTCAACTTCAGAGAACACCATCATGTGGAATCCGGCGTATTCAGATTACGATTCCGCAATCGCCACGATTGATCCGAAAACCGGTGCATTTACAAAAATCATGCAGTTTAATACCGGAGACAGCTTCGGATGTCTGGCTGAAATCGGATCCAAAGTCAACGCGGAATCACCGGCACGACCGGAGATTGTTTCCACCAACTTCCCTGATGGCGCCACTTCAGGCAATATAGTTTACAAACTCCCGACCCAGACAGTTGCGGGAGTCGCACTCTCAGGCGACATAGCATGGCAGGCGACACTCGACGGACGCAACTATAAGAACGGTACCGGGAAACCCGGTGCTGAAATCACAATTCAGTACGATGATCTTGCAACTGCAGAACACACATTCGGAATGTATGCTACCTCAGGATCCAACGAGGGAGCATCAGCAACCGTCACGTTCTACACGGGATATGACATCCCGGCAGCCCCTGCCCTTGTGACACTCGAAAAAGACAATATCCACTGGTCTACAGTCAAGACAGGTGTCAATGGCGGATATATCGACACATCCGATCTCCAGTATGAAGTATACCTTAACGGTCAGCTCGTGCAGACAACCCCGAGAACATCTTTCAAGATAGAAGTTGGTAAAGGTCAACCTTATCAGAACTATCAGGCAACTGTCTATGCTATTTGCCACGGACGCCGTTCCAACGCCACATTGTCAAATGTGCTTGCAACCGGTGATCCATGGGAACTCCCTGTCGATATTGTAGCTTCACAGAAGATGCTTGATCTGATGACGATAATCAATGTGGATGGAGAAGAATACAACACATGGGAAGTAGACCCGAACCGCGATGCCGAAGCATTCTATTCCGGTCAGGCTGACGATGGCCGTGGTGACGACTGGTTGATACTGCCGGCAATCAATTTCCCGGACGCATCGAAATATTACAGCTTCTATATCACATGTATGCGTGTTGCGAATGTGTATGACGACGCTCACCTTGAAATTTGCTTCGGCGAATATCCCGATCCAAGCTCAATGGAGGGGAATGTGATTATTCCTGACTTTGTGCCCCAGAGCCGTGATTATAAGGAATTCTCGAATCCCTTGTTCAAAGTTCCCTACGCAGGAGAATATTACATCGGTCTTCATGCCACAACCGGCAAGGATATGTGTGGCGTAATGGTTCACGAAATACGTATCGAGGACAACGCGCTCAATCCGGATTCTCCGGCTGCGGCAACCGACATCAAAGCGACACCGGGCACGAAGGGTGCTCTTGAGGCTACGGTTTCGTTTAAGATGCCCACCACCACCATTAACGGTCAGGCTCTCCCCGCGGACGCTGCGCTGACAGCCAAAGTCACCGGAGATAATTTTGTGGAAGTAACCGGCAAACCCGGTGAGACTAAATCAGCTACAGTCCAGACAGTTCAGGGCGACAACACTATCTCCATCGTTGTTTCTTACGATGGTAAATCAGGCGACAGAGCCCTCACTCAGGTCTATACCGGCGTAAGCATCCCCGGTCTGGTCAATAACATGACAGTCTCCGAACATGCTGATATGATGGGAGCAGACTTCACCTGGACCGCTCCTGACGCATACGTGCCCTGGGGTTATGTCGATCCGGATGCACCTGAAGGATATGTAGATCCATCTACAGTTGATTACTATCTCGTTATCTCCGACCCGGTATCCGGCACTTTGTCTACCGATTATATCGGCACCGGAATCACATCCTACACTTTAAATCTTCCGGACGGTGCGGCTCAGGATCTTTATACTGTCGGCATCGCAGCTCGTAATGAAGCCGGATCCAACGGTAAGTATATGGGTGTTGAACTTCAACTCGGCACGCCCTACGTACTCGACATGAAAGACGATTTTGAGAATGGCGAACAATTTAAACAGCAGCCCTGGTTGGTTTACAGCACAGGCGCTCGCTCCAACGTAGACTGGTTCTTATATCCAATCAGCGGAATCGCTACCGAATGGAAAGATATGGACGGAATCGCTCTCTGTGGTGTGGGATATGAGGATCAGGAGGATCGCTCGATACTCGGCATGCCCAGATTCAGCACCGAAGAGCAGGAGGTAGCACATATCGAGGTTAAGGCATGGACCGGAGAACAAAGTGCATTGGTGAAAGTACTCGCTCAGAAATATGGTCAGGAAAACGCTGAGATTATCGGTGAGTTCCCATATTCAGATTCCGACAAGATGTCAATGTGGAAGACCGTATCCATTAATATTCCTGATGATTATATCCATCAGCCATGGGTTCAGCTTGCTTTTGACGCCACTTTCGGTGAAGGTCACAATTATGTAATTATCGATGAAATTCTTGTCTCAGGCAACTTCAATGAAGTATACGGTCTGATGGCTGCCGAAGGTACTATCTTCGCTGAGAAGGGATGCATCAGAATCAACGGATTCGCTAATTGCGATGCATTTGTCTACGCTCTCGACGGCAAACTGATTGCCTCAAGAAAAATCACTTCCGATGAAAGTGAAATTTATGTTGCACCGGGCATGTATATTGTCAAGGCAGGCAGCAGGACAGTCAAATTGGTAGTGAGATAACAGATAACTCTGTCAGATATGGCGATATTAATATTCTGGCGGCATAATCGTCAGGATATTAATATCGCTCTTTAAATTATAAACCAACACAATATACTGTATGAAAAAATTATCCTTATTACTAACCGCATTGCTATGTATGGTGTGGATTCTCCCGACTCCCGCCAATGCCGAGCTTCAATATAAGCAAGTGGGTGTTCCCAATACGACGGGGTTGGCATTTCAAGCCAAAACATCTAACCTCCCTGTTTATACCATGAGCAAATATGGTCAGGGGATAAGCATGTATCAACAGGCTGCTATCGGTCTTGATGCCGGCAAAGTTATCAAAGAGATTAAATTCCTCGGCTGGCAGGACGGAGAAAAGAATTTTACAGATGCCACCATTGAAATTTATATCGCCAATGCAGGCACCTCCCTGGAATATGAAGACTTCATAACAGCCGGAGAACCGGAAGAAACAGATAAAGGCGCACAGGTATCGACAACTGTAATCGACACCTCCAAAGCCACTCTGTTTTATCAGGGGTCGCTTAACATCCCCTCGGGGGGAAGCCGCACTGATTTGAGAGAAGTCATAGTCGGCACCAACGATGCCGGTTTCACTTATACCGGTGGCAACCTGATGGTGTTCATCAATATCAGCTGTCCGAAAGACGCACCCTTTACGAATTTCATCGTAGCAACCCAATCCGGAGAAACTTTTGAGCCCAACGGAGGATATCGCGATTCACAATATACCCCTCAGACTTATCCGGGATATAGCATTTATACCAAGAACTGGAGTCCCTATTCCGGCAAGCAGATGCCGGTGATGGTTCTCGGATATGATGGTGAACGCCAGCAAATTTCAGCAACTGTAACCGGAAGTGTGAAGAATGGATTTACCGATACACCTCTTGAGGGAGCGAAGGTGACACTCAGCGAAGATGACACAGTTATCGGCACAGTAACCGCAACTCCGGATACCGGAGAATTCTCTTTCAATGTGGCTGACGTAAATCTCTCAGCCGTTTATACGGTCACAGCTTCTTGCGCCGGTTTTGAAACCGCTTCAAGCACCGTCAATCTCAAAGCCGGAGGAAATGTGCCTGCAGGCACTCTCGTGCTTTCAAAACTGCCGGTTCCGGCTACTTTGTCAGGAAAAGTTATAAATAAGGCTACCTCCCAGCCTATCGCGGATGCGCCTTTATTCTTTAATGATGATTTCAAGAGATCCGCAGCCGATGGGTCATATTCATTCGAAGTGGAAAATGTCGACCTTCTCCCGGCATCCGGCTCATCATTGACATGTAACCTCGCAGGATTCATTCCTTTCTCGGCTTCCATCAAGCTTACCGGTGATTTGGAATATAACGTCGAGATGGAACCCCTCCCCGCTCTTCCAGGCGAAGGTGCGCTCGTGGGTGAATACAACGTGAAGGATTATGATTATACAGCGCCTATCAACTCACTCTGGAGACAATCTTCGAATGAGATAATCTATCCGAAAGGCTTACTTGGAAATCTTGAACAGGGAAAGAAATACGGAGCGATCAGCTTCTATGGATATTATAATCCCTCAGGTGCAGGTGGCAACGTCGGTGACGATGACGATTACAACTATGACTTTGATTTCGGCAATTATGATGCTCCCAAAAAGGAAGAAGCTTCAGCCGACACATATAAGACAAACCTGAAAGTCTACATGCTGAATACTGATGTATCCAGATTTTCATCAGCTTCAAATCCCACAGATGTCTCCAAACTTACTCCTCTCTTCGAAGGGGAAGTGGAGATTACCCCCGGCGGAGCTTCCACCGCTCCCAAACTTCTCTGCACTCTCAATCTTGACAGACCGTTTGTATATGATGGTGAAGATATAAAGATCATTATCAATGGCAAGAGTCCACAGAGCAAACTCATCTACTTCGCTATGGATCCCACATATTTCAGCAATATCCTCCAGAAAATGGCTGATACGGATCCGGCTTGGGAAATCGAGAAATACAGTATCAATGAGTCAGGTGTGCCGGTTATGAAACTTGGCGATTATGTGACGACCGGCATTGTTTCAGGGAAAATCACCGATGCCAATGATGACAGTCCTCTTGCGGGCGTCTCCGTGACTTTGGGTGAAGGGGAAGACAGCCGCTCAGTCCTGACGGATGAGGAGGGTGATTATATGCTCTCTATAAGAAATGTAGATTTCACTAAGGCTTATCCTATTACCATTTCCGCTGAATCATACAATGAAGTTTCCGAAACCATCACCTTCACCGAGGCTGATTTCGACATTATAAGGAATTATCCGCTTACCCGCGACGGGAAGATCAGTGGCGATGTTGTGGCTAAAATAACTCAGAATCCGGTGGAAGGTGTGGAAGTGTCATTATCGGATGCGTCCGGAAACAAGATAGAAGGGTGCTCTGCCACAACTGATGCTGACGGAAAATTCGAGCTCACCGTTTCAGACGTGAAATATGCTCAATACAGCGTTACGGTTTCAGGAGCGGGCAATTGGATCAAGGCAAGTCAGCAGGTAACTTTCTCAGCTGAAAGCATAGCTGAATCCGTAAGTATCGAACTTGATTATGGCGTTAAAATCAGTGGAAAAGTCACCTTCTCCGATGATCTTCCCGTGGAAGGGGCTTTGATAAAGATAGATGAAATTGAAGCCACCACCGACAGCGAGGGTCTTTACTCACTTGAGATCTCTCCCGTGACTACCATATCGGCAGACGTAGTGGTAACTTTCAATGGTGCGGAAGAATATAACCAGGCTATCGACCTCTCCTCTCCTGAAGATATAACCTATGACATTAAACTCAACACTACAGCACTCCGGGCTTTGGTCGAAAGTGGCGTGCCTATGGACGTTTACACTGTGGAAGGTTATAAGATTGCCTCAAAGGTGTCTTCAGATATTCTCCGGACTCTCCCTGCCGGTTTCTATATCGTCAACGGCAAGAAACTCATAATTAAATAATAATATATCAAACCGTGGCGGCTTCTGACCGCCACGGTTTCTAATTATCATGAAAACCTTAACTTTCTTTATGCAGATGGTGACGCCCGTGATCGCTGCCGGAATGCTGGGTGCACCGATGGATCTCAGCGCTCAAAGTGTATATGACGAACAATTCGTTTCCTATCCCACTTACAATGGAGATGACCTTGAACTGACCGTCAATGCTGCGGGCACTCATTTCAAGCTATGGAGTCCCAAAGCTGTGGATGCTAAAGTAAATATTTATTCCTCAGGACGCAACGGCTCCCCGGAGCAGGTACTCCCGATGAACTTCGATTCCGCAACAGGCACCTGGTCGGCTTCCGTGCCGCAGCAACTATATGGAAAATTCTATACATTCCAGATCCTTCATGACGGGAAATGGCTCGCTGAAACTCCCGGAGTGTGGGCAAAGGCTGTCGGAGTCAACGGTGAGAGAGCCGCGATTATCAATCTTGATGACACTGATCCCGCGGGCTGGGAAAATGATAAAGGACCGGAAGTGGAGAATTTCAGTGATGTCATCATTTATGAGATGCACCATCGCGACCTCTCAATGCACCCATCTTCAGGAATAGCGAATAAGGGTAAATTTCTTGCCCTTACTGAATCAGGCACTACCTCTCCCGAAGGTTACAAGACAGGAATCGACCACCTGAAGGAACTTGGTATCACCCACGTGCATATCCTGCCTTCTTACGATTATGATTCAGTGGATGAGACCAATCTGCAAGAGAATACATATAATTGGGGTTATGATCCATTGAATTATAATACACCCGAAGGTTCTTATTCCACCAATCCATCCGATCCTGAGACACGCATTCGCGAAATGAAAGAGATGATTCAGGCGCTCCACGATGCCGGGATAGGCGTCATTATGGATGTGGTCTATAATCATACCGCTCAAAATGATGATTCGAATTTCGAACTCACTGCCCCCGGTTATTACCACCGACATTGGGATAACGGCAATTATTCCGACGCGTCAGGATGTGGCAACGAGACTGCAAGCGAACGTCAGCAGATGCGCGATTATATCATCAACTCCACGAAATACTGGGCTGATGAATTTCACATCGACGGATTCCGCTTCGACCTCATGGCTATCCACGATGTTGAAACAATGAATGAGGTGGCGGCGGAACTTAAGAAAATCAATCCTTCGGTTTTTGTCTATGGAGAAGGGTGGACCGCCGGAGACTCTCCTCTGGAACGCGACCGCAGGGCGTTAAAAGAGAATGTTTCAAAGATGACGGACATTGCTGTCTTCTCCGACGATATCAGGGATGCCATAAAAGGGCATTACACCGATGCTTCCGACCGTGGCTTCGCCACCGGGAAACCGGGTCTTGAAGAAACAGTGAAGATCGGGATAGTTGCAGCCACACCCCATCCGCAGGTTGACTTTGAGAAAGGGAATAACTCAAAATTCCCTTATGCGTCTTCCCCTGAAATGATTGTCAACTATATTTCCTGTCATGACGATCTTTGCCTGACGGATAAACTGCGCAAGAGCATGGCTGGAGAACCGGAGGAGAATATGGTCGAAGCAGCCAAGCTCGCTCAGACTATTGTCTTCACTTCTCAGGGAACACCCTTCATGTTTGCAGGTGAAGAGATATTCCGCGATAAGCAGGGAGTCCACAATAGCTACAAGAGTCCCGATTCAATCAATGCCATCGACTGGAGCAATAAGGCTAAATATCACGAGCTGTTCGACTACTACAAAGGATTGACTGCTCTTCGGAAGGCTCATCCCGCTTTCCGCATGACCTCGGCTGATGATATTGCCCGACATTTAGTGTTCGACAAGATTGATTCCTCGAAAAATCCCAACCTTATCAGTTATTCACTCATCGACAATGCCAATGGAGATTCATGGAAAGAGATTAAAGTGGTTTTCAATGGAGCTTCCACACCCCAACAGGTGAAAATCAAAAAAGGGGATTGGAAGATAGTGGCGGCCAACGGGAAAATATCGCCTGATGGAGATTTGGGTGCAACCAAAGGGGGCACTATGACACTCCCCCCATACTCCGCTCTCATCCTCGCCCGCGAATAACCGAGATTTGAAAATAATTTAGAGCCCGTCTCATAAAAATTTGAGACGGACTCTAAATATCAAATCGGAAATTTTGGGAAACAAAAATAAATTGCTAATTTTGTGAGCTTTTTGAAGAAAGGGGAAAGGTACCGGCTGAGAGAGCCGACCCTTTAATCATGTGATTATCATTGATTTTATTGAAACAAGGTGTATCATACAACCACTTTTGAAGAAAGGCATCAATATTAATTTAATCTTTAAAATCTCTCAATTATGCATCTTTCACCTGAAGAAAAGAAAGAAATTTTTGCAAAGTATGGTAGCGGTCCTGAAGATACAGGTAGCCCCGAAAGCCAGATCGCGCTCTTCTCAATCCGTATCAAACACTTGACAGAGCACTTGAAATTAAACCACAAGGATCACGCCACTGCCCGCGCGCTCAAAATGCTCGTAGGTCAGCGTCGTAGCCTTCTCGATTATCTGGTTCGCAAAGATATCAATCGCTATCGTGCAATCATTGCAAAGAAAGAGCTCGGTATCCGCAAATAATTCATCGGGCCATACAAAATAAAATCGGGCAGCTTAACTGAAGTTAGGTTGCCCGATTTTACTTATCTCTTCTTACGCCGACTCCCAGAGCGCATTTCATCAAAGGAAGCTGATACACATTACAATTGCATATTGCCATTACAAAATATCGAAAACGAAATTCAGGAAGCTAAATATGTAACAAAATGTTAAATTAAATTATTTTTACTTATTAATTTTCTGTTTTATAACATTAAAAGTTGCTTCACTGAATTATTATATGTATTTTTGTAAATCATTATTTACCACCTTTCCCATATTGTCATTGATATCGTTTCACTTTTTTGAGAAAAAAACTATCTCATTGACAAATTATTTATTTACGGAATCAAATTCTCAAGCCTATGTTAAAAAATTACCCCTTGCTGTTTGGTGCCACCCTTCTGGCACTCTTGGCAACTCCTGTCTTAAATGCCCGTGAATGGACCAACCCCGGAGACCTTGACGGACAGAAAATGGCACTCCAATATCGCGTGGATAATTGGGAGATGTTTACCAATGTTCATGTCGATCCGGTGGAGTTCGAAATGGGAAACTCCGATGCCGCCAATTCCAAGACCACTCCCTACGTAATGTACGGCATGATGAGCTGGTACCCCTCGCAGTTTGTGCTCAAGGGGGGAATAGAATTGCGGTTTGACCCTGAGAAACAAGTTATCTCGATCCCGTCCATGCAGCCCTTGATGGAACGCGAAGGAATTGTATGGAGCATTTATAATCTGACTGAAGATGAAAGTATCGACGACTACCCGGTATGTCTCCGTCGCGACAAGACTTCTCCCCACAATGACTGGGTGCTCATCAACAACCGCACTGAAGATAACGGAGTGTCTTACTATTCAGGAGGAATGATGCTCGCTTCGGAGATGGATCCGGGAGCTGACGCAGATCCCGATGAAGAGATCGTGGTAAATGTGCTCTATATGTTTAAGGAACTATCCCTGCATCCCTATAACGGACTCATGGAATATGACTTCGTGGATATGCAGGGAAGAGATCATCACAACTCCTCAGTGGTCCACACCTGGGTGGATGGAAAGAATCTTTTTGTCCGCAACTGGTCGAATGTCGGATTCGATTATGACGTTTTCTTCTCAATCGATCCGGAAGCCGGCACTGTCACCGCTACCGGTCAGGTTCTTCTCGACGATCCCGATATGCTCGGCGAGTGTCTCTTAGGCACTTCCAATGTTGACGGCACAGCAGGGAGAGGTCCGGGTCAGCGTCATTCCCTCACCGGCACTTTCAAAAACATTGAGGAAGACGGCATCACCCAGACCGTGATCGAATTCCCAACATGGGGAGCATATAATGAACGTGACGTCAATTTCTTCAATCCCACCAACAACACCGTGCTTTATGTAGGATATGACATCCTTGACCCTAACGCATCTGTCGGGCAGCTGACTCAAGATGAGACAGCCGCTCCCATCTATTATAACCTGCAGGGTGTACGTATCGATTCGCCGGTCAAAGGTGAGATATGCATAGAACGTCGCGGAGCTGAAAGCCGCAAATTTATCGCACGCTAACCATACGGTTGTAAGATCAGCGTCTGATAATCCCCCTTCAATCTTTATCCAGAATAAAATAACCTAACTTAACATATCATTATGATTAACAAACTGAAGAGTGGCATTATGGCTCTAGCTGTTGCCGGACTTGCCGCGGCAGTCTATGCCACGGGGCTTGCTCCCGCCAACGCCACGCTCAAACGATCAAATCCGGAGGGAACTCCCGGATATGTACCGGGAAAGGTAACGAACGTGTCATATAACTTTGACAACGGGGTCACCACCGGAACCTTCACCTTCACCATGCCGACAGAGCTGTATTATGCACCCGCACCGGCAGTCGGTTGGACAAAATATCGAATTGCCGAAGCAAACACTTTTCCGGAAGTTGTTTACGCTGAAGATTATGCAGATTTCGGTGAAACAGTGACCGTCCCCGTGACTCTAACGGCCGGCTACCATACGCTTATTGTTTTTGCAGTCAACGAAAAGGGTAAGAGTAACGCACACACCGGTTATCCCTATCTCCAGTTATGGGTTGGCCCGGGAGAACCATCGAAAGTAACAGATATCACACTTTCAAGAGATGGCAATAATGTCAGCTTGAGTTGGGCTCCTGTCACCTCCTCCACAAGAAATGACGCTTATTTCGACCCGGCGAACGTGACTTACACAGTTGTCCGCACACCTGACGATGTGGTTGTTTCGCAAAGCCAATCATCCACAACTTTCAGTGAACCAGTGCCCACAGCTGATGGTGTCAAAGGGTATCGCTATAAGATTACCGCCGAGTTTATGGGTCTTACTTCAACCCCGGCTTATAGCCCCGGTTTTGCTGCCGGCAACGCGGTCGCCCCATGGTCAACTGATTTCTCTTCAATCAATGACTTCCTGACATTCACAGCATCTCCCGCAGACAACTACAGCTGGCAGTATGATGAGACTTCCCATCGCGCCAAGCTGGTGTATGATACTTATAATTCCGTTCCCGGCAACGATGACTGGTTGATTTCCCCTCCGATTATGTTGCAACAGGGTATGCTCTACCCCGTCAGCTATCTCGTTTCTTCTTATAGCGACAGATATACACAGACGGTTGAAATCAAAGCCGGCACCACTCCCACTCCTGCAGGGATGACATTTGATGTCGTGGGTGACACTGAGGTGAAGACCAGCAACAATTCCCGCGAGAATGCGGCCGATGTCAAAGGATTCTTCCTGGCACCAACCACCGGTCTATATTACATTGGACTCCACGACAAGACTCCTGCCAAGGTCTATGACTCTTATTGCTATGGATTCTCTATCGGCGAGGGTGTGCTCGACGGTGCCCCCGATGTCGTGACAAATCTCAGCGCTACGTCTGACTTCGATGTGACTCCTCCGACAGCTGTCATCTCATTCAATGCTCCTACGCAGAGTATCGCAGGTTCACCTCTCGCCCTTATCAGCGATATTTCAATCTATCGCGGAGAAGAGAAAGTCAAGAGTTTTGCAAACCCACGACCGGGCGAGACACTCAGCTACACTGATGTTCTCGCTGACGATGCGAAAGGTGAGTATACTTATAAAATTGTCGCATCAAACTCAGCCGGCATCGGACGTCCGTTGGAAACAACACTTTTTGTGGGTGATTACAGAATCCATCCCCCTTACACCAACACTTTCGAAACAAATCCTTTCAAAGAGGGATATATAAGCATTGACAGTGATAATCAGGGCGGAAGTTATGAATGGCAATATGACGCCTCAGCTAAGATGCTGACATGCAACACCACGAGTGCAGCTCCAAGCGACGACTGGCTGATTCTCCCGGCTATATGGCTCAACGCCGGCTATCGCTATGTATTCTCCACCGAGGTTAAATCCTACTGGCAGGAAGACCCCGTTCCGTTTGAAGTTTATATGGGTAAAGCACCCGCCATCGAATCTCTCACAAACATGCTCGGTGAGCTGAAGGATGACAAGTCATATATCGGCAAAGAGTTTACAACTCTCAATTTCAATGCCGACCCGTCGGAGAGCGGTGAATACTATTTCGCAATCCGTTATGTCGGGGAAGGAAACAGCTGCAAACTTTGCCTGAATCAGATCAGTGTGGCTGCAGGACTTGACGTGGCGGATCCCAAGGAAATCACAGATCTTGTGGCCACTGCCGATTTCGGTGGTGAATGTAAGGTAAATCTCACCTTCACAGCGCCAAGCCTTACAATGGCAGGCAATCCCCTCACCAAGATCAGCAAGATTGAAATCATGCGCGATGGTCAGCTCATCAAAACTATTGCCAATCCTGCTCCGGGAACCCCGCAATCTTTCGAAGACTCCGGCATGGAGCAAGGGTATCACACGTATTCAGTGACTCCGTGGGGCTCATCACGCGGTGAGACTTCGCAGACAACCGTCTATGTCGGTGCCAACATACCAAATGAACCGATGGATGCTTTGATGATCGAAGATTTGTCAAAACCGGGCACTGTCACACTCTCTTGGCTTACACCTGAATATGATGTCGATGGTAATCCCGTCAATCCGGCGCTCGTGAAATACAATATCTATGCCCTCTCGATCTTCGGAGAAGAGCCACAGCTCCTGATGGAAGGTGTGGAAGGTAATAAGGTTGTCTTCCAGGCAGTCCCCGAGGGTGAGCAACATTTTGTATGGTATCGCGTCAAGGCTGTGACTGCCGGAGGTGAATCAGCCTACGGATCCGACACGGAAGCCGTGGCGGTAGGTAAGCCTTACTCACTTCCGTTTGCCGATTCGTTTGCCGACGGCACACTCTCTTACGAATTCGACTCAGAAAGAATCGGTGAGTATCCGGCTCAGTGGATTGTCTATAGCGACCGCGATTTCACCAATCTTATCCCTCAGGACTTCGACAACGGTGTAATCGGCATGTATGCGCCTTACACCATCGGCAAATCCCGTCTGGTGACCGGAAAGATTGACCTCGCTGACGTGGATAATCCTGTGGTATCAATATGGTTCAGAGCAGTCAAAGATTCTCAGAGCACGGTTGCTATTGAAGTGCGCGACTGCAATGATTCCCGCTATAGATTCACTCAACTTGTTGAAAAACCCTTCTGGGGAGACAATTATCCTCAGGATTGGGTAAAGGTTGATGCTTCGCTTGCAGACTTTAAGGGGAAGACGGTTCAGATCGGCATCACCGGCAACGCGGCAAGCCAGAATTACCTCTTCTTTGATAATCTGCGAATCGAACAGCAGTATCAGCATAACCTCACCGCACTTGACATCACGGCTCCCGCCAGAATGTACCCTTCCGAGCAATCAGAGATTAAGATGCGTCTCCAAAACAATGGAGCGCAGAGTGTTGACGGTGGTTCATACACTGTAGACCTCTACCGCAACGGTGAGAAAGTTCAATCAATCATCGGCGATGTGCTCATGCCGGATGAGATAAGCGAAGTCACATTTAAAGAAGTTCCGACTGTAGCTCTCCCAACAGATTTGAAATATCATGTTGAGATTGCATTCAGCAAGGATAATGCACCCGCCGACAACGTTTCTGACGAAGTCAGCATCTCGCTCCGGATTCCCGAATACCCCGTAGTCAAGGATCTCACAGGTTCTTCAGCCAACGGTCTTAACTCACTGAAATGGAGCGAACCGACCTTCCCGGCTTCCAATAAGCCAGGTAGCGTGACTGAGAGCTTCGAATCGTTCGGGGCATTCGCAAAGAGTGACCTCGATGACTGGAAACTCGTAGACGCTGATGGTGAAAACTTCGGTGGATTCGGTGAGATGATTCTTCCCGGCATCTACGGACCGATCCCCTACTTCGTAATGGATTCCGAAAGCGAAATGTTGCCTTACGACCCGGACGGCACACTTAAGGCTCATACCGGTGACAAGTATCTCGTTTCAGGATGGGTGGAAGGCTCGACCGGCGTGAATGACGACTGGCTTATCTCTCCGCTTCTCTCTCAGACATCCGATTATATGTCGCTTTGGGCAAGAAGCTATGACCCTTCATTGCTCGAAACATTCGAGGTGCTCTACTCCACCACGGATCGTAATCCCGAAAACTTCAAGCGTATCCGTCTCACAGGCAACGTGCCTGCGGAATGGACCAAGTATGAATTTACGATTCCGACCGGTGCAAAATATTTCGCCATCAGATGTATCTCCAACGATAAGTTTATGTTCTTCCTCGATGACATCACCTATACCCCGGCATCACCGACAGAACCTATGACCATCCTTGGATATAACATATATCGTGATCACGAGAAGGTGAATGCATCCCCTGTGGCTGAGACTAAATATGATGACAATATGCCTGACACCGGCCGCGAGTGCAAATACACTGTCTCTACAGTTTACGACCTCGGCGAATCAGGTCTCTCTAATGAGGTCGCCATCATCTCATCACTTGTAGACTCCGTATATGGTCAGGGAATCAATATCGAGACCGGTGCAAACTGTGTGATCATCACCGGAGCTGAGGGTCTCGAAGCCAACCTTTATGATCTCGACGGACGTCTCCTGAATTCAACAATCTGTGCTGATCCTCAGAGAATGGATGTTGTCTCAGGCGTATGTATCCTCACGGTCGGGCCGAACCGATATAAACTGATGATCAAGTAAGGTTTCAAATCTTAAAGACTCGTAAAGCTGCGGATTAGCAATCTCTAAGAAGTTAAAAGATATTAATGCGTGTACCAAATTGGATACCATTTGTTATATTTGCAAAAAACTTAAAAATATGCAGGTAGTAACAGCAAGAGAATTCCGTGCCAATCAGACAAAGATTCTTAGTGCAGTAAGAGATGGTGAGTCTGTGATGCTCACATCTCGAGTTGGCAATTTCAAGATTGTCCCGATTTCAAGTCATGATGAGATATTGAGACGTGACATCATGACCTCAATCGCGGAAGCACGTGGCCATTTGGCGGGTTACACTGAACTTCCAGACGCAAGAGATATAATTTCCAATGGAGATTAAGGCAACCACGGTGTTCATACGGTGCGTGAAGCCTTTGGTTAAACGTTATCGTAGCTTTAAGCAAGATTATTCGAACCTTCTTGATGAACTTGAAAAAAATCCACAGATAGGCACAGACCTGGGTAATGGTTACCGTAAAGTTCGTATGGCTATCACCTCTAAAGGTAAAGGTAAATCTGTTGGATCAAGGGTTATAACATTCAATACAATTGAACGTAATGATTGTCTTTATTTGATTTATGCGTATGATAAATCTGATGCTGAAAGTATCAATATTGACATAATTAAGGAAATTGTTAGCGAGATGGGGTTGTAATACTCCACAATTTAGCGAAAATGATCAAGTAAGCTTTCAAGTTCACTTTAAATCCGGAAGAAATACTCACAAATCGCGCAAACACAATGCGATTTGTGAGTATTTTTCTAAATTTGATGAACCAACCCGATTTATTATGAAGAAAACTATTTATCTTGCAGGAGGATGTTTCTGGGGAACGGAACATCTCATGAGTTTGGTCGGAGGAGTATTGGAAACTGAAACCGGCTATGCCAACAGTCAAGTCAAGGATCCCGACTATAAAATGGTCTGCACAGGACTGACAGGTGCGGTTGAGACAGTGAAGGTAGTATACGATGATCAGACGGTATCGCTGACAGATCTGCTGTTCCTTTACTTCAAAAGTATTGACCCGACATCCCTCAACCGTCAGGGCAATGATTTCGGGACACAGTATCGCACCGGTATATATTTCACTGACAAGGAAGATCTCCCGGTGATTGATGCGGTTGTCGCCACAATAGGAAGAAGATATAAAGATCCGATCGCTGTGGAAGTACAACCACTTATCAATTTTTATCCGGCTGAAGATTATCATCAGGATTATCTTGTGAAGAATCCCGATGGATACTGTCACGTCGACCCGGGTCTATTTATTGAAGCACGCAATCTTTCATCCCGAAACAATAATAACCGTGAAGAACTAAGAAAAAGACTGACTCCACTCCAATGGGAAGTAACTCAGAACGGGGCAACGGAACGCCCGTTCATCAACGAATATGACGATGAGTTCAGATCCGGCATTTATGTTGATATTGTCGACGGCACTCCCCTGTTTGTCTCCACACATAAATATAATTCAGGGTGCGGATGGCCTGCCTTCACACGTCCGATTTCAGATGAGCTGATTACAGAACATTCAGATAATTCTTTCGGACGCCACCGCACAGAGGTGAGGTCAGCATCGAGCGGATCACACCTCGGTCACGTTTTTGAGGATGGACCTGCGGAAAAAGGGGGACTCAGATATTGTATTAACTCAGCCTCACTCCGTTTTATTCCGGCGGAACGTATGGAGCAAGAGGGGTATGGAGACCTAATCCCTCTGCTTGATATCGAATAGCACACTTCCTTGGGAATGATCGGGATTAACTGATCTCCGAGAGAAAATACAGGATATACAATATGCTGATAACCAATAACTTATAAAATAAATGAAAAATTTATTTATAACCCCTTGATTATCAGCTATGTTTTTGTCGAAAAATGAGATTCTAAATTCTCACTTTTACGAAAATCGCCCCCAATTTCCGAATAATTATGACTAAATTTGCGACTTACCATAGTCCGATGGACCCGGAAATAGTCATTCATCCTCCCCGATTCTTCATGAAAAAGAATCCTGAATGAGGGTTTATAGAGATTTCGCATGAAGAAAATATTAATACTTCCAATAACAGTTTTTCTTGCATTTTTGATCGCATGCTCCAACGGTCCGATCAATCGCACGCTTAATGAAGCTGACCGGCTGGTTTTTACGCACCCGGATTCCGCAATAATACTTTTGGAAGGTATCGATAGTGCCAATTGTAATCGAAGCCAACGCGCCCGACTATCTCTATTGATCGGGAAAGCATATTCCAAAGCTAAAAGATTATACCCCGATTACTCGCGTCTGGAAACAGCTATCAACCATTACAACGGGCACAATGACTCCATGGAGATGCAAAGCAACTATTACTATGGGTTATCTCTTCGACAACACAGTCATCCTGCCGAAGCTATATCGTATCTTCTTGAAGCTTTTGAATTGGCAAAAAAGCATGGAGATAACTTTTATGCCGCGCTTATCTCCAGAAATATTTTCTTCGCTTATCAAGATTTATACATGGCTGACTCATCAGCCGCGTGGGCTCCCAAAGAGAAGGAATTTATCGTAAAGACAAATAACCCTGAATATATTAATTGGGCGGATGCCACTCTAATTGAAGGACTCATGGATGCCGGGAATTATCAGGCTTGTCTTGACTCCATTGATAGAGTTGATGAGGCTTTCATGAAGAAGAATACTTCATTCAGACACCAGATCCTGAAATTCAAAGCTGAGGCATTAGATAATGTAGGGCGGCCACAAGAAGCAATTGACTGTTACGCTGGTCTTTTAGCGGATGGAGCCTCTTTAAATTCGAAGGAATGGACCGGTTTGGCAGAGATGTTATTGCTGAGCGGTAATACCCGGGATGCTGAAGATTGTCTTGAAAATGGGCTGGAATTGGCTGAGAATACTTCCGACAGCATAGCTTATTGGAAAGTAAAGGGTATTCTTTCTGAAAATCAAGGGGATCTCAAGAAAACTATCTATTATACAAAATTATGGGGAGAAACGCTGGCTCAAGATAATAATGAAGATATTATTAATCCAAAGATCACTATATTTTCCAAATATATTGAAAATCAGCTTCAGGAAAAGAAAAAAGAACTTCAAACTAACCGTAGGTGGGTTTACTCCCTTATCGGATTGATCTCACTTCTCGTTTTAGTGATTATATTAATATTCTGTTTGTTCTATTATAAACAAAAGACACAAAATACTGAAATCCAATATCTTCAGCAGACTCTCGACAGATTGAACGGGGAACTTGAAAAATATGGTCCGGGGAGCTCTATAGCGGAAGAGAAGATTCAACCTCACCACTCGGATAAGAACCATATAAAAAGCGATATACTCAGACATTATGCAGAGTTAATTGATAATGTTAGTGAATTTTACTTTCTTCGTATTAAAAATGATTCCATTCGCAAAAATTTAAAGTTTACCGAAAATATCAAAAAGTTTATCAAGTCTTTAGAGGATGGAGAAATTCTTAATCAGCTCATTGAATATTCAGACACCTACGACGACAATTGGGCTTCCAACCTAAAGGAAATCTGTCCTTCAATAAATCAAAAAGAGGTGGGATTGCTTCTTTGCGAAAGACTGAATATATCAAATGAAGCATCCCATATCCTCCTTAACTATAAAAAGGGAACACTATATAACGCGCGTTATGTTGCAAAACGGAAACTGAAGGAATCCGGAATATCCAACCAAAAAATTCAGCAGATATTAGACTTAAATTCTTAATTTCATTTCACATTCTATTTAGAGCCCCTCTCATAAAGTTTCATCTAAATTCCAAAAATTATTAAGGTCCCGGATAGTCAGGATATTCTATATTCCAATCTTCAGTGACAGCTAATCACTGCTCCCGTAAAAGGAGAGCTATAAATCGAGCGTAAAGGCTCTCAGACCCGCAAAGTCATTTTTTAATGAGCTGCTCCCGTCTTTCACACTGGAGCTAACAGCATCTCAGATCATAACAGACAAGAAAACCCTCATGACCGAGCATCATCGGAGACGATGAATTTGCGCAGCCCCGGATAAGTAAAATGATCCTGGAAAGGGCATTTTACGTGCTGGGGACATACGTAACGATTTTTTTCTCCCCCTCCGCATCGGTGTTGCCGATGCGGAGGGGATAGGGATTGGAGACCTCCTTTTACCCCGGCACGCACATCTGACTATTGTCATCTGTGCTTAACCGGGGTTACGCATATTCATCGTCTCCGACGATGTTTCTTCCGTTAGCTCAAAAATCCCCGAAATTTTACACATTTTGTTATTTTATTGATATTCAATAAAATAGTTGATGTAAATTTATAATCATCATATAATCAGGGATATACAAATCAAATCAAGATTTTGGTTTTCTAAACTATTGATTTTCAGTATGGTTTATGGACAAAATCAAGATCGGGGTTTAACTTATTGATTTTCAATAACTTATATCGTAATGAGATTTTTATTTCTAACTTATTGATAGTCAAGCACAAAATTCCTCAAAAATGAGATTTACAATTTGTACTTTGACGAAAACTTACACAAAAAAATCAATTCTAAGTATTATATTTGCGGCAAGCATTTTTTATAAATTTGTTCATCTCAATTCTCTTGTGATTGCAAGATGACAAATTTTAATAATAAAACCTAACCAAATTTTTTTAATTATGAGAAGAACATTATTGGCACTTGTTGCCGGAGTTACTTTAAGTGTAAATGCACAGCTTACAGTAGTCAACAACAATCATGTTGAGATCGGGACACCGACCAGTACCTTAATTTCACCGTTTAGTTCAAATGTTCAGAATGGTGCGAATGCGATTATTATCCCGAATACCAAAGTTGAGACCGATAGTCTTGCGACCATGACCTTACTCGGTACCCAAAGCCAGAACAGAGGTGCATATATCACCTTTGGAGGGAACCGTGGTGTTGCAGTCGGAGATTATTACCGTAACGGTAATACACGGGTCATGCTTGAGCTTACCGGTCGGCAGGGTATCACATATCTTGCGGGAGATGATCAGCCGATCTTCTATTATAACTGGGTCTCACCATCGGTTGAAAAGTCGTTTTATTTCTATTGTCCTGTCGTTGCAAACGGTGTCACCCTTTCCTCGGATTCAAGACTCAAGAGTGATGTCAAGTCTCTTGACAATACGTTCTCACGTCTCTATGATCTGAATTCCGTCAGCTATAAGATCGGAGCGCAGTCCATCGCCAAGGAACTTCAGGCAAGCGATAAAGCAGTCAGGAACATTCAGTCCGATTCCAGGGTTCAATTCGGATATATCGCCCAGGAGGTAAAGGAACTTTTCCCCAATCTTGTACTAGAAGACGAGAACGGATATTTGAGTGTGGACTATATCGGACTTATTCCGTTGCTCGTTGATGCTGTCAAGGATCTTAATGCCAAGATAGAAGTACTTGAAGGTAGGGATGGAGACGCACCCCGATTCCGAGCTCCGTCAGCAGCCGGAGTCGATGAGCTTGAAACTGTCACCAACTCACTTTCCCAGAACAAGCCTAATCCGTTCTCAGCGACCACAGTAATAGAATGTTCACTAAAGGAAGATGTAAGAAATGCAACCATAGGAATTTATGACCTTCTGGGAAAGCAAGTCAGAATGCTTACAGTCGAGGGTAGAGGAAAGACCTCCGTATCGGTTGACGGTTCGACACTCACACCGGGCATATATATCTACGCATTAATTGCAGACGGAGCCGAAATAGCTACAAAGCGGATGATAATCACTGATTGAAAGGTGGCTATAGTATAGTCTAAAATAATATGGGGTTAATAATTCTAAACAAATAACCTCATTACCACCAAAATAGTCTTATTTAATGCCTTTTATAGGAAGCTATAATGAAACTATAAAAAAGATCAGTATGAATACAAAAAGGTTTAAACAAATTTTAATTATCTCTTTTATATCAATAATAAGTCACTCATCTTTAGCAAATGGAAAAATCGAGTATCATGAAATTATAAATAAGGAAGATATCAGCGTGTCTGATACTATTATTAATAATTTACAATGTATATATTTATCCTATTTGAAACAGTGTCCTATATTAAAAGCTGGAGAACTAATATCACCTGGGGAAACACTCAATTTTTCAGTACCTGCAAATTCTACCAGTTATAGTATAGATATTAACGCTGTAAAATATGATTCTATTCCAATATTAAATAATGCTTTATATGCTTTTAAAGAAGATCCTCAATTTGAATTAACTGAAGATGTAATTAAATTTGGCACCCATTCGTATAAGACTTCGAATAACCTAACAAAATTTTGTAACATCAATTCAAGTTGGTTCTCAGGAGGGTTTAATAAGGTTGTCAGTTTGACATTGTCCGCATTTAGTTATGATATTGAACAGGGATATATATACATATTAAAGGAAATCTCATTAAATTTAAATTGGGAAAATTCTATAACAGAATCATATTCTGAACGAATAATACCTTCACAAGAGGAATTTATTTTAGAAAAGATTCTTCATACCCAATCTATCGTGGTTAATCCTACCGACGTAAGAAAAAATTCTCAGATTAATAATACCGATAGGTTAAGAGTTCCATCAAATGATGTGATAATAGACTATCTTATTATTACAAATCGTCAGTTAATGCCAGCCTTTAAACGATTAGAGGCAATTAGAAAACTTAAAGGATTTACAACTAAAATTGTTGCTATAGAGGATATTATTGCAGATCCTAAATATGCAAATGGGGATGTAATTTCAGGAATAAATGATAGTGCTGGTAAATTACGTGAATTTTTAAAAGAATCCTATGCATATAACGGAACCAAATATGTATTATTAGGAGGGAAATATCCTAATTTTCCAGTCAGAGATGGTAGTAGCTCTGAATATTCTGAGGTGCTTAACACAGATTTATATTTTGCAGAATTAAACGAGAAATGGAATAAAAATAAAACTTATTCTGATACCTATTACCCATCTTTCGCTGATATGGATTGTGAATTAGCAGTAGGGAGATTGAATTGTAGCACTGCAGAAGAAGTCAATAATTATATTGATAAATTATGGATTTATGAATTTAATCCTGGGAATGGACACCCAGAATATCTAGATAATGGTTATGTTTATGTTTACGAGGAAATGGAGAAGAGCTATACGAATAATATTAAGAATCTATATCTTTCATGCTTTGAAAATCTGACCGAATTTATACATTCAGAAGATAAAACTGTTAAGGGAGCAGAAATAATTACTCATTTTAATAATAATAATTACGGATATATCGATTTTCAATGTCATGGGAATCCCGAAGGAGTTGCACTTTCCGGAAGTGAAAAATATGGGATTCCGACGTATGGGGTGAATGCATTAGATAATGAAACACTTCATCATTCTCCGGAAATCGGGAATGGATTGGATTGTATGAAGAATAAGTATTATCCCAATTGGTCACATTCTATGTCATGTACTCTCATGCCTTTTAAAAACATCCTTAGTGAGGAAAAAAGGGATCTTATATCATATAATTTCGGTGAGTCGTATACGTTAGGTAAAGAGTATGGTGGTATTGCTTTTATCGGAAATACAAAAGATGGTTATATAACTCCAAGCAATAAATTTCAAGCATGTTTTTTTAATAGATTTTATGAACTAGGGAAAACACAAATGTCAAATGTAGGAAATATCCTCAACAATTCACGATATGCCTATAGTCAACAATTATCAATAACAAAGAATTTATTTTTAAAATTGAATCTATTTGGGGATCCTTGTGTGCATCTTTGGCACTCATGTCCGGATATAATTACTAATAAAAGTGGAAAATTAGATCTAACTAAAATTAACTATAGCAATAATTATCGAGCCATTGTATATGATGTTTTTAATGATAAAATTAATAAATACTCCATTAACAATGCGGCTGAATTAAATAATATCCTTACATATAATACTAGTAATAAAATAGTTTCAATTTTTTCACCTAATTCTATTCCTGTTATTTTGTCTTTTGCAATCAATGATCTTTCTCTACAATCTGAAAAATTTATTGTATGTCAAGATGCAATATTCGGATCAGAAAGTAACTCCAATATCGAATTCAATTCAGGGTGCGATTTAACAATATATGCAAATGATAATGTATCATTTGATAATGGTGTTAAATGTAAGAAAGACTCTAAAGTATCTGTATATTCAAAACGAATAGTTTCGGTAAAAAACACACAAGTTAATTCTGGAGCTCAAGTTAATTTTAGGGGAAACAAAATAGTATTAGAATCAGGTACAAAAATTTATTCGAAAGCTAATTTATCAGTAGAACCAGTAAACTAGAAATTTAAAATAAACCAATATGAAAAAATATATATTTGGATTGTTACTGTTGATGTGTTACCAGACTCTTTATGCACAATTGTCTCTACAAAATATTTATTATCCTCTTGTTGAAGAGGGTAAAACATGGTGGTACGAGTCGGCATATAATTGTGACAGCGATAATTACTTTTACTATGGTGTCCGAATTGAGGGAAATATGATGATTGATGGGGAAGTATGGCAGAAATGTTGGTATATTGATCCATCAGGGCGCAAAATTATCTCTATCCCTCTGATTCTTATTCGAGAAGAAGATAAGAAAGTATATGTCAAACCTTACTTGCAAGACACTTACGTCGATTTGTCTCAATTCGATGAAAAGGATATATTATATAAACAAGTTATATGCGGCTTTGCCGATGAATCCCATAGTATCGATTCAATGCGAGATAGAGATGAATTTATTATTTATGATTTCAATTTAAGATTCAGCCAAAAAGGTACTCTTTTTCAAACTTCAGGTAATTATAATTCAGGGAAGCCGGCTGTAATCGGTGAGTCGTACATACTTAATACCAACCGTATTTTAAGGTCATTGGAAATTTCTTCATCAGGGAGTTATTCTGACGATGATGAATATGTCCATGAAATTGATCATACAAATAGGTTTACGGATCGTATCTTCAAGAATGCAATGATTGAGTCCGTGGGCTATCTCGATGATCATTACAAAGGATTATTTTATGATCCCGCTCCCTACATATACACACTCTCAGGCGGCTCGTTTTGGTATGAGGTTATGACGAATTATCCAACACCGCCAACATTACTGTATGTGACAGATAAGTATAATAATATTCTTTTTGAAGGTTATGGAGGTGTCAAACCATGGGAATTTGCCTCAACTGAGAAATCTGAACTGACAGATAATATCTCTATAACTTATAATAATGATAGACTTTGTTTTCAAGGTATTGAGTACGCAAAATGTAGGATATATTCAGTTGATGGAACGCTCCAAGAAATATACGAAATAAGGGACAACTCTGAACTTGAAATTTTGCAATTTCCAGCCGGAATCTATATAGCCGAAATTGATATGTTTGGAAAATCTATAAAATCCCTAAAATTCAATATTGAATAGAGAATCTCCTAAAATTTCCATCAAACCGGTTGCGGTATAGATCGCAGAAGTAACATTGACAAATTAAAAGGAAAATGATGAAACGAATTCTAATTCAAGCTATATCGTTATTGATTGCATTCAACAGCTCCGCTGGTACGAACATCAATAATTTAGATTTTGTAACGGAAAACATGGCAAATCATAACGATAATGAGGGTGAGAATAATGACGAAACGTACGTTCCTCTTATAAGTGAAAATAAGGTTTGGAAATATGTGTTTTCAGGTGGTATCCCGAATACATCCCCAGAAAATGGTGGAATAAGAATCAATATTGAATCAAGATTTGAGGGTAAAATTGAATTTGATGGTGTCCAATATGATGTGTTGAGAACTATTGACACCACAACACCTGAAAACTGTCAAAAAATAAAATTTCCAGATTACTATTTACGTGAGGAAGAGGGAAAAGTATATGAATATATACCAGAGAACACCGCGTATTCAGATAGCCCACTTGAATTATTACAAGGTGAATACCTTTTATATGATTTCACTCTAAAAGAGGGGGAGAATGTGGATTTAATCGGAGGAGTTTTTGATGAGGCGGAGATGCTTCCTTATACGTTTTTTCAGCAATGGAACGCGGAGGTATTAGATATTGAATCAGTTGATATATTGGGACAAAGTTGCAAAAAATATCATGTTATTGATACTTCCGGATTAAAAAATCTGGTCTCAGACAAAGGGTCTGAATTTGCATATCTTGAAGGAGTGGGAACCATTGCATATAATGATGGACTTCCCAAGTATGATGCTGGAGACTTCCTTGCCTTCTTCAATTTTAACTTTTACAATGTTACAGATAATGGAAAAACGAGATTCGGCTTTTATCTCATCGGAGTATATGATAACGATGGCAATATTATATACAAAGGTAACGCAGAGCCAGTTGCCGGAGTTGAACAATTGAGTGATATTAATAATAATCATTCTCTGGAGTTTTATAACCTCCAAGGTCAGCGCATAGACAAACCCGAACCCGGACAGCTTTATATAGAGCGTAACGGCTCTCAGACACGAAAAGTCCTTTGGCAGTGATCTGCTATTTGTCTGCTCCCTGGTGTCATCTGCTTATAAAATTGTAGCAGATGAGGAAACCCTCCTGTCTGCGCATAGTCGGAGACGATGAACATGAGAAACCCCGACATAAGGCGCTGATCTACGGGTCAGTGTACGTGTCGGGGATGGGTTGTATTACTAATTACTTAAAATTTTATGAAACAGGTTATAACTATAATGAGCATCATCTCTATGGTATTAATATTATCATGTTGTAACTCGGATGATCCCTTTTTAAATCATCATAACGATAATCATAGCCAACAAAAAGATAGCCGATATGTGAGTATGGATGAAGCGGTGGAAATCGCAAATAATTTTATTTCCCAACTTGATGACTCAAACACAAAGTCGAGTTCGAGGAAGGCTTCTTCCATTGAAATGCTGAAAGGGAATTTAACTAAAGGGGATTCGGAAGAGGAAGAATATAATGATTATTATCTTATTAATTATGAAAACAACTCCGGTTTCGCTATTGTCTCTACTGACAAATATAAAATTCCAGTTTACGCATTCTCCGATGAAGGTTCATTATCATGGTCAGATACCACATATAATGAGGGATTTAAACAATATGTTAGATATTTGGAGGAGCCTAACTACACCTTTATACCCGATTCTCTTATTATTAAGCCTAACCCGGGAGATCTTAATGACTATAAGGTCAACATTTACAAAGAAGTTTCTCCTCTGCTCACTAAAGCAGTAGCTCATATAGATCAAGGGGCTCCGTTTAATATGTATTGTCCAAAAAATAATGGACTATCAACTCTTGCAGGCTGTGTACCGGTTGCCGTTTCTTCAATTTTGAGTTATTATTCTGATCAATTAAGAATTAATGGGTACGATGTTAATTGGTATGAAATTAAAAATACAGAAAAGAGTTACCATACTGCATTATTACTTTACAATATAGGTACCCCAAACTACCTTAATGCTCTATACGAGCTGACCGGTACAATATGTAAGTTGCAGGATATTGTCAAGACATTTACATTGCTAAAATATACTTATACATATCACCACGGATATGATGAGCAGGCGATCCTTTCTTCTTTGCGTAATAAAAAACCAATCCTCTTTCTTGGTAGTCGCTTAAATAATATAGGCATTACATACGGTCATGCCTGGGTAGCAGACGGTTATTTAAAAACGGAAACAATATATTCTCCCTCTTCCATAAAGCCGACATACGTATATGCCTATTATCTCCATATATTATGGGGAATGGGAGGTAAAGGTAACGGATACTTCATGTATAATAATGGATTCGGAAGAACAGCAGATTATTATGAAGATGGAGAAACTGAATATTCAGTTAATTTTTACAATCACGATATTCAAACTATCCATGACATCACTTCTCAGAATTAAGAGCCCTTCTCAAATTTTATGAGACGGGCTCTACGACAACATGACTAATTCCTATTCAATAAATCAACTTTCGGATGTCTGAAAGTTGATTTATTGTAAGATACTACACATTTTTTACAAAAAACATAAATTATTCCTCACTATTTCTTATTTTTGTAATAAGGAATTATATCCGTTAAATGTTATCGTTTGTAAAAATGTTTAATCAGATGGATAAGACTTTCTGTAAAGTCCATCTATTCCAATATTTCTTTATGGAGAGAATCATTATAATATTGATATTAATTATTGGAGCCCATGTATCAACTCTCCCCGCTTATGCTCAGAAAGCGAGACCAATAAGCAAGGAGAAACCTCAACCAAAACAGACACTATCAAAGACAATGAAATTAAAGCGTTCTTCCGGAACCGATTCTGAACTTGATCGTTATGCAGAACCTAATAATGACTACATTACTGTCTACAAACCCGGGAGATCATGGATTTATAAATTTTTTGATCCCGAGAATCCAAATAATCCTGTCATCCATTCAAAACATACTGTTGATGGAGACTCTATTATCGGTCAGGTAAATGCAATTCGAATCCGAATTGAGTATCCGGATCTACCCGACGTGACTCCGCACTATGTATATGTAAGTGAGGTAGCCGGTATATCTTACCAATGTAAATTCAAAGATAATTTTGCATCGACCCATGAAAAGAATAATTTTACTTTTATTCCCGTATATAATTTTCACCTTGACAAAGGGGCGAAGATTTTTGATACTAACTTAGTGGTGAAGGATATATTCAACATCGAGATTAAAGGGATATCCCGCCAATGTATGGAGATTGAGGAGATCTCTACCGGGTCTACCAAAGGGTATTGGATAGAGAGTATCGGTGCTACTAATGAAATTATGGAGATCCCTGAATTTGAATTTATTGACAATATTCCCCCGGGTTACACTTACAGCTTAATTCAGTGTTTTGACGGTGACAACTGCATATATGATGAGAATGACGCACCCAAGGCATCAGGAATAACGACAGTGGTTAATACATCTGACTCTGAACCCACCGTTTATTATAATTTGCAAGGGGTAAAAATAGCAAGCCCGAAGCCCAGGCAGCTCTATATCGAGCATAAGGGTTCACAGTCGCGGATAGCCATTGGACAATAAAGAAATTGCTTAGGACACGAACAAGAGAACCGAGATATCCAATAAAAATCATGCGAAAAATATTCATACTCCCTGTTACGATATTTGGCGTGATTTTGATAGCTTGTTCAGGCTTTTCGATCAATCACGCTCTTGAGGATGCGGATAGGCTAGTTTTTACTAATCCTGATTCTGCCTTATCTGTTCTGGCTTCAATCGATACGACCCGATGTAATCGAAGCCAAAAGGCTCGCTGCCGATTGCTCGAAGCCAAGGCTTACTCCAAAGCTCGCATATTATATCCCGAATATGAGTATTTGAATTCTGTCATAAAATACTATTCCGAAGGCAATGATAGTCTTGAAATGCAAAGTAAATTCTACTATGGGTCGTCTCTCCGACAATTCGATCGCCCGGCGGAAGCTTTACCTTATCTCCTTGAAGCCTTTGATTTAGCTAAAAAGAACCACGATAATTTCTATGCCGGTCTTATATCCCGAATCATCTTTTTCGCATATCAGGATCTCTGTATGGCAGACTCTTCTGCCGTGTGGGCACCCCGGGAAAAGGAATACTTTTTGAAGACAAATCTTCCGAATTATATCCACTGGGCAGATGCTACTCTTGTAGAGGGTTTGATAAATGAAGGAAAATATGAAGCGTGTCTTGATTCAATTGATAAGGTGAATAAGACATATATGCAAGAAAATGCCGCTTTCCGCCATCAAATTCTAAAATTCAAGGCTGCCGCCCTTTGCAATACAGGGAAAACGCAGGAAGCAATAGATTGCTATATCAATCTCCTTAACGATAGCGCTTCGTTAAATTCCAGGGAATGGAGCAGTCTGGCTGAAATGATGATTATCTCAGGTCGTGATGAAGAAGCCAAAGAATGTCTCTCCAATAGCATGGAGTTAGCTGAGAGTTTGATGGATAGTGTCGGAGTGTGGCGAGCGCAAAGTTTGCTTTGAAAAATCAAGGAGATTTTAAAAATGCCCTTTATTATTCAGACCTATGGGGGGAAGCGCTTGCTGAAGATAATGACAAAGATATCAGAAACCCCAAAATATCAATTTTATCAAATTATCTTGAGAATAAAATCACAGATAGAGAGAAAGAATTGACCGAAAAAAGGATGTGGATCTTCTCTCTTGGGATAATTAGTTGTCTTCTGATCATTCTTATTTTTGTAATCATCAAGCTAAATAGCTATCGACATCGTGCAAGGCAGACCGAAATCAACTACCTTCAGACAATAATAAACGATCTCAATTTAGAACTAAAAAGAGATAACATCTCTTCTTCTGACGAGCCTGAAATAAAGAATTCCGCAGAAGGAAACTTAAAGAGAGAGAATCAAAAGGATATTTTAATGCACTATGCACAACTAATTGATTATGTCTGCAAGTTCCTTTATCTTAAGAAGACCGATGACGGCTCATACCGGCAAATCAGCGAATTCAAGAATATCCGGCAATTTCTTACTGTCATTAACGATGGACAGTTAATTGAGCATTTAAAGAGGTATGTAGATGCATATAATGATAATTGGGTATCAAATTTATCAAACATTTGCCCTTCGCTAAATAGCAAAGAGTCCACAATTCTACTCTGTGAACATCTTGGTATTTCCTCCGAGTCTATCCAGATACTTCTTAATTATACGAAGCAGTCAATGTATAATGCTCGCTCTGCAGCAAAAAGAAAATTACAAAACGCCGGTCTCACCAACTCCGAAATCCAAACCCTCCTCTCCCCTCTCAAATAGTTAGGATCCCACCCGACACGCTTCGCATACATCGGGGCTTCTCACATTGATCCTCTGCGAGAATCCCAAAGACACACGCTTAGCCACTCCAATTTTGGGGCTCTGAGAGGATTTTATACAAATTTCTATATTGCTGTTTTTCAACTACTTAGCTCGGCGGTGAGATTTGATATTTCTAACTTATTGATTATCAGAGACCAAAAAGTGCAAAAATGAAGTTTTTTGCAAGATGCTGACCTCCAGTGCTTTACAAGGTCATGAGAAAGTTTTTCGTAACTTATTGATAATCAATATGGATTTTTTCAAAAGGTGAGATTTTCAATTGTCACTTTTCCTAAAATTTACTTGGCAAACGCTTTTTGTTTTCATAAATTTGCCAATAGTAAAAACACATATTTAAGTAAAAATAAAATTTTGTTCAACGTATAAATGATTTGAATATGAAACAAGAAAAAATGAAGTTGGAAACGATAGTCAGTTTGATATTATGTATCGTAGGTACATTAGGATTGGGTGGTTGTACGAGTAATGAAACAGAACCGACTCCTCCCCCATCTGAGGACTTTGAAAGATTTTCTACTTTCGATTATGCCGGTGATAGTTTTGCCAATTCCGGTTCGAAAGGCTCTACTAATGATGCCATGCTGGTTATCAACAGGAATAAGAATCTGAATGAGGCTAACAAGAGTTTGGCTTTCAAATTATTGGATTTAATTTATTCGGATGATGAGAATTTCACTGCTTCACCACTTTCCCTTGCCATTGCAATGTCAATGTTGGGTGAAGGAGCATCTGCAGAATCACTTGATGAGATCCACTCTTTCCTGACTTCCGGTTTGGTCAAGGGTAATGATTTTGTCAGAACTATGCAATCTCTTTCCAAGGCTCTTAATTATGCTGAAGATAGAGAAGAAGTGCGTGCAGCCAATTCCTTATGGGTCAATAACCATTTCCCAATCTTGGGCTCATACGTTAATGATGTAATGAAAAATTATTCCGCCGGTATTTATACAGCCGATCTGCAGGATATATCCTCAAAAGCTATGATTAATGAATGGTGTAGCAAGAATACTAATGGTAAAATCAGCAACATTCTTGATGATGCTCCCGGCGGAGAATTAGCTATCCTGAATGCTTTATTTCTTGCTTGTAAGTGGCATAGCCCGTTCAGCGCGGAACTCACTGCCTTGAAACCTTTTAGAAATTGTGATGGAGAGGAGGTCTCTATCCCAATGATGAAAAAGGATGAAATGGAACTTCAGTATGCAGGAACCTCATCATTTGAGAGAGTGACATTGGAAACTACCGGACTTTTTGAATTGCGTTTATTTATCCCTAAGAAGAACGTGAAGCAATCTAAAGAGAAGGAATTGGAAGCACTGAAAGAGATATATGCAGCTAAGACTAAAAAAACTATTGTGAATCTGGAGCTTCCTAAATTTGATATTTATTCCGCAAACGAACTTACTGATTGCTTGAAGGAGGCGCTTCCCACAATATTCGACCGCGACAAAGCCAATTTCAATAGGATATATGATAAGGATTCATTTGGGTTGAATCTCTTTGTAAAAAAAATAAAGCAGGATAATGCATTAACAGTCGATGAGGAGGGTTTCAGTGGAGCAGCCGTCACTATAATTGACATGGATGCGACTGATTATATTGATGATGAGGAACTGAAAACAGTGGATCTTAAGATAGACCGTCCTTTCTATTTCTGTGTTAAGCACGCATACTCAGACGTAGCTTTCTTCTTCGGCAAAATCAACCGCCTCTCCAGATAGGTAAGTTTAAATGGTCTCATACAATCACACCCTCGTCAAGGCTCTTGACGAGGGTGTGCCGTTAATTTAAAGTTCCCATCTCAAATGATTCAGAGTCTTTGGGGCGCCTTGTTAATTGTATTCCCATAGGGAGTCGAACCCTAATCGTCGGAACCGGAATCCGATATTCTATCCATTGAACTATGGGAACTTATAGATGAATCGCGTCATTCGGTTTTCTTAATAATTCTTAAGTGCGCGATATCATAGTGCAAAGTTACAATATTTTTTTTAATTTTGTAAGTAACCTGCAGTTTTTTCAGGTAACTTCATCAATCGTGGGAGGGTATGACCCGGCTTCCGGGCTTTCCCTGTCCTTAAGGCCCCGGAATCATTTGAGGGGTGTAGCTCTAATTATTATGAACGTCAGAATCGAAGAGGGATGGAAAGCACATCTGGCAGATGAATTTGAAAAACCGTATTTCCAAGCATTGACTGATAAAGTGCGAGCTGAATATCAGAATCCGTCTCTTACTGTTTATCCTCCGGCACGCGAGATTTTCGCTGCTTTCGATGCGTCTCCGTTTGATAAAACCAAAGTGGTGATTATCGGGCAGGATCCGTATCATGGTCCCGGGCAAGCCAATGGTCTCTGTTTTTCGGTAAATGAGGGGATTGCTCTCCCCCCTTCTTTGGTAAATATTTTCAAGGAAATTTCTACGGAGACGGGGCGTCCGTTACCTGAGAACGGTGACCTGTCGCGTTGGGCAAGACAGGGCGTGCTTCTTCTGAACTCATCGCTGACTGTGCGTCAGCATCAGCCGAAATCTCATTCCGGCATCGGATGGGAAGAATTTACCGACGCTGCCGTGAGAGCGTTGGCAAAAGGGCGTGAGGGGCTGGTATTCATGCTTTGGGGATCGGATGCGATTCGTAAAGGAACGATGATTGACAGGGGGAAACATCTTGTCCTGACCTCTCCCCACCCTTCTCCCCTATCCGCTTACCGTGGGTTCTTCGGCAACGGACATTTTATCAAGGCCAATGAATATTTGCGCTCCCGCGGGTTGTGCGAAATCGAATGGTAGTCTAAGACACCGTCTCTTACTTAGAACCCGTCTCATAAACATGATGCATAATATCCTACATACTATTTACAACATTATCTTATATCCCATACGAAGGATAAACGTTTCTACGAATAGACGGAATGCACTATCCCTTTTATTCGGGTTGGCAATCTGCCTTATTTATTCTCCGGGGGTATCGGCAGCTGACACTCAGACAAAGATTTTCGAACTACGCTTCAGAACCCTCAAAGTCTCCAACGCAGATGATTTCTATGCGTTGCCTGTGGTACGCCTTAACAGTAATGACAGGATAATCATTACGTTTGATGAATTGGGTGATGATTATTCACATTTACAGTATCGGTTGATTCATTGTGGCGCTGATTGGCAGCCGGGGAGACTTCTGGAGTCGGAATATCTGGAGGGATTCAATATTGCAGACATAGGGGATTATGCTTTTTCATCGAACACGTTTGTGCATTATGTGAATTATCGGATTGAGATTCCTAATGAGGATATGCGACCGTTATTGTCGGGGAATTATCTGCTTCAGGTATTTCCTCAGGATGACCCGGACGAGACGCTGCTCCAGGCTCGTTTTCAGGTGAGCGAAGGGAGTATGGCGCTTGAAGGGGAGGTTTCGGGACGCACTGACAAAGGATTCAACACTGTATGGCAACAGGCCTCTCTCCGTTTGCATCCAGGAGGTTTTAAACTCAATAATCCTTATCAGGATCTGATGATTAAGATTAAACAGAACAATCGCGAAGCCACCTCCCGAACCCTTACCCGCCCGATGAGTGTCTATGGAGAGGAGATTGTATATAGCCATTCTCCGGAACTGATTTTCCCTGCGTCAAATGAATATCGACGCTTTGAAACAGTACGTATCACCGGTCCCGGAATGCATGTGGATTCTACACGCTTCGGAGATGTGAATTATCATGCCTATCTTATGCAGGACAAGGGGCGAGCCGATTCCCCATATATATATGATCAGACCCAACGCGGACGTTTCCTGGTGAGGGATTACAACTCGACGGATTCGGACTTGGGTGCTGATTATGTGACGGTTCATTTCACTCTTGATTTCCCGCGCCTGATGAATGCTGACATACATCTTGACGGAGAAATGACTTCGGGGTTGCCGCCGGAGAGCACTAAACTGAGATTTAATGAATCGGGGATGGTCTACACTCTGGAGATACCTCTGAAACAGGGAAGCTATAATTACCAATACGTGGTGGTGCCCCGCGAGGGTAGCATGCCGGATCCGGCTCTTATCGAGGGTAATAAATATGAGACTCTGAATGAATATGAAGTCGAAGTGTGGTATCGGCCCCCCGGTAGCCGCTATGACCGTCTGCTCAATGTCTCGAGATTGTTGGCGCGCCCATGATTTATCTTTTAGGGATCAGAGTTAAGATTCCGTACACACGATGTTGTTCTTAATCCCGGGTATTCCTCAAATTATTTTATAAAATAGACTAAGAGCCCGTCTTATAAAATTTGAGACGGGTTTTAAAACCAGATGTTATGCTTCAGATTAAAGATACGCTCGTATCGCTCGATCTTGTGGAGAGATGTTTTGTCTGCGACCTGGATAGTTGCCTTGGAGCCTGTTGCATCGAGGGAGATGCCGGTGCACCTCTTTCTGAGGAGGAGTTTAAGTCTCTCACGGAACATAAGGATGAGATTCTCCCTCTGCTGACGCCACGCGCGCGGGAGGTGGTTGAGACTGACGGTGTGGGTTATTACGACCCTGATGGAGACCTCGTGACGTCTCTGCTTGACGGAGCAGCGTGTGTGTTCACCCATTTTGATGAGGGTGGAAAGTGTTTATGCGCATTGGAAAAGGGGTATCGCGAAGGGAAGCTCCCTGATCTCAAACCGATGTCGTGTCGCCTTTATCCGGTAAGATTGAAGCAGTATGACGGCTTCACAGCCGTTAATCTCCATAGGTGGAAGATATGCAAATGTGCGGAGACATGCGGCAAGAAGCTCGGGGTCAGAGCTTACCAATTTCTTGAAGGTCCCCTCACGCGCCGATTCGGCAAGGAGTGGTATGAAGAATTGCGCCTGACCGCAGAAGAATATCTTAAGCAGTTTAGATAAAAAGGTGTGATAAGGTTTTAGTCGGTTCCTTAGGGAATCGACGTGCGGATACTGATGAACTTGAAAAAGTTGATGAGTTTTGATCAGAAGGTGTATTTCAGGCTGACAGCAGCTTTTGTGGGTGAGAAAAAGTTTTTAACTTTTGGTCCTGATGTTTTTATTTTTCCATCACCCGAGTAGGTATCATAGCGGGCATATATGTATCCAATTGTTAGCTCCGCTTCGATGTTCCAGTGTCGGTTCAAAGCCCAGTCGTAACCATAACCTACACCGATTCCAAACATCCCCCCTTTGTAATAGTTCTCCCGGATTCCATTGAAGTTATGTCCCAAGAAATTATTGGGCAAACCAAGATGACCAATGTTGAACATTCCACCCATTGCATTAGCTGCAAAAAAGTGACCGGACATCGCCTCTCTTAGCCAGTAACGGCCTTCGGGCTGTATCATCCAATGTCTCCATCTGCGACCTTTATTGAAATCCCATTCGTTGAGGTTCACAGAGAGATCCACCGACCATTTTGGAGCAACCTTAAGTTCCGCTCCGAGATTGACGGTTGCAGTAGCATCATAAAGCACGTTTGTCTTGATTGCGACTTGACCGGACATTGTGCCTGCAAAAATTATAAGGAGTAATGAAGTGAGAAATGATCTCATGACACACGCAAATTTTAAAGGTGATTAGTAATTTTCTATCATACGGATATTTCCTCCCCGATACTGACAACCTATTTCTTTAAAATATGATTTCAACGTCCGGGATTCCTTCCGCAGTCAGTTTATAGTCGGCTCAAAAATACAAAAAAGAGAATAGACCAATAATGATATTCTGTTAATTTTTGTTAATTATACGATTCTGACGAGATTCTTCTTTTCTGCCAACTCAAGAATTGGGTGAAGTATTATGTTTTTTGATACCTGAACGTCCGGATAAATGAGACAAAACATAAGGTATTGACCAGATTTGAGAATCTTTTGCATTCCAGGTGAAGAAACAAAAAATAAACGGATCAATTTCACAATTGACCCGTTCAATGGCTTAACTAAATAAATTCTTACATGTTAGGATTATAGTAGTGCTATTACGTTGCGAAATTAATAATTTTTAAGTCATTAGGAAATTTTACTTAGTTAATATTTGTTAATAACACATTACCCCCTTGATACTCAATAAATTCCCATTTTTACAACATCCTGCTGACAGCTCGGTGGCTTTATCTCATATTACTTTGTCTTAAAAAGGAATTCGATGATTTATGAATTCTATACTCTTAACATGGAAGAGAGATAACTTCCCTATCAAGATTCTTTCTCGCACTCAATGCTGCAAGTTTATGACATGAGCGCAACATGAAATAAAATACCCTGAAAACTGCGATATAATTCTTTTCACCAACACCCATACGCTCTTGGAAAGACTTATATGCCAAAATTTCATTCGACATATATTTCAAGCAAGCATGTTGATTATTACTTCCAAATTTAAAAATTGTCTAAAAATGTATTATTTTTGTAAAAATTCCGAGAGAGATATTTAACAAAAATTGTCTATTATCTATTTAATTTGTCATAATATGAAAAAAATTTGTTATTTTATTGGATTAATTATCGTGTTTTTCAATTTTGAAAGCTGTTCAAACGAAGAACCTCAAATTTTTAGTAACCCAAAAGATAATCATCAAAATGCAGATTCCCGCTTTATTAGTCTTAGCGAAGCAGTAAATTTAGCTAATTATTATATTGATCGTTTGGGTGATTCAAATACTAGATCATCTACACGGAAGGTATCTCATATACACATGTTGAAAGGCTCATCCACTCGGACTGAATCATCGGATTCTAAATACAATGATTATTATCTTATTAATTATGAAAATAATCAAGGATTTGCAATAGTATCAACAGATAAGTGGAAAGCCCCAGTGTACGCGTTTTCTGATGAAGGAGCTCTTTCGTGGTCTGATACGACAAAAAATGAAGGATTCAGACATTATGTACACAGTTTAAATGAACTAAATGCAACGTTTATCCCCGACTCTCTTATCATTCGACCTAATCCTGAAGATTTAACTAACTACCAAGTAAATATATACAGAAAGGTAAGTCCATTAATTACTAAAGTAGTTGCTCACATAGGACAAGAAAGTCCATTTAATACTTTTTGCCCGATCGACACCTTATGGTATCATTTTCCAGCAGGATGTGGACCAGTTAGCCTAACAACGGTCTTTAGCCACTTTTCTAAACCAGTTACTTTAAATGGATATTCAATAAATTGGTATGAAATTAGAAATACAGAAAAAAGTCCTGTTACTGCACATGTGCTTGCAGAATTAGGAGAACCCAATTATCTTAACGTTGACTATGCAAGAGATGGTAGTGCTTGTACAAAAGCGGATTTGAAGAAAACACTAAGATTATTAAATTATTCATTTTCTGATAGCCAATTTGTAGAATCTGATATACTTAATTCATTAGAAAATTATTTACCTGTAATTATTTTTGGTAAACATGAAAATCCTCTAGGAAATATTTCCCATATCTTTGTATCAGATGGATATCTCACTACTCAAACTATATATAGACCTTTCTCTATAAATCCGACTTATGTTTATAAAAACTATTTACATTTACTGTGGGGAAATGAAGGTAATGGAAATGGTTATTTCCTATCCTCTGATAATTTGGGGGGTAATGCTGAATATTATGAGGAAGGAGAATCATTGGCAGAAGTAATAATGTTTAAAGTTTCGTCAGTATTACATCATGTTAAATACCAAAATTATTAAAGCTGATATTTAATTACTAAATTTAAATTTAGGATTAATGCTTAGAGATTTCCCAGATTGGATTTTTCTACTGAAAATATCTCTAAAAATCCAATTGAATATAACTCTAACCCGTACACGATATTCTAACATTCTCACCTTTCGTACGTTTGAGAGGTGAGTTCATAATTATTTTCGTAACCACTGATAATACATACACAGGTGATGAGGAAATTAATGTTAAATAACTACTTATTTGTATTTTTATTTTCACTTCCAATATTTGTATGTTTGGCATCAAATTCTTTAATTGATGCCAATAAGAATAATCACCCTTCAATCTCAACTTTAAGTAAACAAAACCCTTCTAACGATTGGTATTTGGATTCTATCTCATATAGGGATGCTGTAAAAGAGCTACAACATATTCGAAAAGACATTAATCTTAACGAAGCAAATAGACAATTCGGATTTAAACTATTGGAATCTATTGCTGAAGATAAAAAGAATTTTTCTATTTCCCCGCTCTCTTTAGCTATCGGAATTTCAATGCTTTCCGAAGGAGCATCAGGCGAAACCCTCACCGAACTTAAGACATTTCTTACATCCGGTCTCGTTAGCTATGAAGAATTTGTTGAATGTATGAAAAGATTATCAACATTTTTCAATTATGAAAACGACCTGCAAGTTATGAGACTTGCGAATGCTTTAATGGTTAATACAAGTTTTAAAGTCTGTTCAAATTATGTCGATTTGATTAAAAGTCAATATCATGCCGGAATTTTCAATTTAAACCTATTTAAGAGATCCTCCGTTTCTATTATTAATAATTGGTGTAGGAATCAGACCTACGGACAGATTGAGAATTTTCTTACAGAACCGCCACGAGCTCAAATGGCAATCTTAAATGCATTTTTTTTAGCCACCAAATGGGGGAAATCTTTTGATTATTTACTCACTTGTAATGAGAATTTCACGAACGCAGATGGAACTACTGTCTCCGTGCCATTTATGAAAGTCAATGCGTTAAGAACATTATGCTCAGAAAATCAATATTTTACTAAAGTAGTATTAAACACAAAATCTGATATTGAAGTAATCCTATTCCTTCCAAAAGAAGGAGTTAATATGTCTCCAAAACAGGAACTAGAAGAATTGAGAAATATTTATTCTTGGCAATTGAATTTTTATTCATTAAATCTTCAATTACCAAAGTTTAGTATCTCAGATGATATTAATCTAATAGATAATATGAGAAGGCTTGGTGTAAATTGTGTATTTGATCCTTTAAAAGCTAATTTATTCAGAGTTTATAATCCAAAATCTGTTGACGATAACTTATACGTATTTAAGGTGGAGCAGAAGGATCTTATTTCAATTGATGAAACGGGCATTAGTGCTTCCGCTATAACTATTATATTGGATAAATATAGCGCATTTTTGGATCGTTCAGAATTTGAAAAAAAAGATATAGTTTTTAATCGACCATTCTATTATTGTATAAAAAGTAGATACGCAGATGTTTTTTATTTCTTCGGCAAGATTAACCAACTTTCTGAGGAATAAGATTCTGAACAGGTATAACTCAGTATAACGAGTTATTCTCATAGGCTTTGTATTCAAATATTATATAGACCCATCATTGTCGGTACCGTCGTTGGGGATTCTTCATTTTCACGTTATTCTTTCTTCTCAGCTTTGTATATATAACCTATTTTTTGTAACTTAGCACCAGCAACCCCTTAACCTATTAACTCATACACTTATAAACTCGGAAATGCTCTCGATACCATTAGCAATGATATCTACGACCATTATGCTCAACTGGGTATTCTTTATTGTATACGTAGTTGTGGTTGTGTCGTGTATAATTGTGGTGCTTTCGGAAAACAGGAATCCTATCCGATCTATGGCTTGGGTTATCGCCCTAATTTTCATGCCGGTGGTCGGGTTGATTTTTTATGCGTTTTTCGGTCGAGGACTCCGTGGAATGAATCTTATCTCGCGGCATAATAAGAGAAAGCTGATGAATGACAGTCATCCTGAAAAGATCGATCTCCAGAAATTAGGTCTTTCTAACGGATGCAAGCAACTCGTGAAATTATGTTACGGTTTGTCAAAATACCCGTTGACAGTCAACAACGCTTTCAAGATCTATACAGATGCACACTCAAAATTCGATGACTTCAAAAGTGATCTCCTGAATGCCAAACTGAGTATTTTTGTTCAATACTATATTTTTCAGGATGATAAACTCGGAAATGAGATAGCGGATATTTTGCTGAAGAAAGCGGCTGAAGGAGTTGACGTAAAGGTATTATACGACCATATCGGAAGTTTCTCGGCCCGCAATAAGTTTTTCGAGCGAATGCGCAAGGGGGGAATAGAGACTCACCCGTTTTTTAAGGTCACGTTCCCTCATCTCGCCAACAGAATCAACTGGAGAAATCACCGTAAAGTGACCGTGATTGACGGGAGAATCGGATATATCGGAGGGATGAATATCGCTGACCGATATATTGAGACGGGTAGCAACGGAAGGATATGGAGGGACACGCATATTCGTGTGGAGGGTGGTATAGTTGAATCTCTCATGTATTCATTCGCTATCGACTGGAATTTCCTGTCAAAAAATCCTGAAACATTCCCATCTTGCGCGATACCTGAGAATCTGAAAAATGAGGTAGGGATGGAATTATGCACATCAGGACCCATGTCACGTTGGAATAACCTTACCTTATGTTTTCTGCAGGCGATATCGAACGCCCGGCATTCTATCTATATCCAGACTCCATACTTCCTACCGACAGATTCGCTTCTGCAGGCTTTGCAGGTAGCAGCGCTCGCAAAGGTTGATGTCCGGATAATGATACCTGAGAAAAGCGACTCGAAAATGCTTTCACTTGCATCTTATTCCTATATCACACAATGTCTGAAATCGGGGATTAAGGTTTACTTATACAAGCCGGGTATGCTCCATGCCAAAATGATGGTGGTGGATCACGACTTCACTACGATAGGCTCCACTAATTTCGACTTCCGCTCATTTGAGAATAACTTTGAGGCCAATCTGATGATATATGATGAGAAATTCAATGGGGATATGCGCGATATATTCTTTAAAGATATCGAGGATTGCAAACGTCTCACCTACACCGAATGGCATCAGCGACCCCGTATTCAACGATCTTTTGAATCCTGCCTAAGACTGATGGCACCCGTGCTATGACAATATAAGGAGTAAAAAAGAAGACGCTTCAAAATTTCGGTTTTTGAAGCGTCTTCTTTTTATTGGAGATCTGTATTTACTCAGCCTTGGGAGCTTCCTCTGCAGGTGTTTCTGCAGCAGGAGCTTCTGCCACGGGAGCCTCAGCAGCGGGAGCTGCCTTTTTGCTACGTGAACGGCGAGTAGTCTTAGCTTTCTTAGCCTTGGGAGCTTCAAGCATGTTTTCATTGAAGTCTACAAGCTCAATCATTGCCATCTCAGCATTATCACCGAGACGGTGACCGGTCTTAAGAATACGGAGGTATCCACCCGGACGGTCTGCAACTTTTTCAGCAATTACACCGAAAAGTTCTTTGACTGCTTCCTTGTTCTGAAGATAGCTGAAGACAAGACGGCGGTTAGCCATATCATCTTTCTTAGAGCGTGTGATAAGAGGCTCGGCGTATACACGGAGTGCTTTAGCCTTTGCCAGAGTCGTATTGATTCTCTTATGAACGAAAAGAGAAATTGCCAGATTGGACAAGAGCGCCTCGCGATGTCCTTTCTTACGACTGAGGTGATTGAATTTTTTATTGTGTCTCATCGCTGAATTTTATTCTTTGTCTAATTTATATTTTGAAATGTCCATCCCAAACGAGAGGTTAAGGTTGGCCAAAAGGTCATCGAGCTCTGTGAGAGACTTCTTACCGAAATTACGGAATTTAAGAAGATCATTCTTATTGAATGCCACGAGCTCTCCAAGAGTCTCAACTTCGGCACTCTTAAGGCAATTGAGAGCGCGAACTGAAAGATCCATATCCACGAGCTTGCTCTTGAGAAGCTGACGCATACGAAGCACTTCCTCATCAAACTCATCCGAGTCTTCTTCGGCAGAAGATTCGAGTGTGATTTTCTCATCTGAGAAGAGCATGAAATGATGAATCAAGATTTTGGCTGCTTCCTTAAGAGCATCCTGGGGAAGAATAGAGCCGTCGGTGGTCACTTCGAGCAACAGTTTCTCATAGTCTGTCTTCTGCTCTACGCGATAGTTTTCTACAGAATACTTAACGTTTTTAATCGGAGTGTAGATGGAGTCGATGGCGATAGTATTGAGATCGGTAGAACCGAGAATCTCACGATTTTCGTCAGCAGGCACCCAACCACGACCCTTATTGATTAAGAATTCCATGCGGAAACTTGCGGAGGGATCAAGTCGGCAGATAACAAGATCCGGATTGAGGACTTCAAAACCGGCCAGAACCTTGCCCAAATCGCCAGCCTTGAACACATCGGTGCCCGAGACTTCGACTACAGCCTTCTCAGAGTCGTGCTCCTCATTAAGCTGTTTGAAACGCACCTGCTTGAGATTGAGGATGATGTTGGTCACATCCTCTTTGACTCCCGGAATGGTGTCAAACTCGTGGGCAACTCCATCTATCTTTATCGAACAGATAGCGAAACCTCCGAGTGAGGAAAGAAGGATGCGGCGTAGCGCGTTTCCGATTGTCTGGCCATATCCAGGCTCAAGCGGACGGAACTCAAACTTTCCGAAAGAGTTGTCCGAATCAAGCATAATGACCTTATCGGGCTTTTGAAATGCTAAAATTGGCATGGGTCTCTAATGTTTATTATTTAGAATACAACTCAACGATCAACTGCTCCTTGATTTTCTCAGGGATATCCTCGCGTGCGGGGAGATGAAGAAGTTTACCACCCATCACTGACTCCTCCCACTCAATCCAGGGATATTTGCTGTGATTGAAACCTGCAAGGCAGTCAGCAATCACCTCAAGGGATTTGGATCTTTCGCGAACGGCAACAACATCACCGGGTTTAACCTGATATGAGGGGATGTTGACAACCTTACCATTGACAGTTACATGCTTGTGGAGCACGATCTGACGGGCTGCCGGACGAGTCTTTGCGATTCCGAGACGATAAACGATGTTATCAAGACGGCATTCGAGAAGCTGAAGAAGAACCTCACCGGTGATACCCTTGGTGCGGGCTGCCTTCTCGAAAAGATTTCTAAACTGACGCTCAAGCACACCGTAAGTGTATTTAGCTTTTTGTTTCTCTTTCAACTGTGTGCCATACTCAGATACTTTTCTTCTGCGGTTGGCACCGTGTTGTCCCGGTGGATAATTCTTTTTAGCCAGAACTTTATCCTCACCGTAGATAGCCTCGCCGAATTTGCGGGCGATTTTGGATTTTGGGCCTGTATATCTTGCCATTTTTTTAGTTTATTGAGGAGTCTGCTTTCTTACAATCTGCATAACGAGCTTTAGCGCAGCCGCGACCGTCAAGAGAAAGATACCGATAGGACAGTCTATTCGCATTCAGCACCTCGACAGTTGTAAAGTTTTCCGAGACTCCGGTTGGGTAGAAAATGAATGTTTGCGATTTAAAATTACACTCTTCTTCTCTTCGGAGGACGACATCCGTTGTGGGGCAGCGGAGTGACATCAACGATCTCTGTCACTTCAATACCTGCACCATGCACTGTGCGGATAGCAGATTCACGACCGTTACCCGGACCCTTCACGTATGCTTTCACTTTGCGAAGACCGAGGTCGTATGCTACCTTAGCGCAATCCTGTGCTGCCATCTGTGCTGCATACGGAGTATTCTTCTTTGAGCCTCTGAAGCCCATTTTGCCGGCTGATGACCAAGAGATGACTTGTCCCTCGCTATTTGCCAGACAAACAATGATGTTGTTGAAGGAAGAATGAACGTGGAGCTGACCCATAGCGTCAACCTTGACGTTTCTCTTCTTCGCTGCGACTGTCTTTTTTGCCATTGTTTTTTATTATTTAGTAGCTTTCTTCTTGTTAGCAACTGTTTTCTTACGACCCTTGCGTGTACGGGCATTATTCTTGGTGCTCTGTCCGCGTACTGGGAGCCCGATACGGTGACGGATGCCACGATAGCAACCGATATCCATCAGACGCTTGATGTTGAG
>CAZFUF010000005.1:0-115236 GCA_964521885.1 uncultured Sangeribacter sp. | reverse complement strand
ATTGAAACCTCAGCGGAGTAAAAAAGAGGGTGTGCCTATTTTGACACACCCTCTTATATTTGGTTACTCATAAATAAATCAGTATATTTGCATTATCATAACATATTCCCAAATGCGAAATCGATTATTCCTGCCGATTTTCATACTTGTCTTGATTGTGGCAGCTTGCAGCAGCTCTTCCATCAATCGTTCGCTTGGCAGAGCGGATAAACTCGTGTTTACCGCTCCCGACTCAGCTATTGCCCTCTTAAGCCGGATAGACACAGGGAAATGTAGCAAAAGTCAAAAAGCCCATCGGGCGTTACTGGAGGCAAAAGCTTATTCAAAAGCCCATAAGAACTCCCCCGGACTTGAACGCCTTATTCCGACTGTCAGATATTATAATGGTGATAATGATAGTCTCGAGATGCAGAGCAAGTTCTATTACGGATTGGCGCTTATGCAGAGTAACCATTCCGCTGATGCGATATTCTATCTCCTTAAAGCATTTGATTTAGCAAAACAGCAGGGAGATAACTTTTATGCCGGTCTTATATCGCGAAATATATTCTTCGCATATCAGGATCTCTATATGGCAGATTCTTCAGCTGTTTGGGCGCCCAAGGAAAAATATTATTTCTCGAAGACAAATCTTCCGGAATATATCAATTGGGCTGATGCTACTCTCATCGAAGGATTGATAAATGAACGGAAATATAGTGCGTCTCTTGATTCTATTGAAAAGGTAGATAGTGTCTTCATGAAGAACAATCCTGACTTCAGACACCAGATTCAAAAGTTTAAGGCATATTCGTTAGGTTGTACCGGTAAGATTCAGGAAGCAGTGGATTGTTATACTGAGCTTTTGAATGATGGCGCAACATTAGATTCCAAAGAGTGGAGCGGACTCGCTGAGGACTATATTCTGATAGGTGATACAAAGACTGCCGGAGCATGTCTCACCAACGGTATTAAGGTTGCGCAAGACGTCACCGACAGTGTGGTTTATTGGAAAGTGAAGAGCTTGTTGAGTAAAAAGCAGGGAAATTTAAATGATGCGCTCTATTATTCTGAATTATGGGGAGAGACGTTAGCCGAAGACAATGATAAGGATATAATAAATCCGAAAATATCTGTTTTTTCAAAATACCTTGAAACTCAGCTCAAAGAAAACGAAAAAGAGATTCACAACAAACGGATGTGGCTCTTCGTTGTTATCGGATTCAGTGGATTGTTGATCGTAATTTTCATTTTGGTAATATGCTTATATCGATCCAAACAAAGAGCTAAGAATAATGAAATATTTTATCTTCAGCAAAATGTAGATAATCTTAATAGGAAACTCATACTTTATGAGGATGAGATTGATAGAATTATTCATGCAGATATGGCGGGTTCTGAGGTCGGTGAGAAGAATTTGCTCGCGTGCTACGCCAGACTAATTGATGAAATATGCGATTTCTTTTATCTTAGGATGAATAATGACGATACTCGGAAAAAGCTGAAACTGACAGAAAGTTTGCGTGACTTCCTGCGATCAATTCAGGATGGCAGTATGATGGAGCAGCTTCTCGAATATTCGGATCATTATGATGGGCACTGGAGATCTGAATTGAAAAGAGTATGTCCGTCTTTGACCGACAAGGAGTTGGGAATATTACTTTGCGAACGCCTCGGGTTATCCACCAATTCATCATTGGCGTTACTGAATTATAAGACTGAATCATTGTATAGTACCCGTTCTGCTGCAAAACGGAAATTAAAGAGTGCAGGTCTATCCGAAGATGATCTTAAACAGTATTTATCAAGGATATAAAAATTTGTCATTTGTACTAATCCACCGGCAGGAAAATGATCCCTCCCGGATAAATTTTACCTAACAGTGTTTCCCATGTTCAGCATCTCCGACGATGCTAAGACACGGTGTCAATAAGGGATCACTTGCGGACGTATGTCAAAAATACCATTCTTTTAGAAATTGTGTTATATTATTGATTGTCAATAATATATGCTGTGGTGTATTTGTATCTACCATATAATCAATACCTTATGCGCGTAAATTAAGGTTTGTGTTTTATAAGAGTTTGATAATCAGTATAGTTTTTGTTATTAAATTAAGGTTGGTATTAATAGTCTGATTTACAACAACTTATATCAAATTAAGAAAGTTTTTTGTAACTTATTGATAATCAAGGGTAAATTTTGTAAAAATTAAGGTTGGCGATTTGCACTTTTACGAAAATCACCCCCATACTTTCAAATATTTTAACTTATATTTGTGGCATAAAATTTATATAAATTTGTTCATCTCATATCACTTTTGATTGCTGGATGACAACTTATAAACGTTAAACCTAACCATAATTATAACATCATGAGAAAGATTCTATTAGCACTTGTTGCCGGAGTTACATTAAGTGTAAATGCACAGCTTACAGTAGTCAACAACAATCATGTTGAGATCGGTACACCGAGCAGTAGCTTAATCTCACCGTTTAGTTCAAATGTTCAGAATGGAGCGAATGCGATTATTAACCCGACTACTAAAGTTGAGACCGATAGCCTTGCAACCATGACCTTACTGGGCACCCAAAGCCAAAACAGAGGTGCATATATTACCTTTGGAGGGAACCGTGGTATTGCAGTTGGAGATTATTACCGTAACGGGAATACAAGGGTCATGCTTGAACTTACCGGCCGGCAGGGTATCACATATCTTGCGGGAGATGATCAGCCGGTCTTCTATTATAACTGGATTTCATCATCGGTAGAAAAGCCGTTTTATTTCTATTGCCCAGTCGTGGCAAACGGAGTCACGCTCTCTTCGGATTCCAGACTCAAGAGTGATGTGAAGTCACTTGACGATACATTCTCAAGACTCTATGATCTGAATTCCGTCAGCTATAAGATCGGAGCGCAGTCCATCGCCAAGGATCTGCAGACAAGCGGAAAAGCAGTCAAAAATGCGGGGACGGATTCCCGTGTACAGTACGGATATATCGCGCAGGAAGTGAAGGAGCTGTTCCCTGATCTCGTTGTTGAGGATGAAAACGGGTATCTGAGCGTTGATTATATCGGACTTATTCCGTTGCTCGTTGACGCCGTGAAAGATCTTAATGCCAAGATAGAGGTTCTCGAGGGTAAGGATGGGGACGCGCCCCGTTTCCTTGCGCCCTCAGCGACAGGAGTCGATGAAATTGAAGCGGTCACCAACTCACTATCACAGAACAAACCTAATCCGTTCTCTGCAACAACCCTTATTGAGTGTACCCTTAAAGAAGACGTTAAAAATGCAATGATCGGGATATATGATCTACAAGGAAAGCAAGTGAGGATGTTGACTGTTGAGGGTCGTGGCAAAACCTCCGTAACTGTGGATGGCTCTACTCTTGCTCCCGGCATCTATATATACGCGTTAATAGCAGACGGAGCCGAGATAGCCACAAAGAGGATGATTATAACTGATTGAAAAATTCATCGGTTGAATATAAATGCTAATCCGAATATCATTGGTTCCAATAATTATCAAACATAGAAAAATTGACAATAGACTATTTTTAGTTTGATTGTATAAGTACAAATTTTTAAAGATCCTCAATCATGAATATAAGATATTTAAAATACATACTTTTTATTCTTAGCATATTTTCAACAATATCCTCTCATGCACATACCCTAACGGAGAATGTATTGTATTCAAATTCGAGTAGGAAACTTTTGAATGTTTATCAATCTAACAATCTCAAATGCGATATTGATACAATTCGTTTAAAAGATGGTAGAATTTTTACCAAACTATTTTTCGAAGAGCCGGGTTGCTATTGTTCTATTAATCCAGGATTGCCTCAGGGTAAATATGTGAAAGTTAGATTTGAGGTACCATTTTATTCACGAAATTTTAGTTCTTCTTGTTGGGTCGGGAAGCCGGATCATTCGATTTTAGTAAAATATCCCGTGTTGCCGTTTCCAATTCAAAATATTGAGAATAGACCTATTAAAGATGAAGATTATGTAATTGAATACGAAAAAGAAGATGTCATTAAAAATATTTTAAACTCCTACGTGTTTGATGATTACATCGAAGACGGGGATCACCATTTTGTTGATGTTATTGTGCCTGTATTTAATTATGAGCACTCTAAGAAACTTGTAAATTTATATTCTTCCATGCTTGTCGAATTGACCTGGGAAGATTGCCCGGTGGATGAGATGCATTCTATTTCGCTTCCCAAAAATAAAAAATTACAGGTGAATGGTATTAATTCATTAGTTAATACCAATGCAGAAGAGACAGATATGGGTACTGCAAAAGAAAGAACAGTAATTGTGGCGTCCCAATATTATAAGGATTATTTAGATGATTATATTTTATGGAGAAACCAACGAGGACATGACGTCTTTTTTGTAAGTTTAGAAAGTATATTAAGAGTTGCTCAGACATATTCTCCTAAACCATTGGATGATGCTGAAGCCATCAGGATGTGGTTGCAACAAACATGGAGACCTGACAATAAGTTTTCACTTTTTATTTTGGACGGTCAAACATATCCAGTTCCTTATAGAAAATTCGACTATCCGGAAGAATCGTATATGCTTTTTAATTCTGAAAGATATATACCCTCAGATGTTTACTATGTTGATATAAATACTAAGTATGGATTATATCAGACCGCAGATAACCATTATACCTGTAACATTTATTCTACACAATATTCACCCTCCATACCAACCGGGAGACTGCAGTTTAATAAGAACGAGGATTTAATGAATTACTTTAATAAACTCCTAATATATGAGGGCAATCCAGGTCTTGGAAATACATCATATTTAAGGAAAGGATTGTTAACCCAACAAGCTCAACATTTGGGATATAATTCCTTATTTACTGTTATGAAATGTATCCCTGATTCAATAATATTAAGAGATAATCTTGCAGGCAACTACAATAATAATCTGCCGACTGGGAATATGGTGGTACGTGAGATGTCGGATTGTGGTTTGATATCTCTTCAGGGACATGGAGATCCAGTTACACTGGCCACTTCTGGTAATTCATATACCAAAACTTGGCGTTGTATTAAAGCAATGGAAAACTATAATCCCAATTCTTATAGTTTAGGAATTAATCATGAATTACCTGAAACTAATAATGGAATTGATTTGATGGATAATAAATATAAACCTTCGGTTGCATATTCGCTTTCATGCACAGTTATGCCATTTGATCATCTCATATATGAAGACACGGGGCTTGAATTCAATCATCCATATAATATAGGGACGTCATTTACAGCAGGCGGTGCATATGGAGGAGTAGCTTTTATAGGTAATACAAGAATAGGTTGGGATTATGCAACTCAGAAAATGGAAGTACGTTTTGCAGAAGAATGTTTACTAAATAAATCCATTGGTGAAGGTGTAAATGAATCCCGAAAAGTGATAAATTCAAGATATTCTCAATATACGCACAATATTTTGGGAGATCCGAATATTAAAATTTGGTTGGGTGAACCAAATTTGCATAATATCACGGTTTCAAAAAATAATCAAAATATATATTTAAATGGAATTATCCCTAAAAATACTGAATTGTTCTTTTGGGATGGTTCTTCAAATTCAACAAAGCATACAATTGATTCATTCACTACAAGTACAAGTATTTCGGCTGTAGATATCCCATTCTTAGCAAATAATCCCAATCAAGATTATTTAATACAAGTTTGCAGTACAGGGTACGTCCCGTTTTTCTATCTTATTGCACCAACAGGATATCTGATGAATAAAACAAAAAGATATATTACGGGTAATCTTTTTATGGATTCGTCCAATCAATTTAAAGTTGCTTCGTCAGGAATACTCCTCTTAAATTGCATAGGCAAATTTATTTCAAATGGAGGTTTGGAAATCGGTAATAACGGACAGGTTAAAATTGAAAGTTTGTCTGAAACGAAATTACAAAATGATGAAATAAAATTAGGTGGTAAACTTGAGATTAGAGCTTCAAAAATAGTATTATCTTCAGGATTCAAAGCATCCGGTCAAGCGAAATTAATTGTTGATAAATAAATGATTTGTTAATTTTGAATATTTTAAACTTAATAAACCAAGAATACTATGAATAAAAGAATATTACTCATTGGAATGCTGTATATGAGTGGAATACTTTTCTCTGCTCGGAGTGCGGAGTGGAATATGGATTTCGGGAAAGATTGGACATGGGAATATACAGATTACTTTATGGATCTAATCAGTATGGGATTTGGGGGAAAGGTCATTGAAGTTAATGATCATGAATATTATGAGTTCAAGTATCAAAAACGACAATCATTTACCAATGGTGCTATCCTGGATGATCCTTATCCATCAATGTCAAGATTTATTCGTCAAGAAAATCAAAAAACATATATTTTAACTTGTAATGGTAATCCTGTGCTTGGAGATATGAATGTGGATGTTGAGGTACAGGAACTTGATGAGACACTTATATATGATTTCAGCAAGCAACCCGGAGAATCAATAATATTGCCACTGATGTATTGTACAAGGAATGAAGAAAACTGTACGTTTATTATAGAACCTTACGATTACATGGACATTAATGGCAAGGCATGTAAAGTGATGAAACTTGAAGATACACCAAGCTATAAGAATTCTTTTGCAATGATTGAATCTATAGGAGTCACCACTGGGGGGTCTCTGGCCAATTTTAGTTTCGATGTTGTAAGCGGCTATAGTTCTAACGAATCAGTATCGTGTATTTTTAATCTTTTACGAGTATTAGATAAAAATCAGAATGTAATATATCAATCGCCTGATTATGATAACTGGAGAATAGAAACAGAAAAGATGATTAACCCTTCAGTCAGCGCGGAGATCCCGAACGTTGAATATTATAATCTTCAAGGAATAAAGGTAGCTGACCCCAAACCGGGTCAGCTCTATATCGAGCGTAGCGGATCCGGCACCCGCAAAGTCATCATGTAGTGATATTTATTACTGAAACATAGTAAGAATGTCTAATTATTAAATAAATGCAAATGAGAAAATTGTTATTAATCATAGCCGGGTTCATATTTATCATGTTTGGATTGTCTAATACAGTCCAGGCAGATGAAAGCACTCCGTATATGGAAGGTTCTACATCAGGGTTAGGAAAAACTGTAAGAACCGATAGATATTGGCTATATCTTTATACCAGTGGAAGGTTTGCAATCCCCGAAACTACGAGCAGGGTTATGAGATCTGAGTTTACGGATCCGGTTGAACTTGAAGGAAAAATCTATCATACTTTTCATACTGAGCAGATAGACATCAAAGTGGGGGAAGAGAAACTTATATTCCCGGACTACTACCTCAGAGAGGAAAATGGTGTTGTGTATCTGAATCTCAAGCACGGTTTTAATATTGATTCCGCTCAGAATTTTTTCGAGGAGCAAAATGAAATTCCATTATATGATTTCAACCTAAAGCTCTATAGTCAATTCAAAAGTGTAGCAATGCCTGATGCGGCAATCTGTGGATTAAATAATGGAGGGGTGCCATCACCGGAACCTTATACCTACGTTGTAGCACATATAAATAATATTGAGATAATGGGTGAAGATTGTCTTGTTTATACCTTAGTTGGATCTGAATTATTACCGGAGTATAATCCGGATGATTATTTAAAGTATGAACGTGTTGAATATATTGAGGGAATCGGGATGGTCAAGGCATCTGAATATTTGGATTGGCAGTATGTTTTTATACCCTTTAATTGTTATTATCTGGTACTTCCAACTGGTGGGTTCAGCTACGAATCTCATTGTGGTTTGATCGGAGTTTACGATAAGAAGGATAATCTGATATATAAAGGTGACGCTGAATTGACACCAAGTGGAATAGCTGATATCTGTGTTTCGGATAGTACACCTGCCACCTACTATAACTTGCAAGGGACAGTAGTGCCGAATCCGGAGCGTGGACAGCTCTATATCCGAATTGATGGGAATAGAGCGTGCAAGATAATTTACTGATAAGAAAATCTCTTTTAAATCATTGACAGGAGACTGCACGATAACCGTAAGAGGTGCGTGTGGTCTATTGAAAATTTTAAGATTATGATTTGGTTATGCATCGGTTATTTTTGATTCTGACGGTCATTTTTATTGGTGTAAGTAATGTTTGCGCAGACATCACGGAGAATTTTATAATGAATTTTTCTGTGGATAATTTCAAATTTGAAAATAATGAAACCGGTGAATTACGGATTATTCCCAAAAATGCGGATGGTTTTTATCCTGAATGTAATGAACCGGGGTTGCCGCGTTTCTCTTGGAATATAGTCACCGATGGGGGCACTTCATACGGTGCGTCGTCATACTCTGTAACTAAGCGCCTGATTAAGAGAAATGTGATTCTCGAGCAGTCTCCTCTTCCTATTCCTACTGATGCAACTCCTGTGTCATCTTATCAACCGTTAACTTACGATATGATCACATTCCCTGTATCCAATTGTAAATATGTAGGCGCAAGTGATTGGGGCACGTTCACGGTATTACATTTTATATCTTCACCATTCATTTATGATGCTCAGACAAAAGATTTATATTTTGTTGATAAGATTGAACTTACGGTTACGTATGCAGCTCGAAGTGACATCTCTTTCAGACCTTTGGATGAAACGCGTAAAAAATTTATCAGACTGATTGCCTCTGACAAGGAGGGTGTTGATGATATTGTACATTCAATACCAACCCAGAGAGAGGGGAGCAGTGTCGCAGAACCTATTGATTATGTAATAATAACTAACAATTCTTTGAAGCAAGCCTTTGAGCCATTATTGCAATGGAAAAGAACCAAGGGACTATATTCAAAGATTCTTACAATAGAAGAAATATGTAAGAAATATGCAGGGGATTCCCCTCAACTGAAAATTAAGAATTGTTTGTATGATCTATATAGGAATAATGCGCTGAAATATGTTCTATTAGGTGGAGATGACATGATAATTCCGGTGAGGGGGTGCTATGGTAAGGTGGGAGACTACGTAGATAATGAGATCCCTACTGATCTGTATTACGCATGTTTCGGTGGAAATTTTGAATGGGATGGAAACAGTAACAATATATTTGGAGAACCGGAGGATAATATCGATTTAGTCCCCGACATATATCTTACCCGTATTCCTGTGAGGGAATCTTCTCATGTAACAGCTTTTATACAAAAATTGCTAAAATATGAGCAATCCCCAATATGGACAAACAATATCCTGATGTGTGGTAACAAACTTTGGGGGTATGTTGACAATAACAGTAAAAGTGATTCTGAGGCTCAATCCGATAATCTTTTCAGCATGGCCATAAAACCACATTGGAAGGGAACGGTAACAAAATTCTTTGATACGTATACTGATATCTCAGGGGATGCATCGTATGACCTCACCGCACTTAACCTTAAATTCGAATTAGCCAAAGGGTATTCCTTCATGGATATGATCTGTCATGGTAAACAGACATATTGGGAGCTTGAGAATGGAGATTCATATACAAATTTTCATGGTTATTATCAATCTAATATTTCATCAACCATCGTAACGACAGCAGGATGTATGACAAACGCCTTTGATTCGTCGGTGTTCGCTGGAGACGAAGATCCTTGTCTGAGTGAAAGCCTTATAAGGAATCCCAACAGTGGCATTATAGCATACTTGGGTTGTTCAAGAGATAGTTGGGGATATCCTGGTTATGATTTGATGGGTTCTTTGCAGTATGAATTAAGTTTTTACAGAATCCTTTTTTCTCCTAATGTAGCTGATAAAAATTGGGGCGTTATGACCGCATTAGCAAAGGCTGAAAAGATTTCAACCAGCTTGGAAAACGGTTCGGATAGATGGTTTCAATTCGGTCTTAATCCGATAGGAGATCCAGAAATGCCTGTTTTTATAGAAACTCCCAAGAGATTTGAAGATATCGCGTATGCCCCTCATGATAATCACGTATGTTTATCGACCGGTGTCAAGGGGTGCAGGATAAGTGTGATGAGTCTTGATGATTTAGGAGAGTCGTATTATAAAGTGTTTGATAATACCGAATCGCTTTCGCTCTATGATTTACCTGTCAATAGCAAGATCTGCATAACCAAGCAAGGTTATATACCTAAGGTTGTTACCGTTAGTATTATTCAGAATGAAACGATCACATCTTCGAGAACATACAATGCGGATGTGGTGATGATGGGTTCAAATCTGACTTCAAGCAAGCGAAAAGGTGAAGTTAGAATAACAGGTGATGATATAACGATTTCCGCGCCTCTTATTTTCTTAGGTGCCGGAACCAAAATTGAAAATAACGGAATATTTTATATAAAATGATATAATAACCATTATATGTTTTATCTTTGCAATATATATGTAGTTTCAGTTAATTTATAGAAGCTGGTTTAATATTGCGATATGATTCATACAGTTTTAAGAAATACGATAGCTTTAATTCTTTTGGTTGGATTGGGAGTGCCTGTTTCAGCTGAAAAAACTCATACTAAGCGTACCTATACAGGATCATTCAAGTTCAAGCATCCAAACGGAGGTGGAACCAGAACCGAGCGACCCATGGGTCCGGATGATATTGAGATGAGTTTGTACACACCGGGTAAATCATGGATATATAGTTTCTATGATCCATCCGCGCCGGATAAACCTGATTACTCTTATAAATTAATTGCAGAATGTGATACAGTTACAGGCTGGGGAACAGTGTCAAAAATTCGTATTGAAGATTTAAATCAACCTTCGCAACCACCAAGCTTTACTTTTGCATCCCAAGATAATGCTATGGTATATCTATATTTTACTGAGGGGTATCTGATTGATGGCATGCTTCAGAACATTCCAATATTTGTCCCTATGTATAATTTTAATCTGAAGGTCGGTGGAAAGATTAACGAAAATGGGCAGGAAGTTACTGCTGTTTACACCGCAGAGATCCACGGTGTGGAGCGGAGAGTTCAGAAACTCGGATCCGGTGACAGATGTGACGGTTATTGGATAGAGGGGATTGGATCAACAAACCCGTTCATCACGATAACTGAATTTGCAACGGAAATGGGAAGGGGATATGTGGGGAAGTTGGTTGCCTGCTATGACGGTGAGGAATGTCTTTACGAGGAAACTGATTTTGATCTGCTCGCTACCGCAGGAATACATGATCCAACATCCTCAGACGGTGCTGAAACGTTCTATTACAATCTCCAGGGTCAGCAAGTCTCCGATCCCGTCAAAGGAGAACTATATATAGAGCATCGCGGCACTCAATCCCGCAAAGTCCTTTGGCGATAATCTACTTATTGTCTTTCACACCGGTGTCAAAGGTTCATAACATCACAGTATTTTGATTTTATCCCACCCTCCGGGATAGATGGAAATAAAAAATCGTTAGCGTGTGACTGTTACGTGATAGCAACCGGTCTTGCGCTCGAATTTGACGAGACATCTGTTGTCATTGCGGAGATCGAGGAGTACTAAGCCGAGCAGATTCTTGAGGTCTTCCGTATTGATGACTTTCGATTCCGGCTCACGCATGTAGCGGGTATAGCTAAGGTCAAATGTAGTGGCAAACTGATGCGTGGAGCTGTCTGTGGCATTCACATTGACGCGGCGCAGTTTTTTGACTGAACTCGGTGTGCGGAGAAGACTGGTGGCAATTATCCGGTAACCGTTTATCCCTCTCCGCTTTAACGAATCAATGAAGTTATCACCTATCTTACGTAATAGAGCTTCTGCTTCGGGGACTAAGAATGGAAGCGAATGAGTCAGGGAATCAACGTGATATGACTTGTTAGAGGTAACCTTGACCAACGGGCGGCGGGTATTGTACGCCTGAGAGAGTGTCCTGATCGGTTGGATTCCTAATTTCTCCGCATATCGGTATTGGTATTTGTTGCTGTCATTCAAGAGGTCGCGAAGGTGCCCTCTGATATTTACTCTGATGCGGTCACCGTGAACGTCAGGATTGGTCTTGACCGCAACTGGGGGAGCATCTTCCGATGGGGAGAGCGCCTCTACTGAATCAGGGATCCGAACGGTATCTTCCGGCTCGCTTTTATCGATATCGTCATCCGATTCTTCGGAATTATCAACATCCCCACTGATCTGAGCATCGGAGTATTCTTCTGATCCGGAGAGATCATTAAGCGACAGGGTCATCACTCCCTTAGAGTCAGATTCTCCATCCCCATTCTTACAGCCTGAGAGGATACAACTTGTTGTGAAACAACATAATACCAAGGCTAATATACGGTGTGCTAAGATTTTCACGTTGAAATAAATTTTCCGCAAAATTACAAAAATATATCACCTTATGCAATTTTCATTGTTTTTGGACCTCGGCGGAGTAGCGGATGTTGTTCGACAGGTTGCATAAATTTTGCAGTGTAACTCTTAATTGCTATATTTGCAGAGTCGGGACAGGGTATGCAAATCATCCGCGATTATTGCACTCAGGAAGGCTTGTCAGACGGCCCGGTATGGTTGTTAAACCTATCAGCATTCGCATCGTCTAAACTATGATGTATGAATGGAAATAAAAGTTATAAGTTATGAAAAAGATATTATTGACATTGATGATTGTTGTTGCATCCGCATTCGCCATTAATGCTGCGGATAAACCGGTTTTTCCGGGAGGTGACGATGCTTTGAAAGCCTATATCGACAAAAACCTTAAGTATCCTCAGGATGCACGCGATAATGGTATCGAGGGAGTGGTAAACGTGGCTTTTACAGTCAATGCGGATGGATCAATCGGGGGAATAAAGATTGTCAGGATGATCGATCCTGATCTTGAAGCCGAGGCTATCCGCCTGGTGAAGAGCATGCCGGCGTGGGAACCTGCTACAAAAAACGGTTCGGCAGTTGATTCCAAAGCTGAGATCGCAATCCCGTTCAGGCTCTGAAAAATTTTAAGACATGGCGAAGGATCTGATACGGCGTTATGTGTGGATCGTAGATACAATCAATCGTTACGGAAAGATATCCCGGAGCGACCTCAACAAGTTGTGGCGACGTTCGAGTCTGAGCGACGGCAGGGATTTCCCCGAACGCACCTTCTTTCATTATCGGCGCGCCATTGAAGAGAACTTTCATATAGATATCTTGTGCAATCCCCGGGGGGAGTATTACATCAGCGAGGAGAAATCCGACCGCAGGAGAGCTTTTACGAACTGGCTTCTCGATTCGCACGCCCTCAACAGTGCAATGATAGAAAACGGTGATGCGACAGCCAATATAGTAGTGGAGGATGTCCCATCCGCGCGCCAATGGTTTCCGATGGTGCTCGAGGCCACCCGGACTCACGTAAAGATTTCTTTTACCTACGCCGGATTCAACCGTTCCCGTCTGGAGAAGAATATCCTGTTTCATCCCTATATGCTTAAGCTTTATAAGCAAAGATGGTATATGGTCGGAGTTCGCGAAAAAGATAATGCGGTGAGAACGTATGCCCTGGATCGTATCAAGGAGATGAATCTGGTTAATGAAACGTTCGATTTTCAAAGTGAGCTGGATCCTGCCCCTCTTTTTGAGAATGTGGTAGGCATGACTCTCTCCCAGGCTCCGGTGAGAGATGTGAAAATAAGAGCTGATTACACCCAGGCGAAATATCTCCGTGCCCTCCCGCTTCATCCCTCCCAAAGTGAAATGATCGGCGACGGGTATTCTATCTTCAGCTACAGATTAAAACTCAATTATGAACTCGTGCATGAAATATTAGGCTTCGGGAGCGGCGTAAAGGTGATAGAACCCAAAGAATTGCAGATAATGGTTGCGGAAGAACTGTCAAAAACGTTAGCTCAGTATAATCTCCCGGTCAATCCTCAGTCTTCCCGATAAATAAAAGAGTGAATTATGGAGAAAATGGACCACAAGATTCCACCAATCGTATTATCCCGATTCTCGGGGGGGAACGGCTCGACCCTTATGCCCCACCTGATTCGATGCGAGTCAGGACTTCATGAGGCAATTCAAAAGCTGAATGCCCTTTCAGGAGATGCCATGACCCTTTTTGCCATAGATGGAGAGGGGAGAATGAAGGGAACCGTCACTGACGGGGATGTCAGACGTGCTCTTCTATCAGGCAATGATCTCAATGCCCGGATTGAGGAGGTGATGAGACGTGAATTTATGGCTGTGCGTCATGGTGACGATGCCGGTGAAGTTGTGGCGGAAGCCCGTAAGAAAAGAATTGACCTCATTCCGCTTCTGGATGTCGATGGTTATATCACGAAAATATATGATTTGCGTATTCTTAAATCCGTTCTGCCGATCGATGCTGTCCTTATGGCGGGAGGAAAGGGGGAGAGATTAAGACCATTGACTCTTGCGACCCCGAAGCCTTTGCTCAAAGTGGGAGGGAAAGCGATAATAGATTATAACGTCGAAAGATTGAAAGAATGCGGGGTGGAAAATATATTCGTGACGGTCAATTATCTTCACGAGCAGATAGAGGAACATTTCCGCGGCGATAAAGCCGTGACATGTATTCTTGAGCCATGCCGTCTCGGCACATTGGGCAGTCTCTCTCTTATAGACGACCTCCGGCATGACAATATACTGCTGATGAATTCGGATTTGCTTACGACCATAGACTTCGAAGCGATGTTCCGTCATCATCTGGATGCGGAAGCCGATATGACCGTAGCCACGATCCCATACACTGTTTCCGTGCCTTTCGCTATTCTCGAGACTGAGGGGGATAAGGTAAAAGCGCTTGTGGAGAAGCCGACTTACAACTATTTGGCTAATGCCGGTGTTTATATCTTGAAGAGGTCGCTCGTATGCCGAATTCCCAGGGGGGAATATCTTGACACCCCGGATTTCATGGAGAGGGTAATGAAAGAGGGCGGAAAAGTGGCTCACTTCCCCGTTAACGGCACCTGGATCGATATAGGATCACCTGACGATTTCCGATTTGCCAATGAAGTGGTCAGAAATAAAGGGCTGAACGGCTAATATCTCTTGATGAATCAGAAGAGAAAGGAGAAAAGATTATGGCTGAATCGAATTTTATAGATTATGTGAAAATCCTATGCCGCTCAGGCAAGGGGGGAGCCGGAAGCCGGCATTTTCATCGTGCAAAGTATGTTCCCAAGGGTGGCCCGGATGGCGGCGACGGAGGTCGCGGTGGTCATATTATCCTGAGAGGAAACCGACATATATGGACCCTGCTTCATCTTCGTTATCAACGTCATATCTTTGCCACTGATGGAGAATCCGGTGGAGAAGGGCGTTCTTCGGGTAAAGACGGGGAGGACAGAATAATAGAAGTGCCGGTCGGTACAACCGTTTTTGATGCCGAAACCGGAGAATTTCTGTGTGAGGTAACCGAAGATGGAGAAGAGGTGAAATTGCTTCGGGGCGGAAGAGGGGGACTGGGCAACTGGCATTTCGCCACAGCCACAAATCGGGCTCCCCGTTATGCGCAACCCGGTCAACCGGCAATTGAGAAAGCAGTCGTTCTCGAACTAAAGTTGCTCGGAGATGTCGGTCTTGTCGGTTTCCCGAATGCCGGGAAGTCAACCCTTTTATCATCGATATCAGCAGCCAAGCCGAAGATAGGTGATTATCCGTTCACCACCATGGAGCCAAGTCTGGGAGTCGTCAATTATCGTGGAGACAAATCGTTCACGATGGCAGACATCCCGGGTATCATAGAGGGAGCCAGCGAAGGGAAAGGGGTCGGACTCCGATTCCTGCGTCATATCGAGCGCAATGCGGTGCTGTTGTTTATGATTCCTGCAGATTCTGCAGATATCAAGAAGGATTATGAAGTGCTCCTCAATGAGCTGAAGGAGTTTAATCCCGAGTTACTCGACAAATCAAGAGTGCTTGCCGTGACTAAAAGCGATATGCTTGATGATGAGTTGAGGGAGGCGCTCGTGGAGGAATTGCCGAGAGACATTCCGGCTGTATTTATCTCAGCTGTCACCGGTGCCGGTATTCCGGAACTCAAAGACTTATTATGGCGTGAGATAAACTCAGAAGACAACAAAGTGCCATCTGCAATCACTCATCGCAAGCTTGACAGGAAGCATCGTGTGGAGGAAGAGGATGAGTTCATATTTGAGCAACCTGAAGATGAAACTCCTGAAGATGAATTGCTCACCGATGATGATTGGAACGATGCCTTCTGGGAAGAGGAATCCTCCGTCAATTCCTGATATCCCGCACATCAACAATACCGTGCACCCTAAACGTCTTTCCGGTATGTATTCCCATCCTCTGAAAGGGTTTGAGGTATATATTTCGCTGAAATGGATGTGAAGACTCATAAATATTTCATACTCATCGCTAAGAATATGAATTATTGAATATACGCAAGATTAATTTTTCCGATTCTTTTAGAGGGTCGGAATTTTTTTATAATTTTGCAAATTGAGAAATAGGCGTTTTTCTGATTAATTCAGCATCCGTCTGTCAGCGATCCCTCGAACCTTAAACTGAGAGGGATGACCTTTTGATTAAACTATAAATGAAAAGAGCCGTACACACGGCATTGAACTAACGTACTCATGGATAAGAATACGCTTTACGGGCTTTTGTTGATGGCCTTGGTGTTTTTGGGATTTATGTGGCTTCAACCCAAGCCGGAACAAAAAGAGAATACCGATTCCGGAAATAACGTTGCAAATCAGGAGGTGGTGGCGACGGGTATTGATTCACTGACTGATGTGGAAAAGGATTGGCTCGTCAGCAATATCGCCAATAACGGTGAAGTAAAGACTCTCGCAGACAGCACCCGCGTGAATGCTTTGCAGGAGGGGAATGTTGACTTATGGTTAAGAGGTGACTCTCTCTGCGGTTTCGTCACGGTTGACGGAGAAAAGCTGGCGTGGAGTGATATTGTCCGTGGAGACACAAAGAAAATGACTTCCGCGCAGCAAAGACGTGCAATCGAGATGGTGCGTCAGGCTTCCCAATCAATGGGAAGATATGGGAAGTTCTCTCGCTTCCTGTCAGGTGAAAAAAAGGTGGTGAAGCTTGAGAATGATGTCCTTTCGTTGGATTTGTCAACCCTTTCAGGCTCCATTACCCGTGCTGAGCTTAAGAAATACGATTCCGAATATAACCCTGATGAAACGGATAACACCAAGCACAAAGTAGTGATTTTCGATGGCAAAACAAATTCGTTTGATTTCCAATTGCCGGTGCCAAACGGTGTGTCGACTTCCGAACTTTATTTCACTCCCCGTGTCCTGAATGATTCCACGGTGCTGATGGCTCTCGAGATGGGTCCCAATGCCTATTGGGGTTTGGAATACACATTGCCTAAGGGTGACAGCTACGTTGTGGGGATCCGGGTAGTTCAGAAAAATATGGCTGATCTGGTTGAGAGCAATGTCCGTACCCTCGGATTGAAGTGGAATCAGGAGATACGACGTCAGGAAAAGGGTAGGATGTTTGAGGAACGCAATTCAGGACTATATTATAAATTTGCCGGTGGCGGTGTTGAAAACTTGTCTGAAAATAAGAATGACAACGAGAAGCGTCAGGCAAAGATCAAATGGATAGGATTTAAAAATCAGTTCTTCAGTTCGGTGCTTGTGGCTCGCAAAAACTTCAATATGGCTGATTTCGAATCTACGGTCCTGAAGGGAAGTAACTATCTCAAGGATGTGACAGCCACAGCAGAAGTGAATGATTATGATTGGCGCGCGGAGAATCCCGCTTCCTTCGATCTCTTCATCGGTCCGAATCTCTATCCTCTTCTGTCGAGTCTTGATCATAAGATTGAAACCGATGAAGATCTCAAACTCACCAGACTCATCCCGTTGGGCTGGAGTATCTTCCGCTGGATCAACACAGGAATCATTATCCCTGTCTTCAATTTCCTCGGTAAGTTTATTTCAAATTACGGTATCATTATCCTTCTGCTGACCATTTTCATCAAACTGATCCTTTTCCCTCTGACTTATAAGAGCTACAAGTCTTCGGCAAAGATGAGAATTCTTGCGCCGGATATCAAAGCCATCAATGAGAAATACCCCGGTCAGGAAAATGCCATGATCCGCAATCAGAAGACTATGGCACTTTATTCTCAGGCAGGGGCAAGTCCGATGTCGGGATGTCTGCCGATGTTGCTGCAGATGCCTATCCTGTTCGCCATGTTCTCCTTCTTCCCCTCATGTATCGAGTTGAGAGGGCAGAGCTTCCTTTGGGCACACGATCTTTCCGCTCCCGATGCCATCATTTCATGGAGCGGCAATATCCCCCTTGTGACGGAATATTTCGGTAATCATATATCACTCTTCTGCTTATTGATGACCGCCACCAACATCATCTACACCTACATCAACATGCAGAATTCTCCCGGACAGATGCCCGGAATGAAGTGGATGATGTATCTGATGCCGGTATTCTTCATGGTCTTCTTCAATAACTATGCCGCCGGCCTGAGCTATTATTATTTCCTCTCATTGCTGATCACCATCATTCAGACTTACTGTTTCCGCTATGTCATAAAGGAAGAAAACGTGAGAAAGGTGATGGCTGAGAATGCCAAGAAACCTAAAAAGAAAAGCGGATTCATGGCACGTCTCGAAGAGGCTCAACGTCAGCAACAGGCAATGCTTCGCGAACAACAGAAACGCAAGAAATAATATGTAAATGAGAAACCTCCGTACAATAAGAATATTCCTGGCAATCATCTTTTTTGTGGCTGCCGTGGCATTCTTATGTATTGGTCCTCAGGTACATCCCATGGCGAAAGTGGCTGAGTCCGTTCAGATTATTCCATCGGCAATCTCGGTCACCCTCGGAGCCACAATATTTTGGCTTATCGCCACCTTTTTCCTCGGACGTGTCTATTGCTCGACGGTCTGCCCGGTCGGAACGCTGCAGGATGCCGCTCTGTGGGTAAGGAATAAATTATCACGGGGGAAGCCTAAGAAATTCAGATATAAGGATGCGAGCAAATGGCGCTATCATATCCTTGCCGTGTATATGATATGTCTTATTATCGGGTTGGTTGGGATACCATATCTGATAGAACCATGGAATATCATGAGAAACATGGCAGCTGCGGTCAGACCTTCGGATTTGCAGTATACGTGGGATACTCTGTGGGTCGGCGCCACAACCGGGATAGTGGCGGGATTGGTGTCGTTCGTATTACTCATTATCGCCGGTGCTTTTTTCGGCCGCGATTTCTGCAATGTGGTCTGCCCTATAGGGAATGCTCTCGGATTGATGAGCAATTACACCATGATGCATATTGAGATAGATCCCGACAAGTGTACGGGTTGTCTTAAATGCGAGGAAGTCTGCCGGGGAAGCTGCATTAAAGTGGTCGGACGGCATGTGGATAATTCCAGATGCATAAGGTGTTTCGATTGCCTGAAAGTCTGCGATGACGATGCTATCCGTTTTCAGACCAATAAAAACAGGGCTGCCACCCCGTTAATGCGTAAAAAGACCCGGAATGCGTGATCGCTTCGTTAGCCCGGGATGCAGACGTCAGGGTTGTTATCCGGTAGTTTGTAGTCAGGGTTAGAAGTCAGATAGTTGTGGAATAGATATAAAGAATTAAACATCAGCTCATGAAACAATATCTCGATCTGATTCGACATATACTAAACGATGGTCATAAGAAAACAGACCGTACCGGCACGGGGACAATCTCTACCTTCGGTTATCAGATGCGCTTCGACCTCTCTGAAGGGTTCCCGTTGCTCACCACAAAAAAAGTGCACCTTAAAAGCATTATCCATGAATTACTATGGTTTCTTAAGGGTGATACCAATGTAAAATATCTTCAGGATAACGGGGTGCGCATATGGAACGAATGGGCGGATCCGGATGGCTCTTTAGGACATATCTACGGTTATCAATGGCGTTCCTGGCCCAAGGCTGACGGTGGATTTGTAGATCAAATCTCAGAGGCAGTGGAAACCATCAGGCATAATCCGGATTCCCGCCGCATCATCGTCAATGCCTGGAATGTCGGTGATTTGGATAAGATGAATCTTCCGCCCTGTCATATTCTGTTTCAGTTTTATGTGGCTGACGGCAAATTGTCCCTGCAGCTCTATCAACGCAGCGCCGATACTTTCCTTGGGGTGCCGTTTAACATCGCGAGCTATGCGTTGCTGACAATGATGATGGCGCAAGTATGCGGACTGCAACCCGGAGAGTTCATTCATACTCTCGGCGATGCACACATATATCTTAATCATCTCGAACAGGTCAACGAGCAGCTGAAACGTACACCCCTAAAGTTGCCTGTCATGAAAATTAATCCCGAAGTCAGGAATATCTTTGATTTTAAATATTCTGACTTTGAGCTTCAAGGATACGATCCTTATCCTGCAATCAAAGGGGTAGTATCCGTATAGTCTGGCTCTCAAAGTGAAAGCGATACGATATAAAGAGGCGTATATCGCACTTCTCAAGCTCGGGGCACCGGTAATGGTGACTCAGCTTGGGGTCATTCTTGTAAATTTCGCCGACACGATGATGGTGGGAGCGTATGGCCTTGATGAACTTGCCGCTTCCGCCTTTGTCAACAGTCTTTTCCTTATAGTGATGGTGATGCAGATGGGATTCGCAAACGGTATCACTCCCATCGTAGGAGCACTCTACAGCGTGTCGAAGAACTATGATGTCGGGAAGACACTGAGAGTAGGTGTGTTTATGAATTTGCTTGTCTCATTATCATTTACGTTGATAATGGGGATGCTTTATTTCATGCTCGGTTATTTCGGTCAGTCGCCTGAGATAATGCCGCTTGTGAGGGAATATTACCTCATTATCCTCGCCACTTTGATTCCGATGGCAATATTCAATTGCTGTCAGCAAACTTGTAACGGAGTGACTGATACCGCAACTCCGATGTGGATGATAATAATCTGCAATCTCCTCAATATCGTGGGAAATTATATATTGATCTTCGGAAAGCTGGGTGCTCCGGAGTTAGGGTTGGCAGGTGCCGGGGTCAGTACGTTGACGGCGCGTGTCATCGGTATGATTGCCATATCCGGTGTAATCTTGAGGTCAAGACGATATAAAAGTTACAGGGAGGGATTGCTCAGAGGAGACATTTCACGTCAAGACTGCCGGAAAGTCTGGTTAACTTCATATCCGGTGATGGTGCAGAGTGGCGTGGAGTGCGGTCTATGGTCGTTCGGTGCGGTTGTCAGCGGTTGGTTCGGGAAAGTGGAACTGGCTGCATATCAGGTGGTGAATACCATAGGCCAGCTCGGGTTCATGACATATATGAGTTTCGGTGTGGCTACTTCAATCCGGGTAGCTAACTTTGCAGGACTTAAAGACCGGGAGCAGATTCATGTCACCACCACCGCCGGTATTCATCTGAATCTTTTGCTAAGTACTTTGGCATCGGTCGTGTTTATATGTTTCTGCAAGCAATTGATCGGATGCTTTAACGATTCGCCTGGAGTAATAGAGGTTGGATCCGCACTTATTATCCCCCTTGTGTTATATCAATATTTTGATGCTTTTCAGCTCACATACGCGAATGCGATCCGAGGTACATCCTACGTTAAGCCATTGCTTTATGTCAGTGTGATAAGCTACATCGTGGTCGGAGTGCCGGTGATGTTGCTTTTGGCAAAAGGGATGGGGCTTGCGACTCAAGGAGTCTATTACAGCTTCGACATAGCATTGGCCGTAGCTGCAGGCCTGCTATATCTATGGTTCAAGAAACTGGAAAGCAGGAATTTTTCCTTCGCATAGAATTATGAGACGGGCTCTAAGAGTCTGCCCCCCATTTTTATTAATCAGGGTCTTTAAGTATTATTTTGAGCCGGGGACTAAAAGCAAGGGGGGAGAATTGCACTCGAAACCAGGTAAGACTTATTAACATTTAAGACTCTTTAATATAAAAAATTGTGATTTCTCACTAAAAAATTCTTACTTTGCAGTTGAAATATCACATAACCCTTCGGGTTATTACCGATTGGCGTTGATAATAACCTGATAAAGAGTTTTTTATGGGTAAGATAATTGCAATTGCAAATCAGAAGGGGGGGGTAGGAAAAACCACTACCGCCTTCAATCTTGGCACATCTCTTGCGCTTGATGGCAAGAAAGTGCTTCTTGTTGATGCAGATCCGCAGGCAAATGCCACTTCAGGTATCGGTGTCAATCCGGCGGAAGTGGATGCAAGCATATATGAATGTCTTGTAGATAATTATCCTGTCAGCTCCGCCATCATTCCAACGCAGGTCAAGGGGCTTGATCTGGTGGCATCGCGGATTGATCTGGTTGGAGCGGAAGTGGAGCTTATGCAGCGCCCTGACCGCGAGCGGACTCTTGCCGGCGTTCTGAACGGCGTGAAAGATAAGTATGACTTTGTCCTGATTGACTGCAGTCCTTCGTTGGGAATTATTACTGTCAATGCCCTGACTGCATCCGACTCGGTTATTATTCCTGTACAGGCTGAATATTTTGCACTCGAAGGGATCTCCCAGCTCCTCAATACCATCCGTATCATTAAGTCGCGCCTGCGCCCGACTCTTGAAATAGAAGGATTTTTGCTGACAATGTATGATGCCCGTCTGCGTCTTGCCAATCAGATTTTCGAAGAGCTCAAAGGACATTTCGGTGAAATGGTGTTCGCAACAGTTATCCCCAGAAATATCAAATTATCGGAGTCTCCCAGCCATGGCTTGCCGGTGATGCTTTACGACCCTGATAGCCGCGGTGCTATCGCATACGCTCAGTTGGCAAAGGAGCTTGTGGCTCGCAATCGTTCTTCCCATAATAAATCAACCGTAAAAAAATAACACAAGTGGCTCAGAAACGTAATGCACTCGGTCGCGGTCTCGACTCACTGATCTCCATGGGTGAGGTTAGGACCGACGGATCATCGGCGATCAGCGAAATAAGTCTTGATAAGATAGTTCCGAATCCGGAACAACCGCGCCGCACATTTGATAGCGAAGCTCTTGATGAGCTCGCCACTTCCATCCGTGAACTCGGAGTTGTGCAACCATTGTCGCTGCGTCTTGCCGATGATGGCAATTATCAGATAATTGCCGGAGAAAGACGTTGGCGTGCGGCACGCATCGCCGGTCTGACTTCAGTGCCCGCTTATGTGCGTACGGCTTCTGATTCAGAGGTCACGGAAATGGCGCTCATAGAGAATATCCAGAGGGAAGATCTGAACGCTATAGAAGTGGCATTAGCTTTCAAAAAGCTTATCGAATCCTATCATCTGACTCAGGAACGTCTATCGGAAAGAATCGGTAAAAAACGTTCCACAATTGCCAACCATCTGCGATTGCTCAGGCTTCCCGCTGAAATTCAACTCGGATTGAGAGATAAGAAATTGGATATGGGACATGCCCGCGCTTTGCTCTCGATTGAAAACCCGAAGCAGCAGCTGAAACTGTATAACAGAATCCTGAAGGAGGATCTGTCGGTAAGGCGTGTTGAGGAACTTGCAAAGGAGGGGATGGAGGAAACCGTGAAGAAGGAGAAGAACAGTCCTGACCGGAACAATGATTACAAATTGTTTGAAAAAGAACTGTCTAACTATTTTCCGCTCCCTGTGAAATTCAATCGTAAGAGTGATGGAAAGGGAACCATTACCCTTACGTTTGCCAATGACGATGAATTGCAAACACTCGTTTCCCTATTTGAAAAATTGAAATCTTGAAAATATAGGTTCTGAGGAATATGACTCCCTATATGGTAAAATCATTACAGGAAAAGCTGGCGTTGGTCGCACTTTGTGTGGCTCTCCTTTTTCCACATGATCTTATCGCTGCCGTTTCCTCGGAATCACCGCAATCATCTGTCGGCGACCTGACTGATTCCATATCCACATCTCTGACGGATGCAAAAGACGGAGGGGCGCAGGATGTCTCCTCCCCAACACCGGACGGTGCCACTCAAACACCGGAAGGTGCTGATAATCTCCCTAAAGTAACGGGGGATTCAGTGGTATATCTGGATGCTGAACTTCTTGTGAAACGGCCGGTTGAAGATCCGGATACGGCTATGACTGTGGTGGAAGACGAAAATCTCCCTTACGGTCTTGATGGCAAGATACCCTTTAATCCGGATCCGACAAGAGCAGTATGGCTTTCCGCTCTTTTCCCGGGTCTCGGACAGATATATAACAGACGCTATTGGAAATTGCCTATAATAGTCGGTGGCTTTATGGGCATAGCGTATGGCACAAGCTGGAATAACAAGCAATATAATGAGTACTCGCAGGCTTATCGTGATCTCCTTGACAACGACCCTTCGACCAACTCATATATGGATTTCTTCCCTCCCACCACTTCGGAGTCAAGTCTTGACAAGAAATGGCTTACGAATGTGATGAAAAGTAGAAAAGATTATTATCGTCGCAATCGCGATCTATGTATAATATGTATCGTGGCATTATACGGACTTTGCATGATTGATGCCTACGTGGATGCTTCGCTCGCTCATTTTGATCTCTCTCCGGATCTGTCGATGGATGTCGCCCCCTCCGTCATGCTCTCTCCGGGCAACGGAAAGTCGTGTCTGTCATACGGTCTGAACTGGGCGTTTACCTTCTGATCTCTCACCCCTTTTGACTTTGAAATTATGTATTTGAAACGCTTTTTATTTTTAGGATTAACTTGTGTGGCGGCTCTTTCAGCCGGAGCTAAAAAAACTGACGGCACCGTGCTCGATCTTAAAGAGAGCATAACGGATAACTCGATTGTTTATCCGGAAAGTTTTGAAATGGATACCCAGAAACTGCTTGAAAGCTGGTATCTGAAAAATTACACCGCCACCGATAACCGTTATGAAAACTCGCCTGCAGTTAAGGCTTCAGATAAGGAGATTATCAAGAGATTGTCGAGTATGCCGACGATAATCGAGATGCCCTTCAACCAGATTGTCAGGAGCTATATCGAACGATATACGGAGCGCGGAAGAGCACAGGTCGGGGTGATGTTAGGTCTGAATCTATATTATCAACCGATCTTTGAACAGGCGCTTGAAGCCCGCGGTCTCCCCCTTGAGCTAAAATATCTGCCGATAATTGAGTCAGCACTTAATCCAAATGCCGTCTCCAAACATGGAGCCGCCGGACTCTGGCAATTCATGCTTGCCACTGCCAAGGGATTGGGTATGGAGGTGAATTCTTTAGTCGATGAACGTCGTGACCCATATATATCTTCTGAAAAAGCTGCAGGGTATCTTGCCGATCTTTTCGCCACATATAACGATTGGTCGCTCGCGATAGCAGCGTATAACTGTGGCCCCGGAACTGTCAATAAGGCCATCAGACGTGCCGGTGGGGATGCTTCAAACATGGATTTCTGGACTATCTATAATTATCTGCCGGCTGAAACACGCGGCTATGTGCCTATGTTTATCGCTGCCAACTATGTGATGAACTATTATCCCGAGCATAATATAAGCGCGGTGCTTCCCACAAAACCATTGGTGACAGATACGATCCATGTGGTGGATAGAATTCATTTCAATCAGATATCCAAGGTGCTTGATATCCCGGTGGAGGAATTGAGAATCCTTAACCCGCAATTCAGAGCCGATGTCATTCCCGGCAGCGAGGATCATCCCTATAATCTTATATTGCCCTCGCAACAAGTGCACGCTTACGTGATGAGTGAGGACGATATCAAGGCTTTCGAAGCTGAAAAATATATGCGCCGCGATGTGGTGGAACCGGGTGATCAGGCGAATTTAGTGTCGGTTGCCGATGACCAGCCGGCTGTGGAAGATGACACTCTTTCCTCACTTGTGGCTGAAAGTCCTGTGCGCGAAGACGAGGCGGAGGAGATTTTCGCTGCTTCAACGACCAACTATTCAGGAGGAAAACAAACGACAATCACTCATAAAGTGGCTGCAGGGGAGAAATTGTCGGATATCGCTAAAAAATATGGCGTAACCGTGTCGCAAATCAAGGTGGCCAATAATCTAAGGCGTAATGCGGTCCGAACAGGTCAGCAATTGAAGATAACCACGTCAGTGGCTAACGCTGCCAAGGCAGGTGTGGCTACTTCTCCCGAGGCGGAACCGGCTCGCCAGTCAGCGGCTTCAAACACCGGCAATAAAGGCACTTCGCAGAAGAATTCCGCTCAGACATCTGCATCGAAGAAATCAAGTAAGACTGAGTCCGCTTCCAAGACCTCTACAAAAACACATACTCTGAAATCAGGTGATAACCTTTCCAAACTTGCAAGAACATACGGAGTGTCAGTGGAGGAAATCAAACGTGCGAACAATATGAAGGGGGATAACCTGCGTGCGGGAGAGAGTATCAAAATTCCGGTGAAGGGGGCTTCAGGAACCAAAAAGAAAAGCACAGGCACTAAGTCTTCCGCTTCAAAAGGGAAAAAGAAGAAAAAGAGATAAGATTATCGGGTAATTTCTTTAAGTGCATGATATTATGACCATTTTCGATCCCTGCAAAATAAAAGCGGCACTGATAGATATGGATGGTGTGTTATATGATTCCATGAAATATCACACCTTGGCATGGGAAAGGATGATGAAGGAGATCGGGATTAACTGCGAGCGGGATGAATTTTATCTCTATGAGGGGATGACGGGGGTAGCGACAGTCAAAATGTTGTGTGAGCGGGAGACCGGAAGAGTGATGACCGATGAGGAGGCGAAGGAGCTGTATGCGCGAAAAGCCAGGTATTTCATCGAGATGGGGAAGAGGGAACCGATGCCTGGTGCCGACAGAATGTTGCAAGTCTTGATAAATGCCGGAGTCGACCGTGTCTTGGTGACCGGATCCGCACAAAGCTCGTTATTGAGTCACCTGAGTGAGGATTACCCGGGGGCATTCCCTCCGGATCGAAGAGTGACCGCACTCGATGTTAAGAATGGAAAACCGGCACCGGAACCTTATCTCAAAGGTCTTGAGAAGGCCGGTGTGAAGGCAGCGGAATCAATTGTTATCGAGAATGCTCCACTGGGGGTGCGTGCCGGGAAAGCAGCCGGAATATTTACGATTGCAGTGATGACAGGGCCGATACCTATTGAAAAGTTTGAGGAGGAGGGGGCAGATTTGATTTTCCCCTCCATGAATGACTTTGCCGATTTCCTTGAGGAAAATCTTGCTAAAAAATAAGATAGGGGATAGGGATGTAGAGGGCCTGGATAAAGGAATAAGATATGGACGACAGGATATTATTTGTAGATGAGATTGAGGAAAGTGTTTCCCGGCTGATAACCCTCCTATGTGCGGAGAGATTTGCTGTCTTGACTGATACGCATATGTCTCCATTGATAGATAAATTACTGGGGTGTGAATCAGTGCTGGCGACTGCTCCGCGAATAATAATTCCCGAAGGGGAATCAAACAAAAATATCAAGACATTGACATCCGTGTGGGAAGGATTCGAATCTTCCGGTCTTACACGTAAAAGTGCCGTTATCAATGTCGGGGGAGGGATGGTGACGGATTTGGGAGGATTTGCAGCATCTACGTTTAAAAGGGGAATACCGTTCATAAACATACCGACAACTTTGCTTGGCGCTGCCGATGCCTCAGTCGGTGGAAAGATGGCAGTAAACTTCGGTGGATTAAAGAACGAAGTGGGCGTGTTTGCCCTTCCTTACGCTACTCTGATTTCTACAGCATTTTTCGACACTCTGACAGACTCTGAATTTTTCTCAGGTTATGGGGAGATTGTTAAAATGGGATTCATTTCCGGGTGGGAGAAAGCCATACAGCTGATGACTCCGGACGGTAGAGAGGAAATAATGCAGATATTGCCTGAAGCATTGAGATTCGCGGTATGTGAGAAAGCACGAATTGTAGAAGAAGATCCGACTGAGAAAGAGTTGAGGAAAGTATTGAATTTCGGACATACTGCCGGACACGCCTTTGAAAGTCTCCTCAATACAAAAGGGTATCCGATTCCACATGGGGAAGCTGTGGCACATGGCATATTGTTCGCTCTAATACTGAGTCACACCGAATTGGGAGCTGAAAGTGAGAAAATTCAGATCTACGCAAACTGGCTCCATCGTAGTTTCAGGCGCCTTCCTATAGGATGTAATGATTATGATGAGCTTATATCCTTAATGCTCAATGATAAAAAGAATGCAAATCGCGAAACGGTAAATTTCGTTTTGATAAAACCGGGTGGAGAACCGGAGCTTTCTTACCCTGCAACCCCGGAAAAAATAAAGTCAACACTCGATATTTTTCGTGATTTTTAGAGTAATCCAGCATATTTTTTACGTAAAAATTGAGTTGGATTTGCAAAATTGAAAAAACATGATTAACTTTGCATCGTTTTCAGGAGGGGCTTTGAGTTCTTCTTAAAACATAAGGATTGTCTTATGGTGTAATGGTAGCACTAAGGTTTTTGGTTCCTTCAGTCCAAGTTCGAATCTTGGTAAGACAACACGATGAATCGCAATCAGTCAACACTGTTGCGATTCATTTTTACTATGCATCGGGATTCAGTGAACGGAATCCCGAAATATCTTCAGATTAAGATTTATCGCATATTTTCAATCTCGTTCAATTCCATTAATTCTCCTATGGTTATATCTGTATAGGTATGCCAAATGTTTAAGTGAATTGGTAGATATTCATTAAACATTTGTTTTATAAATTCAATTTCGAAGAATATGCGGTAGTCATTTTTTTTTCGATATTGCCCTATTTCTTTTTTTAATCCGATATTTGCTCTTTTTATTAGATATATATCCTTAATACCTTTATTCTTAATATATGGTATGAAGTAGTATAAATTATTTAATGTTATGTTTTTGGGGAAGATATCGCCTGTATAGTAGATTTTTGCATTACGGGAAGTAAATGAGTCAATGTAATCGGGTTTGATTAAGCATATCAATACCTTTTTTGAAGAGTCAAGAATAATATCATTTGCAGTAGGATTAAATTCGTTTTTAATAATATCTCCAGAATATATATCTTTGATTGTGTTTATATTTATTTTGCTGGGAGAAAAACTCTTTTTAATAGAATCTGTATTTAACGGCTTATTAAAAAGAAATACATCTGCAAAAGCATGTTTTATTTGTACGGCTAAATACCATGCTAATCGAGGAGGGACAGCATTCCCTACCATTTTGTATCCGTCTAAAATATTATTATATATAAAAACAAACTTATCAGGGAAAGTTTGTATGCGTGCGCATTCTCTGACACTAAGTCTCCTATAAAGATATTCATAACCTTTAGTAAAAATATATTTATGTGAATTTATATAGGTCATTTTCGGTGCTTGAGGATGTATTGGAATATTTCTTGCTTGTGCTTGCATCGTAAAAGATGTTTCATCCCAACTTCTGACACGATTGCGTGCCATGTATTTGGCGTCAAAAGGTCCGATATAAACATCGTGATTCTTAACTAAATTATTCCTTTCCGGCATACTCTTTTCCGTGCAAAATGTTGGAGGTGTAACTATGTCTCCGATAGCTTGTTTTAATGTGATCTTTTTAGAGGGTAATATTTCCGGAAATATAAAATTATTTTTCAAATCTTTTCGTATGCCTACAAAAAAAACACGTGCTCTATCTTGGGGTATATTATAGTCCGCTGCATTTAAAAGTTTATATGTAATATTATACTCTGCCTTTTCAAGAAGCTTTAAGAATACAGCAAGAGCATCTTTGTGTTTTTCGTGTAAGATGCCTTTGACGTTTTCTATTAGAAAAAATTTAGGACGTTTTAATTTAACTATACGTATAAAATCAAAAAATAATTGTCCTCGTGGATCCTGTATCCCTTTCTGTTTACCTCCTTCACTCCAGGATTGACATGGAGGTCCACCGATTATGCCATCACAATCGGGAATATCTTGTTCAGTTAGTTTTCGAATGTCTTGAGTATTTAGTGTTGTATTAGGATGATTATGACGATATGTGGGATAAATAGTTTTATCATATTCATTAGCCCATATCACTTCAAACCCAGCTCGCTCAAAGCCAAGATCCAAGCCTCCGCATCCTGCGAAAAGAGAAACTATCTTCATTATTACTGTAGAGGGATTCCGTGACGTTGTAATGTTTCAATTATACTTCGTGCAACATGATATGCAAGATTAACAGGAACTGCATTTCCAATCATTTTATATCCCATGTCAATATTCTCATATAAAAATATGAAATCATCGGGGAAGGTTTGAACTCTTGCAACTTCCCGTACAGTCATGCGGCGATAGAGATGTTCAAAACCAGGTACAAAACGTTGGAGATTTTTCCCAATCTTTTCCATTTTAGGGGCTTGAGGATGAAGTTGGCATTGTCTTCCACTTGCTTGAACTGTAAAACCTGGTTCATCCCAACTTCTGACACGATTCCTAGACATAAAGATTGTAGAATATGAACCTATAAAATATTCATTATTAGGAACTTTGCAAAGGTTGCCGTTGGTCTTATTTTTTTCGAGCGCAGGGATAGCGGTATCTTTTAAGTCCCAAATTGCTTCTCTTAGAACCGGCTTATGTAATAAGGGTTTAGGATAATCATAATCATGAATGTTTAAATCTTTGCGAAATCCTATGTAAAAGACGCGGTCTCTGTCTTCAGGAACGTCAAAATCGTTGGCATTTAACATTTTTAGATTAACATCATAACCGGCCTTATCAAAAAGTGCCAAGAATCCATTAACAGCAGTTGCATGCCTTTTGGCAAGCATTCCGGAAACATTCTCAGCAACAAAGAAGAGAGGCTGCTTATCTCTTAATATCCGTATATATTCATAAAAAAGTTGTCCGCGAGTATCGTCGATTCCTTTTAAGCTTCCAGCTTCACTCCACGATTGACATGGAGGACCTCCGATTATTCCTGTTATATGATCAGGGAATTGATTGGAAGATACTTCACGTATATCACGTTCTATAAGTTCTACGTTAGGAAAGTTTATACGATAAGTTGGACAGATTCTTTTGTCAAATTCATTAGCAACAATAGTTCTAAACCCAGCTTTATGAAACCCTAAGTCTAGCCCCCCAGCTCCAGAAAATAAACTAATTAATCTCATTCTGTAGAATATGTTATTAATTTACAATTAATAATTTGAGCTCGGTTGTTAGGATCCGGAAGGATAAGATCTTCTATCCTTGTTAATTTTTCCAAAATAGTACGGTCATCATTAGGAAGACTACAATATTTAGAGCTTTTCATTATTGCAAAAATCTGTAAATCCTTTTTGGGATCATATTCTGTATATTCTTCAAAAATTTTATTAGGATTTCGAAGTAGCCACATACCTCTTACACGCAGGATTGTGTATGAGAGAGGGTCAATTTTACCAATTTTTGCCAATTCGTTTGTTTTCAGGAATTCTAACCCCTCAATGTTTTTTATTCCTTCAATTACTCTATTTCTAACATTATCATATACTTCCTTGTCAGCACAAAAACAATCTCCATATACAAACCATAGCCTTTTAATAGTTTTATCGGGCACAATGCCTACAACGTATAATAAATCTTTACAATACCATTCTGTATTCTCACATGTTTTTGCTCTATTGCATATGAGATTGCTGTCTCTATATATCTTATCCTTTGGGGATGAACTATTTAATTGAAGTTCATTAGTAGTAAACTCTTTAATCTTTTTAACTTCTATAGCATCGCTGTTTTTTAAGATCATATCCGGTGGATTGCTCTTATTGCCGAGATAGGAGAAGGCTTCATTAAGTGCTTGAGTTAATTCTTGACCTGTTAATCCAAATGAATTGGCGAAAGAATCCTGAATAAATGCTTCAAGCATATCTCCCGAATTGTTCGCTCTATTATTTCCGGGTTGCACTTGGCGTTGGGAAATATTATCTACGTTCTTAATGATATTTACAATAGCTGTTAAAATATTTGCCATACAATAGTTGATTCAATATTTTAAAGAAAAGTAATTTAACTTTTTACCTAATTAAGGGAGAGTGCAAGAAAAAGTACATTAACAGTGTATATTCCACTGTACACTATTAAGACGACTTGATATTAGACTGGTATCGCAGTTGAACTCTTGTGTCGATATATATCTTTTCGTGTGCAAATTTAATAAAAAAAGAAAACTAAACGACACAAGAAAAAGATTGCTGTGAAAATTATGTGTATTTTATTGATTGGTTAAACAAAATTGGTTGTAATTTTGTAATCTATAATAGAGTGAGGCTGTTTGATTGGGTGGGAATCCAATCGTCACGCTCTTATCTAACTAAACTTCCAGAAGCTAATTATCTTATGAACAGAATTATAATGACAGGTCTGTTGGCCGGTACCATAGTGTGTGCAATGGCTGAGCCGATAAGTCTTGATTCATGCCGGCGTATGGCTTTGCGAAATAATAAAGCTATTCAGATTGCCGAAGAAAATATCAGGGGTGCCGAATATAGTAAGAAGGCAGCGAAGGGTGCCTATTTCCCCGGGATCGATTTCACAGGAGGATACACGTATAACCAGCACAATATCGAATTGCTTGGAGAAGATGCTAAATTGCCTACCATGTCTTTCGACCCTGCCACCCAGCAGTTCAATTATAATTTGCTGAAAACCCCGGACGGAGTTCCCATCAAGGATCCTGCCACAGGATCATATATCCCGACTGAAGTGGCTCTTATTCCTAAGGAAGCCATGAGCTTTGATATGCATAATGTCTTTGCAGGTGCATTTACCCTTACACAACCTATCTATATGGGAGGGCAGATTCGCGCGCTTAATCAGATAGCGAAATATGCCGGGGAAGTTGCCACAAACCTACGCGATAAGGCTGTGGAAGAAGTGGTTTATTCCGTAGATGAGTCTTATTGGCTTGTCGTCTCATTAGGAGAGAAGAAAAAACTTGCAGACAGTTTCTGTAATCTGATCGATTCTTTACGTCGCAATGTAAATGCCATGGTTGAGGAGGGAGTTGCGACCCGCAGCGATCTTCTGACCGTGGAGGTGAAATATAATGAAGCCGAGATTGCAAGGACAAAAGTCGAAAACGGACTTTCCCTCTCGAAAATGAATCTTGCGCAAATATGCGGAATGCCGATTGACGATACATTTACTGTCGAAGAAGGTTCATTGAAAAATGCCGGTAAGGACGTCCCGGAATACACATTCAATATGCAGGATGTATTTGCGCGCAGAGCTGATTTAAGAGCCATGCGTTCGGGAATTTCATTGCTTGAGCATAAGGAAAAGCTCACGATGAGCGAGATGTTGCCTAAAATCGCTCTGGTCGGAGCTTATTCGTTTTCCAATCCAAATGTTATTCACGGATTTGAAAAGAAGTTCGGAGGAGGATTCAGCGTAGGAGCGGCTTTGACAATTCCTCTCTGGCACTGGGGCACCAACTATAATCAATATCGTGCCGCCAAATCCACCACCAATGCCCAGAGAATGCTCCTTGAAGACCTCGAAGAGAAAGTGACCCTTCAGGTGAAACAAGCAAACTATAGTTTCCAGGAGGCATATAAGACATACGATATGACGGTGACCAATCTCAAGAAAGCCGATGAAAACCTACGTCAGGCTGAAATAGCTTTCAAGGAGGGGGTAATGACCGCCGACGATGTCCTGGGCGCTCAGACAGCATGGCTGAAAGCTAACAGCGAGGTGATAGATGCTGAAATCGGCGTGCGTCTTTGCGAGGTATATCTCTCAAAGGTTATCGGCGACATGAAATATTAATATTGAATATGGTCAAATAAGGTTCATGATAAAAGCCTGTGATCTCATTTCCGCAGTGAACAAAGGTAAAGGCGGGATTCCCTTTATCTGCACTTAGCCGGACTATTTATAACTCAATTATACAAGATACATAATTACATTGCAATAAATCAAACACTATGGATAAGCAAGATCTTAATTTTTCACATCCCGAGAAAGTCACTTCCAAAGACAGGATGTTAATATTGATGATAGTAATCATACTGCTGTGTGTGGCGGCTTTGGCTGTCGTAGGGTTCCTTTGCATCAAACCGGGTCCTGATACCATCCAAGGTCAATGTGAAGCTACCGAGATACGTATTTCAGGGAAGTTGCCCGGCAGGGTTGCGGATATATATGTTGAAGAGGGACAGACCGTGCATGCAGGCGATACTCTTGTGCATATAGTCTCTACAATTGCGGATGCGAAGATGGAGCAGGCTCAGGCTATGGAAAGCGTTGCCCGGGCTGCCAATAAAAAAGTGGATGCCGGCACAAGAACCCAGATTATCGCTTCAGCGCGCGACCTCGTGGATCAGGCAAGTGCAGCCACAGGTATTGCACAGAAGACCTATCAGCGGATGGAAAATCTATTTGCCAAGGGTGTGATCAGCGAACAGAAACGTGATGAGGCAAAGGCTGCATACGAGGCTGCCAAAGCCGGGGAAGCTGCAGCCCGCAGTCAATATGAACTTGCAAAATCAGGTGCGCAGAGTGAAGATAAAGAGGCTGCCGGAGCTATGGTCGATGCCTCTAAAGCCAGTGTTAAAGAAGTCGAGGCGCTTCTTGAAGACCAGTATCTCGTGGCTCCTTGCGATGGAGAAATCACTGTGATATATCCTAACGTTTCGGAACTTGTGGCTCTCGGAGCCCCGATCATGACTCTTCAGAAGAATGATCATTGGGCTGTCTTCAATGTGCGAGAAAATATGCTCAAGGATATTAAGAACGGTAGCAAACTGCATGTTAAAATTCCGGCTCTCGACATTGAAACCGACATGACCGTATTCTATATCATGGATTTGGGCACTTATGCCAACTGGCAGGCAACCAAAGCCACAGGTGAGTATGATGCGCGTACATTCAAGATCAAGGCACGCCCCGAAAAACCCATCGAAAACTTACGCCCGGGAATGTCTGTGATTTATCTTGACGTTGTGAAATAACCGGAAAGAACTACTTATGTTTGCATTACTAAGGCGCGAAATATTGCAGATAGTCCGCAGACCGATCTATTGGTTCGGATTCTTCTTCATGCCCGTCTTTTTTATCCTATTTTTCACGTCGTTGATGAGTAGCGGACTGCCGGAGAAAGTGCCTGCGGCAATTGTTGATAGGGACGGCACTTCTCTCTCGCGCGAAATAACCCAGAATCTCGGCGGAATGCAGAGTGTGGATCTTAAGATGACACTTAATAGTTTCACCGAGGGGCGTGAGAGAATGCAACGCGGAGAAATCTTCGGGTTCTTTCTGATTCCTGAAAACTTTGAGGCCGATCTTATGGCAGGGCGCAAACCGGAGATTACGTTCTATACGAACATGACTTACTATGTGCCGGCATCGCTGCTCTTTAAGACCTTCAAAGCAACTGCCCTATACGCCAAGGCGGGAGTCGCAGTGTCAGTGCTCGAAAATGTCGGTGCGAGTGAATCGGAGATTGCTCCTATGCTCCAGCCGGTAAATATCGTTACACATGGCATCCATAATCCATGGTTGAATTATGCTTACTATCTCTGTAATTCTTTTGTGCCAGGTGTCCTTCAGCTGATGATTTTCCTCCTGACCTGTTTCAGCCTAGGAGAAGAAATCAAACGGGGCACATCCTCTCAATTGCTAAGCTTGTCTCGTGGCTCAATCGTGCGTGCTCTTTTCTCTAAGATCTTCCCTCAGACTGTAATCTGGATTCTGATAGTGCTGATGATGGAAGGATATTTATTCGGCATTCTGGATTATCCGATGCACGGCTCCCTATTCTGGTTTACTGTCAATGAGATAATGTTTGTACTTGCATGTCAGGGCTGGGCAGTCTTTATGTTCGGATTGTTGCCGAATCTGCGTCTGTCGTTGTCGGTAAGTTCCCTGATCGGCATTCTGTCATTCTCGATCGGGTGTTTCTCTTTCCCATACGAAAGTATGTACGGAGCGATAGGCATTTTCTCTTGGATCGTTCCCGTGAGATATAATTTCCTGATATATATCGATCAGGCTCTGAACGGAATAGATTTGTATTATTCCCGGATATGGTATATCGCATATATAATATTTATGGTGCTTCCATTCCCGTTGCTTATGCGTATTAAGAAAGCGATGGCAAAGCCGGTATATGTGCCCTGATCTCTTTTAAAGAAAGAACCAAATGAAAATATGGAATTACATAAAGTCGCTGTTTCTCCAGTTCTGCCGGGCATACGTGCGTGAGTTTCACCTTATCTTGCACGACGGAGGTATCATACTGTTCTTCACATTCCTTCCGCTGGCTTATCCCGTGATTTACTCATTGATTTATAATCCGGAATTGGTGAGAGAGGTGAAGATGGTTGTGGTGGATCACGACCGCAAACCCCTTAGCCGGGAACTTGTAAGAAATCTTGATGCCACCCAGGAAACAAGGATAATAGGTTATGCGGCTGATTTAAATGAAGCAAAGCGTGCAGTTGACAGTCACAAGGCTTTCGGAATACTTGAAATACCGGAAGGGTTCTCAAAGAAAATAGGTAATGGAGAATCCGGCACTGCTGTGATGTATTGTGAAATGAGTCTGTTGCTTCGCTACAGAGGGTTTCTTATGGCTGCCACCAATGTCTCTCAGGCCATGGGAGCCGAGATGATGGCAGCGAAGATCAGTTCGTTGGCTCCGAGTGGTGCCTCAATGAGCACCGGCGATCTGATGCCGGTTCATAACATTTCGATGGGAAATATCAGCAATGGTTTCGACTCGTTCATCATGCCGGGAGTGATCATACTGATTCTTCATCAATGCATAGTGCTTGCCTGCGGCATGGCGGGAGGTGCCAAACGCGAGAAGATCTCGCAGATAGGTTATAATCCGTTTGACGACCAGCCTTCGGTGCTTATGAGTATGGGTGGTCAGATGGCTTGCTATCTCACCATCATGGTGGTGCCGACTATCTGGCTTATTCACTATGTGCCGTTGATATTCTCATTCCCTATGGCGGGGAATCTGATACAGATTTTTGCCTATATCCTGCCGATGACTTTAGCGGCTGTAGCAATCGGGTTCTGCCTGCAGGCCATTGTCTATGAACGGGAGACCATTTTCATTATATGGGTTGCGACATCGTTGGTATTCCTATTCCTCTCCGGGCTCACTTGGCCCCGCTATGCGATGCCGGAATTTTGGAAAGTAATCAGCGACCTTCTCCCTGCAACGTGGGGTGTGGAAGGATTCATCAAGATGAATGCAAACGGCGCAACCCTGACTCAGCTCAGCGATGAATATTATATTGAATGGGGACTCGCGGCGATGTACATGGTTTTTGCATATTTCGTGCAGCGATATGTCATGCGCCCCTCGATCCTGCGCAATCAGAAACTTCAAAGGATTTGAGTGATGGATTTGTGATGAAGCGTTAAGACCCTGACTCGTGCTTTTCTGAGTCGGGGCTTTAACATCTGAAGATGAGCTTCGAGAATTGTGAGTAACCTTTTCAGAGACGGTTCAGCCGACGTGCTGCATCGGGATATTGGCGGGTGAATTCCTCGCGTGTACGTTTCCAGCGGCGATGGCTCCAGAGCCAATATTCGGGATGTCGGCGGATGCTTCGCTCGAGCATAGCAAAGTATTTACGGGTCACTTCAAAGCGTTTCTCCTTGGCAGCATCGTCCGTAATCTTCTCTATCTTTAAATTGTAATAGCCTCGTTTCGGCCGGGTCATATCCGCATAATAGACACTCGCACCGAGCATCCTTGAGATACGTTCAGCTCCGGTAAAGACCGGTGTGTCATGATGGAGAAAATCGAGGAAAAGGTGGATTGCATGATAGCCGGGCACTTGATCTGCAATATATCCGACCACGGATGTTTCCCCATTACGTTTCCAATCAGTCAGAATTTTCAATGTGTCTGCCATGGTGATATTGGTGGCATGAAAGCGGGTGCGCAGTTTGTAGAAAGCACGGTCACTACCTTTATTCTCCAGTGGATGATAGATTTGTCCGCATCTGGCACACGGGTCGATATGTAGTGGAAGTGAACTGACCCATTCCCAATTGCAGTAGTGACCTAACATCAGAGAGACACTCTTGCCGGCACGTACATCGTTATTTATCTCTTCGATTCCGGAAACGGTCAAGCGTTTCCTCATCTGTCGGGGTGACATCGAGGCTAATTTTACTGTTTCTACAAAATAATCGGCAAGAAATGAATAGAATTTTTTTGTTATATCGTTTATCTCCTCTTCACTCTTTTCAGGGAAAGAGGAACGGAGATTATCGGTCACAACCTTACGTCTATATTTCACGATATCATGAGCCAGCCAAGCCACGAAATCGCTGAAAATATAGAGCATCCGTAGCGGAAAGAGGGATAGAATCTTAAAAAGCCCGTAGAGCACGATATATTCCATCCATGAACCTATCTCTGAGAATTTCTTTTTCACAATTTTTCTTCTGTTATCTCAGCACAAAGATAATCATTTCCCCCCGATTTACCCAAATGGTCAAAGAATGGTGAATGCAATATTGAATGAGATTGGGAGGATTGAGGTTTTTTGATTATTTTTGCACTTAAGTTTGTGGCAGACGCTCCGGATTCGGATTGCAGGTATTAGAGAAGATTTCCGGGGTGCTCGCCCAAACCTGTGTTTTGGATGGCAAAACAGATTGCAGATAATTATCAATGAAAGACTTTTTTTTATTTCTAAAGCGATTCGCATTCCCCTATAAGGGGTATATCATTCTCAGCTTTGTATTCAGCATTCTGACTTCGGTGCTTACCGTCTTTTCATTTGCTTTCATTATTCCGATTCTTCAGATGCTATTTGGCATCAATACTCAGGAATATCATTACATGGAATTCGGTTCGGCATCTATCAATGATGTGGCGGTAAATAATTTTTACTACTACATGAGCGAACTGGTGAAGAATTATGGACCTGAAGAGACCCTTGGAATATTAGGTTTGCTGCTGATAGTGATGACAGGATTCAAGTGTCTGTCAATTTATCTTTCCGAAGCGATGACTATCCCGATGCGTAATGGAGTATGTCGTACTCTGAGAAATGAGATGTACGCAAAAATACTTTCCCTCCCGATCGGATTTTTTACCAATGAAAGAAAAGGGGATATTATTGCCAGAATATCGGGAGATGTGCTCGAAGTTGAATCGTCTGTCTTATCGAGTATCTATGCCATATTTAAGCAGCCCATCCAGATTATTATCTATCTTGGGATGATGATCGCGATCAGTTGGAAGCTTACGATTTTTGTATTTATCCTGCTCCCGATCATCGGATACATAATGGGGGTCGTGGGGAAACATCTCAAATCTCATTCCAATCGCGCTCAGGAATATTTCAGTATGATTCTCTCCACCACTGAGGAAAGTATCGGCGGACTTAGAATCATCAAAGCCTTCAATGCCGAGTCTCAGATGAAGGGGAGATTTGACAATGAAACCCGCGCGCTGTATAGGGAGACATGCCATATTCACCGCCGCATAGCCATGGCTCATCCGGTCAGTGAATTTTGTGGCACGATTGCCGTGGCTCTTGTCTTATGGTTCGGAGGTTCCTTGATTTTATCAGGGTCTTCAAGTATAGATGCAGCTACTTTCATATTCTACATGCTGATGTTCTATAGCATCATTCAGCCGGCAAAGGAATTGTCGCGAGCCGGATACACGGTGCAGAAAGGTGTCGCTTCGCTTCAACGTATCGATAAGATCATGTCTGCCACCAATCCGATCCAAGACCCTGAAGCTCCAAAATCAATGGTTTATGCTAAAAATCATCTCAGCGATATCGAATTCAAAAATGTGACTTTTGAATATAGCGAAGGGGTGCCGGTGCTTCAAAATATTGATCTGAAGATAGAACCCGGAAAGACGGTGGCGATTGTCGGTCAGTCCGGGAGCGGAAAGTCTACGTTGGTTGATCTTATTCCCCGGTTCTGGGATGTGACGGAAGGTGAAGTGCTTGTTGATGGAGTGAATGTAAAGGATTACAAAGTAAGGGATTTAAGATCCCTTATGGGGAACGTTAATCAGGAAGCGATACTCTTCAACGATACTTTCTTCAACAACATTGCTTTTGGAGTCGAGGGAGCTACTATGGAGCAGGTAGAGGCGGTGGCAAAGATAGCCAACGCCCACGATTTCATCATTGCCACGCCTGATGGATATAACACCGTTGTCGGAGACAGAGGTTGCCGGCTGTCGGGAGGGCAGCGTCAACGAGTAAGTATCGCGCGTGCTCTTCTCAAAAATCCCAAGATCCTTATTCTTGATGAAGCTACTTCCGCGCTTGACACTGAAAGTGAACGTCTGGTGCAGGAAGCCCTCGAAAGACTTATGAAAGACCGTACGACTGTCGTGATAGCCCACCGGCTTTCGACTATTACGAATGCTGATGAAATATGTGTGATGCATGAAGGAAGAATTGTTGAACGTGGCACTCACGATGAGCTGATATCCCTCGGAGGTCATTACAAGCATCTGGTCGATATGCAGCAGGTCTGACTCATTTACCATCGTAGTTCATGTTATTCTCCGTCTGTCTTAACTGATATTTAATTTGATAAATTCATAGAAATGAAAAATATAGCGATTCTTTCCTCAAATAACGGAGGCCCGGCTTTGGAAGCAGCCGTATTGTTTAATGAAGGTAACAGGGTGCGTGTCCCGTTATATATGACTAACGTCGAGGTGGATGCCGAAAATATTGAGAAATTTAAGAATCTTAATATTGAGGTTGTCATTATAGATGGTGAGGGGTTCCCGGTTGACGGAAGTAACCTTTCAGACATTTTGAAGGAAAAAGGGATTGAGATTCTCGTGATAGATAAATTCACGGGTCTTATACCGTCTGAAATTCTACGTGAGTATTCCCGTCGGCTCGTTACCGTTGAAGAGGGAGAGTCAATTCAGAGGGCGGTTGTGAGAAATCTTATTTCTGCCGCTCCCGTCAGTGAAACTAAAGTTGAGATAGTTGAAGGTCCGGCAGAAAGCATTACCATAGAAACTGATGCAGATTCGTTTGACGTTGATGTGAAAGATTCCGATATAAAGGAACCTGCTGCCTCTGAGGATGAGATAAAGGTCGGGGAGTCAGCCGATGAAGCATGGTCGAAGGTGCTTCATCTCGAATTCGATAAAGAGAAGGCAAGACAAGTTCAGACTCCTCCTCCTGTCAATCCTGCTCACATAGAGGACGCAACTTATCCGTCAAATCCATATCAACAGATTAACCCGCGGTACGGGGCAGCGGCTCCCCGGAATATGGGTCCATCGTATGGCGTAAACCCGATGAATGGGAATCAACCGAATCCGGCGAAGATGCCCCCGAACTATCTGTTGTGGTCAGTGCTTGCAACTGTCTTCTGCTGCTTTATTCCCGGAATCGTGGGTATATTCTTTTCCTCTCAAGTCTCTTCCAGATTCTTTCGGGGAGATATTGCGGGAGCTGAGAAAGCATCACGCAACGCACAGATATGGATCATCGTTTCCTTTGTGTTGGGTATGATTACATCCACTCTCTATTTCCCCCTGATGCTGCTGCAGTGAATAGAAAAACAGGTCTGACGGCTGTTATAATTCTTGGAATTATCGCTTTGGGCGTTCTGTATTCGGTAGTGGATCCTGCCGAATCAAAATGGATGCCTAAATGCGTTTTCAAGATGGTGACGGGATATGATTGCCCGGGATGTGGGAGTCAGAGGATGCTTCATTCCCTGCTACATGGTGATTTGGCCGGCGCGTGGCAGGCTAACGCTTTTTTGGTTTTATTGCTCCCGGTATTGGGAATAATGTTATTTGCTGAATTATTCAGAAGCAAGTATCCGATGCTGTTTAAAACTTTTTTCTCCACGGCTTCCTGTGTCCTGATCTCCGTTGGAATCGTATTGTGGTTTATTTTGCGCAATTTTTGTTGATTTCACACAATTTTAGTACCTTTGCTCGTGATTAGGGCGTATTTTGCGGTTGTATGAAGGCGTGCTCTAATACTCAGGGCATTTGAGACGTTGTGATCTCGGGATGCAGATGAGTGGATTAATTAACCTGAATGGTCAGAGGAGCCTATTCTGAACGACTCCCTTAAACTATAGATACTTGGAAAATCTAATTATATTCAGCCCCGATGTTTTCAATACGGTGATGGGGGTAATGGTCGTGCTCGCGGTCATAGTTTTTATTGCTTTGCATAAGGTGACTGCCGGCTACGGAATGATGCGCACCAAAGCGTGGGGACCGACTGTCAACAATAAGCTCGGATGGGTGCTCATGGAGGCTCCGGTATTTTTTGCCATGCTCGCACTATGGCTCTGCAGTCCAAGAAGAGGTGAGCCGGCTCTGATTGTCATGACTCTGTTTTTTCTGTATCACTATTTTCAGAGAAGTTTCATTTTCCCCTTTAAGATGAGAGGAAAGAGCAGGATGCCCTTGGTCATTACATGCATGGGTATTACATTCAATCTCGTGAATGCATATATGATAGGGGGATGGCTCTTTTATGTGTCTCCGATAGATGAATATCCTGTGTCGTGGCTATGGTCACCGCTTTTTATCCTCGGGACTGTGATTTTCTTCATTGGAAATATTATAAATCTCAGAAGTGATTATATTATCAGGCATCTGCGCGAACCGGGTGATACTCGACATTATATCCCCAAGGGAGGGATGTTCAGGTATGTTGCATCCGCCAATTATTTCGGTGAGTTTACGGAATGGGTGGGATATGCAATCCTGACCTGGAGTATTCCGGGTGCAATCTTTGCATTGTGGACCTTTGCCAATCTTGCCCCGCGCGCGCGTTCCATTCATAAGCGTTATATCAGCGAGTTTGGAGAGGAATATGAAAAGCTCGGGCGCCGATATATAATCCCGTTTATATATTAAAATAATGAACGCATCAGACCACGGAGATATATTGTTTACCCCCGGACGCATCGGTCCGGTGGAATTGCGTAATCGCACCATCCGTAGCGCGGCTTTTGAAGGGATGGGTAAAAATAACGGTCCTACCCGTATGCTCAAGGATTATCATGTGTCTGTGTCACGTGGCGGAGTCGGAATGACTACTTTGGCATATGCCGGAATCAACCGGAGTGCCCTCAGTTTTGATACACAAATATGGCTTCGTCCTGAGATTGTGCCGGAACTGTGTGATATCACTGATGCAATTCATGCCGAAGGTGCTAAAGCTTCCATACAGATAGGCCACTGCGGGAATATGACTCATATTGCGACTGCCGGAGGAATTCCGGTTGGCGCAAGCACCGGGTTCAATCTCTATTCACCCACGATCGTGAGGGGATTGAAGCGCGATGAATTGAAGAATATGGCAAAGGATTTTGGAGATGCCGTCCGTACAGCCCGCGATGCAGGATTTGACTGTGTGGAAGTCCATGCCGGTCACGGGTATCTTATCTCCCAATTCCTTTCCCCTTACACAAATCATCGTCGTGATGAATTCGGTGGCTCGCTTGATAACCGTATGCGTTTCATGAGAATGTGTATGGAGGAAGTGATGAAGGCCGCGGGTGATGATATGGGTGTACTGGTCAAAACCAACATGCGCGATGGATTCAAGGGAGGGCTGGAGATTGATGATTGTCTCACTGTGGCTCACGAACTTGAGAATCTCGGTGCCCATGCTCTGGTGCTCTCCGGCGGTTTTGTAAGCAAAGCACCCATGTACGTGATGCGCGGGGAGATGCCTATATACACCATGACTTATTATATGAAGCAATTGTGGCTCAGATATGGGGTCAGAATGGTGGGTAAATATATGATTCCTTCAGAGCCGTTCAAGGAACTCTATTTCCTGGAGGATGCCAAACTTTTCCGTAAGGAATTGGGTCTGCCGTTGGTTTATGTGGGGGGTGTTTGCAGTCGGGAAGATGCCGATAAGGTGCTCGATGAAGGATTCCAATTTATCCAGATGGGTCGGGCTCTTCTCAACGAACCTGATTTTGTGAATAAAATGCGCGCTGATAAATGCTATAAATGCGGTTGCGATCATGTGAATTATTGCATCGCGAGGATGTATTCAAGGGAGATGGCTTGTCATAAGCATCTCGACAATCTTCCCCCGAAGATCACTAAGGAGATACGGAAAATCAAAGAGCGCGCACAATAAGATCAGAATGGGAAAATATAGTAATCTTAAGGGAATGACGGCTGTGGTCACCGGTGCTTCATCGGGGATCGGACTCCAATTCTGTAAGGAATTGGGAAGGCGTGGATGTGACTTGGTGATGATTAGCAATCAAGATCTGGAACTCGCCGCAGCCGCTAAGAAAATTGCTGAAAGATATAAAGTCAAGACATATTGCTTGCCTTTGGATTTATGTCAGGCAAATTCCGCGCGGGCCATTGATTCTTATCTTGACACTCGTGAGCTTGATCCCGATATATTGATAAATAATGCCGGCATTTTCTCTTTCTCACCGCTTCGTGAAGTGCCTGAAGGGAAAGTTAATTGTTTTGTGGATTTACACGTCAGGGCAGTCACTCAGCTCTGCCGCGATTTTGCTGACCGATTCAAAGTGAGGAAAAGGGGTTATATACTGAATATGTCTTCAATGTCCTGTTGGATGCCAATGCCGGGACTTTCATTATATGCCGCCACAAAAGCTTATATCAGGGTGTTTACCCGCAGTCTGCATTATGAACTGTTGGATTATGGTGCTTCAGCCACAGTGGCGTGCCCCGGAGGTATATCTACTGACCTTTTCGGTCTTCCCGAGAATCTTAAGAAGTTGGCATTAAAGCTGCATGCCATTACAACTCCGGAAAATTTCTGTCGCCATGCGGTGGATAAAATGATGGCCGGCAAGAAGCAATATATCAACGGAATTATCAATCGACTCGCCATTGTATTTATTGCAATTCTTCCGACCAAGGCACGTATGATTGTCAAACATAAGATGCTCGACAAAGGGATTAAAAGATAGAACGAAAAAACATAGATAGATCTAAAGAATATAAAGATAGGCTCCATTCCTCAGTAATTCAGAGAAATGGAGCCTATCTTTATTAATTATCCCTTATCAGTGACAGCCACCGCAGCCTTCGCCACAGCCATCTTCGCAGTTGCCGCCTGAGCAACAGCCACCGCACCCGGAGCCACCTTTCAATTCTTCCTCTGTGGCAGGACGGACGTCGATGATTTCACCCTCATATTCTACGGTTATTCCCGCAAAAGGATGATTGAAATCCATCTTGATCTTATCACCGATCTCCGCCACTTTCCCTACTACGCGATACCCTTCGGCGGTCATCATAGGAAGCATGGCTCCCTCCTTGACTTCTTCCGCAAGTTTCCCGTCGCGCATAAAAATTTCCTTATCGAGCTCAATGATATTTCCATCTTCTCTATGTCCGAAAGCAGCTTCCGGAGGGAGAGTCACGGAAAACTTATCGCCGGCTGAAAGTCCGTCGATAGCGGCAATCAAGCCGGGAATTACATCACGGCTGACGCCATATACCATCGTATCAGGAGCTTCAGGAGTTGCCTCGAAAAGCAAAGAATGGTCTTCGTTATTATAGACCTTATAACTATAAGCCACGAATTTCCCGGGGCCGATTTTTTCTTTATTTTCTGTTGACATAATATTCAGATTTAAATTGTTTATTTCCATAAATTAAGTAATAAGTTATACGGACTCCTTACTGAGCCGGCGTATCGTCTGGATCAAGGTTGACTTCCTCCATGGTCAATGTTTCCTCTTCCTCTTCGTCATCATCCTCCGGATGTTTCAGTTCATATTGTTGCATAGGCACTACCACATTGAAATAGAAACCCTCTGACACTTTATTTCGCAGACGTTTGGCGGTGGCCTCAGTAGGAGAAACTGAAATGTAATCAATACCGGGAGAATCAAGGCGCACATCTGTGGCCTCGTATCCGAGCAGATCGATCATGTCATATTCATGCATAGGATATATCACATACCATGCATTGTCGGTATCTTCTCCCGTCCCGGTGCTCTTTATGGCTCCTAAAAGGTGCTCCAGACGGTATTCCCAAATCTTTGCGCTCATATCTTTGCGCTTCTCTTTCAACACATGGACAAGAAACGACATCTGTCGTAAATCAAAGGGATTGTCTCGGAGTGCCATTTCAGCATACTTGCGAATGGTATCTATCTCTTCCTTGGAATGTTGAGCCTTCATGCGATATTCATCGGTACGCTCGGAGTAGGGGGAGACCCGATATGGATCGTAATCCTCCTGAAACATATACCCTAAATAGAAATGACGATATTCATCATTGGTCATTGTCGTGTCGTTTCTTAAATATTTCTCCATAAGTCTGGGGAAATAGTATGCATCCTGAGGATTGAGGGTGCGCGCTTTGATTTTATCAAGATCCGGTTTTTCAACTGTGATCTTTCTTTTTGTTGAGTTGGTATTTACATTATGTTGAGCTGACACATTTAAGAATGATAACAAGATCAGTCCGACGGTCAGGATAAATAACCGGGAGTGATATTGCGTTCTTTGCTCAGCCGCAACCAATGTGGTTATCGATTTTATATTATCTGAAAATATCTTTGAGCTATTAAGTGTCATTCGGGTCATATAATTATTTTGCTCTTTTCAATTAAAATGAATGAATCAGTTTTCAGCCACTCTTTTCTCTCTTCTGTTTTGTGACGGATCATGAAATGTAAAGCGAAAGAACAATTGCGAGAGCCAATCCGATCTGCATCACTGTCACTGCAGTCGGGAATCCTTTGGCAAGCAGGTATTTGAAGAAGTGACCGGAAGAAAGACTCACTCCCTTCCCGTCAGGAGTATTTGAATATAAGAGAAATCCGAGAAATATACCGACAATTGTCGAGACAATCATTATGCCATAGAGGAGATTAAGCCCGACATTGAGAGTGACACCAAGCAGACCGACGATCATGCCGGCAAAGGCACCTACAATCATATATCCCATGCCGCGTGCCTGTGCTCTGACTGGCGCCGGCTGAAGCATTGTGGCAAACATCACGATCAAAGTCATGGAAAGCCAGCAAAGGAGCATGGTCCAGCTGATCGGCACCCAGGGATACCCCTGAGAAGTGGAGCAGAAACTGAGACACAACAGTCCCAGATATGAGAGCGCCGGAGCATACAGAGGACGAGACGGGAGGGCGACAATGGAACAAATCCATAGAAGAACGCTGAGTATGAGTAATGCAATTGCCATATTTCTTCAATTTAATTTAATCAATGGAATTTCGGCATGGCCGGGAGTTCCGGGCAGCTATATGCCATTCCTACTATTGATACCGATTATAAATATAAAACGCTTAAGAAAAAGAAAATATTTTTATTAACGCCAATATTTATATACAACTTCTGATTAAACAGCTATCCTTCCGTTTATCCTTTGTTCTCCTGATTACCAGCGGCAGATGGATTGATACGTTCGGGATATGCTATTCGCGCATGATAGATAGTCGCAAGTCGTTTCTTGAATGTTTTTTTAACTTCCTCCACATCCTTAAATGATATGGGTGAATCTTTCAGGAGCCCGTCAGCAATCTGAGAATCAATAATCTTATCCACAAGCTTGTCAATAGAGTCCGCAGAATAATCTTTGAGACTCCTTGAAGCCGCCTCCACTGAATCCGCCATCATGAGTATTGCAGTCTCCTTGGAGCGTGGATTGGGTCCCGGGTATTGGAATTTACTCTTATCTACGTTCCCATCAGGACTCTCATTGAGAGCCGTGGTATAGAAATATTTGGCAACCCCTTTCCCGTGGTGTTCGGTAATAAAATCTTTGATAATCGAGGGTATTTTCTCCTTGGTTGCAATTTCCACTCCTGCTTTCACGTGCGAGATTATCTTCTGGGCACTTGTCTCAGGCTCAAGCCCTTCGTGAGGATTGACCCCATGTTGGTTTTCTGTGAAGAAGATAGGGCTCTCCATCTTCCCGAGGTCATGATATAAAGCCCCGGTGCGCACAAGCTGGGTGTTCGCGTGTATTGCACGGGCGGCTTCCGAGGCGAGCATGGAGACCTGCATGGAGTGTTGGAACGTACCCGGTGCAACTTCAGCAAGCCGTCTGAGCACCGGATTGTTGATGTCGCTAAGTTCCACGAGCGTAACTGTGGATGTGAAGCCGAAAATCTTTTCTATGATGAGAATGAGGATGTAAGCAAATGAAAGGATGACGCTGTTGATGGCGAAATACCCGATAAGATGCCAGTTGAAAGTGTGCAGTGTCCCTTCTGTCGAGAGGATCAGGGCCATATAGATAACGGAGTAGGCAACAAAGGATATGAAAGCTGTCCGCAGAAGCTGAGAACGTTTCGAAAGTTGTGAAATGCTATAGGTTGCGAGAAGCCCGACCGCAAGTTCCATGAATATGAATTGAAATTGGAAAGTCGCGACAAGCGCGCATATCAGCACCGTTGTCACTAAGGAAAATATCGCGGTTCTTGAATCGAAAAAGACGAGTATGGTCACCGGCAATGCAGCAAAAGGAATGAGATATGCTCCATTGGTGATATACTCAATCATCAGGATCGAGAATATTACGAATGCAAGAATGAAGGTCATAAGGAAAATCATCTTTCTCACATCCGCGAAGAAAGAACGGCGGTAGAAATAAAGAAAGAGATAGAGAAGGAGGATGCATATCGTGATATACAATCCCTGGCCTATATAGAAATAAGTATGTGATGTATTGTCGCTTTGGCGGGAATCAAGCATCTCCATGTACGTGTTCAGGTTTGTATAAATCTGTGGCGTCAGCAGTTCGCCGCGGTCGATGATTCGTTGCCCCTTTTTAATTACCCCGAGAGCACCATCGACATTCAGATACTCCTGATTGTGATATTTGGTATCCGCCACTGAGTCTAAAAGTACATTGGGCACTATGCAGACATTCAGCGCCTTTACGATGGTCGGGTCAAGAGCTGCGTGCGAATCCCCGCCGATGCGAGCGGAATAGACAGAGTCTATATATTCGAATGCCGTTTTTTGCGACATCATTTCAGATGCATCTATTGCCGTCACTGCATTTATGTTGTCATCGGCATTGGTCTGGCGCACGGATGGTGTCTTTAGATTCTTCACGCGGTCAAAAACCTCCGGCTCCAGGACTCCCTCGGAATATATGTGATTGAGTAACTCCGTGAATAGCCGTGATTGCATCGGGGTCAGCGAGCCCTGAGTAGCCTTGATGAATTTATCGATATTGGTTTTCGAAGCTGTGTAATCTCTGGTTACGAAGGGAATAAAATTCTTGTCGATACTGTCGCGCATTTCCCGTGCGGATGTGGAGTCTCTCAATATAGGCATGTCGAAATCAGCGGTCAGAAGAGGATATTTCCACGGCTGATTCAGTTCGTAGGAATAAGATTGATGGTCCGCACGTGGCATAAACAGCAAGATGAGAGCCACGCAAACTATGGCGAGACCTCCGCGTATCAGGTTGCGGTTTGAGAATATTTTAGATAGCTTACGCTCCATATCTGTTTAGTTAAATCGTTGGTATGCCGGGTTGCTTAAGTCGGAGTGAGAAGTTAAGATGTGCGTTTTGCAAATTTTATATCTTTGATTCTCATCAGAGCTTCGCATATCTTTTCCAAAGTTTCCACAGTGTCGATTTGCACTGTGAGGTCGCAGTGAAAAAGATTATGACGCGTGGTGATATTGAGTCCCCGGATATTAATATTAAGTGTTTTGGAAACCGTGGCGGTTATTTCTTCCAGAATTCCCATTCTGTCAAGACCGTCGATTCCGATTGTGGCGATAAATTTGTCAGCTCTCCCTGCCCAGCGTGTCGCCACGAGTCGTGATCCGAAGGCTGATTTGAGTTTCATGGCTTTCGGACAGCTCACTTTATGAACCACCACCTCTTCATTTTCATCCACAAAACCGAGCACATCATCTCCTGGCACGGGATTGCAGCAAGTGTCCAGTCTGTAATTAGGTTCCGCCGCATCCGGATGCAGTTCGTAAATCTCTTTACGGTTGATGGGGGTGCGGGCTGAATCCTTATTCTTTTTCTTTGAAGAAGAGAAAGGATTGCGGAATATTTTTGAGAGAATCGATGATCTGCTCTTATTGAGTTCGATGAGTTCTTTTTGCGAAAGGTTAATCTCGTCATTGGCGAGCATCACATACATCTCTTCACGATTATGAAGTTGATAATTTGCAAGAATCTTATTCACTACCTCTTCTGTGGGGGTAAGACCGGCACTTGCCATCAATTCGTTGAAAATCATTTTTCCGCGTTCGTGAAGTGTCTTCAGGTCTTTGCGTAGCAGACCCTTGATGCGGTTGCGCGCTTTAGCCGTGGTGCAAAGGTCAAGCCATTCTCGTGAAGGAACTTGGGAATCGGATGTAATTATCTCTACCTGATCGCCACTCTCCAGTTTATATCCTAATGTGACAAGTTTATGGTTGATTTTCCCAGCCAGACAATGCTTCCCCAATTGGGTATGGATGGCAAAAGCCATGTCGAGAACTGTAGCACCCTTCGGAAGAGTGAGCAAATCCCCTTTCGGAGTAAAAACATAGATGGAACTTGCAAAAAGATTGAGTTTGATGTCGTCAAGAAAATCGATGGCGTTAGGTTCAGGATTCGCAAGGATATCCTTGATTGTGTTGACCCAATTGTCAAGTTCTGTCTCATCTTCATATACTCCTGACTTATATTTCCAATGCGCAGCGTAGCCGAGTTCGGCTATATCGTCCATCTTGCGTGATCGGATTTGCACTTCGATCCATTTCCCTTCGGGCCCCATCGCCGTGAGGTGAAGTGCGCGATAGCCGTTAGATTTTGGTGTGGAGAGCCAATCACGCAGTCGGTCGGGATGAATTTTATAAATCTCGGCAAAATAGGTGTAAATCTGCCAGCACCTGATTTTCTCAAGGTCTTCTACATCATTTTCGAAGATGACGCGCACGGCATATATATCATATATCTCCTCAAACGGCACTTTCTTATTTTCCATCTTATTGTAGATGGAATATGCACTTTTGACGCGTGCCTTAATTTCATATTTCAGACCGACGGCATCGAGTTTTTCTTTCACCGGCTTCACGAATTCCTCCACAATCTGATGTCGGTGTTCGTTGCTCTGCTCCACCTTCGACATGATTTCATCGTAGGTCTGAGGGTGTTCATATTTAAAAGCGAGATCCTCAAGTTCCTGTTTGATCTTGTGCAATCCGAGCCGATCGGCGAGAGGCGCATAAACGTAGAGGGTTTCTCCGGCGATCTTATATTGTTTTTCAGGACGCATTGAGCCGAGTGTCCTCATGTTGTGAAGCCTGTCGGCAATCTTAATGAGGACAACGCGGATGTCGGTAGACATCGAGAGAAGGAGTTTGCGGAAGTTTTCAGCCTGGAGCGAAGCCTGAGTCCCGAATATCCCTCCTGAAATTTTGGTCAGTCCCTCCACAATAGAGGCAATCTTCGGACCAAACACGTTTTCAATATCCTCCTTGGTATAATCCGTATCTTCCACGACATCGTGGAGCAAAGCCGCGCAAATGGACGTTGAGCCCAATCCCATTTCTGAGACAATAATTTGAGCTACTGCAATGGGGTGCAGAATATATGGCTCCCCGCTGCGGCGACGAGCTCCTTTATGGGCATCCTTGGCAAAGTTATAGGCACGTTGAATAATCTCCACCTTTTTACGGTGGTTTGAGTTGAGATAGGTATTCAGAACTTTCTGAAACGCCTCATCAACCATTTGATCTTCTTCTTCAGGTGTGCCGGGGATATATTTTTCCATAATTTTGCAGTTTATGCTGCTCCGGGAAGTTGAAATTCATTATCCCGGGAAATTATGTTTCAGGTCATGACTGCTTATCAGCTTCTTGAAACACAAAATTAAACAATATCGGTCAAATATACAAAACAAAACCGGTATCATCTCACGATGATCCCGGCCTCGCTGCATGGTCAATGCGGCTCACGCCGATTTATATGACCTGGCAGATGATAGAAATTACTAATGTATATAACCCAAAATTTAGATGTATGTCTTTCGTTTGCTGGTACAAACTTAAGGCAATTGTGTCAAACATATCTAAGTCATGAAAAAATTTCATCTTTTAGTCTTGACAAATCCGCCTGATGGAATCTTTCTATTCAACTGGCAGGATTTCTAATCAATACATATCATAAACGCCCCCTCATACGTGAATATTAGTGTAAATAAGTTAAATATTTATTAAAAATGTCGCTTTTTTAGTACTATCGGAATCTTTGTTTCTCATCTCTATCGTCAACCCCAGCTCCTTCACTGCTCTCATGCAACTCCATCGCTGCTTTCAGACCACTCCTTCTGAATCCTTTATCACTATTCCGGAATTATTAATCACTATTCGTGAATCCTTAATCATTACCTTGAATCATGAATTTCTATTTCTTCCCCAATGAATTTACCCTCTGTCATAGTGGGGCATATGGTCGGGGAGAATTACTGAGATTTCTACCAGACCGGCGACAAGGCCGTCTTTTACCCATGGCGTCTGATGAATGAGTTTGTTTATGCCGTTCTTGGTGATGGTGTATGAATTTGATTCGCCGGAGGCAAGCATCTCCCGGATTTTCTTACGTGCGTGTTCAGGATGATAGCCGAGCAAGTCATGTCCGATTATATCTCCATGTTTTGCAAACGTAGCCTTTGAGCGTTCATTCATATATATGATTTTTGCGTCGGCATCGCATACCGTCACTGCGAAATCCACAGTGTCCGCCCATCTGAATTCTTCGTGTATTGTTTCCATGATAAAGTGTATTTAAAAAATTTTTCCCGTCAGTTTGATGTTTATTTTATGAGACGGGCTCTTAGTGATTTGGTGAATGAATCTGATTCTTATTATCGTTTGTTTAAAATAAAAAACCGATGAATCCCTGAGGGAAACATCGGCTTTTAAGCTTTATTCTTGTGCTCTAATTAAGCAGCAGCAGAATCAGCGGGAGCAACTTCAGCAACTTCAGCAGCAACAACAGTGTCACCAGCAGCATTGCTATCTTCAGCTACAACAACTTCTTCTTCAGCTACTACGCTATCGCTATCAGCTACTTGAGCTTCTTTATTGCCACCGCAAGATACCATGGCCATGCTGAAAAGAACAGCAAGTGAAAGAACTACTTTTTTCATCTCTTTTAAAAATTAAAATAATAAAACAATATTTTTTGCTATCAAAAACGGTGCAAAGTTAATGAAAATTTTTTGCACGCAACCTTTTTTGCAGTTTTTTTTGCTAAAAAATTAGTTTTGAAACAATTTTTAACATTTTTAAGTTAATAATTCGCCAATTTAACAATTCATAGCTGTGTCTTGGCAACGAATTTTACCCCTTCGAAATTCTTTCCCCTGCGGCAAATTATTTTTTCATCGTGAAATGACGGGACGCAAGCCGGTATCCGTCACAGAAAACTTCTACCGTGTAATCACCGGGAGTGAGGGTGGTATTTACGTCCCAATATACACTGACTGATATTTCTTCATTAGCATATTCCACCTGACGGTGTGCCGTAGATGCGATTGATGCACCATCCACTGTGACTGCGCCTCCATTGCCTAAAAGGGAACCTTCCGGAGAAAGGATACGGATATAAAAATCTTTCATCCCGGGGGCTGCAGTGTTGTTAGGACTGACAATGAAGCTTACTCCTAATTGACGCGCCTTGGTTATATTCTTCTCAACTTTCCCTTTCTTATTGTAGGCATGGAGCGAAAGTCCTGTAATATTGAGTTTCTTAGCCAGTTTTACGGTTTGGGAAAGTTCCGCATTGCTACGCTCTGAAGTTTCTACCTGAGACGTGAGCTGCTGATTCTTCTGGCTGACAGCTTCTATCTCTTGACGCAGACCTTCATTTTCCTCTCCGAGACGTTTAATTTCTTCGAGATAGTGTCTGACAATCCCTTTCAATGTGGCAATTTCCCCTTCGAGCTGTTTGATGCGTTGACGATTTTGTGCGTTTGAGCGTTTCTCGGCATTCAACTCTTTCAACAGACCTTCCACTTTCATGCGGGCCTCATTATATTTCTGCACCAGAGAGTCATTCTTCAGATATACCTGTTGGTCTTCATACTGAGAGAAATCCGCATTAAGCTGATTGAATTCGTTTGTCAGAACGAGGCGATCGTTGGCAAGTGCAAGAGAATCGACGCGCGCCTGAGCATCATTGTAAGCTTCAGTCTGTTTGGAATTATTGACAATCAGAATGACAATCAGAGCAATAAGGCATACGGTCACTCCAATCCCTCCGAAAAGGATTATTTTCTGGTTTTTATTCATCTGAAATCAAAGATTATGAGATGGTATCTATAAAAATTGCGGTCGCAAGCATCAGACGATAATGTCTTCATGCCTACGACCGCAAAGTTAATAAAGTTCCGCGGAAATGCAAAGAGTATCTGCAAGATTCATTATCTGCAAGCCACCTTTACAGTCTTGTTTCCATCCGTTATGATATAAATTCCGGAGGGAAGATTGACGGTTGCTTTTCCGTAGAGTTGACCGGATGCCACAACTGCACCTGACGGTGTAAATACACTGTAGCGTGAGCCGGAGCCGGAGATTGTCATGGTGCCGGCATTCCAGTTAGCCGACAATGTTTCTTCCTCGTCTGCTATCTTTTCAGTTGCCACGACCCCTTTTGTCGCGATTACCACATAGCTGTTGGCTGGCACTGTGATTGTGCCGGCATTTGTATCAAAAGTTGAGGCCGAATTGTAGGTCTCCGACAAAATCTCATATTTGCTGTTGTCTTTTTGGGCAAATGTATACTTGAATGTCAGTGAGCCGGAAAGGTTAGGATTGATGGCTGTGATAACCTCTTTATCCCCTGCTTTGGATACAAGGGTTCTTCCGTTGCTCCAGTCAGATGTGGCACATGCCATATTGAAGGTGGCTTCCTGTGTAAACAACTCGGGATTTTTAGTGCGGACTGCAATCATCGATGAGTAAGACTCATAGAGTCCCTTATGCGCCGGGTCTTTGAGCAAATCCCAATTTACGATTTTCGGATCGGTATTGTTACCTCCATTCTGGTCTTTATTGTTTTGTGCATTTCCAAGTTCGGAGAACATCCATATCATGTGTGCTCCCGGGCTCATGATCATCTGAGCTGCCGCGCACCCTAATCGTTGAACCGCCACGTCTTTGTCGTTCTTCACAAGATAAGCCCCATATTCCTCTTGTTTATAAGCGAGTCGTTGCTCATCGTGACTTTCGAGATAACTTACTGTCGAGCCGAAAGTACGCCCGGCGTTGGGTGCGAACATATCCTTGAGTCCGGAGTCAGACTGATACCCCATGGCAAATTGACAACCTGCATTGTTGAGATTAAGCCAGTTGAGCTGACCGGTTTCTGCCATCATGTTTTCCTCCTGAGCGCCTGCGAGGTTTTCATTGATGAAATATGCGTTCGGGTTTATTTCAAGCACATATTTCTGAAGCTCACGCATACGGTTGACGCGGGATTGATTGAAAGCATTGGTGGCGGCGTCTCCCGGATTTGAGTATGAGTCGTTGTCGCCAAGACCCTTGACCAAGTCAAAACGGAATCCATCGACCTTATATTCTTTCAGCCAATATTGCAACATATCTTTCCATTGTTGCATCACAAGAGGATAACCTTGATTCCAGTCGTTGAGAACACTGTAGGCGTGAGGCGCGCTGGCATTGTAGAAGGGATTGGATCCCACCGGATACATCTGATACCACGGATGCAGCCAGTCAGACTGATTCAGCACAACGTCGATAATAACAGCAATCCCTAATTCATGGCAGAAATCAATGAAATTCTTATAGGCCGCCGGAGTGCCGTAAGCTTTGTCGGGAGCGAAATAGAAGTTGGGATTGTAGCCCCATGAGATATTACCGTTAAACTCATTTATTGGCAGAAGTTCGATAGCATTCACTCCGAGGTGCTTGAGATAATATAATTTGCTGCATGCGGCATTAATTGTTCCCGACCCGTCAGCTTTACCCTCTGCACCAGTGAAATCGCGGATAAGCAACTCATATATCATCAGGTCTTTGGGGTCTGCACCCTTAAAGTCTTTGATTTTCCAATTATAGTCGTTGATATTTTCCTGATACACAGCTAAGGGCACACCGCTTACTTTGTCAATCGGGTAGGCGGGAAGGTTGGGGAAAACACTCTCAGGGATATAGTTGTCGTATGAGTCGAGCACTAGTTTTGCATACGGGTCTCCTACCTTGATTGTGGAATCTACGATGTAATAGTAGGGATAAGGTTTATCAGCATCGAGCGATTCAATCGTGGTCCAGAAATAGCGGAAACCATTGACATCGGTATATTTCATCACTTGCGAACCGGTGATTTTATAATCATTCCAGCTGCCGACAAGGAGGACATTGGTCTTTTGCGGGGCGGCAAGACAAAAAGTGACTTTTCCGGAAGTATCGCGGACGGTTCCCATTATCGGAGTCCCTCCGGGGTAAGCTCCTTGTTTGGAAGCGGGAGGATTACAGAAATAACCGGTGGTCTCAGCTGTTTCATTACCCTTTGTTGCAACTGCTTTCACTTCATAGTCATTGGTCGCGGAGAAATCGCATGTGGCTGAAAGTGTTTTGGTATTCGCTTGTTTTGCCACGGATTTTCCGTTAACAAAAATCTCAAGGTCGCATGCCAAAGTGCTTCCGACGGTAAAACTAACGTTAGTGTTGCCTGCAGTAATAATTTCAGACATTGGATTTGCTGATAGTGAAATCTGCAGACCCGCGTCTACAACGTCAAGAAAGATATCTGAGTTCCCTTCCCCCTTCCCTTCCTTGGATTTATCGGCAGTGCGGAATACGAAAGCTAATTTCTTTATCTGTTCGTTGGGATTGGTCACACCGTAATAAGTCCGGATATCGCCGATATAGAGTTTCCAAAGATTCTGGCTGACGAATTCGAGTTTATACTTCGGACTGTTGTCACCCCAATTAGGTGCATATTTCCAATCGGTATTAGATTTGGATTCGGAAGTCAGGACGCCGGTGTGGGCATAAATCTGAGCGGTAGAGGGTTGATTCATAAGTCCCTTATTCCCTTGGTCGGCATGAAAATAGATAGTCACATCCGTGGCATCTTCCTGAAGGGGAGACGGTGTGGAGGTCACCTGAGCAAAGCCCGTAAGCCATGCTGAGACGACGAGTAATAGCATTAGATAGCGAGTCTTCATGTAGAATTTATTTAATTAAGTTAAAAGTTTCTTATGGTAGTGTTGTGTGTGATGTCGTGGAGAATCGGAGCCAAGACGGACTTAATGTTAACTGATTGTATTGATTAAGGCTTTGAGTGGGTCAGAGATCAGTCTTCATCAGGCACGTATGTGGCTTCGCGCATCTCCATATATTCATCCCAATCCGGATCTTCTTCAGCCTCGATTACAAGAGGCATGGTGTCGAGCTCCTCCAGAGCATGATTAAACACGCCGGAGAATATTCCAAGATTTTTGGTATAGAAAACCCAGTCGCGTCGTCCGTCACCGGTATAAATTCCGGTCATGACTCCGACTTTATCTTTGGAGAACGCCTTGAGCAGGGCGTCAGTTGCTTTCTCCATCAACTGCGCGTCTGTATCTTTGGGGAGTCCGTCGGATTTTGGCTCATAATCCCAATAGACATTGATGCGGTAGTTATATTTGCCGCTGAGTCTAAATTTATCGATATCATCCCTGCCGGTCACAAGGATTGTCTTCCCTGATTCGGCTTCCGCCGGATAAGTCCAGAATTTTTCCATATTTCAATTCAATCAGGTTGTGGATAATTGAGAGAGATTGATTTTGTATGCACCCTATATCAGTGAATGGTTACGAGAGTAGCCCCGAAGCCGTATTCCTGAAAAGAGGCGTCTTGGGTTTCAGCTTTAGGATACTCCTTTTTCAGCAGCTTAAGAAGCTCCTTACGAAGCACTCCGTCACCTTTGCCGTGAATAAACACTATTTTCTGACCCAATCGGCGCGCATGCTCTTTCATCACTTTCCTGACAGTGTCAAGTTGGAGCTGAAGCATATCTGCCGGCTGCATTCCCGCGGTAGAGTCGATAAGTTCCTCTATATGGAGATCAATCTCCTGCAAGGGGAGTAATTTATGTGGATTGGAAGCCGGGGAAGTTGTTTTCCGGTTCTTTATTCCGGCGTCTACTTTATATTTTTTTGATAATTCGGCAATCGGATTTTGCTCAAAACTTTTCTCATACTTCTCTCTGGGCGCCTCTCCTCCGAGTGAACGAACGGGGATGTCGTTGCTGACGAGAGGGAATTCAAGCACGGGAGTGTCGAAGTAAGTATCAGGTCTGAAACAATGTAACTTATGAAATTTTGTCAGATCGAGTCTCCTGATTATGCTGACCGGTTGCTTTAATTCAAAAGGGGAGGTTTTCTTGTAGGCGATAAACTGGACGGAGATATGCTCAATCCCGGAGATAGTTTCGTGGGTATATTGTTCCAGATCGATCAGTTCATTGGGCGCCACTGTTGATTCAAACGCCAGCGACCAATCTCTTTCATCGGCTGAACGACGCAGAAAAGTAAACTTAAGGAAATAATTTGAGTCGTTCACGAGCACTGCATTGAAGGTGGTTTGTGAAAGTCGGCGTATATCTGAAGGCTCAAAAGCGAGAACGATATTCATTTTATCGCCGTATGCGGTTTCTTCAATCCGCTCCGGTGCTTGCGTTGTGGGAGCTGCCGGTTGCTGGTTAACCTGAACTGTCTCTTGTTTCCCTTTATCGTAGGCTGCCTGGTCAAACATGAGTTTGGCTCCTGGATGTTTTGGCTCATGACCCGCAGGCATAACGACTACTATCTCTTTAAGCAAGACGGGAGTCTCAAACCCATCTTCCTCCACGTATGCCACTTTGTCAACTATCTTCGTTATTTTTCCACCCCCAGTGGCATTGAGGAAGCGGACGGTATCTCCAACTTTTGCCATATTTTATATTATCCGGTTCATCTTAACAGATGGGTTCATTCTGATTTATGATTATTTTCATGTCGCGCATTGAGTCCGGCTTCAAATTCTTCGTCAGTGCTCTTCTCCTTCGCCTCGTAAGCATCAACGATCCGTTGCACGAGCGGATGGCGCACGATATCCTTCTTCACATATTCGATTATTCCGATTCCGGGGACACCGCGAAGAATCTTCAGTGCCTGCATCAGACCGCTTTGCACACTGCGTGGCAAGTCGATTTGAGTGGCATCGCCCGTAACAATCATTTTTGCATTGACACCCAGGCGCGTCAGAAACATCTTCATCTGATGCTTGGTGGTGTTCTGCGCTTCATCAAGGATAATTACCGCGTCGTTTAGCGTGCGTCCGCGCATGAATGCGAGAGGAGCGATCTGAATGGTATCACTCTCCATGTATTCTTTCAGTTTGACTTGAGGAAGCATATCCTCCAGAGCATCATATAGCGGACGAAGATAAGGATCAATCTTATCTTTCATATCGCCGGGGAGGAATCCTAATTTTTCACCGGCTTCCACTGCAGGACGAGACAATATGATCCGTTTGCACTCACGATTCTTCAGGGCCGCCACCGCTAAGGCGATTGCAATATAAGTCTTGCCCGTGCCGGCGGGACCGAGCGCAAATGTAAGGTCGTTTTCCGCAAATGACTGAACCATCTTCATCTGGTTGGCATTACGCGGCATTATCGGTCGTCCCGATTGTCCGAAGATAATGACACCCTTTGAATCGACGGTTTTAGGTGGAGCACCCTTGACAATATCTATGATTACCTCGTCTGTCAGTTTGTTATACTTTTCCGCATACTGCTCGATTTCCCGGATCTTGCGTTCAAATTCGGCGGTTTCATTTTCTTCACCGATTACCTTGATGACATTGCCACGCGCCGCCATGCGCAATTTCGGAAAGAGATTACGGATTAAGTTAATATTGGAATTATTGACCCCGTAAAAGGTGTGGGGATCAATCGAATCTACTATGACTGTACGTTCTATCAAGATTGAATAATTAGTGATTAGTGATTATTTTTCAGTATTTAGTTGCCGATGCTTCGTGCTTCGTATTTAGTTTCCGGAACTTTGTATTTGGTATGCAATTTGTAATCAGTTGAGTTTTAAATTTCGATTATCCGACTGAGCCTTCTAAAGTTATTTGAAGAAGTTTCTGAGCTTCAACGGCAAATTCCATCGGAAGTTTATTCATCACTTCTTTTGCATATCCGTTGACTATGAGTGCCACAGCTTCCTCCACAGGGATGCCTCGCTGTCGGCAGTAGAATAATTGCTCTTCATTGATTTTAGATGTGGTCGCCTCGTGTTCCACGGTTGATGAGGCATTCTGCACATCGATATACGGGAATGTGTGAGCTCCACATTTGTCTCCCATAAGAAGGGAATCACACTGGGTGTAATTTCTGCATCCGGAAGCATTCTTTGCCATTCTCACAAGTCCGCGGTATGAGTTCTGGGACTCTCCGGCGGAGATCCCCTTGCTAACGATAGTGGAGCGGGAATTACGTCCGATATGTATCATCTTGGTTCCGGTGTCTGCTTGCTGATGATTGTTGGTGACCGCTACGGAATAAAATTCACCTACAGACTCATCTCCACGTAAAACGCAGGATGGATATTTCCATGTAATGGCGGAGCCGGTCTCTACCTGCGTCCAGGATACTTTGGATTTATATCCCCTGCACAAAGCCCTTTTGGTTACGAAATTATATATTCCCCCTTTTCCGTCTTTGTCGCCTGCATACCAGTTCTGGACAGTGCTGTATTTCACTTCTGCGCGTTCTTCCACCACTATTTCAACAATAGCGGCGTGAAGCTGATTTTCATCGCGCATCGGAGCCGTGCATCCTTCAAGATAGCTGACATAGGCGTCATCGTCAGCAACAATAAGCGTACGTTCGAATTGTCCTGTGCCTGAGGCATTGATTCTGAAATAAGTACTGAGCTCCATCGGACATTTTACCCCCTTGGGAATATAGACGAAACTCCCGTCGGAGAAAACGGCTGAATTGAGGGCTGCATAGAAATTGTCGCGATAATTCACCACGGAGCCGAGATATTTCTTCACCAGATCGGGGTAATCTTTTACGGCTTCGCTGAAGGAGCAGAAGATGACCCCGAGTTCAGCCAGTTTCTCGCGATGGGTGGTCTTTACACTGACGGAGTCCATCACTGCATCTACAGCCACTCCGGAGAGAACTTTCTGCTCTTCAAGTGAGATACCGAGTTTATTGAAAGTATCAATCAGTTCCGGGTCAACTTCATCAAGACTCTTTTTAAGCTCTTTTTTCTTGGGAGCTGCATAATAGCTTATTGCTTGAAAGTCTATTTCCGGGATGTCGAGATGTCCCCATGTGGGTGGTTGTAGCGTCTGCCAATAGCGGTAGGCCTCCAGACGGAAGTCTAACAGCCACTGGGGTTCATCTTTTACTTTTGATATGTATCGTATCACATCTTCCGATAACCCGGGTGGCACAATCTCAGTGTCAATATTGCTGGTAAAGCCATATTTATAGTCTGAGCTGGTAGCATCCCTGAGGATGTTATCGGTCGATGTCTGTTCGCGTGATAATTCTTTATCCATTGATTTTGCGGTTAAGCCAACTGCAAAGATAACAAATTTTCACCAATAATCGTTCTTTTACATCCTGATTCCTGCTAAATTCCCCCCTTTTTCGTATGGTGTTTTTTGTAATTTTTCAATTCGATAATGAGTGTTTTTTAATTTTCCAAACAATTAGAATTGCGATTTTTGTAATTTTCCAAATATTTAAAATGTCAAATTTTTTAATTTTCCAAACAATTAGAATTAGGATTTTCGCAATTTTCCAAACAATTAAAGCTCGGCATGGTGTGATGCCGAGCTTTATCATGGAGTGTTATCCGATTGGATAACACGATGTGTTGTCGCTATTATTTAGCGGTGAATACCACTTGATAAGTGTCGCCGATAGCTGCGCGTGTAAGCTTCAACTCTACGGTGTATGTACCGACACCCGGGGGCAGGAGGTTCGCACCACCCGGCACAAGGTCAGTATATTCCTGATTGGGGTCAGCGGCGTTTCCACCGAGATTATAATTCCAACCACCGTTCATGCGGAATTTATACTGCACTTCATTTGACGGGAATGTAACTTCACCTGTCCATGTCAGGAAGTCTTCTGACGGAGTAAGAGTCACATAGTCTGATGCCCAGTTATTGTCGTCGCTGAAACCACCGATGATTCCGATACCGGTGATCTGAGTCAGGGTGTACTCAAGGGTGGAGACATTGAAATCTACCCAATAGAGTGAATTGTCAACCGGACCCATATTGCCACCTGAATATGCAGCTGAACCTGTGTATTCAGTATAGCCGGTGTCTTTGTTTGTGCCCTTGGTGACAGCCCCTGCTGATGCAAATTCAAGCGGTGACCAGTCGGGTTGACCTGTCATCTTGAATTCTCCGCTGAGGTGTGAGTAACCGCTATAATTTACGAAATTGTCTGTAGAAAGCATACCGCTGCCGAAGCCCCAGCCATTACCGTTACCCGGAGTCCAGACGCCATCGAGAGCATAAGCGACTTTGTAGGTGAGAGCCTGCATGTCGACTGTGAGAAGATACTTACCGGGAGCTGTGATTTCACCTGCAGCGCCATTAAGGGCGAGTGTGCCTTCCTGAGCTGCGTGGTCGTTACCGTCTACGCCATACATATTGTCTGTGGAATTAGCTTCTTTCACTGACAGAGGTGCTACAGCCCAAGTGAATACCTGACCGTCAGCCGGAACTTCGAATGCTATGTTCCAGACTGTGTCATCCCATTGGTTGAGGTCTGAGTGGTTCATCTTGATTGCATTTGCCATCACGTTGCCACATGCAGAACCATAGAGATAATATTCAGCTTCGGTATTGATGCCCAGATCCACCGGAGTCACCATGATAGCGTGTGCCGGAGTCCCGAGCCATGTGTTGAGGTCTCCGAGACGGCTCACCTGTGTGCCGATATTTATAAAGGCTGAAATGCGGGCATACATATCGTGTGCATTGGGTGTCTTGCCAAGAAGTGCACGGAATGCACCGTCAAGAGATTCTGCGGTCACACCGCATGCATTGGTTTGGTTTTCGATATCCACCATCGGAATGTCTATGACCTCTTTATAATCAGAAGTCGGGCTGACTTCAAGATTAAATGATACTTTTGCATCCGCCGGGATGGTGGGATCAGTTTCGTAGGTCAGCATCGGGATTATATCAGATGCATCATAATTGGCAAGATTGATTGCCGGTGCATTATACTCCGTTGCCGGTTGGATCGTAATGCCGTCGACTGTCATCAGAGTCTCCGGTTCATTAGTCTGAATTACTCCGAGATCGCTTTTGTCATCGCATGCAACGGCTGCGAGAGCGAGAGCGGAGATCAGAAAAATATTTAATTTTTTCATTGGATTCATATGGATTTCTTAATCTGTCGGAGCAATCGGATAATTGCTCCGACAGACATAGATTATGTTAATATTATTCTTCCTCCAAATATTTTTCGAAGTAAACTTTCATCTTCGACAGGTCAACGGTGATCTTCATCATTCCTCCGGGCCAGTTGGCGATATTCCAGTTACCCTTACCTGCCTTGCAGTCTCCTTCATAATTACCATCTTCGTCAACTTCGATAGTCTTGTTGTCACCATCGTTAGCGTTTGCACCGATAGACGGGAGTGAGCCATTGTCGCCCCAAGCTCCAAGAGCGGTATAGAAACGGAATCCACCGGCAGCGTCATCAGCTGAGATGTTGAAGACACCATAATAAACCTGAGATCCGATGCCATCTTTTGCTTCGCTGAGTGGCATATCTCCGCCATCTATGTTCCAGCCTTGCGGAGCACCGATGAGATAGATGATACCGGGTTCGCGGAGTTTGAAGTAGGGGGATACCGAATTAAGTTTAACCACATTGGAAATGATCGTACCTTCACTCCAGTTGGGAACAGTGGAAATGACTCTTACGTACACCGGATGAGCACCGGGAACGAATTGCTCCTCTTCAGTGAAACCGAGCAGACGACACATCGCAACTGCGAAATCCTCTGCGGGAACATTGAATTTAGCCGTGGTATATTTCCCGGGGAGAGTCTCATAGGTATAAGTCACGACTTCATTTCCATCCTCGTCAATTACGGGGTTGTTGTCACCGTCAAGTTCGGGGATTGCTTCCCACTTGTCATCAAGTGCAATCTGAACTGAATACTGAGCATTCAGACCAAGACCATAGTTAGCCTGACTCACTGCAAGCTCCACAGAGCTTTCGGGAGTAAGGATATATGTGTTGTCCGCCATCGCCGGGCGATTTAGTACAAATTCGGTCGGCTTCTCAATGCGCGGCTGTGTATCTTCCTTGCAGCTTGTCAAGGTGATACCCATCAGCATGAGCAGGGCGGCGAAAAATGTTATCTTTTTCATTTTGATTTGTCTTTGATTTTAAAGAAAATTAGTAACCGAGATTCTGCTTATAGCTTGAACCGTATGTAGCAATCACGTCTGCCGGAATCGGGAAGAGAACGCGGTATGAAGCGATGTTGACACCATTGTCAACGTTTCCTTTCCATGCCCAATTGTAGCCGCTTGTATATTTGTTGAAGCGGATAAGGTCGGTGCGACGCACATTCTCCCAATAGAGCTCGCGGGCGCGTTCGTCGAGAAGGTTATTGAGATTGTATTCTGTGGTGTTCCATGTGCTGACACCTGCACGCTGACGAACGTAGTTCACGTAGTCAAGACCTTCCTTCATGTCAGTACCGCTTCTGAGAGCTGCTTCAGCATACATCAGATACACGTCTGCAAGACGGATGATGGGAAGGTCTGTATCGGGGAATTTAGCTGTGGAGATGACAGGCTGAACACCGGCGCGGTTAAGACCTGTTACAGGATCTTTCCATTTCGGAAGAGTTCCATCGCTCTCTGCCATTACGTTTGTAAACTTAATAGCAGGATAACCGTCTGTAAATTCAGTAAACTTAGTATTGGAAATCTTGAAGCCTGCATTGTCGGTTACCCAAAGATAAGTACGACCGTCGCTTGAAGAACCGCCTGCAAATCCGAATTTCTCGGAGAACTGCTGGCGAGCGTGCATACATGCCCAGTTCTGATTTGTGCCATACCATGCCGAGGTCATGAAGCCTGCGCCGGGATTTGAGTCATCACCCATATCTTTCACAGGAGCTGCAATCATAAACATTGTGCCTCCGTAGGGTTGAGTGTATTCAGAATTGTAAGGGATTCCCCAAAGAATCTCGTTCTGATCGGGCAGAGAACCACCGGGCATAAACATGTCGTTATTACCGCAGAAGAGAGCCAGATAATCGTTAGCAAGACCGGTGCCGTTGAAACCACCTGTGTGATTTGCAAAGATAGCGTTTGCATGAGATTTAACCTTATCCCACATAGCTGTGCCTGTGAAGACTTCAGCATTCAGATAATATTTGCAGAGGAGTCCGTGGACTGCGTCTTTGCCGATACGTCCGTATACCACGTTCTGACCGTCAGGCCATGTTTTCAGAACATCCTCGAGGTCATCTGTAACTTTCTTGAAGAGTTCAGCACGTGTGGTCTGCTGAGGAGTTTCACCGTATTGCATATCATCCCATGCCACAACGGCATTTCCGAAGAAGTCAATCACGTAATAGTATGAAAGGTCGCGGAGCGCGCGGGCTTCACGTACAAATTGATCAACCTCTTCCTGAGAGATTGCCCCTTCACCTGAACCACCGACCGTGATGCCGTATGAATCAAGATCACGGGTCAGACGGATGAAGTCATTACATATTGCGATATGAGTGTAGAAACGTGAGTAAGCACCGAAAATATTGGCGTTTGAAGAACCCCATGTGTTTGTGCAAAGGTCGAACACACCGACGTCAGGCCATACCCAGTTTACTTCGTCTGTGGTAAACTCGTTGAGCATGAAGATTGCTCGGCTCCATTGAGATGTACCGCCATCGAGACCGGAGATGTCAGAGTCTCCGTCAGGACCACCCTGACCGGAAACTGCGATTCCGGAATAACATTTTGCCATAACTCCTCCGAGATACTCTTTAGGATTATTGGCGAATTCATCAGCAGCTGCAGTATTCGGATCCTTGGGAGCCTGATCAAGGTCTCCGACACAGGAACCAAGGGCCAATAATGAGGTCAAGGCCACACCTGCGAAAAATTTATCAATATATGATTTCATAATAAATTGCTTATATTTAATGAAATATTTAGAATGTGGCCACGAGTCCGAGAGTGAATGTTACGGGACGCGGATAAACGTTATTGTCGATACCACCGAATACTTCAGGATCAAGTCCTTTGTATTTTGTGATTACAAACGGATTCTGAACGGCACCGAAGAGTCTCAGACGGAGATTGTTGTCAAGAAGGTTGGGCCATGTGTAGCCGACAGTGATATTGTCGCAACGTACGAACCCTGCGTTCTTCAACCAGTAGTCTGAAAGATAAGTGTTGGTTTCCTGTCCACCCTTGAAGTAGTAGTCAGTCTTGATCATGTTGCTCAAGGCATCATTGTTGAATGTGCTTGTGAGTGTGGAGTGGGTTGACAGCACGTCATTATATACGTAGTTGCCGATAGATGCGCGGAGCTGGAAGCCGAAGTCCCAGTTCTTATAGCTGAACGTGTTGTTCCATGCCATTGTCACCTTCGGGTCTTTTGAGTGCTTGAAGACGCGGTCGTTATCGTCGATGTTGCCATCACCATTCTGGTCTACATAGCAACCTTCGATGGGATTCCCCTGAGGATCATATACCTGTTCGTAGAGCAGGAAGGTGTATGCGGGATAACCGACTTTGTGAGCCTGAACAGTATTACCTGTACCACCGGAGATACCGCCTGTGGTCACGTAAGAGTTCGGATCGTCAGTGTTGTTGAGCTTGGTGATCTCGTTTTTGTTCCATGCCACATTGAGGCTGGTGTTCCATGTGAAATCTTCAGTATCGAAGATGCGGGCACCGATTGTAGCTTCAAGACCGACGTTGCGGAGAGTACCGATGTTCTGGTCCATCATGTTTGATGTAGCTGCACCGGGAGCTACTGTCACGTATGAGATGAGGTCTTTGGATTCGCGGAGATACCAGTCGAGAGCTACGGTGAAGCGGTTGTTCCACCAACCCATATCCAAACCTACGTTCCAAGTCGTTGTCTCCTCCCATTTGAGGTTCTGGTTGTAGATTGTCGGATAGTAAGTGAGACCGCTCTTGCCGTCGATTTTACCGGTGTACATGTTGGGATAGTAAGAACCGGTCTGGGCGATTGAGTAAGCAGCCTGATAGGGGAAGTAACCACCGACTGATTGCTGACCTGTCACACCCCATCCGAGACGGAGCTTAAACTCGTTCATGTTGGCACGATATTTCTCCATGAAAGGCATATTGTTGATCTTCCAGCCTAATGCCAATGCGGGGAAGAGACCCCAGCGGTTTTCTTTAGAGAAACGTGAAGTACCGTCATCACGAAGAGTGAAAGTAAGAAGATAGGTATCTTTGAAAGAGTAATTGATACGTCCGAAGAATGAAACGAGCATCAGGTTACCGGAGTTCCAGAAGTATTCCGGTTTATATTGTTGCCCTGCCTCGGTAGCTGTGTCATAGATAAGATTACCTTTGACTTTCTCTTCGTCGGCAGTCTCACCGTTAAGAGGATAGAAGCCGGGAGTTGTGAAGACAGTACCGTTGTTGCGACCGTGTGAGTCGAAACGCTGCCATGAGTAACCTACCATGGCATCGAGGTTTGACTCAATCTTATCAAATTCTTTCTTATAATTCAGATAGAAATCAAGAAGTGTATTTCTGCGGAGCTCATAGCAGTGGTAGTATGAACCGGCACCGTTCTGCTTGTAGCCGTCCCATGCGCGCACTGAGTTGGCGTCTACATTAATGTTTTCGCTTGATTTGCTGACATCGTAACCGAGGTTGAGGTTTGCATGCAGATCGGGAAGGAAATGGAATGCATAGTCAATCTGAAGGTTACCGTTTGAACGATATACATTTGAAATATCCTCACGGTCTTTGATGATTGCCAACGGGTTGTTGGTGGCATTCATGTTGAAGGCGTTGTTGGATGTTGTTGAAGTTGTATATCCGTTGTAGAGATAAGGATATGCCTCGTTTGTGGCGGGGTTGGGGTTGGGGAGCCAGGACATCACGGGAACCGTGGGGTTCATTGCGACTGCAGCTCCGACAGCACCTTCGTCAGAGAATTTGTTGCGGATATAATAACCTTTGACATTGGCATTGATCTTCAGAAGTCCGCCGAAGAATTGCGGAGTCAAAGAGATGCCGGCAGTCACACGCTGCATCTGAGAATCTTTAAGGATACCGTTGTTCATGGTGTAAGAACCGCTCACACGATAGGGGAGGAACCCTACGGTACCGCCGACGCTCAGGTTGTAGTCATGGCTGAAGGAAGTGCGGAGCACTTGTTTCTGCCAATCGGTGTTTGCATCACCGAGGGCTTTGGCAGCGGCTGATTTCGGACCCCAGAAGTCGATAATCTTTTCTGAGAATTCATTGGCATCGAGCACGCTCCATGTGCGGCGGGCTGTGTTTACATAGAAGTTGGCTGAGAAGTTCACCTGCGGGCGACCTGCTTTACCCTTCTTGGTGGTAATGATGATGACACCGTTAGATGCGCGGCTACCGTAGATGGCAGTTGCGGAAGCATCCTTAAGGATAGTCATTGACTCGATGTTATCGGGAGAAATCATCGCCAGAGGGTTAGCCATACCCTGAACTCCGTCGTTGCTCAAGGGCACACCGTCAAGCACGATAAGAGGGTCGTTGGAAGCTGAAAGTGAGGAACCACCGCGGATACGGATAGTCGCACCACCTTCCGGGCTACCACCTGAACTTGTGACAACGACACCGGGGCTTGCACCGACGAGAAGATCCTGTGCGGAAGTGGCAAGACCTGCTTCCACTTCATCCGGCATTACCATCGATACCGAACCGGTGGCATCTGATTTCTTTACAGAACCGTAACCGATCACCACTGTCTCTGCAAGTGTAGTGGCATTCTGGTTCATTGTGATGTTGAGGTGAGTTTGTCCATGGACTGCAACATCCTGTGGGTCATAGCCAATATAGCTTACCACAAGAGTAGCATTCGGCTCAACGTTAAGTGTGAAGTTACCGTCGATGTCTGTCGCTGTGCCGGTAGAAGTGCCCTTCTCCATCACAGTCGCACCGATCAGTGCTTCTCCATGCTCGTCTACTACAGTTCCTGAGACTGTAATCTTCTGAGCTAAAGCTGGAAGTGAAAGTGTCAATAGCATGACCATTGTCACTAAGAACTTCCGATTCAGATGAAAACAAATGTTCTTCATGCAAGAATTGAATTTAGTTCGACATTGGGTTTATAATACTTATTTAATTCTTTTTCATGGCTTTTACACCCCGTCGCATGTTGACTCACCCTCCCTCTATTCTCTTATTCATGAGAGTGAATGTCCGGGGGTAACTATTTACTACTTAATCCTATTACTTTTTGACCGAATACAACATTTACCATGCAATATTCGATATTTTGGAGAGTTTCTTGGTATTTCGGTTAAAATAGTTATTCGCAAAGATACTATTTTCTATTACTCTTCATATGGAATGAGGAGTGCTTAACAATGTTAATTAACATTTTTAACATATCAATACCCCTCGCTTCCCCTCTGTTTCCTAATTCCTCCATGCACTCATCACCTTGCGTTTCACTGCCACAAGATTGAAAATGACGGTGACCAGTGTTAATAGGACCGCTGCGAGGGGTGCAGCCCATATATTGCTGCCGTCGGCTCCGAGCCCCTGAAGTGCCCCTATGTAGTATGCGCGCATGGCAAACGTCCCGGTGATGGCAAGCAGGCACGCGGCCGCTGATGCATATATTACTATTTTTCTATAGGTGACTCCTACTTCCGAGGGGGTATATCCGAGCATAAGGAGTGTGTGGAGCTTTTCACGGTTTTTCTCCATGAGAAGTGAGATGGATAGCAGAAGGATGAAGAGGGAAAGGAGAGTGATGACTATTCCTATACCCAGTACGACTCCTGTCACGATCTTCAGAAGGAAACTTGCTGAGGAGCCGGATTTATCTCCCGCCACTTCAAGATCGTGTGCTTCCATATAGTCGGCTATGGCCACATCCCCCGGGGAGTTGACATCTATGATCAGTCGCGAGGGGGGAGTAATCTGATCCGGAGCAAGCATTTTATTACTCCAGTCCATGAAGCTTTGGGGCACAAGAATGGTATTCAGTCTATTTGAATACCCTACGATTCTGCCGTTCATCGGAATCCGCTGTTCACCATTTTCTCCCACAAGGGTTATGTCAAGTGGAATTCCGCTCATTAAGGATTCCGACAGCTGTGGAAGACCGGCTGAGGTTGCGAACCCGAAATTATAGAGTGTAAGATAATCCTTTGAGATGATTATCGGTAGTTCTTTGTCTCCGGGCTCATAATTCCAATCTGCTCCTTTGACGTCTACAAAATCATCGGGTATGGATTCAAAAAACATATACGTAGACATCCCTCGTCCGTTATTATTCATGGCGGCTTTCACTTTATAATTTGCCGCCGTGAAGGCGCCTGTCTTTCTAACCCATGCTTGGGAATTGAGATCTTCTATCTCCGCGGCAGAGAATCTCCCGGAAACATTCCCGAGAGTATTGGCAGACGTAACACGTTTGTTGACCACGAGATAATCCGATCTAATGAAGCTGTCTTCATCTTCCCAGATACTTGATGCGTCAAGAAAAAATTGCAGTCCTCCAGCCACGATTGCGAGTCCGATAAAATTGGAAAGGATAAAACCTATTATGCGTGGGGTGGATATATTTTTGCGTAGCAGACGGTGGATCAGATTCGTCATAGTTTTAATTTTACCGGATTATCGAGAGCAAGAGGATTTCCTACTGAGGTGGTGATGACAGCGGCACCGAGTTTTTCGGCAGCCTCTTCCACGATTTCAGCTGCTGTCTTATTATTATCCGCATCGAGGTGGCTAACCGGTTCGTCGAGGAGAAAGAAATCGAAAGGTTGGCAAAGCGACCGGATGAGAGCCAGGCGCTGTTGCTGACCGATAGACATTCTCCCGGCGGGATAATCACGCCGGAAGGCAATCCCCAGCCGTTCCATCCAGTCGTTGATCATCGAATCCGTGGCATATCCGGTCAGCTTATTCTTAAGATTTATATTTTCAATGGCTGTCAATTCAGGAAATAAGGAAAGCTCCTGAGTCAGATAGGCTATATTCATGCGTCGTATCGTTTGCCATTCATCTACGGAGATAGAGCTTATGTCGGTATCATTAAAAAAGATTTTTCCGAGATAGTCCGTTCTTAATCCGAATAAGAAAGCGCATAGGGAGGATTTTCCCCCTCCGCTTGCGGCTTCAATAAGATATCTTCCACCTCTTTCAAAAGTCAGTCGTGACTTCCACACTTCCGATGCGGGTATCTTTTCCGATTCAAATACCCGTGGAAGCGTATTTTCGATCCGTATCCTTTCGATATGAGTTAAATCTGCTGATACTTTTCTCATTCCTTGATTGTTAAAGCAGGGGAGGGTTATTTACTTACTCTTTGAGACGCAAGTTGAGAGATAATGGCATTGACAGCATTCTTATCATTCGCTACTGCCTGAACCTTAAGAGAAATCCCTTTCCCATCCGGCATAACGCAGGAGGATACATGTTTAAATTCAGGCATCTCTTCGGGAGCTGAGTAAACCACGGCTCCCCAGGCACCTTTCATCAGTTTGGCAGCCTCTTCAGCCGAGATGCCGGAACCGGTTGCAGTCCCCTTGTTTATATAGATATATTTACCCTCCTTATCAACTTTTCCGGCTCCTGATAAGATGGACGTTAATTCATTGGCAGCTTTCCCGTTGGTGGTTATTATACCTCTCATTGCAGATTTGTCGGCAGATGCGGCGATACAAAGTGTGCCGTCCAACGGTTCGATAAACCCGGCATACATCTGCGGCACAAGTCCGCTGATTGACTTTACTATTTCATTTATTTTTTTGACTAAACGTGAGTTGACGGACAATGCACCAAATACATTGGCTGTGCCTCCTAATTCTTCGATTGTTTTACCCTCTATCTGAGATGTAGGGAGATTAAAATCTGCCACATTCCCTTTTGAATCAAGAATTTTAGCAGTGAAATCGATTTTTTTCTTATCGAAATCCACAGTCAGCAGGGAATATGTCGCATCCTTGAAAAGGGAATTGATGAAGGTGGAATACATGGCGCGTTCCTTGAAATCCAGAGAGAGATTATTGGTCATTCCGTAAATATCAACAGCAACACGGATGTCATCATCCATTTTGAGGAAGGTATCGGAATATTCACCTCCGAGGTATGATTGCTGTTTGCTGAGTTTGGTAAATTCGCTGATATGGGTAGCTGAATCTTCGGAAGAATTCTCGCATGCCCAGAACTGATCTCCGACAACTGCAAACTCCTTACAGATTTCCACTTCCCCTGTCTTGACGAATTTTTCTTTCGTTTCAGATTCTATGAAAGACTTGAAGTCTGCGGTGTTGTCTAACAGACCGGAGACGTAGATTGATGAGCCTACTGTGAAGAAAACTATTGAAGTCGGACGTACACCGCTCTTTCCGTTTAATACCTTTTCAATTGATTTTTTCTCGTTCGGGTCTTTGATCGTTTCTATCGCCTGCTGAAGTTCCGGACTGCACTTTATTTTGGAGCCGGATATTTTGCATCCCCCCTCTTCAAGGATGGAAGAGATGTCAGCGATACCCACGATTGAAGCATTCGACGGGACTGTGGCAAGAAGCGCCTCCGCATCCTGATTATCGGATTTCGAACATGAGGTTGCCAATACGGTTAAAGTGATGAAAAAAAGCAGGTTGATGCGTGAGATCAGTCTATTCATATATTATGCGGATTATAGAGCCTTCTCATAAAATTTCATGAGTAGGGTCTTGGATTATCAAGATTTGAGATCGGCTGCCGGTGTTGACAGACGGCTCTGTCAGTGATGACAAAGTTACTAAAATTTTGGAATCAAAAAAAAAAATACTAATTTCGTGCGAAATGCCCCGGATGGGTTCTACAAATCTTTTATATGTTACAAATATCTGACAGAATCAATCAGATGTCGCCCTCAGCCACATTGGCGATGTCGCAGAAAAGTGCTGAATTAAAGGCCTTAGGAATCGATGTTATCAATATGTCGGTTGGTGAACCCGATTTTGATACTCCCGACCATATTAAGGAAGCTGCCAAGAAGGCGATAGATGAGAATTATTCCCGATATACTCCGGTGCCCGGGTATCTTTCTCTCAGGCAAGCTGTTGTTGAAAAACTGGCGCGCGAAAACAATATACTTTTCAAGCCTGAACAGATTGTTGTCGGCAATGGTGCGAAGCAGGAGCTCTGTAATGTCATTCTCGCCTGTATTAATCCGGGTGATGAAGTTATAGTGCCTACTCCGGCGTGGGTCAGCTATGTGGAGATGATTAAGCTTGCCGGAGGTGTGACTGTAGAAGTTATGGCCGGTGTGGATAGTGATTTCAAGATTACTCCGGCTCAACTTTCAGCAGCAATAACACCCCGCACCCGGATGATAATGCTCAATTCCCCCTCTAATCCCACCGGTTCCATCTATACTTATGAGGAACTTAAAGGGTTAGCGGAAGTGTTGGCTCAATATCCTGACATCATTATCCTTGCTGACGAAATTTATGAGCATATTAATTTTGTTGACAAGGTGCACAGCATTTCTGAGTTTGAATCCGTAAGAGACAGGGTCGTTATCATCAATGGTGTCTCAAAGGCGTATGCTATGACCGGCTGGCGTATCGGTTACATGGCGGGACCTCTTCAGATTGCCAAAGCAGTCACTAAATTGCAGGGTCAATATACATCGGGAGCGTCGTCGATAGCTCAGAAAGCAGCCGAGGCGGCTTATACAGGTTCGCAAGAGTGCGTAGAGACAATGCGAGAGGCGTTCCGTCGCCGTCGCGATCTCATCGTGGACTTGGCGTCTCAGATTCCGGGGTGGAAAATCAATCGTCCGCAGGGTGCATTCTATCTTTTCCCTGAAGTCAGCAGCTATGTCGGTAAGCGATTCGGAGATAAGGAAATCAAAAGTTCGGGCGACTATGTGATGTATATTCTGGAAGAAGCGCATGTGGCGTGTGTAGATGGCGGCGCATTCTGTGCCCCCGGATATATGCGCTTAAGTTATGCTACATCGGATGATAATATCCGTGAAGCAATGCGTCGGATTGCCGAGGCTTCCGCAAAATTAGTTTAGAAATCTGCACAATTGCATAGATACCAATTTTTAGTGATATTTGTGCTGTCTACTTTTTGGCAGTCACCTATAATATAAAAATAATGATAAAAAAGCGACATCTCCACGATGCCGCTTTTTTATTATATATGTAAATGTAGAAACTTATCTCACGATTAATTTACTGACTTTGTTACCCTGACGGCAGATTACGAGCTGACCCATCTCCGGATTGCGGATTTCTACACCCTGAAGATTATAGTAATGTGAGGGAGCATCGGAATCTTCTGTCATGGCATTTACTCCGAGAGGAGTCTCTTCACCATCTTTATAAGTGAAAGTAGGATCAGAGATTGTTTCATCTACATGATATGTAGCTTTGCCATCGGTTCCAAATTTTTGATATACGCGTGCATAGTCCACAAGGAAACGGCATGGGAACTTGGTATTGTTGAGTGAACCACCGTTGTCACCGCCGAGTGCGAGATTGAGCCAGAGCATGTGGCGGACATCACGGAAGGGGTTGCAACCGTTACCATGGTCATACTCTTGATCCGGAATTGCATTATAGGTGGTGTTGAGGTCGATATTGTTTACCAACCAATCGTCACACCAAAGCTCGATATGATCATAATCCCAGAACATGCGCCAGGTATGGAATTCATCGCCCCAACCTGCACCAAGATCACCATCACTTACAATTGCAGAGTTCCAGGAAGCGCTGTAACGGCCACCGTTACCCCAGCAAACATTTCCGTGGATCGCATGGCCATAATATTCCATGATATCGATCTCACCGCCGTAGGGCCATTCGTGCTCTCTGCCGGTTGACCATATGGCGGGCCAGCATCCTACCATCTGAGGCACTTTAGCACGCACTTCATAGATACCGTAAAGCCATGTGTAACCACTTTGCCAGTCACCCTTGGTAGTCATTGAACCTGAAGTCCAGTGAAGATACTGACCGATGTTTCCGGGCCACCCTGTGCTGTGCTTGTTATATTTCGGATTACGGCGTTGAAGAGCAAGAATATCTTTTGCTTCGATCACGAGGACACCATCCTGCATGTAGCAGTTGTTGTCACCGTCATAATATTGATGCTCATGGTTGCGGCAGAATCCAGTCTCATAGTTCCACACTTCTGAGTTGGTCTTACCCTCACCTGAGAACTCTTCAGCGAAGACCAGTTTATATCCGGGATATACATTGGCGCGCAGGTCAGTGTCGGGAATATTGTTATCCGGATAAACATCGGGAAGTTCAGGCTCAACTGAGGGTGTATACTCCGTTTCCTCGATGCTCCACTGATGTTTAGCTGTGTCATCACCGGATTTATCGGTGTAGACGGAGGATTTATCTGTTGTATTGTCAGTGCCTAAATACTTGTCGCCACCTTTGATTTGTGAAAGTCCGACATTCTTCAGTATCACGTATCCGTCGCTCACCTTGGAGGGCGTCACGACAAATTGTGAAAGATTGATATTCCGGGAGATAATGGTGGATGTCCAACCCTTATCCGAGCCAAGGAACTGACCGCGTTTCACACGCACGATATTGTAGGTGTCCGAAGCACCGGCGACAGGAAGGAATTGGAAGACCTGACTGTTATCCTGAGTTTCATTTTCAATAGTCACATTCATTCCGGAGTCTGTCATATACAGACCGGAGATGTGTTTGATTTTGTAATACTTATCCGCTTCCGGTTTGGTGACGGAAGCAGCCTGACTCATAAATACCGTAGCCAGAGAAAGTGCAAGTAATTGAAATTTCATGAGTTGGTGGTTATGTAGATTTTAAATTTTTCCGTGGAAGTTGTGTTTTCAATTTAAATTGAGAAAAGAGAATATTTCTTAGTAAGGTTTGGAATAAGAGATTCCGGAATTTCCTCGGCATCTCCTGTGATTTTAAAGGATTCTGACTTATTATTTGACCTTAGGCTAATCCTGAATACACGTATACCTTCTACTTGAACGCATCATACCTCGATATTCGGTATCGGTATTCGGTCACGCTGCAGGTCAGATCTGAATATTGGAATGGAAATTATGATCCTTCCTGAAAACTGTCTGAGAGTTAATCCTGAGGATCAGATAGTATTAAAATTATTCGTAAGATTAAGGAATCGGTTTTGGAGAAAGGTGTTGAGCCTTTTCGACACTTTTGTTTGATGTTGCGGGGAAGAGAATCCTCTTCTCCCCTGAGAAGTATTCTCCGTCAGCGGAGAAGAGGATTCAATTATGAGTGATTGTAAGATAGATTAGAGAGCTACCTTAGATACGTTGTTACCTTGTTTGCGGATAACGATGCCACGAGTGTTGTCAGAAACGTTTACACGTACACCCTGGAGATTGTAGTATTCAACAGGAGCGTTCTTGTCAAAGATAACAGCCTTAACTGCATTATCACCACCATCGGAGAGGACAACATTGTCTACGTCCATATAGAGACCGTCTTTCTTATTCTTGTCACCATAGTAGTTTCCGATATAGATCTCAACCCATACTTTGTCAGTTGAAGCTGTGAAAGTTTGAGAGCAATCAAGCCATTCGTCGTATGAGCTGAATTCGTCACCGTTGGGATTGGGGATAGAAACGATAGTCTTACCTGCCATTACATCAGCACCTGTATCGTCTACTTCACAGATGTTAGCACCGTAAGAGGGATCCGGAGCCCAACCGTTAGCTGTTTGTTCTGAAGTCGGGAAGTTGTAGCAATATACGTATGAGAAAGTATATTCCTTGCCTACTTCGAGACCTTCTACAACCTGGCTGATCTGAATCTTATCCCAACCGTTATCGTTGTAGCCCCACATATTCAGATATACTGTATCTTCCTCATCGCGAAGATCTCCGTCACCGGGTTCATCGGTGATGATGGTGCAACCACCATTCCAGCAGCCACCGGTCTTGAGAGACCAGTTGGGGAGGAAAGTAAGCTCAAGCTGCTTGTCCCATGGATCCCATGTATAACCGCTGGGGACTGACTGCTCGTAACCGGGTTCGTTGAAGCTGCCGTTCTTGATTAAATTAGCAGCGGAAACGTTTGCTGCCACAAATGAGAAGGCAGCTGCAAAGAGAAGAAATTTCTTCATAACTTGATAATTAAAAATTGGTTAGTAAAAAATTAAGTAGATTCCGGTATATGAAAAACGCTCCCGGGAACCGGGAAAAGATATCCCGGGAGTCTAAATTGAAAATTTTATATCATTAGCAGATTGCTTCACAAGCAATTATTGCTGGGCAGGAGTGTCATGAACTTTGCTCCAATAAGGATTTTGATAGATTGGAGATTTATCCATATCACCATCGCTTGTTTCAATGAAATGGCTTTCAGCGATGGGGTCAAGGTAATGAGCCATACGCCATGTGAAGCCGCTTTCATACCAATCATCAGATTTGGAATTGCGTAGCAAAGACCAATATTGAGCATTGCCATTCAACCCTCCTACGACATCGTTGGGAGAAGATACTTGATTCTTCTTATCGTCCGCATTGTCATAAACAAGCTTGTTTTTGGGGAATTTGTCAAACATCGGACCGAAGATCTTACAACCGTGTTTAAAGAATCGTTGAGTCTTGAGTTGGTCAAGAGCACGCCAACGGATAAGGTCATCCCATCGCATACCTTCACCCATAAGCTCGCAACGACGTTCGCGACGGATATTATAGAGCACTTTTGAAGTGATGCGATTTCCTGCGGAATAGAGACCGAAATCGTGGCTAAATTCCTCTTCCTTGCTAAGATCAGTGGCGTTGATAGTCACCATCGGATCTTCGGGGAGACCGGCGCGAACGCGGAGTTTTTTCCAGACTGCCCACGCATCTGCGTTAAGATTATCACCATATTTTTCCCAAGCAGCTTCAAGATAGATAAGATATGCTTCTGCTGAACGGAAGATTACAGGGCAAGTCAAATCTTGTCCGCCAATATTATATAGCGGATTGGGATTCCATGCTTTACCTTTTGTGTAGCCTGTGCTTGTGGTAATGTTCGGGCCTTTCCAGATTCCGGGTACCTCATCGTAAGTCACATTCTTCTTTGTATCGATGTATCCGATAATCTGATTGGGATCTCCATTATAAAGGTATTCACCAGGAGCTTTCATAAAGAGTTGCCAACGCCAGTCACGTCCTTCCTTGGTGTCTTTTACAAAGTCATCACCCATATAACCTGAGTTAGAGTCGTAAATGGGGAGACCATTCTCCATAAGGAAGCAGTTTGCAAATTCCTGAGTATAACCGCGTCCGCCACGGATATATTGGTTAACACAGTGACCACCATTCACAGCGAGGTTATATTTGATAGTCATCAACACTTCATCAATGGTTGTGGCATCATTGCTAACCCACATATTGTAGTAAGTATTTTCTGAGATATTAGCCACATTCTGACCGACTTTTTTCTTATTATTTGCAGTGAGGTTCGGGTGACGGTCGATCACTTGCTTGGCTGCTTCAAGAGCTTGATCAAGGAAAAATTGCACCTCAGTGTCATTGTCGTAGGTGAAATCCTTGTTGTAGTCCATATTTGCACCGGGCCATCCTGCATTCTTGTCAGGCACGAAAGGTGTATTGGCAAAATATTTCTCGAATGTAGCCTCATAGAGAGCCACACGAGCCTTGAGAGTCAGAGCGACATCGCGAGTAAGGCGGGTTTTCCCTGTCAATTCACCGTTGGACAGCAATTCGATTGCATGGTCAAGATCGGAGAGGATGAAACGAGCCACAACATTACGAGGTTGACGTCTTGAGCTGTCGCAAAGTTCTTCACGATCCATTTTCTGAGTGGTAGTGATAATCGGGAAGTCTCCGAGTGAACGAAGTTTGCCGAAATATTCATTTGCGCGAAGGAAATACGCCTCACCGAGATAATGGTTGATGAGAACTTCTGCCCCGGTCACTTGTCCGGCTTCTACTTTCGGAAGGACTGTTTCAAAAAACCAGTTCATGGCATTGATATAACCGAAGCTCCAAGAACCTCCGCTGGTACCGACTTTTACTTTGCTTGTTCCGTCAAAGAATTTATTGTTGGTGCCATTCTCATTATCTGTCCCTTGGTCATCATCCAGGAAAGAGGAATATGATCCACCCCCTATTCCGTAATGGGGTATAGGATTGCTCCCACGACCACCCACGTCATCATTACTTTTATAATAATTTATGGTATAAGCCCCAAGTTGGTCGGCTGATGTGAAATATACATCCGGAGTTACTTGCGACGGGGGTGTGATGTCTAGATAGTCATCACAAGCAGTGAACGCAAGTGCCAAAGCTCCGCATCCGAGTATTCCTGTTATTTTATTAATATTTAGTTTCATGTCTGTTTGCTGTGAGATTAGGTTAGAAATCAATCTGGAGACCGAAAGAATATGTCTTGGCAAGCGGGTAAGCTGAACCTGACTTCATTGAAGATACATCAAGTGATTCGGGGTCGATAACCTTTGACATCTTTGTTACAGTGAAGAGATTTTCTGCCGAGAAATATACCCTGAGCATTGTGCAGGCGAATTTCTCTGTCCACTGGCGCGGGAATGTATAGCCGATCTGCAGGTTTTTCAGACGCATATATGCACCATTCTGGAGGTAGCGAGTCTGTTGTTCACGGTTTTTGTTGGTATAGTAAAGTGGGCGTGCATAGTAGGCATCGTAGTTTGCTCCGAGAGGACTGCTGTCATCACGCCAGTAATCAAGATGCTCTCTGAAGAAGATAGATTCCCAACGTCCACCGGTAGTAGCTCCCCAGAATACGGCACTTTTACCACCTGTGCCTTTAACACCATAAGGATTGAAATAGTAATCGCGTTTCATGACGCCCTGAAAGAAGAGTGTAACGTCTATACCTTTCCATGCGGCATTGAGTGAAAGACCGAAGTTGTAGCGGGGAGTGGAATTACCGATGACTTTCACGTCTGAATCCTTCAGATCTTCAAGTGTTGTCGGGCGGGTGATCTTGCCGTCACCGTTAAGGTCGGCATACATCATATCGCCGGCTTGCCAGTTGCTACCGATTGCTGATTGATCCACCTTGGCAAGGTGAGCGTCCATCTCTTCCTGTGTTCTTGCGATTCCGACTGTCTCGAAACCATATATCTGCCCTACAACTTGCCCTGCTATATATTGAGGATTCCATTGAGCTCCTGAGAAGAGGTAGTTTTCAGGGTTAGGATATTTAAGGATCTTAGTCTGGTTGTCGGAGAGGTTTAATTTTGCAGAGTAAGAGAAATCACCGATAACGTCACGCCAACCTATCTGGAGCTCCCAGCCATATGTGCGGAGTGAAAGAGTATTTTCGCGAGGCACTGAAGCACCGAGAATCGCAGGATAAGTCACTGCGGGACCCATCATATCCTTATTTGTGCGCCAGAAGTAGTCGAAACTTGCGGTGAGGCGATTGTTGAATGCACCTGCATCGATACCGATATTGGTGTTAAGGATCTTTTCCCAGGTAAGTGAAGTAGAGATCAGATCGGGGAACCATGCAGTTGCCGGTTTCTGACCGTTAACTGTCCACCATGTACCCTGATTGGCGATTCCCATTGTGCGATAGGTAGGATACCATCCGTTGGTGTTCTGGTTGGCAAGCTGACCGTAGGATGCACGAATCTTGAGGGCATTTACGTAGGGAAGTATCGGCTCCCAGAATTTTTCATGGTCGATATTCCAACCTGCTGATACTGATGGTGACCATACCCAGCGATGTCCGCGACGGAAACGGGAAGAACCGTCATAACGGAGGTTGACCTCAATAAGGTATTTGCTCATGAAGTCATAGTTGATACGACCGAAGAAACCTGCTGTGCGCCATTTCTGATATTCACCCCAAAGTCCGTAGGAATCAGAGGATGTGGTAAGATTGAGTACGGGGAGATCTTCAAGCAACATATCGTTGCGATTTGCTCCTAACTGACGTTTTTTGAAATCTTCAGCCTGGAAACCGAGCATAACCTTAAAGTTATTCTTGTCGGCAATGCTAAAGTTATAGTCTGAATAGATATTGTAGTTAAGATAGGTGTTACGTTCTGCCTGTTCCTTTACCCATGAGTGTTCACCGCAGTCGAATGCAAGGTGAGTTGTTTCAGATGAAAGACCATCCAAGTCGTCGGCATCATGAGCATAAACAAGTTTGTAGTCATCATGTAGCCAATAATTATTGACGCGGGCATTAAATTCTGCATTGATATTCCATCCCGGGAGAGGAGTGGCGATGATCTGAACCTGATTGGTGAATATATCGTCTTGAGTCTTATAACGTCCACCATCCTGAAGGTGGAGAATGTAGTTATAGTCAGCAGCGATATATCCGTTCGGGTCATATTTGGGATTTGTCGGAGGGAGACGACGGAGCACTTTCTCATAGAATCCACCTTCAAGCCAGTGAGGACGTTCATAGTCAGTGCGCATCCAGCGGGAAGTGTAGTTAACGGTCAGCCAGCTGAAAGGTTTGGCTGAGAACTTTCCGTTGAGAGTGTAACGTTTGTATGTATCGTTACCATATTTAAGGAAGCCGTTTTGGTCAAGGAGGTTGCCTGACAGATAATAAGTCACTTTCTCATTACCACCGGTTACGGTCAGGTTATGCTCCTGAGCAAATGCGGTTTTCTTATAAAGTTCATCAAGCCAGTTGACATTGGCAAATGTGCCGCCACACTCTCCTGTACCCCAACGGCGATAGTCACCTACCCATTTATTCTGATAGATGAAATTGTCGCTTTGACCTGTATAATATAACCACGCGCCTTCCACATAGTCATCAGGGAATTCCTGGTTTCCGGGGGTGGAGTAACGAGCAACATCATTAAGGTAGCTGATATATTCCCAGGAATCCATGGTGTGCATCGGAGTCAGCGGCTGATTGAAGCGGAAAGAGTCGTTGTAAGAAATCTTTACCTTGCCGGCTGAACCGTTTTTGGTCTTGATAAGTATAACACCGAAAGGTGCGCGCGAACCATAGATTGAAGATGATGCGGCATCCTTGAGCACAGAGATTGATTCGATGTCCTGCGGGTTGATGGAGTTCATATCACCCTCCATGCCATCAATGAGCACGAGAGGTGCACCGGATGAGAAATCGGTGTCGATGACTGCCATACCGCGGACGTTCATCTGCTTGGAAGCGTTGAGGTTACCGCCATCTGAGGAGTTGGTGATGTTAAGACCGGGGATTACACCTTGAAGGGCAGCTGCCGTGTTCTGTACAGGACGACCTTCGATATCTTTGGCGGTGGCAACACCGACTGATCCGGTCAGGTTAACTTTCTTTTGAGTACCGAAACCGACAACAACCACTTGTTCGAGCATGTTGTCGAGAGATTTCATGTGAATTTCCATTCCGGAGCCGGCTTTCATAGTGACCGGCTGGCAACCGACGTATGTAAATTCAAGTTCGGCACCGGGTTTAACTTTCAATGAGAAATTACCATCAATGTCGGTGGTGGTTCCATTGGTAGTTCCTTTTTGTTTTACAGTCACACCAATACAGGGTTCGCCCGTGTCATCGTAAACCGTACCGGTAGCTGTGATCTGACCTTGGGTAGCACCTGCCTGCGGCGGTGCGCTTGTGGCACTGACCTCCACAGGGGCTATGAGAAGCGCACCCATGGCGAACAGACTTCCTACAATGAGTCTATCAAATTTCATGTTAAAGGTTATGTTTGTAAGGTTAGTTGTGATTAATCGATCAGGTAGATTGGAAAATTTTAAATTGAGCTTTTCACAACCGCAAATTTAGGTTTGCTTATGCATTAGTAGGTTAAAAAATAATTAAATTAGGTAGAATATTATCCAAGCATGAAGCATTTGTGGGTGTGAAAATTAATCAAAATTAGGGCATAAATTCGTTTTTTAATTATGTAAATATCAGATTAACATTAAGTTGAAGAATTTAAAGTCGGTTGTAAAAATTGTTCACAATATTCCGACGGTGATTTTCCGAATTCACGCCTGAAACTTAGGCTGAAATACTTAGGATCATTGAATCCTACGCAGTATGCCAATTCAGAAATCCGAATTTCGGGATGTTTTTGCATGATTTGACATGACGCCTGAAACCTGACGTGGCGGATAAAATTATTCGGACTCATCCCGGTCAGTGCTTTCATACGATTATAGAGAGTAGATTTTGATGTGCCCATCTGTTTGGCAAATTGCGAGACATCGAAATTGGCGATATCAAGATTGCGATTTATACATTCAAGGGCACGCCTCATAAATCTCTTATCGGATGATTCGAGTCCGAAATCTTTTAAATCAAACACAAGCTGATTTTTCAATTTCTCCTCGTTTATCTTCTCTTCTTCAATTCTTGATTCAATGAGAGTGCCGATGGATTCCTTTCCATCATCCGCAGCAATAATAACGTCTCCTAAGACAATATCAAAATCTTCTTCTTTGTTAATAGTATAGGCTGTCGCAAGATCTCCGGCGGTTGAGATATGGATTTTATCACCGAGAATCTTTTTGAGCTGCTTGGCTATATCAGGGTTTCTGTCAATTAGAAGGATGGCCGGAATGTGAGATTCCGGGTCTGATGTTGACGTATCTGATTGAGCGGAAGCATTCTCTTTCCTTTTCAAATTCCTGATGCGGATTTTCAGGGCAAAATATGCTCCGAAGCCACAGCAAGCTATGATAAAGAGTATGCAGTAGATAAGAGAATGCAGCATTTTTTTAGTTACGAAATAAGATATAAGATATAATATGAGCGAATATATATTAAGAAAAGAAAGAAGATGACATTGAGTTGTCAGCCCGGGTTAACATCTTATTGAAAGTTAGGAAATGATGAAAAATGTTAAGTAGAGGTAATTATAATATTTTGATGTATTAGTTATTATTAAGTTTATTGTTAGTTAATATTAAGGTTGTTGAGAATATGTCTGCAAAATTAAAATTTTATTTTGTAAAAATTTTAAAAAACAGTTTAAAAATAGTAAAATAACATATCCCCGACAAGTATGAACGTCTCCTTTTCACTGCTTTTCGAATTGTTTTTGAGACGGGCTCTAAGTGTCATCATAGATTTCCGTGATGAGCTGTATCTCCGTGCCCCTGCGTTCCCGGAGTATGCAGTTTTTATGAAAACGGTCTGAAATTGTTGATAAAAAATGTTAAAAATTTGGATGTGTCGAATTAAATAGATACCTTTGCAACGCAAATAAGGGCGAATACCAGAGTGGCCAAATGGGGCAGACTGTAAATCTGCTGGTTGATACCTTCGGTGGTTCGAATCCATCTTCGCCCACGCAAAAAAGACTCATTCAATCGAATGAGTCTTTTTTGTTTTAATAAGTTTTTTAGATTAAACGCCGACACATAAAAATGGGAGGCTTAACCCTATCGGCAGAGGATTGATTAGATAGACAGACGACGGAGGGTGTCGACTAACCCTTGGTTGATGGGCTTATCGTCTTTGATGGCACGTGTGAAGGGTACATAGACTATCTCGTCATTCTTGATACCGATCATTACGTTGCGTTGGTCGTCGAGGAAAGCATCGATTGCAGCCGAACCCATACGGGACGCAAGGATGCGGTCGAATGCCGTGGGGCTTCCACCACGTTGCAAGTGGCCGAGGATAGTCACACGCACGTCATATTCCGGATATTCCTCTTTCATGCGGTTGGCAAGTCCCATCGCACCCCCTGTGACGGGTGATTCCGCCACCAGCACTATAGATGAGTTCTTAGACTTGCGGAAGCCGTTCTTGATAAGTTCTTCAAGTTGGTCTTCTTTTGTGGAGATTTCAGGGATAATTGCCGCTTCCGCACCTGAGGCTATCGCACCGTTAAGGGCAAGGAAGCCGGCATCGCGACCCATGACTTCTATGAAGAACAAACGTTCGTGGCTTGTTGCGGTATCGCGGATTTTATCGACACATTCCATGATGGTGTTGAGGGCTGTGTCGTAACCTATAGTGGAGTCTGTGCCATAAAGGTCATTGTCGATAGTGCCGGGAAGTCCGACGATCGGAACGTTAAACTCGTTGCCGAAAATGCGGGCTCCGGTGAGCGAACCGTCTCCTCCGATAACCACGAGGGCATCTATTCCCCGGCGTTGCAACACATCATACGCGCATTGCCGACCTTCAGGAGTCTGGAACTCTTTACAACGGGCTGTCTTCAGGATAGTGCCACCGCGCTGGATGATATTCGACACGTTTTGAGTGGAGAACTCTTCAATTTCATCCGTGATAAGACCACGGTAGCCGCGATATATACCAAAAACTTTGAATCCGGCATAGATACCTGCACGAGTGACGGCACGTATGGCGGCGTTCATCCCCGGGGCGTCACCTCCGGAGGTGAGAATTCCTATGGATTTTATTTTAGCCATGTCAAAAAATTTTTCTTCAATGGCAAAGATAGTTTTTTTCAGAATTTTTTGCAAAAAAATATGTAAATTTGCAAGAAGTGAGAAGACTGAATCATTCCTGAGTGCTGAATGCGATCACCTCTATGGTTTTAATTCTGCATACTAAGGGCTCTCAAATTTTTATGAGACGGGCTCTAAGGAGTGGTTCATGACGTAATTATCAATCCAAGTTGAAATGAAGAATATAAAGAATATAATATTTGATCTCGGGGGAGTGATGATCGACCTTAACCGTCAGGCTGCCGTCAATGCACTTAAGGGTATCGGTATGTCGGATGCCGGGGAACTGCTCAATGAGTATGAGCAGAGAGGTCCGTTTCTGCAACTCGAAAAAGGGGAGTTGACCGCGGGTCAGTTTTATGATTTCGCCTGCAGGGTGACAGGTGCGGCTCCTTCAGTTATTGAAAATGCTTTCGACCGTTTCCTTGTCGGTCTCCCGGTTGAGAGACTGGCAATGGTGAGACGACTGAGAGATGCCGGGTATCGGGTGTTTGTATTATCAAATACCAATCCGGTGATGTATGACGGATGGATTGCCCGGGCTTTCCGCGGAGAAGGGAAAGAGATGCCGGATTATTTTGACGGGATAGTCTGCTCATTCCAGGAAGGGATGTGTAAACCTGATCCAAAACTATTCCAGCGTGTTCTTGATCGCTATGGTCTGAAATCGGAAGAAACCGTTATGCTTGACGATTCCGAAGCCAATTGCAAGGGGGCTGCATCTGTAGGAATAACTCCGGTGAGAATTAATAATAAAGATGAGGAAATGGGAATGCTCAGTGTGTGCAGCCGTCTTCTGTCTTCCACTCTAACCGTAGATAATCGATGAAGGATATGAAGTGTGACCGGATAGCCACTGTCGGTACATTCGACGGAGTGCATAAAGGGCACAGGATTGTGCTCGAGACATTAAGCCGTGAAGGGGAGACGCGGGGACTGAAACCTCTTGTGTTCACATTCGACCGACACCCGCTGACCGTCGTTGCTCCGGAGAAAGCACCGGGAATGCTCACGTTGCCGCAGGAGCGGGATGAAATTCTGACCTCACGCGCATTTGAGGTTGAGACCATTCGCTTTGATGAGGCGATAGCTTCCATGAGTGCTATGCAATGGATGGAAAAGATGGGAAATGACTATAGCGTGAAAGCTCTCGTGATCGGGTATGACAACACGTTCGGTCATGATGGTGTGACTCTCTCCATTGAGGACTATCGGAAACTTGGGGAGAGCGTGGGAGTGGAAATTATCGAGGCTCCTGTGGTTGAGGGTGTAAGCAGCTCGGTTGTCAGAAAGGCCGTCGCATCAGGTGATGTTGGGAAAGCGGCGGAATTACTTGAAAGGAGCTACAGTATTACCGGAATAGTGGTTCATGGCAGTGCTGTCGGACGTTCGATCGGCTGGCCTACCGCCAATCTTCAACCTGATCCGCGTTTACTGATTCCGGCGACGGGTGTATATGCCGCATTCTGTGAATTTCCCGACGGGAGGAAATATCCTGCGATGGTGAACATTGGAATTCGTCCGACTTTCGGTGACGGAGGGAAGAAGACCATAGAGGCTCATCTTATAGATTTTTCAGGTTCACTCTATAGCTTGCCTATGAGGATTCATTTCGTAGCCGGAGTGAGAGATGAAAAGAAATTTTCAAGTCTTGATGAACTAAAGGGAGCTTTATCCGTAGATAAAGAAAACGTGATGTCGATTTTAAAGCCCGTCTTATAAAATTTGAAAGCCCCGGAAGTTGCCGGATTGGAGTGATTTTTGGCTCTTAAACCAATGTCACGGTCAAGGTATATAATCAGTGATTATCCCAATATCCTTTAAGTAAGAAATATTATATTTTAATAAATATTATATTTTTAAGGTATTATATAAAATCATTCTCTCCCGAAAGGGTTTCCATCTTTATCGGTGAATGAGAATCTATCCTGAATAACTTAAAATCTAAAGATATGGAAATTATTAATTTTGCAGATAGACCGTCGATTATCAGCCGGTATATGCTTGAATTGCGTGACACTGAAATTCAGCAAGATCCGCTCAGATTCCGGGCAAACCTTGACCGCATCGGTCAACTGATTGCATACGAAATCTCCAAACGTTTGAATTATAATGATGTGGATGTCACCACACCATTGGGAATAGCTAAATGCAAGACCCCTGCAGATGAGATCGTAGTGGCGACTATCCTGCGTGCGGGACTCCCTTTCCATCACGGTTTTCTAAGTATTTTCGATAAGGCACAGAATGCCTTTGTCAGTGCTTACCGTAAATATAAGGAGAAAGGAGACAGTTTTGATGTACTTATTGAATATTTGGCTTCACCCTCAATTGAAGGGAAGACATTGCTGATTGTCGATCCTATGCTTGCCACCGGAAGCAGCATGGAGCTGGCATATAAAGCACTCCTTTCGAAAGGAACCCCCGTGCAGATCCACGTGGCATCAGTGATTGCCTCGCGCGCAGGAGTAGATTATGTGTCGAAAGTTTTTCCTGCAGATCAGACCACTATATGGTGTGCCGCTATTGATCCTGAGATAAATTCTCACAGCTACATCATCCCGGGTCTTGGTGACGCCGGTGATCTCGCATACGGAGTAAAAGATTGATTTTATGATTCTTCAGCGTGCGGATATAATCAATTTCAAGAATATCAGAGAGGCTGCTTTGGAATTCTCTCCCGGGGTGAACTGTCTTCTCGGAAGAAACGGTATGGGTAAAAGTAATCTCCTGGAGAGCGTGCATTTCCTGTGTATGGCGCGTCCGATGAGTTCTATATCAGAAAGTGCACTCATATTGCATGGAGAAGAATCATTAATTGTCAAGGGTGAATTTATCTCTGATAATGAGATAAAAGAGAGCATATCGATCGGAATTGTCAAAGGGAAGGGGAAATCGCTCAAGCGGAATGGGAAGGAGTATGGGAAGGTCTCGGAACATATCGGACGCTTCCCTCTTGTCAGCATTACCCCTTCCGATCACTCTCTTGTCAGCGGGAGCGCCGAGGAGCGTCGCCGGTTTATGGATTCGGTGATTTCTCAAAGTGACCGTACATATCTCTCCAACCTTATCAGATATACCAAGGCCCTTGAGTCGCGCAACAGGATGCTGCGTGCCGGAGTGCGCGATAAGTTGCTTTTTGATTCGGTGGAGAATCAACTTGAGGAGACTGCACGGGCAATCCACGACTTGAGAAAACAATGGGTGGAAGGTTTAAAAGATGGCTTCCGACGAAGGTATAGCGAGATATCGGGAGATGCCGAGACAGCCTCCATCACATATAAAAGCCAATTGGATGGTAAATCTTTGAAAGAGTTGCTTGATGAGCGCCGGCAAAAAGATCAGGTCTTGGGCTTCACAAGCGGTGGAGTCCATAGAGATGATATAGTGTGTGGGCTTGATGACTATTCGATGAGAAGTCTCGGAAGTCAGGGTCAGGTAAAGACATTCACTATCTCGTTGCGACTCGCGGTATTTGATTATCTACGTCATCATAGCGGAGAGTTTCCGATTCTTCTTCTTGATGATATATTTGATAAATTGGATGCGGATCGTGTGGCGCGGATAATGCAGGTGGTAAGTAATCACAAAGATTTCGGTCAGATTTTCATTACCGATACCAACAGAAAACATCTTGACGATATTATCTCCAACATTGAGGGAGACAGAATGATGCTGGAAGTTGAGGATGGGAGATTTTCGGAGTTGGGGTGAATGGTTGAAATGGAAGGGGTTACGAGGTATCAGGTATAGGCAATAGGTAGGAGGTAATAGTGAATAGGTAATAGAATATCAGGGATGTGGAGAGGAAAGATTTTGAAACTATAGGAGATGTGCTCCGAAAGGCTATCGAAGAGAGTCAGCTTGATACCCGCCTTGCTGAAGTCAGGGCGGAGAAGTTATGGCGTGAAGTGGCGGGAGCACCGGTGGCGGAGCTTTGTGGTGATCCGTGCGTCAGACGTGGAATTATGCGTATCCCCGTCAGGAGCGCATCATTGCGCAATGAACTGAGCATGCATAGGTCGGTCTTTATTTCTCAAATTAATAAGATACTCGGTAAAGAAGTTGTCAGTGAAATCCGGTTTGTCGGGGAATAACTGATGAAGCCTCGAGAAAATGTTTGAAGATTGCCATTAATGTGTTAAATTTGCAGACTGATGCCGAGAACCCTTTGCAATTAAGCGGGAGTTCTCAAAAGCCCAAAATTAAAGAATATGCACAGAGAGATTCCTGACCCGTCTTTGTTTAAACATTCCCATCCGGTTCAAATACGATTTAACGATATAGATGTTTTGCGCCATCTTAACAACACTGTTTACTTTTCGCTTTATGATACCGGAAAAGCCTATTATTTTGAAGCGGTTAAAGAAGGGAAGGTGGATTGGAAGCGAGTCGATACGATAATAGCTAATGTCAATAATACCTATATCGCCCCGATTTATTTCGGTGAGCAAATAGAAGTTCGCACCCGTTGCAGAAGCCGTCACGACAAAAGTTTTGTGCTCGAGCAGATGCTTGTCAAGACCGATACGGGAGAGGTCAAATCCTTTTGCGAGACTGTCATGGTCAGCCTGAATCCTGAGACTATGCAAACCACTCCGCTTTCTAAAGAATGGTGTGATGCCTTGGATGCATACGAAGGCAGAGAACTGTATGAGGAAAGGAAGAAATGATAATTATCTTCTTCCGCATAGCCGCATATCAATGAAAAATAATTGAAAATACCGAAAAATTCTATATAAAAATGAGCCAGTTAATAGAGAGAATGCATGAGATTCTCCGCGCTGAAGCGGATGCTATTCTTTCAATCCCTATAACCGATTCATACCGTGAAGCAATAGATAAGATTTGCGAGTATGTAGCCGGTCGCGGTGGAAAACTGATTACGTCCGGCATGGGGAAGGCGGGACAGATAGCCATGAATATAGCGACGACATTCTGTTCCACCGGCACTCCATCCGTTTTCCTACATCCTTCGGAGGCTCAACATGGTGACCTCGGCATAATGCAGAAAAATGACATCATGCTGTTGCTTTCAAACTCCGGCAAGACCAGGGAAATTATTGAGTTAATTGAATTGGCCCGGGGTCTGAACCCCTCAATCCCCTTTATTGTTATAACAGGAAACGGGGAAAGTGAATTGGCAAATAGAGCGGACATTGTCTTGACCACGGGTGCCGCTCCGGAAGTGTGTCCGCTCGGACTGACTCCGACCACATCCACTACCATGATGACCGTTATTGGAGATTTGCTCGTCGTGGGAGTCATGGAAAAAATCGGATTTACAGTTGAAGAATATGCAAAACGTCATCACGGCGGCTATCTGGGACGGAGATCATCGGAAATTGCTTCCTCACATTCCCTGCCAGAATAATTATGGGCTCTAAAAGAAAGAAAATAAATAATTAAGATTATGAGTTTTATCGAGATACCAATTAACGTGACAAAATACAATCCGAAGTCAAAGGAGGTCGATATTTTGAATGAAGTGATTGAGAGTCGTACGGCATCAAATCTTTTATTGGAGGAACATCGTGCGATCGATGCATTGGAACGTACGGTAAAGGCAATGCAGACTTTGCGTGAATTTCCTGATTTTGAAGATCCGGAATTCCAGGCAGTCCTTACCGGCATATTGTTTGATCTTGCCGAGATTCATTTCCAGCTGAAAGATTACAAACAGAGCGAGAAGGAACTCGATGTGCTCTTTAATCTCCTCGAACCATTGATCAAGAAGGATGCTGAACGCTTTGCGAAATATCATATCCTCGCAATGGAGCTCTCCACCAGGATTCTACGTTCAAGGAAAAAGACCCTGGAACTTCTCGTAAAACATCAGGTGAATGCGGATGCACTTTATGAAAAGGTGAATGCCGGTTTGAGCACGGCGACCGATAAACTTGTGGATTCCCTTCGCAATGTGGGTCAGCTGCTTGCTGCCACAGGCGATAATCGCGCTGCCATGAAATTCTATGCCGAGGCTATCAAGTTTTCAAAAAAACGCGCCGGGAGGGTCACACGCAAGGAGGTGAAGATGACTATTGAGATGGCTGAGATTATGATGCGCGTCCGCTCGATGCGTCCACGTGCGATCCGTCTTCTTAATGCTATACTTACCCATGCCATAGCCCTCGAAACCGTGGAACTCGAAGAGGAGATCAGAGCTTTACTCGAAGTGATAAATTCTGACATGGAGCATGAGATAAAATGGAAAACTTTTTTCCATAAATTGTCTTTATCGCGAAAAAAGAATAAGGGGCAGGAGAATGATGCTGATTCCAAGCTGGAAAAAAAGGAGGAGTAATAACCGGATAGAAAATAAGGATGTCAACAATATTGAATACCAACGGTGCGGAGCTTGAAATCCCCCGTTTGGAATCCCCCGAGACGTTTAAGGCTGTGGTAATTACAGCTGAATGGAATTCCAAAATCACTCATGCGTTGCGTGACGGTGCGCTCGACGTCTTCCAACGTGCAGGCGTTCAGATGGATAATGTGGTCACAGTAAGTGTGCCCGGCACAGTGGAGCTGGTCAATATGGCGGCACGTTGCCTCAACGGTAAGGAGTATAGTGCTATAATTATCATCGGAGTAGTGATCCGTGGTGATACACCTCATTTTGATTATGTCTGTGAGATTGCAGCCAATGGAACTGCAATTCTGAATGCGAAAGGTGAAGCTCCCGTGATATTCGGTGTCCTCACTGTAGATAATGAGCAACAGGCACTTGACCGGGCAGGAGGAATACTCGGAAATAAGGGTGCTGAAGCTGCCCTTGCCGCTATTCAAATGAGAATTTCCTGAAATCGCAATTAATCCGGTTCTGTTTCAAAGAACTTTCAGCTGATTTCAAAATAAAGGAACCCTCCGGTGGAGATTCAAAATAAATGGGAACCTCCGGTGGATGTTTTAAGATAAATACTAACAGTCAGTATATTAAAGAGATTGGACGTATTGTTTCGGCGATACGCCCATTTTCTTTTTAAATACCGTGCGGAAGGATTTGGTGTCCTTATATCCAACCATTTCGCTGACACGCTGCACATTGCTGTTCCCCTCTCTGAATAATTCCACGGCTCTACATAGTCTGTAATCCGTGATGAACTCAAGGAGCCCCATGCCGGTCAGTTTCTTGATTTTCTTATAGAGTGTGGAATGACTCATATTGAGTTCTTCTGTCATGAACTCAATATCAAATAGCGGATTCCTAAGATTATCATCGATTATCCTGCGACAATGGATTAAAAATTTCTTTTCCTCATCATTGAGACGATGCGGGTGAAGGTAAGTGTCGGCTGAAGATTCTGTAGTATTATTGACCGAAGAATCTGATGAGGAGGATGTCCTCACATTTTTGCCGGTGTTAAAGGTCAATGAAGTAGTCGCCTTGCGATTGATAATACCGGAAATATGTTTTGCAAGAACCCGCAATGAGATCGGTTTCGTGAAGTAAGCGCATGCTCCTTCATCAAGTGCCTTCATCATCTCCTCCTCATTATTGATCGCAGTCAGGACAACTATTCTGATGTGTTTAAGTTCGGGGTTCTCCTGAATGTGTCGGATCAGGGCGTGCCCGTCCATCCCGGGCATATCGATATCCGTCAGGACAACATCCGGCAGAATCTTTTCCATTTTCTTCAATGCCTCCTTTCCGTTTCCCGCTGTATAGATCTTGAAATCCGGTGCGAATGTGTTAACCAATAATTTGGTGATTTCAGGGTCGTCTTCCACAATCATCACTGAATTGGAAGCCGTAGGGTTCTGTGGTTGCGGAAGTGAAGTCTTATATTTTCTGTTCGGGGAAGTTTGCGTTGCCGAGTCGGATGTATATTTCCTTCTCCCCGGTTCGGGTTGCATACCACTCTTTTTAATATTTTGAGATGATGGATTATCAATCGCGGGTAAATCGTTGGTCGAAGCAATTTTATCCTTATTGTCAATAATCGGGAACTCAACTATGAAAACAGATCCTATCCCTTCCTGGCTTGACACACTGATAGATCCCTTGTGCAGTTCGACGAGTTCCTTCACATATGCCAATCCTATTCCGTCGCCACCACTTTCCGCCTGTCCGGATTCAGTGCGGTAATAAGGAGTGAATATCTCCTTCTGGAGCTGTTCGTTGACTCCGATACCGGTATCCTTGACCTTTATGATAACTTTCTTATCACGAGATGAAACACTGAGGGTGACACTCCCCCCGGGGCGAGTGTATTTATAGGCATTGGAGATAAGATTACTGACGATCAAATCCAGACAGTCAGGGTCATACATGGAAATGATCGGTGCGGAGGGGGCGTTAAAGAGAAATGTGATATCCTTTTGTTGCAAAAGATAGTCGTAATCATCAGCGAGGGATCGCAAGAATACTACTATATCGCCACGGGTAAACTTCAGGGTGTCACGTCCTAAGTCAAGCTTGCGAAAATCAATAATCCGGTTGACCAATTTGTTTAATTTCACAGAATTGCGACATATCGAATCGAGATGACTTTTGCGTATGGTGATGGTTTCCTTGCCGGCGGCAAGGAGTTCTTCGACTTGCGCATTGATGATGAATACGGACGTGCGGAGTTCATGAGATATCTTGGCAAAAAAATCGAGTTTGGCATTATGCAGTTTATGTTCCGATTCTTTCTCAATAAGTGCTATCTCAAGACGTTGGCGTGAGAGGAAATGTTGATGCCAGAAATACACGACAATTCCTATAATTCCAATTACCAAGAGCACGGCGAGCACTGTCGCCCACCAGGTCTGCCACCATGGTGGCAGAATCTTCATCGGGAATGAAGATGGCTCACTCCAGGAGCCGTCGGGGAGAGTATGTCTCACTTCAAAAGTATAAATACCCGGGGGAACGCTTGTATATTCCGCTGACATCGACTCTGACGGTTCGCTCCACTCTTTATCAAGACCACGCAGACGATAGGAATAACGCACACGACCCGGATAGACAAGATCGGGCACAGCAAAATGAATCGTGAAGAAGTTTTGATCGTGAGATAATGTCAATTGAGTCAGAGGGGTGGAATATAGTGAAATTGATTCTCGTTTCGGACCCAGAATGTCGAGCGAGGTGAAGTGGAGTTGAGCACCGGTTATCGGAGAGAACATTTTTGTGGAGGGAGAAAATTCCACGACCCCCTCCGTTGTGCCCATATATATATCAGTCCCGACAAGAGCAGCGGCACTTTGATTGAAAATCATCGGAAGGCGTGGATCCTCTATCTTGATAAAAGATGAATTTTCCGGATTATAGCGGAACAATCCGTTTTGAGTTCCAAGCCAAAGATGCCCCTGACGGTCCTCCACAATGGATCTTACCCTTATATCGAAGAGACCTTGTCGGGGACCGAAGATCGCAGGGTCGTCATCTGTGTTGGGATTAATACGTGCAAGACCTTTGGAGGGGAGAGTCAGCCACAAATTCCCTTTTGTATCTATGAAAATCTGTGATATGTCATAGCTCGGAAGCCGAATAGCGTCAGATTTATGGGAAGAAGAGGCGTGCAGAAGCAAAGAGAGACTTTTTGTATCAAATTTCATCAATCCCTGAGCTGTTGAACCGATCCAGATGTTGTTACCATTCAATGCCATTGATGAAATGCGCGCATCCTTGAACTCAGAAGGAGTGGTGATCTCTCCCGTTGCTATATCGAGAATATTAAGATTCTTTCCTCCGATCCATAGGTGACCGTAGGTGTCGCATAAAATAGTCCATACGGTATTGTCCGGTTCCTGGGAAGGAGTCAAAGGATAATGTGTGAATTGCTTATTGTCCGGATCAAATGATGCAATACCACGCGTGTAAATGCCTAACCATAGTTTTTCCCCGTCGTCGCTGATTGAAACGACATTATTTCCCGGGAGCGAGGAGTTGGATGCAGAGTAATGGATGGAAGTCTTAGTGGCAGGATTGTATTCCGCGAGACCTCCACCGTCAAGACCAAGGTATATTTTCCCTTTGAACGGGTGGACAGCAGTGACAATATCGTAGGGGATGTTCTGATTGGCTGTAGTGGCAAAGTCAAACCAATTGAGCTGATGGCTCAAAAGAGCCATTCCGCGCCTGTAAGTGCCTACCCAAAGATTATTGGAGGAATCGGCGAAAGAGGTATATATGACATTCCCCGGGAGGGAGGAATTTTCCATAGTGTAGTTGTATATACCTCCGTTGGGATTCTGAACCCATAATCCTTCTCCGTCGGTGGAGAAGAAAACGGAACCATTGAGGATGGTGGTTTTCATCAACCCTCCCGGCACAAAGGCTGATGCATCATGACTTATCTGATTGGTTTTATTGTTAATCTTAAGTGCAAGACTTTTATGACCGATGCCGTAGCCGAGATATATTCTTCCTGTGAGGGTGTCACAAGCGATATTCATTTTTAAATCATAACCGGAGTTGACCGGAAACCTGTATAACTCCTTTTTCCCGTCTTCGGTGAGCAGGGAGACTCCGCGTTCTGTCAAAGCAAGCAGCCTTCCCCGAGTATAGTTAGTGATATCCGCAAAACGATTACCTTTTGAATTCGTAACTTTTTGAAAAATAGGGGAGCCGTCGGATGTGAACCGGTTGTCATGGCATATGAGATCACCGGATGAGGTTATGCCAAAAATTTTTGATTCGGTTTTAGCAAGACGGCTGACGCGACTTTTTATCAATGATAAAGCGCCTGAATCATCTGCAAGATAGGAGTGAAGAAATTTGCCGTTGGAAAATTTATAATAATCAAGACCGTTGTCGGTGGCGACCCAAAGACCGTTGTCTACCGGGAGGAGCGACCGCACCATATTACTGGAAAGTGAATTTGACCCGGAATCATTATCCTTATAGAAGTTTTGGACTTTCACGCCGTCATAGCGTCCGAGACCATTCCAACTTGCAATCCAGATAAATCCATATTTATCTTCAGCTATGTCATTAATGGAATTGTCAGGGAGTCCGGATTTGATGTCTATGGTGCGAAAATATGAATTCGTGGCATTGAAGTCCGATGCGCTTGCAGGGGCTGCCAGCAAGATAGAGGAATGGTGACAGAAGAAAAGAGTTATGATGATGAAAATCTTGAGATGAAAAGATCGGTTGAGATATAAACTCATAAATTTAGCCCCGTTTTCGTAATATTATTTATACCGCAAATATATAAATAATCACTGTAAGTATTAAAAATTACCTCAATTTTTACGAAAAAACACCCCTTTTTATGAATTTTGCTGTTTAAATTTGCGGTGTTAATCATGAATAATACTCCCGCCGTCTTTTGGAGAACGGAAGAATAATCCTAATCCCCTTCCAAAACGCGGTGTGAAAGAAAAACTCGAAATAATCAGATATGAATCGTTATGTCTTATTTCTGTCGGCTTGTGTAATGACAGTTTTCAGCGGTGTGTCCGCCAAGAGTGCATCGAATACTGAAAAGGAGGCTCAGTCAGTCAGGAAAATCATTACCCGTGTCAACGACACATGGCAGAAGACACATCCTGCAGAAGCCACTCCATTCTGGCACGTGGCTGCCTACCATACAGGAAATATGGAAGCATATGACCTGATGGGTAATCCGGAATGGCTCGAGTATTCCGAACGTTGGGCAAATCATAATGATTGGCAAGGTGCAAAGGGTAAGGATCGGAGCAAATGGCGCTATGATTATGGCGAGACTGATGACCATGTGCTTTTCGGTGACTGGCAGATTTGCTTCCAGACTTATGCCGATCTATATAATAATCTCCCTGATGACAAGCGTATCCGGCGTGCCAAGGAGGTGATGGAGTATGAAATGTCAACTCCTCGGAATGATTATTGGTGGTGGGCTGACGGTTTATATATGGTGATGCCCGTGATGACCAAACTTTATAAGATTACGGGAAACGGTAAGTATCTCGATAAACTCTACGAATATATACAGGTCAGTGACAGCATCATGTTTGATGCGGACGAAAATCTGTATTACAGAGATGCAAAATATGTCTATCCAAATCATAAAAGCACTTCGGGTAAAAAAGATTTCTGGGCGCGCGGAGACGGATGGGTTTTTGCCGGGCTTGCAAAAGTGTTGAAAGATCTTCCTGCCAATTACAAGCACCGCGATTTCTTCGAGAATAAATATAAGAAGATGGCTGATGCAGTCGTCGCCATCCAGCAACCCGGTGGATATTGGAGCCGCTCAATGATGGATGAGGAGCATGCTCCGGGTCCTGAGACAAGCGGCACGGCATTCTTTACTTACGGTCTTCTCTGGGGATTGAACAACGGTTATCTTCAGGGGCCGAAATATGAAAAGGCTGCCAAAAAAGGGTGGGAATACCTTTCCACCAAAGCTCTCCAGAAGGATGGCACTGTCGGATATGTTCAACCCATAGGTGAAAAGGCCATTCCGGGTCAGACCGTAGATGCAAAATCCACTTCGGATTTCGGCACGGGAGCTTTCCTTCTCGCTGCATGCGAATACGTGCGTAATCTTGAGAAAGACAATAATAAAGACAGGGATTATTGGACTTCACTCGCATATCAGATGGCTTATCCGGTCTTGAGCAATATGTCGAAAGGTGAACTTCAGAAGAATATGCAGGTTGAAGTGAGTCCGAACTGGGACGGACGTTCCAAGAAAGTGACCTATATGGAAACGTTCGGTCGTCTGATGGCCGGGATCGCTCCCTGGCTGGCTCTCCCCGATGATGATACTGAAGAAGGGAAGATGAGGGCGGAACTGCGCAAAATGGCTCTTGAAAGTTATAAAAATGCCGTTGACCCGGAGTCTCCCGATTATCTGGCATGGCGTGGTCATGGTCAGGCTTTGGTGGATGCCGCATACGTGGCGGAAAGTTTCTTGCGCGGTTACGATGCGCTTTGGGTGCCACTTGACGATACGACCAAAAAAAGATATATCGAGGAGTTCACGCAACTTCGTCGTGTAGATCCGCCATATACCAACTGGCTTCTGTTCTCCTCAACGATAGAGTCTTTGCTTGCTAAAGTGGGTGCTGAATATGATGAATACAGGATTAATTCGGCAATCAGAAAAGTTGAGGAATGGTATGCCGGAGATGGATGGTATGCAGATGGCCCCGAGTTTGCATTTGACTATTACAGTTCATACGTTTTCCATCCGATGTATCTCGAGACATTGGTGACGATGAGGGATGCCGGTGCCTACACAAGAATCCACTACGGTAATTACTATGACAGGGCGTTGAAACGTGCACAGAAGTATTCGATTGTGCTCGAAAGAATGATCTCCCCGGAAGGAACATTCCCGGTCTTCGGGCGCTCTATCCCTTACCGTATGGCTACTATGCAACCTCTCGCATTGATGGCATGGTATGAGAAGCTTCCCGCAGGGTTGAGCAATGGTCAGGTGAGAGCGGCGCTCACAAAAGTGATGCATAATATGTATGACGGCAAGCAGAATTTCAATGACGGGGGTTTCCTGACAATCGGTTTTACAGGAAGACAACCCAATATCGCCGATTGGTATACAAACAACGGATCCTTGTATATGACCTCACTCGCTTTCCTTCCGTTAGGTTTGCCCGCTTCCCATCCTTTCTGGACTGATTCGGCAAAACCCTGGACCAACATGAAGGCATGGGACGGTCAGCCCTTCCCGAAAGATCATCACTGGGGAGAGCCCGGTCCGTATAAAGATCTTTTCTAAGAATAATACGGAATTCAATTGAAATATAGCATATTGATTTGAGATAAGATATAACGGTAAAATTTAATACTTATAGATGGATGTTGATTAATCCTAAAATAGACTGAAACCGTAATTCTATGAAAAACAAAATTATCACGGCAATGTTACTTATGACCGTACCCTTTGCGATTAAGGGTGCGGTCATCGAAATTTTGAATTCCACTCCGGAACCGAGAATGAAAGAGATAGTGGAGGTGGATTCAAAAAAGATTCCTTATCAGGTATTTACAATTCTCGATTCTGCGGGTAATGAGATTCCCTGGCAGAAAACGTATAATGACAAGATTATTTTCCCCGCCACTGTGGAGGGGAATGGAGTGGCGACCTATACATTGAGTGAAACATCACCCGCGTCCGTAGATACTATTGTATACGGAAGATGTTTCCCGGAGCGTTCCGACGATATGTCGTGGGAGAATGACTGGGCTGCTTATCGTGCTTACGGACCAACTCTCCAAAGCACGGGAGAGAGGGGATTCGGATATGATGTCTGGACTAAATCAGTTGACACTCCGATACTTGAAAAGAGATATTTCAATCATTTACACCGCAATCTCTCATTTCATAAGAATCATGGAGAGGGAATGGATGTATATGAGGTAGGACCTACGTTGGGTGGAGGTACTTGTGCTTTGCTCAACGAGACCGGGGAAATAGAGTATCCCTGGTGTTATACATCCTACGAGATTCTCGACAGGGGACCTTTGAGATTCACCGTACGTCTGAATTACGAAGGAGAACCGACCAAGGAAACAAGAACGATTACACTCGATGCAGGAGATCCATTGAATCATACTGTCGTGGTTTTTCCTCAAGGGTATGGGAAAAGGGCTGTTTTCGGATTTCCGGTGCATCGCCCTTCACCTGCGGACTCAAATTTTGAGCAAAAGGTGTTTCATGATGGAGGAATACTGGCTTATGGAGATCCAACACAGGGTGATGTGGCGGAAAATGGAATTATTTTCCTCGGATGCATGACAATGTCGCCGGATGCGAAACAGACGGTTTTCAATTTCCCTGAGCCCGTAGGGAATGCCTTTGCACAAGAGGTGCTGGAGGTGCCTGTGGGGAAAGATGGTGAAGTGGAATATTATTGGGGGGCTTCATGGAGCCTTGGGAAAACCAAAGATATGGAGGAGTGGATTAAAACTCTTAAACACAGACGTATTAGTCTTCAAAATCCGTTAGAGGTCAGAGTGATAAAATAATAATTAAAATCGGCTTTCTTTCAGGAAGTCATTTGAAACTAAAAATATAACTTGAGATGGTTAATTTTTCTTTAGAAGGGAAAGTGGCATTGGTCACAGGTGCCGCTTACGGTATAGGACTCGCAATAGCTCAGGCATTTGCAGAAGCAGGGGCGAAAATAGTTTTCAACTGCTCACGTCAGTCAACTGTGGATCGTGGATTGGCAGCATACAAAGAGCTGGGTATCGAAGCCAAGGGGTATGTGTGTGATGTAACCGATGAAGAGGCTGTGAAAGCAATGGTTGCTGATATAGAAAAGACTGTCGGCACGATTGATATTCTTGTGAATAACGCAGGAATCATCAAACGTATCCCGATGGAGGAGATGGATGTGGAAGATTTCCGCCGCGTGATAGATGTTGACCTTGTGGCTCCTTATATCTGTGCTAAAGCCGTAATCCCCGGGATGATTAAAAAAGGACACGGCAAAATTATAAATATCTGCTCCATGATGTCGGAACTCGGACGTGAGACAGTCAGTGCTTATGCGGCAGCCAAAGGTGGTCTGAAAATGCTTACCCGCAATATCTGTTCCGAGTATGGTGAACATAATATCCAGTGTAACGGTATCGGTCCGGGCTATATCGCAACTGAGCAGACCGCCCCGCTTCGTGAGCGTCAGGCGGATGGAAGCCGTCACCCGTTTGACAGCTTCATTATTTCCAAGACACCTGCCGCACGTTGGGGCACACCGGAAGATCTTATGGGTCCCGCTGTTTTCCTTGCTTCTGAAGCATCGGATTTTGTCAACGGTCACGTGTTGTATGTTGACGGTGGAATCCTGGCTTATATCGGTAAGCAACCCAAGTAAATTGTCTGTCCTTAAAAAGGTTAGAGGAATCAAGGGATGATAGTTTGAAGGAGTGGATCCGGATCTTATCATGACAATGTTCTAACCAGGTGGATAAAATCTTAATAATCGTTAGCTGTTTAAAATTTGAAAAGATAAATAACATTATGGAAAGTGTATTCGCTTACATAATCAGTCTCGGAGCAGCGGTGATGATGCCTATCATCTTCACGGTGCTCGGATTGTGTATCGGACTCGGATTCAATAAGTCGTTGATGTCCGGTCTGAAAGTAGGTGTCGGTTTTGTGGGGCTCTCCATAGTGACTGCTCTATTGACTTCGGCACTGGGACCGGCGCTCCAGAAAGTTGTGGATATCTATGATCTGCAACTTCAAGTGTTTGATATGGGGTGGCCTGCAGCAGCCTCCGTGGCTTATAATACAGCTGTCGGGGCTCTGATAATACCCGTGTGTCTTGGCGTGAATATCCTGTTGCTCCTTACACGCACCACCAAAACCGTCAATATTGACTTGTGGAACTACTGGCATTTCGCCTTTATAGGAGCTGTGGTGTTTTTTGCCACTGATTCATTGCTCTGGGGATTCTTCGCTGCTATCATCTGTTATATTATCACTCTTGTGCTTGCAGATGTGACGGCTTCAAAATTTCAGAATTATTACGAGGGGATGGAAGGGATTTCAATACCTCAGCCATTCTGTGCCGGGTTCGCTCCCTTCGCGTGGGGTATTAACAAGGCATTGGACAAGATTCCCGGTATGAATAAGCTGGATATCGACGCTGAAGGGATGAAAAAACAATTCGGCATCCTTGGTGACCCTCTTTTCCTCGGGGTAGTCGTAGGGATCGCGATAGGTTGTCTTTCCTGCAGTTTCTTTTCTGAGATAGTTGATAATATTCCCTATATCTTAGGATTGGGTATCAAGATGGGTGCTGTCATGCTCCTTATTCCGCGTATAACCTCCCTCTTTATCGAAGGTCTCAAGCCTATATCTGAGGCTACCAAAAAATTGATAGATAAAAAGTTTAAAGGTGCTGAAGGATTGACAATCGGTATGAGTCCCGCGCTTGTGATTGGACATCCCACTACGCTTGTCGTCTCGTTGCTACTTATCCCGGTGACACTGCTTCTTGCAGTCGTGCTTCCCGGCAACGAGTTCCTGCCGTTAGCTTCGTTAGCAGGGATGTTCTATCTGTTCCCGTTGGTTCTTCCATATACAAAGGGGAATGTGGTAAAAACATTTATCGTGGGTCTGGTGATCGTTGTTCTCGCTTTGCTGATGGTGACAAATCTTGCTCCACACTTCACGGAGGCTGCGAGCATTGTCCATCAGAACACGCAGGATGCAGCGGTGGCTGTGCCTGAAGGTTTCCAAGCAGGCTCCCTTGATTTTGCCGGAAGTCCTCTTGCCTGGATAATCTATCATTTCACACATACTTTCTCTTATATAGGAGCCGCAATCCTGACTGTTTGCACTGTCGTGCTTCTGATATGGAACCGCAGAGCCATTACCAGAAAGTCTGCGGTAAAAGAACCCGTTGTAGAAATTAATAATTCCATAGAATGAAAAAGATAATATTTGTAGCTCTCGTTATGTTTGCGACACTGTTCGCAAAAGCACAGACTGAATACACCATTCTCAGAGCCTGCCATCCGGATGATGTGAAGCATTACACCACTGAACAACTTCGCTCTCATTTCATGATGCCGAAGGTGATGGAGGCTGATAAGATTATTCTGACTTATACTCTTTACGACCGTCTTGTATACGGGGGTGTAGTTCCGGCCACTAAAACGCTGACGCTTGAGACGATTGATCCTCTTAAAGCGGAATATTTCCTTGAACGCCGCGAACTTGGTGTGATCAATACCGGGGGCGACGGAATAGTAAGCGTGGATGGAAAGGATTATGAACTTAGATTCAAGGATGCCCTGTATGTGGGGAAGGGAAAGAAGGTGATAACTTTCCGCAGTAAAGATGCTGCCAATCCTGCGAAATTCTATATCAACTCCACTCCGGCACATGCCGCGTATAAGACACAGCTCATTACAATCGACGGACGTAAGGGCTCTATCAAAGCTAATTCATTCCATGCCGGGAAAATGGAGGAGAGTAACGACCGTATAATCAATCAGCTGATAGTGAACAACGTCCTGGAAGAGGGTCCTTGTCAGCTTCAGATGGGATTGACGGAGCTGATGCCCGGAAGCGTATGGAACACTATGCCTGCCCACACTCACGATCGCCGCGTGGAGGCTTACTATTATTTCAACCTCCCTGCCGGAAATTCAATCTGTCATCTTATGGGCGAACCGCAGGAAAATCGCTTGATATGGATGCAGAACGAGCAGGCGGTGATCTCTCCCGAATGGAGTATACATGCCGCAGCCGGTACATATAATTACATGTTTATCTGGGGAATGGGTGGCGAAAATCTTAACTATGGAGACATGGATAAGGTGAACTTCGTGGAAATGCGTTGATATTGTACGCATAGACTTGACCGTTTGTGTAAACAGTTCCGAATAATGTAGTCCTCTCTCTTATTTTAATAGAAAGGGATACAAACGGATATATAAATCGGCCGAATTTTTGTTCGACCGATTTTTAATTTTGTCATATCCCAATAATTTTATATTTTCGTAAGAATTTTCTCTCTTCCATATCCAAGTCTTATCGAACACTGAAAATATAATTTAAAATCTCAGAGCCCGTCTCATAAAATTTGAGAGTCTCCGGGCAAAGGTAAATATTTTCAAAATTATTTGCATTTACACGAGATAATAAACATCAAATATTAAAATATAACAAATAGCCTTACCTCATACACAATAGAGAAGCTCTTAAGAAAATTACCCATAGTATTCGCTTGCTTGGGCGCTTTTCGGCTTTTGGTTCAATCACATGGTCCGCTATGCTCAATCGCTCAAAAGCCAAAAATCACTCCAATCAAGCGACCCCGGGGGCTCTCAAATTTTTATGAGACGGGCTCTTAATACTTAACTAACTTATGAAAACTCGATTATTATCATTGGGTGCAGCTGTCGTATCTGTGGTAATGGCTTTTTCGGTCAGTTCCGAAGCCGCCAAAACTGCAAAAGATAAAGCCCCTGCTGCTGATTTCGTGCAGTATGAGCAATGGCTCGATACGGAAGGCAACCCGATTAATGCCCATGGCGGAGGTATCCTGTATCATAATGGAAAATATTATTGGTATGGTGAATACAAGAAGGGAGAAACGATTTTGCCTGACTGGGCAACCTGGGAATGTTATCGCACTGATATTACCGGAGTGAGCTGCTATTCCTCACCCGATATGAAAACCTGGACTTTCGAGGGGATCGTGCTGAAAGCTGAACCTGACGATGAAACGAGTGATCTGCATCCTAAGAATGTGCTCGAACGACCGAAGGTGATATATAATCCGAAAACAGGCAAATTCGTGATGTGGGCACACGTGGAAAGTGCCGATTATGGGAAAGCTGCCGCAGGCGTTGCAGTTGCGGATAAGCCGACAGGTCCTTTCAAATATCTTGGAAGTTTCCGTCCGAATAATGCCATGAGCAGAGATCAGACAGTGTTTGTGGATGATGACGGGAAAGCTTACCAATTCGCATCTTCTGAAAATAATCAGACAATGTATATCAATGAATTGACTGATGATTTCCTACGTCCAACCGGTAAGTTTACTCGTAACTTTATCGGAGAGGCGCGCGAAGCTCCCGCAGTATTTAAAAAGGATGGCAAATATTATATGTTGACATCAGGTTGCTCCGGGTGGGATCCTAATCAGGCAGGGTTGCATGTGGCGGATAATCCCATGGGACCATGGACAAATCTCGGCAATCCCTGCACCGGAGCTGAAGCTGACAAGACTTTCTATGCTCAAAGCACTTACGTGCAACCCGTGCAAGGTAAGGAGAATCTATACATAGCGATGTTTGACAGATGGAACAAGACAGATCTTGAAGATTCCAGATATGTATGGTTGCCTCTGAATTTTGATAACGGGAAAATCACCGTGCCCTGGCGTGAGTCATGGAGCCGTGATGAGTATAAGGATGCTCCGAGATTTGAAGCCGGAGAGGGCACTTTCCTCCTGAATGGAGAGCCATTCGTGGTAAAAGCTGCCGAGCTCCATTATCCCCGTATCCCCAGACCATATTGGGATCAAAGAATCAAATTGTGTAAGGCTTTGGGGATGAATACCATTTGCCTTTATACTTTCTGGAATGCTCATGAGCCTAAAGAGGGTGAGTTTGATTTCACCGGTCAGAATGATTTGGCTGAGTTTGTAAGACTTTGTCAGGAAAATGACATGAAGGTGATTCTTCGCCCGGGTCCATACGTTTGCGCTGAGTGGGAAATGGGTGGACTTCCATGGTGGCTCTTGAAGAAGAAAGATATCAAATTGCGTGAGAATGATCCTTATTTCCTTGACCGCGTCGATAAATTCCAAAAGGCTGTCGCTGATCAGGTCGGTGGCATGACGATTGCCAACGGTGGCCCGATTATCATGGTGCAGGTTGAAAATGAATATGGTTCATACGGTATCGATAAGGAGTATGTGGGTAATATCCGCGATATGCTTCGTAAGAATTTTGGTGATGAGGTGACTTTGTTTCAATGCGACTGGTCGTCCAACTTCACCAATAACGGTCTTGATGATTTGATCTGGACCATGAATTTCGGTACGGGTGCCAATATCGACCAGCAATTTGCAAAACTCAAAGAATTGCGTCCGGACAGCCCGCTGATGTGTTCTGAATTCTGGAGCGGATGGTTCGATAAGTGGGGTGCCAATCATGAGACGCGTCCCGCAGCTGATATGATTGCCGGTATTGATGAAATGCTGTCAAAGGGGATCTCCTTCAGTCTTTATATGACTCATGGAGGAACCAACTGGGGACACTGCGCCGGTGCCAATTCTCCAGGATATGCTCCTGACGTCACTTCTTATGATTATGATGCTCCGATCAGCGAAAGCGGTCAGACTACTCCGAAATATTGGGAATTGCGCAACACTCTGAAGAAATATTACCCCGGTAAGAAACTTCCTGATGTGCCAAAGACAATTAAACCTATCTCCATTAAGAAATTTGAACTTACTGAAGTGGCTCCTCTCTTTACAAACCTTCCGGAATCTAAGAAGGATAAGGAGATAAAGACCATGGAAGAATATGATCAGGGGTTCGGCAGCATTCTTTATCGTACTACTCTTCCTGAACTAAAAGAGGGAGGTGTACTGACAGTTAATGATCCTCATGATTACGCTCAGATTTTTATAAATGGGAAATATATCGGTAAGCTTGATCGTCGCAACGGGGAAAAAGAATTGAAAATTCCGGCTACTTCCAAGGGTGCTAAACTTGATGTGCTCGTTGAAGCCATGGGCCGAATCAATTTCGGACGCGCGATAAAAGATTTCAAGGGAATTACTGATAATGTCACTGTAACTGAAGATCGTAACGGTCATAAGTTTACGTGTGATCTGAAAAATTGGGAGGTCTTCAATCTTAATGATTCTCCTGAGTTCTATGAATCAATGACATTCGAACCTCTAAGCGAAGTCACATCCTATGATAACGGACGTCTGCCGATTGGTGTCTATCGCGGCACATTCAATGTGAAGAAACCGTCTGATACTTTCCTTAATTTTGAAACCTGGGGTAAGGGCTTGGTGTATGTCAATGGTCATGGCATCGGACGTATCTGGGAGATTGGTCCGCAACAGACCCTTTATATGCCGGGTTGCTGGCTCAAGGAAGGGGAGAATGAAATTCTTGTCTTCGATGTAGTAGGCCCGCGTGAAGCGGCTGTGGAGGGTCTTGTAGAACCGATGATTGATAACCTGCAGGTGAAGAAACCTCTGAGTCATCGTGAGGAGGGTCAGAATCTTGATCTGACTGGAGAAACACCGGTATTCACCGGAACTTTCCTCCCCGGCAATGATTGGCAGGAGGTGACTTTCAACGCGCCCGCTACCGGCAGATTCGTCTGTATTGAAGCTGACAGTTCAATCAATGGCGATGATGTTGCAGCTATTGCCGAGCTCTATCTACTCAATGATAAGGGTGAACGTCTTTCCCGTGAACCGTGGACTGTTGTATATGCCGATAGTGAAGATATAAAGGGAGTTAACCGCAGTGGCGATAAGATATTCGACCTTCAGGAGTCAACTTATTGGAGCACTGTCAAGGGGACACCTTATCCTCACTTCATTGTTCTTGATCTTGGTGCTGAGCATACTGTTAACGGAATGCAGTATCTTCCGCGCATGGAAGCCGGTGCACCCGGAAGTATCAAGGATGTTAAGGTCTATGTAAAACCGGCGGACTTTAAATATTAATCAGTATATCTTTATCTGCCCGGGTCAGATATGTTTCTGACTCGGGCAGAATTGTAAATTAATAGCCATTCAGCTTTTTATGAGTTGAATGAACGAAAAAACACAAATAGATGATGAAAAAATTGTTGGTGCCAGGATGTCTCATGGTGATATTTTCTTCGGCTTATGCCTTGAATGTGCAAAGTCCGGATGGGAATACAGTTCTGACTACCGGATTGACTGAGAGCGGTGTGCCGGTATATACGGTCAGCTATAAGGGCGTTCCGGTTGTGGCTGATGCACCGTTAGGCTTTGTCAGTAATATTGCCGATTTCTCTAAAGGGTTGACTGAAAAAAGCAGTCGTAGCCAAGAGCAGGTGAAACGTTCTTATACTCAGGATCGAATCAAGAAAAGCCGGGTGGATGTTGATGCGGTGGAGACAGGTGTAATTTATCAGACCGCAGATGGAAAAGAGATGGAAGTGGAGTGGCACGTAGGAAATAATAACGTAGCGTTCCGTTATAATATCCCGGCGCAGGGTGAAACTCATGCCATTGTAATCAATGCGGAGACAGGCGGTTTTGCTTTTCCGGAGGGAACGTCGACATTCCTTTCTCCGCAGTCGGATCCGATGATCGGATGGAAGCGTACGAAGCCCAGCTACGAAGAGTATTATACAGCTTCCGACATGGGAACCCCTTCCCAATATGGCAGAGGGTATATATTCCCCGCTCTTTTTCAGACTCCCGACGGGATGTGGGCTCTGGTAGGAGAGACGGGAGTAAACGGCTACTATTGCGGTTCTCATCTCACTGAATCTCAGAATGGCGTCTATAGGGTGGCTTTCCCGATGGCGGAAGAAAATAACGGTAATGGATCTGACTGGGCAGCGATGGCATTACCGGGGAAAACACCGTGGAGAACCATAACAGTTGGAGATTCCCTTGCCCCCATTGTAGAAACAACCGTCACCTGGGATCTCGTTGAGCCGCTTTATGCTACATCACGACCGGCAAGGGATGCCAAGGGCACATGGAGCTGGATTCTGTGGCAGGATGATTCCATCAATATGGAAGACCAAAAGAAATTTGTTGACCTCGCCGCTGCTTTGGGATATGATAATTTCCTTATAGATTGTGCCTGGGATGTTAATATCGGATATGAAAAAATGCCTGAATTGTTTGAATATGCCAAAGCGAGGGGAGTGCGTCCGATTCTATGGTTCTCTTCATCAGGCCATTGGAATGATATTGTCCAAAGTCCGGTAAATAAAATGGATCGCCCTATTGTCCGTAAGCAAACGATGAAATGGCTCAAGGAAAATGGAGTGGATGCAATCAAGGTGGACTTCTTCGGTGGTGATAAACAAGAGACAATGCGTCTTTATGAAGATATCTTAAGCGATGCTGCAGATTATGGTATAGATGTTATTTTTCATGGATGCACGCTTCCGAGAGGATGGGAAAGAATGTATCCCAATTATGTCGGTTCTGAGGCTGTTTTGGCATCGGAAAATATGATCTTCTCTCAGGAGTATTGCGACAGGGAAGCAAATCAGGCTGCCTTTCATCCATTTATAAGAAATGCACAGGGAAGTATGGAATACGGCGGTTCTTTCTTGAACCATCGGATGTCGCGCGATAATAAGGGTGGTAAACTCCGTAAGACCACAGACGCTTTCCAATTGGCATTAAGCGTAATTTATCAAAATCCGGTGCAGAACTTCGCTTTAGCTCCCAATAATCTTGAAGAGGGTCACGATGTGGCATTGGAATGGCTTAAGGCAGTTCCTACCACATGGGATGATATCCGCTTCATTGACGGCTATCCCGGTGAGTATATTGTTTTGGCAAGGCGTCACGGAGATACCTGGTATGTGGCAGGTATCAATGCCACTGACAAGGAAATGCCTATGACTCTTAAGCTCCCGATGGCTCAACCAAAAGAGGAAGCGACACTGATTATGGATCCTGAAGGCGTAAAAGCCGGGAAGTATAAGCAAGACAAGAATCCGTATCCTAAGCCTATCAAGAGAAATATCAAGCTCGACGGGAAGTCTCAATATAAATTGAAACTTGCCCCTTCTGCCGGGTTTGTCATGACTTTTGAGGCAAAATGAAAATTAGTATTACTTTCCAATCAGGATTTCGAATTCAGGGTTGTCACATTCCGTTATAACAGGATTCATAAATTCATAAAGGAGATGGACGGCTGGATCCAAATTCCCCAATTCAAAAATTTTTTAGATTAAGTAGTGATGGACTATCTGTTGTTAATCGTTGGGCTCGGATTAATCCTGTTAGGCGCGAATTATCTCACTGATGGAGCCTCGGCAATAGCAAGACGTTTCGGGTTGTCAGACCTTATGATAGGTCTGACAATCGTGGCGATCGGCACATCCGCTCCGGAGCTTACCATCAGTGTCATCTCAGCCGCACAAGGGAATACCGGGATTGCAATCGGGAATGTGGTTGGAAGTAATATTTTCAATATCCTCGTGGTTGTTGGAATAGTGGCTTTAATTCGTCCAATTAAAGTTACATCCGGACTTATGAGCAATGAGATACCCTTGGTGGTTCTATCATCTGTCGCTCTGCTTGCCATAGGGATGTCACCGATGCTTGACGGTAGTGAAGCTATTGTGACACGTGTCGACGGCATACTGTTACTATTGTTTTTCGCGATCTTTATGCGCTACCTTTTTTCGCAAGCGAAAAACCCGGAAGTGTCGGATGCGGATGTATTGCAACCTACCGATAATGTAAAGAAAATCAATATTTGGCTGGCTTGCGTTTACGTGCTTGGAGGTCTGGCGGGACTGGTATATGGAGGTGATCTCTTTGTGGATAAGGCATCTGCCATTGCAAAGACATGGGGAATCAGCGATGCGGTGATTGGATTGACAATCGTGGCTGCCGGCACATCACTTCCTGAACTTGCTACTTCCGCTGTGGCGGCAATCAAGGGGAATTCTGATCTTGCCATCGGCAACGTGGTCGGGAGTAATATCTTTAATATCTTTATGGTTTTGGGTGTTTCTTCCGTGGTACGTCCCCTTCAATTTGGCGGCATTACATCGATTGACTTATATCTTTTGACCGGGGCATCCCTGCTTTTATGGTTATTAGGGTGGTTATTTGGAAACAAAGTAATAAACCGGATTGAAGGCGGAGTATTGGTGATGGTATACATTGCCTATATGATTTATCTGGTAATGAACGCTTGAAAATACTGGTAAAGAAAACAGATGGAGAGCGAAATGAAATAACCCGTCAAAAAAAATATTAAAATAGGAAAAAAGAGTGTTAAAAAGGTAAGAAAAAAGCATGTATAAAAAAATGCATACAAAAAGCGGTTAAAATAATTGCATCAAATTTGCACGGCTCAAAAAAAACGCTTACCTTTGCAAACGAAAAATAAAGGAGTTCACAAAAAACTCAGGTCCCATAGCTCAGTTGGTTAGAGCACCTGACTCATAATCAGGGAGTCCTTGGTTCAAGCCCAAGTGGGACCACAAATTAAAAATCAAGCAGTTACGACTTCAATCGTAGCTGCTTTTTATTTTGATTTGAACCTACAGCGGAACGAAAAATAGAAATAGTATATGATTAAACAAACGGAATTTTTACTCGCTCCCAAGCAGCGTGGATGTCACCTTATCACTAAAGAGATCATATCTCATCTCCCATCTTTACCAGAAACTGGATTGCTAAATATCTTCGTCAAGCATACATCCTGTGGGCTTACCATTAATGAGAACGCAGATCCTGATGTACGTTCTGATCTGAAAAAAATATTAGATAAGATTGTCCCAGAAGGGGAGCCATATTACGACCATACTCTTGAGGGACTCGATGACATGCCTGCACATGCCAAATCGTCACTTTGTGGTGTCTCAGTCACCATCCCTATCTCCAATCATCATCTGAACTTAGGAACCTGGCAAGGAATCTACCTATTGGAATTCCGCAACCGCGGAGGTTCCCGCTCTTTAGTCCTTACCGTTTATTCATAGAACTGCTTTTGAACTATTGATAGCCACCCTGTATCTTTATTGACAGACTTTCATCCCTGAATGCCCAGTCTCGAACTATAGGCGTTGAGTATGACTCTGTCATTGAGCAACTTCGTCAACGCTTCACTGAATTGCGAAGTAATCGCCGAATACCTATAAAAATAACTCAATATGAGGCAAAAGAAAGCGATGCAAGTCCTCTACAAACTGGAGCAAGACATCATCTCCCTCGTAAAAGTCAATCGCCAAATCGTCTCCCTTGCCAACGAATTAGATACCTATTGGCGCGAAAAAGACCGAGAATAAACCGTACATATCTTGAATGCAATAAGAGACAAAACGTCCGCTTAGTGAAAGGCGATGCAACAAACGGTCAGGGTCTAAGAGTTTCTACGCCCCTACCCAAAGGGCATAATGCGCGGTAAAAGACCTTATGCCAGCGAATGCTCGCCACACCACGAAGCGACAGTCCGAATACAACAAGCCCCCTCGGCGGTCCGAGAGGGCGTATGAAAATTTTTCGACAATATCGTAATTTTATTCTGCCAAAATTGCGGGATTTACCTCAGAAACTTTTAATAAGTCAAAGGTTGAAGATACTGGGTCAAGGAAAACAATCTTTTCAACACCGAAAATAATACAATTCTCGATAAAAGATTTTCTTTTCCAAAGATAAGGAATAGCCTGACGTGTGATTTTATCCTCAAAGCCTTTAAGACATGTAACTCTTACATGGTCTTTTTCTGCTGCGAATTCAAAAAGGCCATTCCATTCAGGATAACGAGAGGCCATTTGATTAGTGAAAGAAGATAAGGTCATAGAGATAGCGCTAAATCCAATGCCAGAAGCACGCATGGCCTTGAACTTTTCATTGTCTAAACGAGACAATGTTTCGGTGACAAACGAAGATTTTGCGACTTCTTTAGCGGTGGTAATCGTAGGAGCAGGCTTTACGCAAGGCTTTTGTTTTTCCCCGATTTGTACATCAACAGTTATTGGGTTCATACTCGGAACAATCTTTAATTCCTCCGATTTTTTGTTTCCTAAGAGCCTTGAGAATTTTTCTTTAAGACTTGAGAATGCCGATGACTGTCCACTTCCAGCCTTTTTGGCGCGCTCAATTTCATTCCTTTCATCTAACTTAAGATTAAATGGAACAAATGAGCAGATTTTATTCCCTTTGGGAGAATAAACGTAAAGATTAATCTTTCGAGAAGCGGATATAATCTCGAAGCAGTAGTCCACATTTAGAATGGGATCGAATGAAAAATATACAACTTCAGTAGCGTTTCTTAGTTCCGGAATTGCTTTTGAAAGAATGGAGTAGCATACTTCTTTTCGAGCCTTGTATTTGTGAGAAGGAGGGAAATCACCCTGTATATCAATGGGAGCCATTGATATGGATGTGCCACTCCCGAAAAACGCAATGTCCACAGGTTCTTCTCCGGAAGGAATAACCTGTTGAAGGACTTGCGATCTAATTTGTGAGAGTCCTTTAATGCCCATATTATTGATTTAATAGAATTGAAAATTTTCTTTTAATTCCTTAATCACGCATATTAAGCGAAGCAAGTATGTTAATGAAGTGTTCCAATGGAATTGCGCAAATGCCATACTTAGTTTTTTGAGACGCTACAATATGGAATATGCCGCTACTATCTAATATGCCTTGAATAAAGATGTGCAAATCATTATATAAATCAAACATTTCAAAAATATACTCAGATAACTGAACCCCCTGCATATAATTGGTATGTCGGAATTGCCAAAGGCACTCCGATAAAAAATCAACTACCTCTCGGTCATAGAGATAGGTGTCGAGTCCATAAAACTGTTTGATTTGAATATCCGCTGGGATAGGAAGCCCGAAAGATGAAATATTGTAAATTTTTTCCAAAGGTATGAAATTTTCAACAAGAACTTCAGCCTGAAAATATTTTTGTTCTTCGTATGGAAGATCAAAATGGCTTCGGCGTGTTACAGAATGGAAATGAATATTACTAAAATGTAATAAGTCGTTTCCAATTAGTGCACCTTTCTTAACCGCATTCATATCAGCGAATTTTGTTGTCGAATCATTAATGACACTACGGTCAATCTCTAAAATGACAGGATGTGGGATCCTACCCTCCTTACGGCAGACAAACATCATTGGATGCTGATTGGTAAAACTTAGTCTGACATAATGATGTAAATTACTCATTTTATCACTTTTTCTTGAAAAGGAATCGCCTCCAGGATTTTGAATCGTGATATCCTTTTCCTCGCAATCTGCCCATGACAAAAGTCCACGATTTTTAATGATAGATGGTAAATTGCTTCTATCAGTAAAATGGTATAATTTTGTAATCCCGTAATTATCTAACACAGATTCAAAATCTTTCCAGTTGTGACGTTTCATAGATGTATTAGTCATATGGATATAAACCCAAAATAAATGCCTTAATCAAAAAAGCATGCGATAGGGGTTTAACACTATCAACATCTTCGGAAGTATTGTAGTCAAGAAGAACTATGTCATTTGACTGCGAAGCAATCTTCATACGATTTATAATATCTGCCACTACGTTCTGAAGGACCCATTTATACGTGGGAATATATATGAGATGTTTGGCCTCGTGATAGTTTAGTAGTTCGGATCCATACACACCTTTGCGATGCCCAAGTATTTTGCCGTGAATACGACAAGTACGTTTTATATTTTTCATAGAGAAATTATGAAAATATGAAACGTCGACGTCTTCATTTTCAAAAACTTTTAGCCCTTGCCAGATGCCCTCTACAGACATCCCAACACAATTTTCTGTGAACGGTATGGGAATATTACCATGAGGAAAGAATGGGCTAAGTTTTACCAATCCATTATCGGATTTGCTGGTAACATCACAGATAATGGCGTTAGGGTATTTAGTCTTAATATTTTCGATTTTCTTTCGTCGGGACTCTATGTAAATCATAATGCATTAACGATTGAAGCCTTATGGTCGAGACCTCTGATTTGATTTAAGAAAGGACTGAGGTGCTACAACCTCAAAAAATCTTTTTGGCTATTGAAAGAGCGTATGGAATAAAACTTTTCTTAAAAGATAATGTAGATTGTCGGCTCGAAACCTACTAATTTATAATGAAGAAACGTGAGCCAACTATGCCACGCCTTGATTTGAGGGCCCTGAGAAAGCCTATGTGCAGATGTAACAATAGCAGCCCACGCTATACGCGTGAGAACCACTATGCTATCTTTGCACGGTTGAAAATTTCTCAGGTTCTCAAATCACAAGATAAGCATAACGCTTCTTATTTTTCCAAAATGTAGCGGAAGGTAGACGCCTTACCGACTGCAAAGATAGCAAAATATTTGGATCTCAGAGTTTAGTTAGTAAATAATTAGTAACTTTGTAGTATGGAAGTAGTAAAATCAACATCGACATTCCAACCATTGATTGCTCTACCTAAGGATACTGAAGAAGTAGAGTTCAAGCTGAACATTCTTTGAGGTAACTGAGAAGGCGAAGCTGAAAGTAGAGAAAGTGAATGACGCATGCGTGTTACTCGAAAACAAATGGAGATTATGACTATTGACGATATAAAGGCTTTGATTGCGGCGGATGAGTCAAGGACTCTGGAGCTGAAGAAGAGTACCGGCGAGCTTAAGGACGGTATGCACGCGGCGTGTGCGTTTCTGAATACCGATGGTGGCTGGCTGA
>CAZFUF010000004.1:0-122172 GCA_964521885.1 uncultured Sangeribacter sp. | reverse complement strand
GGCGCATTTCTCGATTATAATCCGGCGCACTTCTCGATTATTTTTTACACTTCTATCCTGTCTATATTCGAGTAACCCACGAAAGGAAAGTGGGCTACATCAAGACGGACAAGATGGTTGCCAAAAAGGATGTAACTGAGAAGACATGAAATATGGAATGAAAGTGTATAAAAAAGAGCGAGACTACCCGACTAAGTGGTAGCCTCGACTTTGCTTTTTTTAGAGTGCAAGGATGTAACGATGAAGTCTACATCGGCACTTAATATTGGAATGATATTTGGTAGAGGAGGGGGAAATTTCAGCTCCTCTACCTAAAATGTTATTTCACATTGATTTTTATAGAGCTTCCTTCGACTGTGATGATGTAGATGTCGGAGGGGAGAGTAACGGAGACGGAGTCAGAAGCAGCTATGAATGATTTGATCACTCTGCCTTCAACATTAGTTATAATAATCTTCTTACCTGTGGCATTCCCGATTATGACACCTTCAGGCGTTGAGATCGCGGAGAAATTGGCATCTGCCACTTTGCTTACATGATTGTCGAGACATCCGATTTTTGAAGTGAGTTCGTAGCTATTGGACGATGAGTCTGAAGCAAAGATACTTGAGAGCTCGATGTCGTCAGCGGAAACATTGTCTCCTTCTATAATCAAATTGAAGACTGGTTCACCTGATCCGGCGATAGCTGCATTGTTGAAATCAAATATCACCACACGCATTGTGCGTTCATCAATACGTCGGGAAGTCAAGGCATGTCCGGTGGCTTGATTTCCGGCTACCACCTCTTTCAGTATCATACCCTCCGGCACGGTAATGTCAGCCTGTAATGCCACATATTCCACACTGCTGTCGAGAGCAATAGGGAAGCAGGCTCCACCGGGGGCGGAAGAGGGAATCAAATTGATTACAAGAGCATCAGCGGGTCTATCCTTGGAAGCTTTGTGAGCTGCCAAAGAGCGGCGTGAAGATTGAACCGGAGAGTTAAGAATCATTTTTATAGCTGATGTAGCATCTGCAACTGAGATACAATCGTCCTTATTAACGTCGGCACCCCGATAATAAAATTCATTCCATTCCCCTTCATCTTTGAAATCAGGACGTTCGGTCTCCCACCAGTTGTTGAGCATCTTGCGATTCTCTACCACATAGTTTGCAATATTCACGGCATCCGAAACGTCGAATACTCCATCCCAGTTAGCATCTGCGAGCTGAGGATAGACATTCAAGTAACAATCATGATAGAATTTCTGATCGGTTTTAACCTTTATGTTAGTTGAACCGACGGCGGTAAGATGCATCGTGCCGTCGTGGGAGTCATCTGAAATAGATATGAGTTGGTTTTCAGAAAGCCAAGTCATGGTCTGACCCTGCAGAGGAAGATCCACAGCTATTTTATAAGTGCTTCCAGGAATAAATTGGGGCATATCGATCATAGACGGTTGGGTCACAATAATGCCCGGTTCTATTCTATGCTCATGTACACTCCAAAGCTGCTTGTAATCGTCAAGTGATTTTGCCTGAACATAAATCTTGCAATTCTGGTCGGTGAGATGTCTTTCACCTATCATTACAGGTGGAGTCTCGGTATATACCTTGATTGTGGAGAGCACCTCGCAATCGTCGAAAGCCTTTTCTCCCATCTCCAATAACGAGGTAGGAAGAGCTGCGGTATTCAGTTTCTGGCAATAATAGAAAGCTTCCTTACCGATTTTCGTTACACCTTCCGGAATGTTGATCGTTTCAAGTTCGATACAATTTTTCAAAGCATAGTCATCTATCAGACGTAGTTTCCAGTTTTCAGATCGTTCGAATGCGCGCAGGTGACGGCAGTCCATCAGTGCACCGGTGCATAGTTCCTCGATGTCATCATGCATTCGTATAGAGTAAAGCCCACGACAATCTCTAAGCACTTCGGGATTCAGGCGCGTGACAAGTGGCGGCACTTCAAAAAATGTCAATCCATAGCAGTTGGCAAAAGCGCGTTCTCCAATGTTGTTAACGGAAACCGGGAGAGTGATTTCAGGAAGGTTCTTGCATCCGTTGAATGCCTCCTGGCCTATATCAAACACGGATGTCGGGATATCTATTCCAACGAGTGTAAGGTCATTTTCGAAAGCATCATTGCCGATTCTTATCACTTTGTAAGACTGCCCGAAATAATCGCTGGTGGGATCTATGTTGACAACATATTCCGGCACCTCATACGTGGTAGGACCGGTTGCCTGTTCAGCAGGTCCGGCTACTTCACAGTAAGGGTGGGGCTTATTGCTGAGGACTCTGAAACGAAGACCGTTTTTAATTTCAAGCACACGATCCAAATGCACGAGGGTCTCATCTTGAGCTTCAATTTTATAGAAAAGTGCCCATGGGGTTATTCCCTTCAAGGTCTCTAGTAAAGCATTCGGGGCATGAACCACCGCATCATTGCTGGCATAAACCTTAGGTGAGAAGAAACCTTCATCAAATGTTTTCGGTGTAACCGCATGATAATATACATCCACAACGCTATCGCACTCAACGAAAACTCGGCTACCGTTTTCTAAAGATGCAGGAATGGAAATCTCTTTCACACCCTGGCAGCCGGTGAAAGCACCATTCCCTATGTTTTTAAGTCCCTCCAAGAGCTCGATTTTGGTAAGTTTTTTACATCCGTTGAAAGCCATTTCGGGTATTGTTTCCAATGAGCTGGGGAAATTGATAGCGGGTAATTCATCACATCCATTGAAGGCTCCCTCTCCTAATGACATCAGAATCTCCGGCAAAGAGAGCGGCTGAGGAGTGTAATCTTTGATTTCCCATATTATAGGACAAGCGTTTAATCCTTCTTTGTTTTTGATAATCCCTGTCAAGGTATATTCTACTTCTCTGACGCCTTGAAAGCTTTCTTTGAAGCAATCATTAAATGCGTAGTCACCTATGGATGTGACGGCGTCACCCATGTTGACTTCTAAAAGATGGCTGCAACCATCAAAAGCATGAGCACCAATTGTTCGCACTCCTTCTCCTATGGATACTGATGAAAGTCCATATTTATAAAAGTAATGCATGCTTGCCGAATAGGGATTGTGTTGGCTATCACCTTTCCTCTTGTGGTTGTCGACAGCACACCCATAAAAAGCATACTCCCCGATTGATTCAACACTATTGGGAATCTCTACAGTAAGGTTAATATAATCTTCCGGATATTCATCAAATAGTTGTCCTGAGAAGCATTTGTAGAATGTATAAGGATTGATCTTTTTCAAGTTCGAGGGGAGTTTCAAAGACATCACTTGGCTGCAATCCATGAAGGCGGAATCCCCAATCTCCTCAATGGAGTCAGGGAGGTCAAGGGATGTTAAGGCTGTGGATCTGAAGGCACTGCGACCAATCTTATTTAATTTTTCAGGAAAAATCAGTGAGGTGAGATTTTCACAGTTTTCGAAAGCATGTTCGCCTATTGTCTCCAGATATTCAGGAAGTTGTACCGAAATAAGATTGGGGGTATTTGCAAATGCGTATGGCTCCAGAGTGTCTATTACAGCCGAGTATAAATTAGGATTATCATCTGTAAATTCCATACTATCACACCCGCTGAAAGCATATGCTCCAATGCTCCCCCGGGCTCCGGATTCAGCAACACCGTCACCGTATTCGTAATCATTCCAGTATATCCAGTTCAAATTTTTACAGTTATTGAATGCATATTCCCCTATTTTTACTGCTAAATTATCAAATATAACCCAACTCATCCCATCATAATACGGGATGCCTCTATACATGGTCATCGTATAGCATCCGTCAAAGGCGTGAGCTCCGATATACTCTACCGTCGCAGGAATCTCCACCCCCTCAAATCTAAAGCAATTAGAGCATGCATACTCTCCGATCTTAGTGACGGTCTCGGGAATCTCTAAATAATCTATGCCGGATGGCACGCGAAGCAAAGTTTCGCCTGTGCTATCCAATAGCAACCCGTTTTCAGATGAATAACACTCATTTCCCGGTATGACATAGATCGATGACATGTCGACACATCCGGCAAACCAATTATCCCGGATCTCCTTAGTAAAGTCTTGATGAATAATGACTTCATATATCCCGGTGCATCCGGAGTAAACAGAATCTCCCATCTCTACATTAAAGAGATCGGCAGACTCCAGGGCTACGCAATTTTCGAATGCGTGAGAGCCTATGTATTTGAGGGTAGAAGGGAATTCTATTGTTGTCAAAGCACCACAGTTAGCGAAAGCTCCATCGCGGATTTTGGTGACCCCTTCTTTGATTTTAGCTGTATCGATATTCGGAAGTGCAGAGACCACTTCATCCCCTTCGTAATAAATCCCGTTCTCTAACCCATCTTCCTCAAAAATCTCATCTAAGTCCGTTAGATTGTAACATCCGATGAAGGCCGATTTGCTTATAGAGTCAACATTCGGCGACATGTTAAGCGTAGATAGATCACTGCAGTAGGCAAAGGCGTAGTCTGGAATATCGGTTATGTTTTCGCCAAGTGTAATACCCGGCAGGAACGTGGAACCTTGGAAAAGTCCATCCCCTATGGAGTTAACACTGTTTGGGAGTGTCACTTCATGGTAAGATGCATCGCAATCCTCTTCCTGACAGCTCATGCAATTCTGGAAGGCATAATCCCCGATAGTCATTACTGAATTCCCAATGGTAATCTGCCCGAGATGGCGACAGCCATCGAAAGCATGCGCACCGATCGATGTAACGCCGTCTCCGATTGTGATCTCAGTAAGACCATAAAATATAGAATAGCCATCACTTGTTCGTCTCCCTTCATGAATGTAACAATCTGCAAAAGCATATTCCCCGATACTTGTAACATTGGCGGGAATGCTGAAAGACGTAATGCTCTTGCAGCCGTGAAAAGCATGCTCCCCGATAATATTGACATTATCAGGAATGGTGGGGAGGTAAAGTGATTCACAACCATAAAAAGTGTAGGGATTCAATTTCTCTAAATTGGATGGGAGCACTATTGTCTTTAACTGTGTGCAATTATAAAATACTGAATCGCCTATTTCTGTCACATTTTCAGGTATTTCTATTTCATTTAGAGCAGAGCAACCGCTAAACAGACTGCTGTTGATCTTTATCAAATTATGGGGAAGCTTTACCTCTTTAAGCTCATTGCAATTTCGGAATGCACCGGCACCAATTTCCTCCATAGAGCCGTTTATGATGACCTTTTCAAGTTGTGGATTATTAGCGAAGGCGTTGACCGCTATATTTGTGGTTTCGCTATGGATTGTTACAGTGTTGGTGTGCCATCTATCCAAAAAATCATCATAATTTTTTATGTAAGCTTTGTCATCACTTCTATGAAAATTCCAATTATTCCACTGACCCGTTTCGTTGTTAAACAGAGACCTTGGATAGAACCAGTTTAGGTCATCGAAATACACTCTTCCTTCGTAGGTTCTGGGAGTTAGTGTTCTCTGTTTGGTAAAACAATTGCTGAATGCATATTCTCCGATACTGACAATAGATGACGGGATATCCAATCTCATAAGATTACAGTCAGCAAATGCATAATTTCCAATGCGCCCCGTTTCAGTGGTTTCCGGATTCGTCACCTTAAGACCACTGTAGTTTAATTCCTCGCCTAATGTGATTAATTCCAAAAACTTGCATCCGGCAAAGGCATAGTCATCAATTTCACAGCTCGGATTTGGTATTTTGACCTTACACAGACCATAGTTTAAGTGAGTCCCTTCTTTTTCAAAGTAGCATCCTTCGAATGCGTGTTTGCCTATATATTTCACTGTGGCGGGGAGTAACAGATAATCATCCAGCCCCGTCAATTGTCCTGCATAACCATATATGGGATAATCCACGTTATGCACAAAATCAATAGTCTTTATCTTATATTGATCTCCCTCCTTATAGTATCCGGTAGTGAGATTATGGCAATTTCTGAAAGCATAGTTGCCGATATGAGTAAGGTTTTCTGAAAATTTTATGTATCCGATTTGATGAAGAACCTTATTTTCACACATGTTAAAGGCATAATCCTCGATTCGGGTAATTGAGTTGGCCATGATTACCGACCGAATCTCCGGGCAATCGTCAAATGCCATCTTGCCAATGGTAGTTACCGTATATTCTTCCCCGTCCGGACCGATCACCGTCTCCGGTATAACTACATCTTTCAATTCCAGATAGGAAGGGTCGAAGACTACCTCTACGGCATTCTCTTCCTCCGGAATTACCTGATATGATAATGTGACCGGTTCATTAAGGTACATGACTTTCCAACCAATGTTAGTTGATTCTTTAAGGTCGTAGATTGAATACTGGTAGCCTAAATCATAAGGAAGTTCCGATTCTGGAGGATAGGAATAGGTAAATTTACCTTCTACTGCCGACCACATCGGAAGGACAAGGCAGACCAGCCCTAATATGCTTATCAATAGTCGTTTCATAATATATTGGAAGGTTGTTGCTAAAAGTGCTTTTCGGTTAAAACACTAAAGATTAAAGTGCAATTATCAGGCAAAAATAATCAAATTATTGCTTATAGTCAAGCATATATGCTTTCTTTAACTAAAATTTACTTTTTCAGTCGATTGTTCAGGCGATTATATTTATAAAGAAAGACGTATGATACATGTTTGTAATATCCTTATTATCAATATCCTAATCTTCTTTATTCTCCAATTTGTTAAATTTTCTTAAACAATTTCTTTAACTAAATCATTAATATTCAAGCGTAATTAAAATATAAAAACAGGGAAGCTATCGATAAGACAGCTTCCCTGTTTTTATGAGATTTAAGGCGGGATTAATTTCCCTGTGTCTGATCCGGAACAATCAATTTGTATCCTTTGCCATGAATATTGATAATCTCGATTGACGGATCTTCTTTAAGAAGTTTTCTCAATTTTGTGATATACACATCCATACTTCTGGCATTGAAATAATTATCGTCAATCCAGATTGATTTCAACGCATAATTTCTTTCGAGAATATCATTGGCATGGGCACATAAGAGTGCCAGTAACTCTGATTCTTTAGTGGTGAGCTTCTGAGTCTTATTATCGAATACAAGGGTCTGTTTCTGGGTGTCAAAGGTATAATTCCCAATTTTGTAGAGTGTAACCTCTTTCTCCTTCTTCCCTTTTACTCTTCGCAAAATCGCACCGATTCTGAATACAAGTTCTTCCATTGAGAAGGGTTTGGTGATATAATCATCTGCACCGATCTTGAACCCTTCGAGAATATCCTCTTTCAATGCCTTGGCAGTCAAAAAGATGATTGGCACTTCAGCATTTACGTTTCTAATCTCCTGTGCCAATGTGAACCCATCTTTTTTGGGCATCATCACGTCAAGCACACACAAGTCATATTTTCCTTTGATGAAAGCTTTATACCCTTTGTCACCATCGGGGAAAAGATCCGCATTGAATCCTTTGGCTTGCAGAAATTCCCTGAGCAGCATTCCCAGGTTTTCATCATCCTCGCAAAGCAAGATTTTTAATTTGTCATCCATAGTTATATAAATTTATGTTTAATTTCTTATTTATTTTCACTGTCATTCTCATCAAATAGGGGGAGGATGATGATAAAGGTCGTTCCTTTCCCTAATTCACTTTCAACTGAGATTGTCCCCTTGAAAGCCGTTACCATCTTCTTGACGTACGGCAGACCCAATCCGAACCCTTTTACGTCATGACGGTTGCCGGTAGAGACACGGTAGAATTTCTCAAATATTTTTTTCAAATCATCTTTCTTCATCCCGATACCGTTATCCTGTACCTTGATTCTTAGTTTGTCAGTTCCTTCTTTGGATGTTGAGACCACAAGTTCCGGCTCCGTATCTTCACGTTTATATTTCACCGCATTATCGAGAAGATTGGCTATGACATTTGTAAACTGCATCTTATCGACCCATACGATGGCATCAGACGCGTCGGGATGAAAATCAATTTTGCCTCCGTATTTTTCCACTCTTATCCGGATATTATTGATTACACCCGTAATCACTTCGTTAGCATCGACTTCAGTGAAATTCAGTGCCGCTGAAGAATTGTCGAATACTGACATTTGAAGAACCTTATCTACTAAAAATCTAAGTCGTTTGGATTCTTCGGTCACAATCTCCGCAAGATGTTTGAGGTTGGCGGGTGATTTTCTGACCGAATCATCGCTCAGCATTTGTCCGGCAAGTGATATGGTGGATATCGGCGTTTTCAGCTCATGAGTCATATTGTTGATGAAATCTGTCTTTATTTCAGTCAATTTCTTTTGTCTGAAAGCGAGCATGATTGTAAAGATGAATACAACTAACAATATCAAAGTGAAAGCAAGCGTCGGAATAATGAATCTGACGGAAGAAATTATGTAGTTATGCTTCGTGGGGAATTTTACTGAAAGGACATATCGGCTGTCATTATGCGGAAACAGAGTAGTGGAATAGATCTCGGTATTTGTCTCATCATATCCTGAGGTTTCATATACAATGGATCCGTCTTTATCAGCAATCGCCACTTTAAAAGGCACATCAAGCCCGTTATTTTTTAATTCAGCCGCGAGATAATCGTTGATAAGCGTAGAGTCTGCTCTCTCTACAAGCGGGCGCTTCCCGGCATCGCGTAAGATGGTCAGAATCACGTCATTCAGCAAGCTGCGTTGATAAAGATACTGATTACGTATCACTTCCTGCAGATTGCTGTATCTGGCTCCTACGCCTCCTGTCGGATCGGTTTTCTGGAGAAGTCCGTGACCCGTGAGATCAAAATTTGTTGCCTGCTTATCTCCGGCAAATAGATTCTTTTCGGTTCCTCCCAAAATTACTATCCCCCTCGGGACAACTGAGCCGGGGTAAACAAGTCCGGAGCTACCCTCTGAAAATTCATCGTAGACGGATGAGTCCAGTGTATTTGCATCTTGCTCAAGATAATAGAGTGTTTCTTGACGTTCAAGAAAATTTGCAGTGGCATAAATCGAACGCATGGCATTTTCCGAGAATTGGGATTCACGCATCCTGACCATGTTTTCAAGATACATGATCTGGAAATAAAGTAATGTCCCGAATGTTAAAGACATTACAATCGTGAGAAGCCAGATTATCGATTTTTTCATTGTTATATTAATGGCTCTATCTCGTCAGAGATTGATTAATAGATAATTGCAAAGACTATTATTGAATATCGAACCATACTGTCTATAAGATAGAGAATATCCGTCGGGTGAGTACAGTCAATATTTTTCATAATTCTTTTATACTTTTAACAATTAAATCGCCTTTTAGTTCTTATTATTTTATAAATCAAATATATTTGATTCAGTTTGTTTTAAATAGTAGGTTATCTAAATCTCAATATATCATTGATATAGGGGGATGTTTTGCTTAAAATTTGTAAAAATTACATTATTTAACTTAAAATTTTTTTAGTACAATATTTCTCACCACATATTTTTCGTTAATTTTGTGGAATGAATAGTCTGCTTGTCTTTAATAAAGTCTCATATTGATTATTCAAGCAGATGAGGTATAATAGTTCGAACATCATGAAATTATTTAAGTATATAATATTATTTACAGTTGCGATTTTAGCGACTTCATTATTATTTATATCTTGCATGGACGATCCAGAGGGTCCTGAACCCCAGGAACCGGATAATGGAGATATCAAGAGGGTAGTGCTGGTCTATGGTGTCGCTTCCAACAATCTTTCCCGTTTTTTCAAGATTGATAAAGCCGAGATGAAAGAGGGATTGAAAGGTATTGATTTGTCGTCCTATAAATTGTTGATATACTCTGTAGATAGTTCTTTGGCTGATAAGGCACTTCTTGAGGAAGCTTTCATCGATTCAGAGGGAGAGATAGATTTCAAAATGATAAGAAGTTATGACAGAGAGATAAACTCTGTTGACCCCCTTCGTGTGTCCCGGGTTATTTCCGATGTCAAGGAAATGTATTCTTCTCCTCACTATGGACTGTTTCTTTGGTCGCATGGTGGAAATTGGTCACCTGTGCCAAAGAGTGCTCCCTCCAAGGATATGCTTACATCTCCTGATAAGCCGGTGGATGATAATCTGATTGCAGGCGAGGAACCGGTGATGTATAATCCTGTCTGGGCGCATTGGTTTGGTCAGGATATAGATGGTGGCGTTGCAGACTATGGTGATATAATAGACTTTTGCGATGCCATTCCTGCTGACACATTTGATTTTATCTGGTTTGATGCCTGCTATATGGGGAGTATAGAGGTTCTGTATCAATTGAAGGATAAATGTGATATATTTATAGGTTATCCCACTGAAGTATGGGATGAAGGTTGCCCTTACGATGCGGTTATTCCTTTTATGATGAAAGAGAATCCTCAATATATAGGTGCAGCCGATGCTTTTTTTGAGTTTTACGCCAACCATTCACGTCCGGATAAGAGGAATGCGGTTATCGGTGTATTTGACACCTCGGCCCTTAATGAAGTTGCTGATGCTGCTTCGAAAATTTATTCAGTTGGACAACCCTCCGATCCTGATAATCTTCAAGTCTATACCCGGTCGGTAAATATGAGCATTCCGGGGTACGATTTCTTACAGTATACTTCCGGATTTGGCATGAAGGATAACCTCAATCCGGGAATCAGTACAGATGAATTTGCAGCATTAAAGAAAGAATTTAGCAGATCTCTTGATCGAATGATTCTGTATAAAAACGCCACGGAATTTGATTTTAGCAGAAAACCGATCAATAGAGATTTCTTTATCCCTTTGAGTTGTCATTTTTATGATGGGAGTCAAAACCGGATAAATGAGTACTACAGATTGCTCAATTGGTTTAATGCTGTCTATTTAATTAAATAATCGTTCTTATTCCCTTATTCGTCACCCCATATGCTGTCTCTCCATTCCTCAATATCAATTAACACTTTTATCCGACAATAAATATGTTCTCTGTATTTGCCCAACAAGATGCCGCGCAAGCCATAGAAAAAGATATGGAAAAAGGGAAACAGGCTTTTGAATCCCTGAAAGGTCTCTCTTTTGAAGATGCCATCAACAAGATAGCGAGCAGCATGGTTGATTTTGCCTTCCGTCTTGTTATCGCCTTAGTGATATTATATGTCGGTAAGTACATAATCAAGAAGCTCTTTAAGTTCATTCAGAATATTATGATCCGTCGTGAGGTGGATCCGTCTCTGACTACTTTCGTTCTCTCCTTAGTCAAGATGCTTCTCTATTTCATCTTGATTATCACGATTATAGGTATTTTGGGAATCGAGACGAGCAGCTTCCTCGCCATCTTTGCCTCTGCCGGTGTCGCTATCGGTATGGCTTTGAGTGGCACGCTCCAGAACTTTGCCGGGGGTGTTCTCATCCTCCTTCTGAAGCCATATAAAGTCGGTGATTATATCGAAGCGCAAGGTTACGCCGGCACTGTGAAGGCTATTCAGATTTTCCATACGGTTATTAATACCCCTGATAATAAAGCTATAATTATCCCTAATGGAGGACTTTCGACTTCCTCGGTCAATAATTACTCTCTTGAGGGTGTCCGTCGTGTGGACTGGACTGTCGGTCTAACTTACGGCACAGATTTGGAAGCTGCCATGACGACTATAAAGGAAATGTTGCTTGAAGATAAGCGGGTTATTTCCGGTGAACAACCCGGAGAAGAGACGCGTGCTCCATTTGTCGGACTTGGAGAATTAGCGGATAGCAGCATTAATCTCACTGTAAGAGCATGGACAAATGCTGAAAACTATTGGCCACTCTTTTTTGAAATGAACCGTCGCTTCTACAATGAGTTGCCGAAAAAAGGATTTGAATTCCCCTTCCCGCAACTCGATGTCCATTTCGATCCTCCCAAATCCTGAAATTTGCGCATACCATACCATATCATATCTTTATACCTTAAATCTAAAATCTCAAACCTACAACCTACTATCTAAACCAACCGTTACCATGAAAACAATTGATCTTTGCCCCAATCATCTGGTGCAGTATCTAAAGAAGCCTGCTGAGCAATTTAGAAAATCAGATATTATCGACTTCGTAAAAGGGAACGGGATACGAATGATAAATTTTATGTATCCCGCGGAAGATAATCGTCTTAAAACTCTGAATTTTGTAATCAATTCAGAAGAATATCTCGACACTATTCTCACATTTGGTGAGAGAGTTGATGGTTCAAGTCTTTTCCCTTCGTTTGTGGAGCCGGGCAACAGCGATCTGTATGTAATTCCTCGCTTTTCGACTGCATTCGTCGATCCTTTCTGCGAGATTCCTACAGTCACTATGCTTGCTTCATTCTTTGATAAAGATGGTAATCCGTTCAGCTCATCTCCAGAATACACCCTTATTAAAGCCGTTGATTCATTTAAGAATTATACCGGAATGGATTTTTATGCAATGGGTGAACTGGAGTATTATGTGATCGCTCCCGACTCCGGTCTTTTCCCCGCTTCCGATCAGAAAGGTTATCACGAATCAGGACCGTACGCTAAGTTCAATGCTTTCCGGGTGGAATGTATGAATCTGATTGCTGAAGCCGGAGGACAAATTAAATACGGTCATAATGAAGTCGGCAATTTCACCCTTGATGACAGGATCTACGAGCAAAATGAAATTGAATTCCTACCGGTGCCTGCCCGTTTGGCAGCTGATAATCTCATGATTGCCAAGTGGATTATTCGTAACAATGCCTATAAATATGGTTATGATGTCACATTTGCACCCAAGATAACTGCCGGAAAAGCAGGAAGCGGACTCCATATCCATTTCAAGATAATGAAGGATGGGGAAAATATGATGACTGATTCCAATGGTCTTAGCGATGTTGCAAAAATCGCCATTGCCGGCATCCTCGACCATGCTGCTGCGTTGACAGCCATGGGAAATAAAGTGCCCACAAGTTATTTACGTCTCGTTCCACATCAAGAGGCTCCAACCTCGATTTGTTGGGGAGATAGAAACCGCTCCGTGCTTGTGCGTGTACCTCTTGGATGGACCGGAGAGAAGGCGTTATCACCACAGGTCAATCCGTTGGAAATTGACGAAATAGTTGAAATCCCTCAGAAACAAACAGTTGAATTGAGGAGTGCTGACTGTTCTGCAGATGTATATCAGTTGATTGCAGGCATGATTGTTGCTGCGCGCCTTGGATTTGAATCTGAGAATGCATTGAAGCGTGCCGAAGAGATGTATGTCAGTGTAAACATTCATAATGAGGAGAATAAACATAAATTGGAGCAACTTAAGTCATTGCCTGATAGTTGTGCATCTTCTGCAGATGCCCTTGAAGCTCAACGTGAGGATTTTGAAGCAGAAGGTGTGTTCTCTCCTCAATTGATCGATGGTATTATTTCAAAGCTTCGTTCGTTTGATGATTCCAATCTTCGTAAAGATGTGGATGGCAACCACAATAAGATGATGAAACTCGTCAGAAAATACTGGCATTGCGGCTAACTGAAATATAATAATTCCCGGAGATGAAATTCATCTTCGGGAATCTGTTATTTAAGGCTTATCCCGTTTTGGGAATATTTCCCTCATTTTTTATAAGCCGGGATCTGAATTACATAAAAAGGTATTTTCAATCTTTCTCTACCATCAGGATATTTATCCACCTACATAATATACTCTCACTTGCCCGATGGGTAATTTCCCTATCAGAAGAAGGGGAATATGGCGGGAATCGTTTGAGATCCAGCATTCGATGTCATCGCTTGATTTCTTCTTTCCGTCAGAAGTGAAACGGAATTTGATTTTATATGCGCTTCTCTTCGATTTGTCCCTTAGAGTCACATTCTCAACTCCGACCGATGTCACGGTGACTACTTCTGATTTTGAGCCGGAAAAGACGACGGTTTTGAATGCTTGTCCTGAATTGAGTTTTGAGTAATCAATCAGACGAAGATAATAGAAAATCGAGAGCATATCGAATGCGGATTCCTGAGCATGCATTGATGCTGAAGATTCCGTCCGTTTTCCATCTTTCAGACGTATCTTTTTACTGGTTCCTAAAACTGTTTTTCCGCTGTATGTGTAGTTGATGATATCTTTAGCATAATGTCCCCCCTCATGCGAGGTCTTGGTGTAGCGTTGCGGACGAAAGTCTTTTTTGCTTGCGATGGAAGTCAACGTGTCGCGTACTTCATAAAACTTATCTGCCCAAGGTTTAGTCTTTGCGGTCAGCGTCATGGTATAATTATTTCCGCTATTTTTTATTGATAAAGACGCATCAGCCGCCTCCTTATGGATAAGTCCCCATTTATAGGTGATCACATATTTCAAACTTTCATTCTGAAAATTTGATTGAATGGCATACCCTTTGGAAATGCCTATGGTTAGGAGTAATGAGATGAAGAGAATTATCTTTTTCATAACCTGAATAATTTGTCTGGGTTAAGGTGGTAAATTTTGTTCTGATATTCAGAAACAAATTATGTCTCGCTCATGGATTTATCAATAAAATAATAGTTGCGAGGTGATATTGAAGATTTTTACTTCAAATAATTAACCCCACAACTATTATTATGATTGATTAATTATCCTAAGGTTTATTTTAGACCCCGACCCCCTTTTTTATGAGACGGGGTCTTAATCAATCGTGTAGCAGATTTCCTTGATAGTCTATCGTCATTGACAGAAATCAGAAGATATTTCAGCAATGAAATTGAGAAACTCTCAATTTTACTTCAATTTAGTAATTCTTAGCAAGTTCTGCTTCGAGATCGGCTACTGTCTGCACTCCGGCAGCTCTCCATTTCACTTCCCCATTCTTAAAGATTATAAGGGTGGGGACTGATCTTACATTATAGATTGAAGCCAATTCAGGATTCTTGTCGATATCTACTTTAAGGATTCTTCCCTTTTCACCTATAAGTTCATGGAGCTCTTCCAAGCGTGGATGCATCATTTTACAAGGACCACACCATGTAGCGAAGAAGTCAACCAATACAGGTTTTTCCGAGTTAATAATTTCTTCAAACTTTTCCATAATTTGTTTTGATTATAATTGATTACTTTTATTATTTCATTTTCTTAGTCTTCAATTTTAAAACAAATATAAAGAGGAAATGTTTACGTAATCGTCTTCCGCCTCAAGGTCAGTGGATGCCGGAATCCTCTTTCATGAAAGCGTGAATATTTGGCCATGGAATATTATTTTACAGTCTATGTTCATAATTCGATAGAAAAAAAACGACATTTAGAATAAAATTTTCTGTAAATGTTTTAAAAATCGTTAAAAAAAACTATCTTTGTAGTCTGATTTGACGTTTGCACATCTTTTAATGGACGGTTACATTTGAATATTTATATTTTTTTCGGAGGTAAAAATCCATTTTATATTAAGATAGAATTGCTCAAAGCAGGTAATGAAGTTAATTATGATTAGTAATGATTGAGATCGATTAGTCATTGATTGATTTGTAATCCATGATTGTGAAGAACTCAGATCATTGCTTAGTACGATTATGAAATCGTATGAAATTATTAGATTATGAAACCATTACAAGAGAAATTATCCCATTACGACGCCCCTCAGAAAGCTAAAGCAGCCGGGGTCTATCCTTATTTCAGACAGATTTCAAGCCAACAGGACACTGAAGTGTTGATGAACGGTAAGAAAGTTCTAATGTTCGGCTCGAATTCATATATGGGGCTTACCAACCATCCCAAAGTTATTGAGGCAGCTGTAGAAGCTACTAAAAAATATGGTACCGGTCTTGCCGGATCTCCATTCCTTAATGGTACACTCGACATCCACAAGCAGCTTGAAGCTCGTTTGGCTGATTATGTAGGTAAAGAAGATGCAATGTTGTTTTCCACCGGTTTCGGTGTGAATTTAGGAGTCGTCTCAACTCTGACAGGTCGCGAGGATTATGTGATTCTTGATGAGCAGGATCATGCATCAATTATTGAAGGTCGCCGGCTCTCGTTCTCCAACTATCTCAAATATCGTCATAATGATATGGATTCCCTGGAGACTCAGCTTAAGAAGTGTGACCCGGATAAAGTGAAGCTTATCGTCACTGATGGTGTCTTTTCAATGGAGGGTGATGTGGCTAATCTTCCCGAGATGGTTCGACTTGCCAAAAAATATAACGCATCCCTGATGGTGGATGAAGCACACGGTATCGGAGTTTTCGGAGAGGGTGGCCGAGGCACATGTAATCATTTCGGTGTTACCGATGATGTGGATCTCATTATGGGCACATTCAGCAAGTCTTTCGCATCTCTTGGTGGATTTATCGCTACAGATAAGGTGATCACTAACTTTTTGCGTCATCACACACGCTCTTATATCTTCACTGCAAGTATTACCCCTGCTTCCACGGCAGCTGTAAATGCCGCTATGGATATTATGCTTTCAGAACCGGAAAGACAGGAACACCTCTGGGAGATAACTCATTTTGCTCTTGATAATTTCCGTGCTATGGGTTGTGAGATCGGTAACACTTCCACTCCGATTATCCCTCTCTTTATACGTGATGATTATAAGACTTTCCATGTGACCCGTGATTTGCTTGATGAAGGAGTATTTGTAAATCCTGTTGTTACTCCTGCTGTTGCTCCACAGGATACTTTGATCCGTTACTCACTTATGGCTACTCACACAAAAGCTCAGGTGGAACGTTCTCTTGAAGCAATCCACAAAGTCTTTAAGAAATACGATATAATCAAATAATTTTAGATTTGATATTCAATAAAAAAAGCACTTTAGAAAAAGTGCTTTTTTTATTGTGTATAATAATATTATCGTGTATATATTATCGTCTATATTTAATTAAGAGAAGTTCAGATCATCGAATCCTTCTGCAAGCTCGTCGTCATTAAAATGTGTGTCCCCATAGAATTCATCGTCCATATCGTTGAGAAGCTGTTGAGAAGCCGCTTGATCAACTTTCTTGTCGAACTCGTTGATGTCTATTACCTGGCTTGGAGCTTTCCCCTTTTTCAAAGTGCAGACCGGTTCTGCAAGATTTCTGCCGGAGATTATATCCTTCAGCTCCATGAAAAATGAGCGCTCGGTGATATAATCAAATACGAAAATCAATTTCTGCCCCTTATCTTCCACCAATTCACTAATAGGAGTGTCTGCCATAAGCCATATATCCTGGTCGCTGCTGCTCCCCATGTCTTCCTGTGTTATTTCATTCTTTCGGGTCCAATCATCATCACATATAAAGAATGAATCTATATCTCCTTTGCTATAGTCTACACTGTCAAGAATCGCATTCCTGAGCTGAAGAAATGTAGACTCGCTGTCCACTTCGATTTCTCGTGAGAAATTGCTTACTTCGTCACTTACCAGTTTGAATCTGTAAACCATGTCTGTGAGTGAATTATATTTTAATTACTATTTTCGTTTAATTCTTCCTGTCTCTTACTTACTTCCGTTTGATGCTGCTGAACCTAAATACGAAGTAAATACGTTATTTCAAAAACCAACGCGAATATAATTCATTTATCGGAGTTTTTCACGATATTTTAACAAAAAATTTTTCTTACCGATGAAATTAGGATCCGATACCCCCTTTTTTATATAATAAGTGATCTATTCTTCCCGCTGTCAGGCTAACCTCCGAATATTCTTGAAAAGAGTGAGCCTTTATCTTCAGGCTTGATATGCACGTTGCAGTCTTCAGAGTCACGACTTAAAAACAATATATGATTAGGAAATACAAATGCTATATTCTTATCAAATTCAAGCACCGCATTTAGGTTGCGCACCAAAAATCGGCGGAAGGGATTATACATGTCGAGATCCTCAATCACTATCTCCTTGATACCATCATCCACCACCTTAATTTTATGGTGGTTCGAAAGAAGTTCAATGAAGTAGTCAAGATTGAGTTCTTCCTCATGCTTGGGCGGCTTTTTGAACTTTTTATATATTTCTTTAATTACTGCATCTGTAATCATTGCTATACCTCTCTGCTAAAGGGCTTTTCTTTCCGTTCAGTAATAAATCAGACTGCACACAGTCCATACTTGGGAATTATTCAAAATATTCTGATCTTTACCGAAACTGGATTATAATTTTTATTAATGTTGGAATAACAGGTGAAGTCAGTTTTTGAGTCATTCCCAAAAAGCTTATTCATCCCCTTCTCTTTTTGAAAATGCTTAAAGCCCGTCTCATAAAAATTTGAGAGCCCTGGGTTGCCGGTTTGAGTGATTATTTGCTTTTGAGAGATTGAGCATAGCGGACTATGTGATTAACCCCAAAGCTAAAATGCACCAAAGCCTGCGAAGGGTTTGGGTAATTAATTCGCCTGATAATCGAGAATACCTCAATATTAATACAAATAACATAGGCAAAAAGATTAGTCGGAAATGATTTTTTTTAATTTTTTTTCAAAAAAATTAGAATTCGATTCCTTAACAATTTGATTTAAAGGAATCGAACTCTAAAATTAAAATATTTAGATCCCCACTTTTTTCTGAATCGGGGTCTTATGGTTTGGACCTTATTTAAGATTATCAGTGCGCTCTTGCATACATCTTTCAATCTTTAAATGCTGATTTCTATATTAAATCTTTACAATCCGCAGTTTAAAAAACAATCCGCGGTAAAAATTAAGAGATCATACGGAGCAGCGGCGGCTTATCCAAGGAAGCTTAAGAGCACACCGGCTGCAACTGCAGATCCGATTACTCCGGCTACGTTTGGTCCCATGGCGTGCATCAACAGATAATTCGACGGGTCATATTCAAGCCCTACATTGTTGGATATACGAGCCGCCATCGGCACTGCAGACACTCCGGCATTTCCAATAAGGGGATTGATCTTTTTACCGGGTTTCAGGAAGACATTGAATAGCTTTACTGAAAGCACACCCGCTGAAGATGCAATGATGAAGGCGAGGAATCCAAGCCCGAAAATCATCAACGTGTCAACAGTGATGAATTTATCACCCTGCGTGGAGGCTCCGACAGTCATACCCAACAGAATGGTAACGATATCGGTCATTGCATTGCTTGCTGTCTTGGCGAGACGGGAAGTCACACCGCTTTCACGAAGCAAGTTGCCGAGGAAAAGCATTCCGAGCAGTGGAAGTCCTGAGGGGACGATGAAGCAAGTGAGGATAAGACCGACGATAGGGAAGAGGATCTTCTCGTTCTGAGTCACGACACGCGCAGGCTTCATCTTAATCAAACGTTCTTTTTTAGTTGTAAAAAGACGCATGATCGGGGGCTGTATCAGTGGTATGAGCGCCATGTAGGAATAGGCTGATACCGCCACGGCTCCAAGTAGAGATGGATCCAGTTTGGAAGTCGTAAAGATTGCAGTCGGTCCGTCTGCACCACCGATAATGGCGATACAACCTGCCTGAAGCGGTCCGAATCCCAAAAGAAGGGCAAGCATATAAGCTCCGAAGATACCGAACTGTGCGCAAGCTCCGATTACCATCAGCTTCGGGTTAGCGAGCAAAGCAGAGAAGTCTGTCATCGCTCCTACACCAAGGAATACCAATGGGGGATACCAACCCTTTTCGACACCATTATAGAGTATGTTCAAGACTGAGCCGGGCTCATAGATACCGATTTCCATTCCCGGTTGAAAGGGGATGTTACCGATCAGCATACCGAAGCCGATGGGTACGAGAAGCAACGGCTCGAAGTTTTTCTTTACCGCGAGATAGATGAAGAAACATCCCACGGCAAGCATTACCAGATTAGTCCATTCGCAATTGTAGAAACCGGTGAATTCCCAAAAGGTCTTCATCGTTTCCGACATGAATTGCCCGAAAGAGTAGTCAGCGGCTAATAGCATAATATTATGAATTTTTGCAGCTGAATATTATTCAATTATCATTATATCTCGACCTTCAAGCACAGTGTCACCGACATTGACAAGTATCTGTTTTACGGTTCCTGCCACTTGAGTATGTATGTCGTTTTCCATTTTCATAGCTTCGAGCACACAGACAGTGTCGCCTGTCTTCACAGTGTCGCCAACTTTGACATTGAAGCTCATGATAGTCCCGGGAAGAGGACTTTTGACTGCTGCGCCCGCTCCGGTCACCGGTGCCGGTGCTGTTATTACTTTCTCTCCGGTCTCCTTGCGTGGAGCCGCCTGAGGTGCTTTTGCAACAGGATGTATTGTTGTTTTTGTCGACGGAGTCTTCTCAAGTTCGACGTTATATGGGGTGCCGTTGACTTCAACGTGGACGGTGTTCCCCTCGACGTCTCCTATTCCAACGGTGAATTTGATACCGTTGATTTTATATTTATATTCCTTAAGTTTCATTGTGTTCCTGACCCTTTATGGTCATTACAAACAGTTATTCTTATGATTTTCCTATAGAATACCGGTTATTAAGATTAAGGTATTCGTAAATGTAGTGTTTCCGTAATTATTGACCTCTGTATTTAGTCAATGCCTCATTATGGGGTACATGCTCTTTATGCACCGGCACATTACGTAGGTTATAGATCTTGGAGCTCCATGGAGAATAAGCCTTTCTAAGTTTGCGGATAGTCAGAATGGTATCTTCCATATCATGACCTTCTCCGAAATGCTCTGCCAATGCCATAGCGATGGCTGCAATCACTTCTCCCGATGCTATGTCGCCGGGCTCAGGTGCTCCGGCATGATCTTTAAATTTCTCGGTTGCCTTCTGTTTCTTCTTTGTCAACAGCATTGATGAGATTTTTCCAAAGAAGTAGAAGAGGACGCTAAGAATGATAAGGGCAGAAAGCACTATACACATCGCTATGATTGTGATAGCACCTCCCCAACTGTCATTCTCCTGTGCGTTACGGGCTTTCTCAGCCTGTTTCATCTTTCGGGCAATTTCACTCTCTTCGACATAATTCACCTCTTCGCTGTCAGTGGCGGTGGTGGCAATCCCTTCCTGTCCGTCGGGGAGCACATATTCCACTTCCTGACCTGAGGGTGAATCCTGTCCTTCAGGTGCTATACCCTGCGAAGCTGACAGAGAGAAACTCCCTGTCAGCAACACAAAGCATAATGCCGCTTTCTTTATTGATGTTTTTAACATTTTTATTAAGCGTTCGGTAGAATTTAATTACAACGGAATGTTTCCGTGTTTCTTCGGAGGATTGGATACTTTCTTGGTGGCAAGCATCTGAAGAGCACGGATGATACGGAAACGGGTGTTACGCGGTTCGATGACATCATCAATGTAGCCATACTTGGCTGCATTATACGGGTTGGCGAAGAGCTTGCGGTATTCATCCTCTTTCTCTTTGATAAATGCCTTGGGGTCTTCATGCTCCTTGGCTTCTTTAGCGTAAAGAACACCGACTGCACCTTCAGCTCCCATCACGGCAATCTCAGCTGACGGCCATGCATAGTTCACATCTCCGCGAAGCTGCTTGCAGCTCATCACGATGTGGCTTCCGCCATAGCTCTTGCGGAGTGTAACTGTCACCTTGGGCACGGTCGCTTCTCCGTACGCGTAAAGAAGTTTTGCACCATGGAGTATCACACCGTTGTATTCCTGACCTGTTCCCGGTAGGAATCCCGGCACGTCAACAAGTGTTACCAAAGGAATATTGAATGCGTCACAGAATCTTACGAAACGTGCTGCTTTGCGGGATGCGTTGGAGTCAAGAACGCCGGCAAGCACTTTAGGCTGATTGGCAACAACTCCCACTGACTGGCCGTTCATGCGTGCGAAACCGATGATGATATTCTTTGCATAATCGCGCTGAACTTCAAGGAATTCACCGTTATCGATAATTGCTCCGATTACATCATACATATCATAGCTCTGCTTCGGGCTGTCGGGAATGATGTCGTTGAGGGCATCCTCAAGACGATCGATAGGATCATCACAAGCCACGAGGGGTGTCTCTTCAAGATTATTCTGCGGAATGTAGCTTATGAGCTTGCGGATAACCTGAAGTGCTTCTTCACCGTTCTCTGTAGCAAAGTGAGTCACACCACTCTTTGTGGAGTGAACGCTTGCACCGCCGAGCTGCTCCTGAGTCACATCTTCCCCGGTCACTGTCTTTACAACTGTCGGACCTGTGAGGAACATGTAGGAGATACCCTTCGCCATGATTGTGAAGTCGGTGAGTGCAGGGCTATATACAGCACCACCGGCGCATGGACCGAGAATTGCAGAAATCTGAGGCACCACACCTGATGCAAGGATATTTCTCTGGAAAATTTCTGAGTAACCTGCGAGTGCATTGATACCTTCCTGAATACGGGCGCCACCTGAATCGTTAAGACCGATCACAGGAGCCCCCATCTTCATGGCGAGATCCATCACTTTGCAGATCTTCTGAGCCATTGTCTCAGAGAGTGAACCGCCGAATACGGTGAAATCCTGGGCGAATACATACACAAGGCGACCTTCGATTGTACCGAAACCGGTTACGACACCATCACCGAGGATGTGCTTTTTATCTTGTCCGAAGTTTGTGCAACGATGGGTCACAAACATATCAAGTTCCTCGAAGCTTCCTTCGTCAAGAAGTTGGGCGATACGTTCGCGAGCGGTATATTTGCCGCGTGCATGCTGCTTCTCGATAGCTTTTTCTCCACCTCCGAGACGTGCCTTAGCGCGCATGTCAAGAAGTTCCTGCAGATGTTCTGTCTGTTTACTCATTATTATATAAGTTTTTGCTTGTTGTCTATTTTGTTATTTCAGGCAGGTTTTTATTTGCCGGGTTCGCAAAGCTCAGTGAGCACTGCTTCTGTTGATTTCGGGTGAAGGAAAGCGATGTCAAGACCATCTGCCCCACGGCGCGGTGCTTTGTCGATCAGGCGGATACCTTTCTCTTCTGCTTCAGCAAGTGCGTTGGCAACACCATCTTCCACTGCAAATGCGAGATGATGCATTCCACCTTTACCATTATTCTTTTCTATGAATTTTGCGATGGTACTTTCGGGATCTGTCGGTTCAAGAAGCTCGATCTTTACGTCTCCGACCTGAATGAAAGCTGTTGTAACTTTCTGGTCTGCCACTGTCTCTTTCTTGTAGCATTTCAGACCCAATACATTTTCATAATATTTGATAGCTTCCTCAAGATTGGGAACTGCTATGCCGATGTGTTCAATGTGTGAAATTTTCATCGTCTTGATTGTTTAGTTAGAGTTTTATGTTGAGTATTAGTTAGCGATATAGTGTTTAAATCCCTTGACTCCGTATATTATTCCGAATCTCTTTATCAGCTCCATTAAAGATGCACGCACAGAGATATCTCCGTGATGTCGGAATAAATTTTGAACCGGGGTCTAAATCATCTGCAAATTTAATAATTTTTATTAAGGTCACAAAAAAAAGATTTACAAGCCACTTATTTTGTATTTCTGCTCCGATATTATTCACTCATACCGGTCTGATAACTGCTGAAAAACACTTTTTCTCTCTTTTATTAGCGTATGTCGTGGAAATTAACGATATTTGCAGAAAATTTAGAAACAATGCAGATAACACCAAATGTTCTTGCTACTCTCGTCGGCGCAACCGTCGATGGAGATGGAGACATTATGATAACCGGTTTTGCCAAGATTGAAGAGGCAAAACCCGGTGATGTGACTTTTATAGCAAACCCAAGATACGAACATTTTATCAGTGAGACCAAGGCTTCGGCCGTCTTGGTGCGTTCCGATTTCCCGGAGCGTCAGGAGGGACAACCTGTCCTTATCCGTGTGGCTGACCCATACGCTGCGTTGGCTGATCTGCTCACGGCTTTCAAGTCTGATAATAATCTTCCGGTCGGAATCGAACAGCCATGTTTCATCGCGCCGGATGTCGAAGTGCCTGAAGACGCTTATATCGGAGCCTTCGCTTATATCTCGTCAGGTGTCAAATTGGGGAAAGGCGTGAGGATATACCCTCAGTGTTATGTCGGCAGAGATGTGACAGTAGGAGAGGAGTCCGTGCTTCGTGCCGGTGTCCGCGTCTATGAAGAATGTAGCATTGGGAAACGATGCATCATCCATTCGGGGGCCGTGGTTGGGGCTGACGGATTCGGGTTCGCTCCGAGGAAAGAGGGATATGAAAAGATACCTCAGACCGGAAATGTGATACTTGAAGATGATGTGGAGATAGGGGCCAATACCACGGTGGATCGGGCCACATTCGGCTCTACCGTAATTGGAGCCGGCACAAAATTGGATAATCTCATTCAGGTAGCGCATAATGTCGTGCTCGGCAAGAATAATGTCGTAGCCGCGCAAGCCGGTTTCGCCGGTAGCTCAAAGATCGGAGATTGGAACCAATTTGGCGGACAGACAGGAATTTCAGGTCATATCACCATCGGTAATTTCAATCAGGTTGGTGCGCAATCCGGCATCCCTTCATCAATAGGCGATCATAAACGTCTGATGGGATATCCCGCGGTTGATGCGCGTCAATTTGCCAAGAATATCGTCTATATAAAGAATTTAGGTTCCCTCTACGATAAGCTGAAGGATAAATGATCCCCGGCTCATATCTAAACAACATATCTATAATAAGTTCTATACCACTGAATAACCCTTAATTAGCAAAAAATATTTCCAATAATATTATGAATCAACTGACCCTTTCAGAATCATTTGAAGTTTCCGGCAAAGGTCTTCACTCCGGACTTCCCATTACTGCAAAGTTTTGTCCTGCGCCAGTAGGTTTCGGATATAAATTCAAAAGAGTAGATCTGCCGGATGCTCCCGTCATTGATGCTGTGGCTGAAAATGTCGTGGAGACCACACGCGGCACTGTTATCGGTCGAAATGATGTCTGTATCTCAACCATCGAACATGCGATGGCCGCTCTCTATGCAGCCGGTGTTGACAACTGCTTGATAGAGGTCAATGGTCCCGAGCTCCCTATTCTTGATGGAAGTGCTATAATCTACGTTGAATCTATCGAACGTGTCGGACTCACCGAACAGGATGCTGATAAGGATTACTATATAATTAAGGAGAAAAAACAATTTCGCGATGAAGAGACTGGAAGTATTCTCACTATTTACCCTGACGAAGGTTTCAGTGTTGAGGTAATGGTGGAATATGATTCTTCAGTCCTCCCCAACCAATTCGCTGTCCTCGACGAACTCTCTGATTTCAGACAGGAAGTCGCACCGGCAAGGACTTTTGTGTTTGTCCGTGAAATTGAAGCTCTGCTTCAGCATGGACTCATTAAAGGTGGAGATTTGGAAAATGCCATTGTGATCTATGATCAACCTGTTCCGCAGGATAGAATCGATCATATTTGTGATCTTATGGGTGTTGAGCATCTTAACATCGGGAATCTCGGATATATTAACCCGACTCCCCTCAAATGGGATAACGAGCCGGCTCGCCATAAACTTATGGATGTCATCGGAGACATAGCTCTTCTCGGACGTCCGATTAAAGGTAGGGTAGTAGCTATCCGCCCGGGTCATAAGGTTAACAATAAGTTCGCCCGTATGATTCGCAAAGAACTTAAACACAGTGAGATCCAAGCCCCCGTCTATAACCCTGGCGCTACTCCTCTGCTTGATGTAAACGATATCAAGAAACTTCTTCCTCATCGTTATCCTTTCCTGTTGATCGATAAGATCATAGATCTCGATAAGAAACATATCGTTGCAGTCAAGAACGTTACCGTCAATGAACCTTTCTTCCAGGGTCATTTCCCTCAGGAACCCGTCATGCCCGGTGTCCTTCAGGTGGAGGCTATGGCTCAGGCTGCAGGTGTGCTGGTGCTTAATTATCTTGACGAACCTGAAAGATATTCCACATATTTCATGAAAATAGACAATGTGAAATTCCGTCAGAAAGTCGTGCCGGGAAATACTTTGGTAATGCATGTTTCTCTTATGACAGAAATCAGAAGAGGGTGTGCTGTTGTCAAAGGGTATGCTTTCGTAGGAGAAAAAATTGTCTGTGAGGCTGAATTTATGGCGCAGATAATTAAAAATAAATAATCAGACTATCGTTCATGATATTCTAATCGGGTTTCACTATTGAAAATTCAGTGTCGAATATGAGTAATATATTTTATGTTCATCCTGACGCAAAGATTGGTAATAACGTCAATATAGGTAACTTCACCAATATTTATGAGGATGTGGAAATTGGTGATAATTGTGAGATTCATGGAAATGTGACTATCTATCCCGGTGCCCGCATCGGTGACGGAGTAAAGATTTTTTCGGGAGCGGTTATTTCCGCTATCCCTCAGGATCTCAAGTTCCGTGGTGAAGAAACATTTGTATATATAGGTGAGGGAACCGTGCTTCGTGAATTTGTCACGGTAAATCGCGGGACAGCCTCAAAAGGAAAGACTGTCGTCGGCAAAAATTGTCTTATCATGGCTTATAATCACATCGCTCATGATTGCGTCGTAGGAAACAGGGTGATTATGTCCAATGCCTGTCAGATTGCCGGTGAGGTAGTTATCGATGATGCTGCAGTTATTGGTGGCGGTAGCCTGGTGCATCAATTCTGCCATCTCGGCAAGAATATAATGCTTCAGGGGGGTGCGCTTGTGAATAAGGATATCCCTCCCTTCGTGAAAGCCGCCCGTGAGCCTATTTCATACGTAGGACTGAATACCATTGGTCTCCACCGCAACGGATTCACTGATGAGGAAATACGTCAGATAAATGATATATATCGTGTGATTTATCTGAGCGATCTCAATGTCACCAATGCCGTGAAACTCTGCCTTGAGACGTGTCCGGACTCTATTTATAGAACTGAGATAGTGGATTTTATTAATAATTCAACACGAGGTATTATTCGTTCGGCAATTTGATAGATTTTGTCATCCGGAAGAGGTTATGTTAAAGAAGAGTACACTTGAACATATCATCAGTCAGGATTTACAGGAACTGTGGAATGTGCTTAATCCTGAAGAAAAACGTATAGTGACCGATAATTTCACTATTCGCCACTTCAAGAAGAATGAGGTAATTTATACAGAAGATGAAACTCCCGAACATTTATGGTGTCTCATAAAGGGGAAAGTTAAAATGTATAAAGCCGGCATTGGAGATAGGGTACAGATATTGAGACTCTATCGCCCGGTGCAATATTTCGGTTATCGCGCATATTTTGCCGGAGAGAAATATGTCTCTTCGGCAGCCGCTTTTGAAACATCCACCTTGGGAGTTATCCCGATGAGTATTGTGGAGGATCTGATAAGGCACAACATCGAATTGGCAATATTTTTTATCCATGAATTGTCGATCAACCTTGGTGGATCGGATACTAAAATTGTCAATCTCACTCAAAAACACATCAGGGGAAGATTAGCGGAAGCACTATTACTCCTTGCTGAAAATTATGGTCTGGAAAATGACGGCGCCACTCTTAAGATATATATGAGTAGGGAAGACCTCGCCAATCTGTCGAATATGACTACTTCGAATGCCATCCGCACGCTGACCGCATTTGTGTCAGAGCGTCTGATAGCTGTCGACGGCAGGCGAATTAAAATAATTAATGAGCCGGCACTCCGTAAAATCTCTAAATTTGGTTAAAAAAAGCCAATACTGACTTTTTTGGCACATTATTTGCACAATTCTTTGTTAAAAGCGTTATATAGTTTGAGAGCTGACATATTTGAGAGTTTACATAATCGACTCGTCCATGTTGCTTCTCAACACTATTAAATAGCTGATCTAATAAGCATCCCATCTCTTGTTAGTCATTGATTCAGGTTTTTCAACAGCTTGATTTATGAGACGGGGTCTTGAAAAAATTTGACTTGATGTCTGTTATTTCAGCTAATTACGATTTAAAAGAATATGCAAATGAAAAATGACTTTTCAAAACAATTCCGACCTATCCTTGAGAAGGCTCTTGAGGAAACGCACAGGACTAACTCCGATATGATTCAGAGTGAGCATTTCTTGCTTGCATCTGTGCGCAATCAGTCGGGCTATGCGTATAAGATACTTAATCAGCTCAATGTCGACACAGATCAGATGATAACGGAAATCGAAGATCATCTCCGTGATAATCCGGTGTCGGCTGAGTCCACGACCCTTTTTGAGCAACAGTATAAAATATCCACTGCTGCGGTGCGCCATCTTCAGCTTGCCACCACCGAGGCTCGTCAGATGCATGCTCCGGCTATTTCCGGTATTCACATTTTGCTGGCCCTTATTCATGATAGCCGTGATATGGATAGTTCTTTCTTGAAATATATAAAGGAGAAATATCTGAATTTCGACATTGCAATCCAGGGAATTTCAGGCGATATGAATTCACCTCAAAACTCCGGACCGGAGTTTAAGGATGACGATGACCTTGATGATGACGGCATGAAGGATTTTAAAGACTCTTCGAAGAAGGGATCAGGTTCTTCTCGCAAGAATCAGGGTAATTCATCTGATACTCCTGCTCTTGATAAGTTCGGATATGATATGACTGCCGCTGCTCTCGAGGGGAAACTTGATCCTGTTGTCGGTCGTGATAACGAGATTGAGCGTCTCGCTCAGATCCTTTCGCGCAGAAAGAAAAATAATCCTGTCCTTATCGGTGAACCCGGTGTCGGTAAATCGGCAATCGTCGAGGGTCTTGCACTGAGAATTGTTCAGAGAAAGGTATCACGTATCCTCTTTGATAAGCGCGTCATCGGTCTTGATATGGCAGGTATGGTCGCAGGCACCAAATACCGTGGACAGTTTGAAGAGAGGGTTAAAGCAATCCTTGAAGAACTGAAGAAAAATCCCGACATCATCCTCTTTATTGATGAAATTCATACTATTGTGGGTGCAGGTGGCAGTCCCGGTTCTATGGACGCAGCAAATATGCTCAAGCCGGCTCTCGCACGCGGTGAGATACAATGTATCGGTGCCACGACTCTTGATGAGTATCGACAGAACATCGAAAAGGACGGTGCTCTTGAACGCCGTTTCCAGAAAGTGATGGTAGAGCCTACCTCTCCTGAGGAAACTCTGGAAATCCTCAAGCAGGTAAAAGAGAAGTATGAGAATCATCATAATGTGAATTATACAGATGAGGCGCTTAAGGCTTGCGTGGAACTCACAGAACGGTATGTGAGTGATCGTAATTTCCCTGACAAAGCCCTTGATGCCCTTGACGAAGCCGGTTCGCGAGTACATATCACGAATGTGGAAGTGCCTGAAGAGATCGAACAGCTTGAAAAGGAAATCGATGCCACTACTCAGGAGAAATACTCGGCTGCATCCGCTCAGGAGTTTGAAAGAGCAGCTTCACTAAAAGTGAAGGAGAGTGAATTGCGTGCCAAACTTGACACTGTCAAGGCAGATTGGGAGAAACGACTTGAAAATGACCGTCAGACTGTGGATGAAGAGAAAGTGGCCGAGGTTGTCGCCATGATGACCGGTGTGCCTACTCAGAGAATCGCACAGGCGGAAGGTACCCGTCTTGTTAAGATGGGTGAGACTCTTAAAGGTTCGGTCATTGGTCAGGATGAAGCTGTCCGGAAAGTTGTCAAGGCTATCCAGCGTAACCGAATCGGTCTGAAAGATCCGCAAAAACCTATAGGAACCTTTATGTTCCTTGGTCCGACAGGTATTGGTAAGACACATCTCGCAAAGAAACTTGCGGAATACCTTTTTGATTCGAGTGATGCTCTTATCAGAATGGATATGAGTGAATTCATGGAGAAGTTTACCGTCTCCCGTCTTGTCGGAGCTCCTCCGGGATACGTTGGATATGAGGAGGGTGGTCAGCTCACTGAGAAAGTAAGGAGACACCCCTATTCAGTTGTGCTTCTTGATGAAATTGAGAAGGCACATCCCGATGTATTCAATCTCTTGCTACAAGTGATGGATGAAGGTAGACTTACTGACTCGCTTGGCAGAAGAATTGATTTCAAGAACACTATCCTGATCATGACCTCCAATATCGGTTCGCGTCAACTCAAGGATTTCGGTGCCGGAGTAGGATTCAATACGGGTAATGTGTCGAAGGAGCAGGCACAGGGAGTCATCTCCAAGGCTCTTAATAAGGCGTTCTCTCCTGAGTTCCTTAACCGTGTGGATGATATCATCATGTTTGATTCCCTTGATAAAGATGCTATCTTTAAGATAATTGATATCGAACTCAAGGACTTCTATAAGCGTGTGGAGAAACTTGGATATTCACTCAAGCTTTCAGAAGAAGCCAAGAATTTTATCGCAGAGAAGGGTTATGACCGCAATTTCGGTGCTCGTCCGCTGAAGAGATCTATTCAGAAATATCTTGAAGATGAGTTGGCTGAATTAATGCTTAATCTCAATGCAGAAGGGAAGATAGGGGGTACGATCAATGTTGGGTATACCGATGGTGATGATAAACTCACTCTCGAATATCAATCACTATAAGAGAGATATTTTGTATCGGATGGGTTGGATGAGGCTTATGAGTCTTATGTTTCTTATGGGATTTGATATATAAGAAAACTCTTAATTAGGATGAAAGGCAATTTTTAATGCTCTTTCATCCTTTTTCTTTTTTATTCCGGGGCTTTTTCTTTTTTATTCCGCTCTTTCTATTCGAGAACTCGGATTCTTTTCGTTTTATTAGAGTGGATCTATGCGGATGTTAATGAATGTTAGGGGTGGATATGTTTATCCGGTTTAATATATAAATTTCACAAAAAATCAAAATAATTCAATAAATAGTTGTCAGTTTTTTGGCTGGTTTGGATAAATTTTCTATATTTGCAATTATTCGTTGCCCAATTGCTGAAATTAGTTGCAAATAATGTCACTGAAACATACGGTTTTTATGGACTGATCTGACTGATGAATGTCTATTTGCAAGCTTTTAATGCGATTATAATACTGTTTTCGAATATAATAATAACCTTTTAATAATTTTCTGATATGAAAAAATTTTCTACAGTTTTCATGTCATTGTTGTTAGTTCTCGGCTTTACCCTTCCGGGTTATGCTGCGGACGTAAGTCCGTATACGTACGACTTTAATACGACAATTGACACGAACGACCACGAGTTTAAGCTCGCGTCGAATTGGGGTCACGTTGCTCCTTCTAAAGAATCGTATTATGGGGGAGTCCAATGGGTCACTTATTCCTATCACTCCGATCAGGGCCGTGATGATTCCGGATGTCTCGAAGTGTATCAGCAGAAAATCAATTATGATTATGTTTCTGACTTTCTGATTACTCCGGTCGTTTGGGGTGAAGTTTCACTTTGGGTAAAGGCAGTACCTGTAAATAAATCAAGCGCAAGTCTGTATATTTACAAGTATAACGCTTCTACTAATGATCTCGGTGCTACTCAGGTTTCCAAATCTTCAAGCGATTTTGGAGATGATTGGATTCAGGTTACCCTCAATATCCCGGAATCAGACAAAATGCGTCTCTGCATTAAGGGTCAATATCTTTATATGGATGACTTCTCTGCAGAACATGCGGATATCGTGCCTGAAAAGATCCTGAAGATAAAGAGCTTGTCGCCTAACGATACAACCGGTACTCTTTACTGGGCTGAGAAGGAAGACAATACAGTCGACATTAAGTTTACAAATGTTACTGTAGAGAACCTCGGAGACGTTGATCTCACAGTAGGTGATGAGGATTTTACACTCTCATTGGTCAACAATTCCAATAATAATGTATTGGGCGAACCTGTGAATATTCCACAGAACCTCGCTGTCGGTGAAACATCTGATCCCTTCGAAGTTACTTTCAATGTTCCTTACGATAAGTTTAACTATAACACCACTCTTCTTCTTCGTGAAGACTGTTCTCAATCATACTATAAGCTGACTCAATCTCAGATCATCAGCTATCAGGTTAAGTTTATTTTTAACGCAGCTGATGCTAAGAAAACTGTCAGCTTGAGTGATACGGATGTCTTCGGTATCGTTTCCGAGGCTGTCACTAAGAATTATGAGCTCCGTAATGATGGTGGTAAACCCATGGTGGTCAAGAGTGTAAACGTTCCTGAAGGGTTCACCCTCAGCGCTCCTGCAGGAAAGACTCTTCCTGAAGGTGAGTTTACTCTTAATTACAATGAAAAGCAGTATTTCAATATCACGATGACCGATGCTCCCGGTGACCACTCCGGTGATTTCACAATCGTGTATGTAAATACCGATAATGAAGAGACTACTTATACTCTTCCTTTGTCAGGTACTGTGATCGGTGAAAATACTTTCGTTGCCGATTTCAATGACCCGAACAGGGGTGTTCAGGTTTACTGGCCCTATGGTAGTATCGCTGAAAGAAACGTATCTTCAGACAAACAATACGTTTCAATGGATGCCGGTTATAACACATGGCTTAAAGGTCTTTCTTTGAGTGGTTGTAACGACGCTGAAAATAAGTTCATCACTCCTAAGCTTCACGCCAATGCAGGCGATAAGCTCAGCTTTACAGTAGGTCGTCTCTATTCTGACAGCAATGCCACATTTGCAGTCTACACCTCAACAGACCGTGAAGAATGGGGAGAACCCCTTATGTCTATGACAAAGGATGATATTTCCTACGCTACTCCTATGCCTAAATACTCCATCACTTTCGACCAGGCTGGTGATTATTATGTTGGTTTCGCCCTTTATGGCGGTACTAAACTTGATGATATCGTTGGTCTTGAGCAGGTGGCAGTCGACCATGATCTCTATATCAAGGCTGTTGATCAGAAAGAATCAATGCGCTCAGGTATTGAAGAAACATTCTCAGTAGATATCATCCCATGTACTGATGAGGCTCAGCAATCATATTCAGTTAAATTGATTTTCGAACCTCAGAACGGTGGTGATAACATAGAATATGCTATTCCTGAATCAAGTCTTGATAAATTGAATGGTAGATCAGGAACTACCAACAAGAAATTCTCTCTTAAGGCTGCTCCTGAAGTTGAATCAACTACCAAATTCAATACATATTGGAAATTTGAATTCGATGGTGGCGCTACTTTCACTACTCCTGTTAAGGAAATTATCGTGACATTCGAACCGGAATTCCTCTTCGTTGAAGGTTCTAAATCTATTTCAGATTCCTGGAAGCCGGATAGCTTCGCCGGTCCTCTCAACTTCGGTAAGATCAACGCGAATACTACTAAGGAATTTAAGGTTTACAACTATGGTCTCGCTCCTCTGACAGTTAAATCTGTTGTTTGTCCAGAAGGATTCTCATCTGACTTCGAGAGTGAAGCAGTAGTTGCCGGTAAAGAATCATTACCTGTTAATATTACAGCCCTTGCTACTGAAGAAGGTGAATACACCGGTAATGTCGTCATTACTTATGTTGACGCTGATGGCGCTGATGCAACTCATCAATTTGAAGTAAACAGCTCAATCATAGATCCGAACAAGTGGTATGTAAACTTTGATAACGGAACTTCTAACGGTGTATGGCCAAAAGGTGCTGTCTTCTATGGTCTTTATCCTTACTGTCACGATTATACCAACTACAATTGCGCATATTATACTAACGGTACAACAGGTTCATTCATGATTACTCCTAAGATGAACATTGCTGCTAACGATGAACTCGCATTCGTAGTTAAGGCATACTCTTCCTGGACTGAAGGTTCTATCGAAGTTTATTATGCAGATTCTCGTGATAAGATTAAAGATACTGAGAAACGTAGTCAACTCACTCCTGTATTGTCTCTTTCATCTAAATCTGAAAACGAAGCCACTAAGTTTGACAACAATTCTTTCAAGGAATTTAAGGCTAAATTCCCCGTAGCCGGTGAATATTATGTAGGTATCGTAATTAAAGCTGCCTACATCGATGATCTTTTGGGTCTTTCTCCGATGGCTACTGAAGGTCTTGACCTCGAATTAGCTGCAGCTAATTTCCCTGTATCTCTGATGCAGAATAATGCCGGTTCAGTTGATATCAATCTTTATAACTTCGGTCCCGAAGCTGTTTCCGGTGAAGATTATAAGGTATCTGTTTACTTGGATGGTAACGAAATCAAGACTGTAGAAGGTAGTGATCTTCCTACTAATGATTCTTATACTATCAATCCTTCAAAGGTTACTGTTCCGTTCCGTGCACCTCTCGTAGGTACATATCCTATGTATGCCAAGATTTCTGCTGCTGACGGTTATGAACTTATCACAGATTCAAAAGATGTGGAATTCACTAAGGAAATTGCATCTTCTGAAGTTCAGGTGGGTGATAACAAGAGTAGAAATAGCAGTGCTATGATGAGTAACTACAACTCGAGAGAGGAAGTTTCAATATATACTCCTGAATATCTTGGTCTCAACGGTGGTGATAAGATCGCTTCCATAGCATTCAAAGGTTATTATACCGGTGATACGGAAACGGATCCAATCGTTGGTACAATCGCTTATAAGTTTGTAGATGAATTTACTTCCTCCACAGGGGCCGGTGAATTTGATCTGACAGGATTTACAAAGCTTCTGGACGGTGTATTGGTTAATGATGAGGGTGAGCCTGAATCAAATGTTTCATTCACGAAAGTTGGTTCTGACTCAGAGATAGTGGATATGCTTTCATTCGTTCTTGATGAACCGATCGTTTACGAAGAAGGTAAGACTCTTGTACTCTATACAATGTTCTGGGCTAAAACTTGGCAAGATACAGGTAAGGTTTGGATTGCATGTGCTTCCGCTACAGATCCTCAGAAAAATTACTATCGTCAGAAAGATGGTACTAATACAGCTGTCAAGAGTTCTTTGGAATCAGCGTCATTCCAGACAAGCTACTATATCCCCACATTGTATCTCGGTCTTGCAATTGAGCCTACTTTTGTAACAGGTAATGTAACTGATAATGCAGGTGCAGCTGTTGAGAATGCAGACGTCGTTCTTATCAGTACCGATGGTGAAAACGTACAGTATAGAGGTGCAACTGATGAAAACGGTGCTTACGCCGTTCAGGTTATCCAGACAGGTCGCAAGTATCATACTTATGCAATCACAGATGGTAAGAAGGGTCTTGTGAAGGATGTTGATGCTGTTGAATCAGACGATGTGAACCTCACTGTTTATGATTTGGTGAAAGTCAACACTGAAACAGCTCCCGTTGATAAGGATGCCGCTTACGTAGAATTCGACCTTAAACTTAAAGAAGGTTACAATGCTATCGTATTGCCGTTCAGCCTCGATAATGAGGAAATTCTCGACATTTTCGGTGAGAATGCCAAAGTTTACGAACTCTTCTCTGTTGAAGGTAACACTGTTAAGTTCCAGGCTGTGACACGCATCAAGGCTGCTACTCCTTGTCTCGTAGTCGTAGATGAAGAGAATGCTGCTGTCGACATCGTTGGCAAAGCAATGGAAAGCCGCACAATTACTGACGGTAACATGAACGTTCGTTTCCGTGGTACTTACACTGCAATTCCTAAGGCTGACAATCACTACATTCCTAATGAGAATCTTCTCAATGGTATTGCCACAGCTGACAATGCAGCTGAAGGTGAGATGATTGCTCCTTACAGCGCTTATCTCGAAAGCAACAACGGTCCTATCACAATGGAAATCTCCGATGTTGTGACTGCAATCGAAGGTATCGACGCAGATGATCTTATTGAAGTTGAAATCTATGACCTCAATGGTCTCCGCGTTAAGAATCCTAAGGGTGGTATCTATATCGTCAATGGTAAAAAGACAGTATTAAACTAATCCCTGAATAAATAATAAAGTCTCTTCGCGGGTCTCCGTGAAGAGACTTTTTTATTTATTTTGTTTTCCCGGTCTTACAATTCCCGTCAACTTCGTGAGTCTTTAAATTGTAACTATTCATTATTTATTGGTTAAGGACAATTTGAGATGTTGCGTATAGCGGAATTGCGGATCGACTGAATGACATTATGGCATTTTCTTAATTATTCAATATATGCGAAAATCATTATCCAACCTTTCCTTGACATTGCTGTTGATCTCGTTCGCACTGTTTTCTCCCGTTAGCATTTCCGCTCAACAAAAGAGTATGCGCGCGCACGTCGGAAGCAGCACTGAAATTAAAAATTCCTCTTCCAGGAATTCACATCTGTTTAAATCCGGCGGAAATCCCGACGGACTGACCCGTATTATCGGCAATAATATGCAGGTGGCATCGGATAAACTATCTCCTAAGAATGCCCCCTCGCGTGTCACTATTGCCGGTTATGTCCCACCTTCCAATAATGCCACCAACGGTATCTATTCTTTTGATGTATCTTCAAATCCATCAATGACACTTCTGTTTCATGATGATGACAACAGAATGGCAGCGGATGGCGGAGGTACCTATTATGACGGAAAATATTATTATGTGGAATGGCACTATAGTGCATTCGGTGATGATATTTACGCTCACTACGGTATAGTCGAAACGGATAATTGGACAGAACTTTACCGTAGTGCCATGGATAATAATCCTATTGATGAACACAGTATTGCCACAGATCTGACCTATTGTCCTGCTGACAACATCATCTACGGTATCTTTGAAGATTATGATGTGATTGCAGATGAGTATTCATACTATTTCGGATATCTCAATGAATATGGTGATCGAGTAGGAGTAGCTCAACTTGATAAATGTTACTGGACTATCGCTTCCAATGCTGAAGGTGAACTATATGCCGTGGATGAAACAGGGTATCTCTGCAAGATTGATCGCAAGACAGGTAAATCCACTCGGATCGGAAGCACCGGTATTACTCCATACTACATGCAATCGGCATGTTTCGATTTCCGCACGGGAATAATGTATTGGGTTGCTTCAGGAAAAAGTATGCTCACCGCTCTTTATACCGTTGACCTGACTACAGGTAAAGCCACTAAGGTATGCAACATCCCGGGTGATCTTCAGATGCTTGGAATTTATGTTGTGGATCATGCATTTGCAGATGATGCACCGTATAAGCCTACTGATCTTTCTTGTGAATTTGAGCGGGGGAGTCTTTCAGGTAAGGTTAATTTCACCATGCCTGCCACCACATATTCCGGAGAATCACTGACGGGCAGTCTTAATTATGAAGTAACCATGAACGGCAGAAGTGTAGCCAAAGGTTCTGCAGCTGCCGGAGCCGGAGTCTCTGCAAATGTATCTGCATTGCGTGCCGGTTCTTATGAGATTGCCGTCAGTGCGTCTAATAATGCGGGAGACGGTCCCAAGGTCAAAACAACTATGTGGGTAGGTGACGATATTCCGTTGGCACCTTCTAATATTAAAGCAGAAAAAAACGGCACCAGTATCAACGTAAGTTGGGATGCACCGACATCTACATCTCATGGAGGTTATCTTAATCCGGCGACCCTTCGTTATACTGTGATCCGTTTCCCTGACAGACAGACTGTTGCTGAAAATATAGCGAACACATCCGTCATCGACAATAATACCGGTGTGCCGATTACAACTTATTGGTATGAAGTGACATCCAATCCTTCCGCCAATACGGGTGGCTCAGCATATTCAAACAATCTGATTTTCGGTACTCATTATCAAGTGCCTTATAATGAGGATTTCTCCTCTGCCGATTCATGGAGTATGTTTACCACCATCGATGTTAATGACGATGGTAAGGAATGGTTCTATAAGAGTGATACTAAAGAAGCGGCGTGTCAGGCAGCTCAGGCGCGCGATAAGAGTGACGACTGGTTGATAACCGCTCCAATCTATATGTCCGCAGACCGTACTTATATCCTCAATTTCGGTGCCCGGAGTATGTCTGATACTTATTCGGAAACTTTCGAGGTGGCAATCGGTACTTCAAACACAGCCGCTGCAATGGGCAGGATCATCATGAGTCCGACGGAAGTGAAATCTTCTTCCTTAAAACCTCAGCAGACTGAATTCTCCGTTCCGTCTGACGGGCTATACCGCATTGGTTTCCACTGCATATCTCCTAAATATCACAATTGGCTTTTCATTGATGATATCAATATCGAGGAGGGTGTGAACTTGCTTGCTCCGGAGGCTGTGTCTGATCTGACTGTGATTCCCGGTGCCAACGGTGCCCTCAGTGCGGAAATCTCATTTAAAGCACCGGTCCGTACCGCTGCAGGAGAGACTCTGTCCGAGCTTCAAAGTATAACTGTCTACAATGGAATGGAAGTTATAAAGACTTTTGAAAACCCCGTTCCGGGAAGTGTACTCTCGTTCACTGATTCCGCCCCTCTGCAAGGTGAGAATTATTATACCGTTATTGCAAGAGCAAAAGACACCAACAGTGAGGCTGCTGTGGCATTCGCATGGGTTGGTATTGATGTCCCCGTTGCAGTGTCCGGTATCAAGGCTCTCAACGATGGCAGCGGAGTGGTAACGATAACCTGGGATCCTGTAAGCGAAGGTGTCCACGGAGGATATGTGGATCCAGCCGGAGTGTTATATTATGTGGCTCGCTCAAGCGATACTGAAACTTTTGCGGGTCAGTTGAAGTCCACTATGACCACCGACAGGGATAAAGATAGCGACAGCCGCATCATCACCTATTTCGTAACTGCCGTTAATGATGGAGGTCAAGGTGAATGGGGTATGTCGAATATGGTAGCTCTCGGTGATCCGAATACTCCTCCGATGGCGGAATCTTTTGCCGGAATGTCTCTGCAGACAGATCCATGGGGTGTAATGTCTCTTGAAGGAAACGGTGAGTGGAAACTCGTGCAGGGTGGTTTCAATCCCTTCACTCAGGGTGTGCAGGATAATGATGGAGGTATGATAAGCTTCGTGCCTATGGCAGACGGTGATCAAGGACTTCTCTATTCCGGAAAGATGAATGTAAAGAAGACCACAAATCCCGCTCTCACTTTCTATTTCTATAATAATCCCGGTGCGAACGGAATCATCGATGTGATGATTTCCAAGAATGGGGAAGAGCTCGAATCCGTTAAGACTATTGACTTCAGCAATTATTCGGATGTTAAGGGTTGGACTTTGGTCGAGATCCCCTTGAATGACTATAAGGATGTATGCAAATATATCTGTGTAGGCTTTAAGGCTACCGGTCAGGGAGGGAAGGAGATATATATTGATAATATCAGATTCTTCGATAATATCGATCAGGATCTGACGATCTCTGATCTTTCCGTGCCTGCAAGATTAAGCTATATGAAGCATGCTTTGGTCAATGTGACGGTAAAGAATATCGGACGTAAGGAGTCTTCTGCATTTGAAGTGAAACTTCTCCGCAATGGTGACGTGGTTGAAACCATCCCGGTTGCAGAGACTATTCTCCCTGAAGGTAGCAGAACGGTTACATTCGAAGAATTACCCGATGCATCATTCGGCACGGAGGTGACTTATTCAGCTATCGTAGAATATGCGGCTGATCAGAACACGGCAAACAATACCTCGAAAGTGGTCACTGTTAAAGTGAAACAACCGAAACTTCCCAAGGCAACCGGTCTTGAAATTTCAGTAAAGGGTGATGTGGCACATCTTACATGGAATGAACCCGGCACTGAAAGCGTGGAATTGGAAAGTGTTACGGATGATTTCGAATCATATCAACCTTTCCTGACAAACGATCTTGGGGATTGGTTGAGCATAGACGTAGACGGATATGAAACCGTAGGTATCCAGTATGGAAACTACGCGAATATGTATGAGCCTAAATCATGGATAGTTTTCAATCCTCTCAAAGCAGGTCTTTCAGTAGCTTACGATGATGGATCTCCTAATGCATTCGCTCCAAATTCCGGAAGTCAGTATCTGGCTGCTTTCTGCAGTGTGGATTACAACACAGGCGAGGATATGCCTAATGATGACTGGATTATTTCTCCCGAACTCGCAGGGTGCGCACAGACCGTGACATTCGCAGTCAAGAGACTTGGAATGCAATATCCGGAAAGTCTTGAAGTGTATGCTTCTTCCACAGGTGATAATATCTCTGATTTCGTAAAAGTATATTCCAACACAAACGGAATACTGTTTGAGAACTGGAATACTCTTTCAGCTGAACTTCCTGAAGGAACCAAATATTTCGCAATCAGATGCAATTCTTACGGTGGTTTCTGCCTGATGATAGATGACGTGACTTACATTCCCGCTTCTGAGACTGCCATCGATGTTAACCTGCTGGGATACAATGTCTATAAAGACAATGCGAAAGTAAATGACACTCCGGTGGAGAAAACCGGGTTCTCAGTCAATTTAGGAGATAACAAGAGTCATGTTTTCCATGTGACAGCTCTTTATGACAAAGGGGAATCTGAAGAATCAAACAAAGTTACAGGTATCTCTGAGTCAGGAATCTCTGATGTAGAAAACAGCGATATTTCTGTTCGCGGGGGCGATGGAGTAATCATTATCTCCAATGCAGCCGGAAAAGATATCGATATCTATACCATTGACGGACGAAGAATCTTCGGAGATAAAGGCACTGATTTCCTCATGCTTAATGTTGAACGCGGTGTCTACGCTGTAAAAGCGGGCGCTGTCACCCAAAAGGTAATAGTGAAATAAACCGTAAATCTGTAAGCAAAATAAAATAGGGTGTCTTTTGGAAGGCACCCTATTTTTGTCGGTTGGATTCAGTCGTTATTTGACTTGGAGTTTTACGGTTGCTTTCTGACCGCTCACTGCTTCAATCACGAGCAGATACAGTCCTTTCGGGACTTTATCAAGATGTATCACCCGATCAACATTCTTGTAGCTTGCAATCAGTTGACCTGAGAGACTGAACAGTGTGGCTTTGTTAAATTCAGTATTGACAACTGTGTAGTCGTTTGCCGGATTAGGTGAAACAGCAATCTTATTCTCTACTATCACGTCGTCAATCCCTGCGCCACCTAATAGATCAACGATGTCGGATAGTCCGGAGGCGTAAGATGCCCTCAACCCTAATTTACTATCTTTTGAACCGAGCGGATCAATGTGCATCTGTGTCTCCTCGGTTGTAAGAATCACCTCATTGTCGAGTAGAATCTCATATTTGACTTCCGGACCCGAAACTGCGGTATTGGCTTTAAATCCTTTCCCTGAGGATATCTTAACATCATCGATGAAGAGTATAAATCCATCGGGAGAAACAGCATTGATAGTGACATAACGTGCATTGGAAGGAACCGTAAATGAATACTCGGTCCAGATTTGCTTCGGCACATCGATCACTTCAGTGAGCCAGTTGAAAGAAGAAGGTTCCGGAGTAGTAGTGGAGTATCCGATACGTATCTTCTCACCATAAGTCTGTGAATAGCCGCGGGCCCAGAAAGAGAATGTAAAGTCTGAGTGGTAATTCAAGCGTGGCGAAATGAACCAGTCATTGCTTCCGGAGTAGCCTGCGAAACAAGCCAATTCAGCATTCCCGTTGTGGGGATGTGAAGCTTCGCGTGCATCATATATCGAGGGCTCTGTAAGTTTCGGGAAGAATGCCATCATCGACATCGGCTGTGTGATACCCGGGAACTTGAAGTCAGATTCCGCAAATGTGCGTGAGCGGTCGCCATCAATATATTGCCACCCGATTTCTCCCGGTGAAGCTACTGTGAAAGGAACGTGATTTTCAAATCCATCGAAAACTTCTCCTGATTCATTCCAGCTCACGTCATACCCTTGATTTTCGTCACCCTTGAATTCTATATTTACAGGAGTGGCGATAATCTCTTTCATCACATACTCATAATTGAAGTTTTTACCTTCACCCGAAACAGCAAGATTTGTTTCTATCGGTTCGTAGCCCGGAAGAATCAGGTTCAGATCATAGTTCTGCTTGAATACATTTTTGAATTCAACATATCCCTCGTCTCCCACAGTCGCTTCCTGAATATCCTCATTCTCACCTGCTAAAATCACACTGGCACCTTTTGCTGATTTTGAGTGGGAATTGGTCGATACAGACACCTTGATGTTAGCATCCATATTCTTGAGGATATAGCGTGACAGAGACTTGGCAGACAATGTACCGTCAGGATAGATTGACGTCACAGCGTATCTGTAACTGCCGGAGGGGAGACTGTTCCACTCTGAATCAACGAAGTGCTTATCCTTGGTATTTTCGACTATCGTTTGCCAGTCAGTGCCGTTTGCAGAACGCATCACCTGATATGCCTGGAAAGAGGGGAGTGGTCCTCTATCATTGCCGACAACTGCAATCGGATCGTTCTCTGAAGGATACAGATACCCTTCACCTCGGATCATAAGATTACCGCCGACAATATCCGCGCCTATGTACGAGAAATCACCTTCACCATTGTAATCAAGAGTGTATGCAACGATACTTTCGTTTGCAGGATATTCCATGGATGCGTTGTCAATGGCTATTGCCTGGAACCCGGGATAGTTGATACCGATCATGCATCCGTGAGGCGCAGATATGGGTTCCGGCAGCTCATGTACTGTCCATTCTTCATCCGTGTTGAAGATAGAACGCTCTTTGTATAGAACATTCCCGGTTGGGTTCCCCTTTTCATCCAGATCATAGATATAAAGATTGACCGTATTGTGCGGCCCCGCTTCCGAGGTAGTCATCCAGCTTACTTTATGAAGCTCAATGGGTGTGCGGTAAACATTTCCCACCACAATTGTTCCCAATCCGGCTTCAAGACCGAATTGACTTACTGCAAGCCCGTTATCATAACGGAGAGTGGAGAATTCGTCCGGTCCCTCCCATGCAAGCGACAAATCGGTATCACTTTCTTCGACCGTAGGAACCGTGGGTGAATAGTGAGCATATCCCATCTTCACATCTCCGAGATTCCATTCGGAAGTAAGGTCTGAGGTGGCTTGAACAGTGACATGCCAGGGCTTGGAAACAGTCAGTTTGGTTTCATGACTTACAACATCGGTGAAGCTGAAACTTCCGTCTTGAGATGTTAGTGTTGAAAGTTGTGTATAACCATCTACATTCACATTCGCTCCGGCTATTGCGTTTCCGACTGCGTCAATCACTTTACCTCTGATGTTGTAGACGGGAATCTTGACAAGTGAGAATGATAGATCTGCATTATCATCGTCTATTACAACATTTTCCTTACGTTCCAATTCATAACCGAATGCCTTGGCAGTTACCGTGTAAGTGCCATTGGGGATAAAGTCAAAATTAAATGCACCTGTTGCATCTGTCGTTGAAGTGGCATTTATTTCTTCTACTGTCACCTCGGCTCCCTTAAATGGATTGCCGGCTGTATCTGTAACTTTACCACTTATGCAGGCACCTCCTGATTGAACAACTAATGTCACGACACTTGATCCGGAACGTTCTCCACCTTCCTGAGTGAATTTGAAGGGTTCTGAAACAGTATTCCCTTTAGGATAGCAATATGCCTTGTTTCCGGCAAGGGGACTGTCATAATATGGGAAATAGATACCTGAATAATAGGTGGCACTTGCTTTATCAAGATTGGTCACTACCAATATGGCAAGGTTACGTCCGTCATAATTAAAAGAGTTATCAAAATCGATTGCAAGTGTCTCGACACCTTTCACCAGATTGACTTTACCGTCATATACGAGTGTCATCTCAGACTTCGGAATCCAGCCGGTGTTTGCTTTTGTACGATCTGTGTTGGCAATGTAAATTTGAAGACCGACACCGGTCGGACTACTGTAGGTAGAGCTGTAATCATACCTGAGTCCGGTAATTCTACCTGCGGAAATACCTATTTCGCCTGCTCCATAAATGTCAAGTGTTGCGCTATATTTCCCGGAATAGAGATTTAACGGTTGATAGAGGGATGTCCCTTTCTTAATACCAAGTTGCAATTCTTCAGGGGTTCCGAGCGGCATTACGGTGATTACCAAAGGTGCACTGATATTATCCGCCGTAATTTCATCTTCACTCCAATCGACTTTTGCGATCAATGATTTAAGAGATGCGGCAGCCTCTGAAATGGTAATGTTTACAGGAATCATTGCCGATTCCCCGGGAGCGATCGTCTCCGTGTAAACAACGGAACCGAGCACATTATCAGAGTTGTCAAGCAAACTGACAGTGAAGCCTGAGGCGTCTTCAGATCCGCGGTTTGTGACGGTCACCGTATAATTATATGAGTGTCCGATAATCGGTGTGCTTGTGCCTGAGATAAGGGTTGCCTGCAAATTGTGGGCTGCGAGTTTCTCTATCGCGAGGGCATCGATGAGCAAGTAAGAAGTCCCGGAGGGGGATTTCTCGTGTAATGCCAGGAAATAATCTCCACCATCCTCAATCTGGAAGGTGCCTGTAAGATCTGTTACTTCCCATACTTTCTCAAAGTTGAGCGCGGAGAGAAGGATTGCTTCCGACGACGGATCATTTTCTTTGAGAAGGACGAGGTCAACGGTGTGGGTTCCGTTTGCTACATACTTGATATTATATTTGTAAGTGGAGTTGGAATCAAATTCCATTTCGCGGCTTACAAGCCAATCATCTCCGGCATTGTTCGATGCCATGAAATAAGCACCGTCGGCTTTTGCCCAAGACAGGTTAAACCAGCTCCATTTATTGGAATCGTTATTTGAGTCGTATAAACTCCATTGGGCAAATTCGTCTGCGGTGAACTCATTGTTGAAGGGCATTCCCCATTTCGGACCGAGAGCAATACTTTCTGAAGCAACCGCTTCAGATGATCCGCAAGAGTTGGTGGCAATTATGGAATATGTATAGGCGGCGGAAATCCCTACGGGTTCCTGAATCCACTCGGTATCTGTCAATCCGGTTGCCATCTTTTCATTACCGGGGTTTCTGATCACGCTATATGTGATTTGAGAATCAGTCCAACCACCGTTGGCACCACCTACGGAAGGTGACCATGTCACTTTTGCTGAGGAGGGGGATAACTTAGTTACCTTGATATTCGTTACTGCAGCAGGAACATCCTTTCCGATATATGCTGATACCTCCACCGGCATACCGTTTTCCTGGTTGCGCACTGCAAACACACGGTATGTGTGGTATGCACCGACATTTGAAGCGGGAAGATTATCGGTATATGTCTGAGATGCGCCCGGGGTACAACCCGATAATGTGGCAATCTCTTCATTATCTCTCAGGATTTTAACGCCCGATATAGATTTCAGCAAATCTCCTCCGTAAGTTTTATCCGGATTCACCCAGCTTAATACAGCTGTATTGGCACCGGATACCCCGGGCACCAAATTGAGATTCTTCACTGCTGCCGGAGCTGTGGAAGCTGTCACAAATCCGGGGATATATAGCCCTGCAAGCTGAGCGTCGTCCAATGATTTACGCTCGATTGTCTCCCCGGTGGCAGGATCTATCTCCACAAGTAGTGAATAATCCACCTGCACGGTTCCGCTCGAATTGAATTTGCGAACCTGAGCTGCCCAATAAATCTTTCCGGAAGACGGGTCAAATGTCATTGTTTGAAATCCCTCGGGATAATAACCTGTCTTTTTGATCTCGGTGACTTCTCCGGTTTTCTTATCGATTTTGCAAAAGTCTCCGTAAAAACTCATGCCGTAAAGCTGACCGTCATTGGAACAGGCAAGTGTAAAAAACTTCCTTCCGAGACCTGCCACTTTTTTTGTAGTGGCGGTAGTGAGATCTACAGTAAACAATGCTGACTCCGAATCGTTGATTACGGAAATCATATACATTGTCTGCGATGAATGATCGAAGGTCATGTCGTTGATAAGAGAGGAAAAATTCCTTAATGCTCCTATGACGTTTGTCGTTGAGGCTTCAAGATCTACCTTGACTAAGTGAGCAGGCACTTCAACATTGCCGCTGACGACCGACGTTGCAATATAATATGCATCGGCAGAATATGCTCCGGCGGTAGAGGTGGTGCTGAAAGGCACCACGGTCTGATATGACGCGTCCTCGCTCCCCAGATAGTCAAAGCTGACAATGTGATTTAGCTTGCGAGGCTCATTCTCGTCGAACGCGAGAACGGCATACGCCTTGCCAACATCTGCAGCTATTGCATCCGACGGTAAGAACGTCCACGTCAAAGCAAAGATTGCAAAGCTCTTCAGAAGTTTGCTAAAATGTTTGTTTGACATAAGTGTTAGTTTAAAAAATTAAAAAAAATATATGATACAACTATCTATTTGCAGTATGCTTTTTCATTAAAAAAGGACCTGATAATAAGATTCTATATATTAAACTGCAAATATAAAAATTTTTATCGAACTGACTACATAAATAATGTTAATTCTCTTTCCATGCGCCACTTTGGATATACTTAGGAGCAGACAAAAGCTAATCCACCGAATCTATAATCATCTTGATCACCCAATTCAATCCACATTAACATAATTTTCAAATATTTTTGATTTAAAATTAAGAAATTTCATATAATTTGATTATTTTTGCAAAAAATATGGCATCCTGAATAATAATCTATTTTATATCCGCTTATTTAGTCCGTTCCTTTTATGAAACAAGTTCTAACTTTCGGTTGAAAAACACTACTTTGCTAATTCATTGCGGATCATAAAGTCGGTATATTCTTCATAAATGCGTTAACCTGATAATCTTAAAATTTAATAAACAATCATAATACTTAATTAACCTTAATTTACTTATGAAATTTAATTCGTTATTGGGCTTATGTCTGATTTCGGTGGCATCTGTTGCCATTCTTCCATCATGTAATAATGATGACTGGAAGGACGTTGACGGAGCTTCTCCGGAGTTGGAATTAGTCTCTGATTTGGTGCATACGGAGGTAGGTGCCAAATTTAAGGTTGCCGGTAAAATCATTGATAATGACGGCATTTCGACTATTTCTCTCACCTGTCCTGAACTTGGAGTGAAAAAGGTGATAGATATTATCGATATCTATGGTGAACCTCTTAAAGAGTATGACCTTGATTATGAAATACCTGTGAAAGGTGAACCGCAAGGTGATCATTTTGAGGTGGAACTTAAAGTAACCGATATCGGTGGCCGCACCGTGACAAAGATGCTTAAAGTAGCTACTGATGCCGACTTTTCAGCACCTGAGTTCACCGCTTCTCCCGATCAGGAAATAACAGTGCTCATTAAGGACAAAACTTATTTTAATCTTAGATTCACAGTTCAGGATAACAGGGTGATAGACTATATCACGGTTGACGTTGACGGTGTTGCCGGATATCCGATCCGCATAGATGGTGAAGGAAAAAATAAGATTGAGTATGCCAACAAGCTTCTCCTTCCCTCAAGCGAAGCTGAATATAAAGTGGTCATCTGTGCTTACGATAAGGCTGCTCAGAATGATGAGGTTCGTTCCACTACTGTAGAGTCCAAGGTAAAGGTTTCCGAACTTCCCGATTTCGAGAAGATGTATCTCGCCGATGTCGCTACTCCTGATGAGCTCAACAGCGACCTTTTCGGTGTGCCGATGCTTATCGATCATGTCGGTCCGTTTGAATATGAGGCCCGCTACTATAATCAGAATGCAGGCACTGAGATTTGCTTCATCCCTCAGAAGACTGACTTCACACCTATCTGTTTCGCTCCGGATTCATCAAATCCGAGTGTCTTCGGTGATGATCCCGAATCAGTCGGAAGACTCAAACTTGATCAGGCTAATGTTTACTACCTTATCAAGTTCAACACCAAGACCGGTGATTATTCCACTTCGACTTATAGCCCTGCAGAAGCCATCGACCCGGTGATGCATCTTAATTACGGAAGTGATGACCTCAATACCTGGGGTGGTCCTGACAACGGTGACATCTGGTGGAATGAATGGTTCTTCGGTCCCTTCTTCGGTTTCCCCGACGATGGCGATGCTGATCATGACAAATCCATCGTAATGCGCATGGAGCAAGATAAGAATAATAAGCACCTGTTTACTTTGGATGGTTGGGAACTGATCGCTGGAGAGACAATGAATTTTGCCCTCCATAACTGGCACCCCAAGACATGGTGGAACTGGACAACCTGGCGTTGCGATAACAATGTCGATCCTGAGAAATTTATGTATTACGGCACATATCTCGAATCTACCAGCCATTATGAAGGCAATGATGATTATTTCGCTTGGAAGTATGGTGACATCCCCGGTTTCGATAAGTCCAAATGGGGTGCATCTGAAGATTATCGTAAGAAATACGTGCCCGACAACTGGTGTAATGCTCTGGTTAAGAAAGGTGGTAAATATCGTCTGGTATTTGATGCACACCTTGAAAGAGCTAAACTTGTGCCCGCAGAATAATAGAAACAGCTAATAGATTCCGGGAGTGGGATTTATATGATTATCACTCCCGGAGATTCTAAACCCCGTCATTTTGTCTAATCGATCGTTTGAATTTCCACAGTAAAAATGTTAAAGCGATCTGTTCAAGACGGGATCTTGGAATCAGAAAGAATATAACCCACGAAAACTAATCATGAAAAAAAGTCTTTTATTAATATTTGCTGTGCTTCTATGCGGAGTCTCCTCATACGCACAGAATCTGACAGTCTCCGGACTGGTGACTTCAGCCACCGACGGAGAGCCGATGATCGGCGTCACTGTCATGGTGCAAGGCACTACAATTGGTGCCGCCACGGATATTGATGGTAATTATATTTTGCGCAATGTGCCATCAAATGCCACCATCTCTTATTCATACGTAGGGTATGAAAAACAGGATGTGAAAGTCAACGGACGTTCAACTATTGACGTAGTTATGAAAGAAAATTCGACAATGCTCGATGAGTATGTCGTAGTAGGATACGGTACTGTGAAAAGAAGCGACCTCACAAGCTCTATTTCAACTGTCAAAGGTGATGAGATCACTGAGGTGACGGTTGGTAATGCCATGGATGCTCTCCAGGGTAAGGTCAGCGGTGTGCAGGTGGCTTCCGGTGGTGGCCCGGGTAATACTCCTAAGGTAATTATCCGTGGTGTTACCTCTGTCAACGGTTCTTCTCCTCTTTATGTAGTCGACGGTGTGCCTTTGAATACCAACAATATCAACTTTATCAACAATAACGATATCGAGTCAATGGAGGTGCTGAAGGATGCTTCCGCTTCCGCAATTTACGGTACCCGTGCTTCTAATGGTGTCGTCATCATTACCACTAAGAAAGGTAAGGCAGGTAAAACCTCTGTGGATGTTTCAGCATCTGTGGGTTGGCAACATATCAATAAACCGAAAATTGCCGGTGCTCATGAGTATGAGCTTGCATTCTACAAGAGATATACAAATGATGACCGCATGCCGGCATGGAACTCTCCTTACTATGATTATTCGGACTTCGATGGCACTGACTGGTGGGATACTGTCGTAAATAACACTGCCCTTATCCAGAACTATTCAGTAGGCGTGAGAGGTGGTAACGACAAGTTCATCTATAGCTTCAGCGTCGGCTACTTTAACAATCATTCTCAATTCGATTACGGTTACTGGGATAAGCTTAATGTTCGCTTGAATACCGAGTATAATTTTACCAACTGGTTGAAAGTCGGTCTTGATATCGCTCCCAACATGGAACGCTGGGATGATACTCCTAACCTTTTTGGATCCGCCATGTCAATGGACCCGACCACTCCGGTGTTTGTGGAAGAGGATAAATGGGATCTTGCAAACCCGTTCAATAACTATCAGCGTTCATACAATAACCAGGTATGGAACCCTGCCGGAAGTCTTGCCCGTATGGATGTTCATTCCACAAAGTTTGCGCTCCTGATGAATCCGTTTATTCAGATTTCTCCGATCAAACAGCTTGTATTCCGCACTCAGTTCGGTATCAATGCATGGTATCAGCGCACAGACGGATTTGACTATAGCTTCCATATCGATGCTCTTGAACAAAATAAACTCAATAAGGCTTATAGAAACGTCAGCGATGGTTTGAACTGGTCTTGGACAAACACGTTGACTTACATGGATACTTTCGCAGACAAGCATAATCTGACAGTGATGGCCGGTTTCACTGCTGAACGTTATGCCGACTATTGGTTGAACGGTTCACGTCAGGATATTGCCGGATCAAGTGAACTTCTTCATGAGGTGAGTGCAGGTACAGGTGAGAGAGATGCTGCCGGTAGTGCCAGTTATACCACTCTTGCTTCAGCTCTCGGACGTGTGATGTATAACTTTGATGAGCGTTACTATCTGACTGCTTCAGTCCGCGCCGATGGTTCTTCACGTTTCCCGACTGGGAATAAATGGGCTTTCTTCCCGTCAGTTTCAGTGGCATGGCGTCTCTCAAACGAGGCTTTCATGGAAGATACCCGCACTTGGCTTGATAATGCGAAAGTTCGCTTCGGTTGGGGGCGTGTAGGTAATCAGGCCATCGCCAACGGTGCCTATATGTCAACTCTTAATAATGGTGTGAATTATGTCTTCGGTTCCACACCGGATCGTTATCCCGCTACTATTGTAGGTCAGATCGGTAACCCGAATCTGAAATGGGAAACTGTTGAAGATATCGACTTCGGTATCGATGCAACTTTCCTCAACAGCCGTTTGAACGTGACATTCGATCTTTTCCAGAAGACTTCACGCGACATGCTTTATGCTAAGCAAAGTCAGTTGATCATGGGTCTTCCGTCATGGATGGGTGCATTGACTCAGAATATCGGTTCTATGCGTGCCCGTGGTTGGGAACTTGCAATCAACTGGCGTGACCAGGCAGGTGATTTCCGTTATGATATCGGTGTGCAGATGTCAATGACTCAGAATAAAGCTATCAAGTTTACCGGTGACGGTCCGATCCTTACAGGTAGTTCATCACCGTTTGATGATTCTATAATCCGCAATGATGACGAAGCATTGATTTCACGTTTCTACGGATACCAGACTGCCGGACTGTTCCAGACTTGGGAAGATGTTTACAATCATACCGATGAACACGGAAAACTGATTCAGCCCGATGCCCGCCCCGGTGATATTATCTTTGTGGATCGCAATCATGATGGTACACTTGACGAAGGGGATAAGACATTTATCGGTAACCCTTATCCGGATCTTACCCTCGGTCTTAATATGGGATTCTATTATAAGAATTTTGATTTGACCGCTAATTTCTACGGCACATTTGGAAATGATATCTTCAACGTGCAGCGTACGAGATACTCAGGTGCTGATGGCTCGAACTTCATCGCCGGTGTGCTTAAAAAATGCTGGGATGGTGAAGGAACAAGTAATGAGTACCCGCGTCTTTCTTATAGCGATTTGAACCAGAACTATAAGAGAGTTTCAGATTTCTATGTAGAGGATGGTACTTATCTCCGTTGCAAACTCCTCACTCTCGGTTATACTCTCCCGCAGCATCTTCTGAAGGGGATGTCTCTCAGATTCTACTTCTCTTGTCAGAATCTATTTACAATCACGAAATACACGGGTATGGACCCTGAACGTCCCTTCTATGATGGCAATGTGATTGAGACAGGTATCGACTATGCAAATTATCCGACTCCGAGGACATATCTCTTCGGTATTGATTTCAAATTCTAAGTGTTCCCAATATCATGAAAAGAATTAATAAATATATATTGATGGCTGCGGGAGTGATGGCATCCTTATCATTTGCTTCCTGCAACGACTTTTTGACCGAGGATGTGCGTGGTACAGAGAACCTCGATACATATTTCTCCTCAGAAGATGAAGTAAATTCATATTCTGCTGGTTGCTATTTTGAAATTGCTAAGGATGACTGGTGGCAGATCTATAATATGTGGCTCCTTTCCGATATGACAACCGATGACCTTTGGGATGGTAACACAACTCAGTCGGACGGATATGAGCAGGTGACATATTTTTATCCCACGGCACCCAGCAACGGAGCTCTTCAAAACTTCTGGGGTGCCCGCTATCAGGGAATTACAACATGTAATATTGGAATCCAGAGTTCTTCTAAAGCTCCTATAGATCCGACTCTTCTCCAACAGAGAATTGCTGAGATGCGTTTCTTGCGTGCATTCTTCTATTTTGATTTAGTACGCAACTTCGGAGGCGTTCCTTTGATTACCGAATATACAGGTAATACAGAAGGAGTAGGGCGCGCTTCTCAGGAAGAGTGCTATAAGTTTATCGAGGATGAACTTGAAGCAGTGGCTGAACTTCTCCCTCAGAAGAGCGAGTATTCTGCTGCCGATATGGGCCGTGCAACCCGTGGTGCCGCTCTCGGTATTTTAGGTAAAGCTTATCTTTATGACGGTAAATTTGAAGAGGCACGTACTACTCTTAAGAAAATTATAGATGAAGAGGAATATGGTTTGATGTCAAGCTTCGGAGATGTCTGGTCGGCTGCTCACAATAATAATGAGGAGTCTATATTTGAAACCCAGACAATGTATGATGGCCTTTACGCTCTTGGAAGTTCCATTACCGTAATATCCGGCTGCCGTAATGGTGTAGGCGACGGTTGGGCATGGGGAACCCCCACTTCTGACCTTGAGAATGCCTATCTTGCCGAAGGTGATACCGAACGTCTGCGTTGGACTATAATCAAGACCTGCTGCACGGAAATCCCCGGTGAAAACCAGTTCAGCCAGTTTGTAAGAAACAACGGTGATGTCTTCGCCGGTGGCACAAGCAATGCGACTTATCAATCTTTTGTAGAAGAATTCGGATGGACTGACGCTGAATTTAATTCTACCTATATCATTGACCCGAGCCAGCACAAATCAGCTCGTATCATGCGTAAATATTTTGTTCCTCTCGATCTTCGTCCTGAAGTGTATGACAAGGCAAAAATTCCTTTGAACCATCGTATCCTACGCTATGCCGACGTCCTTCTTATGTATGCCGAAGCATGCAATGAATGTGGCGCTAATTATGATGAGCAGGCAAGATGGGCATTGAATAAGGTGCGTAATCGCGTTGGTCTCGCTAATGTTGAGTCTTCAGGTGACGCATTGCGTCAGGCCATTCGTAAAGAGCGCCGTCTCGAGTTGGCATTCGAGCAGTGCCGTCTGTATGACATCCGTCGTTGGACTGACACCAATGGAAAGAAGATGATGTGTAATATCATGGGTGAAAACGGTTCGTTTGTGCAATACAATCTTGGCCCGAATGCCGATATGTATGAGAAATACAATCAGACCCAATCCAGCTCAAAGGGTAGCCGCTTTAACCCGGATCGTGATTTGCTTTATCCTATCCCACAATATGAAATCAGCCATAGCAATGGTGCTATTGTGCAAAATCCAAATTTCTAAGAACTAATCAGATTTATTGTTTATGAAATTATTTAAGTATTTATGTGCCGGAGCTCTGCTGCTTGCCATGGTGGCATGTAGTGATGAACCGGGAATCTCGACAAAAAAACCTGTAACACCCGGAACCAATCCCGGTGCCGGCACTACAGATCCGGTGGTTGACGATGATGATGTCGTTTCTCCTACCCCTACTTTTGCTCTCGTAGATGAAAATGTAAGTATCGATCCCACCGTTGAATATCAGGAGATGGAGGGAATCGGAGCCTCAGACTGCTGGCTGCCTAACCAAATCGGACAGTATTGGGGTATATGTCGCTCAGATATCGCACGACTCCTTTTCTCACAAGATATAGTTAACGGTGTTCCGCAGGGTATCGGACTTTCAATGTGGCGTGTGAACCTCGGTGGTGGTACCGCTGAACAGGGAGATGCCGGTCAGATTGCTAAGAATAATCGTGCCGAGGCTTATCTCACTGGAAATGTCTATGATTGGAACAAGTGTGCCGGTCAGCGATATTTTATGGAAAAAGCCAAGAATTATGGTATTGAAAGTATTGTTTTCTTCAGCAACACTCCTCTCGTTCAGTGGACCAAGAATGGCTTTGGATACTCAAATCAGGGTGGTAAAGCCAACTTGAAAGATGAACATTATGCAGACTTTGCCAATTATATGGTGGAAGTTGCAAAACATTTCAAAGCACAAGGATATCCGATCACTCATATCTCACCTGTCAATGAACCTCAGAACAACTGGGGTGGCAAGGATCAGGAAGGTTCAGGCTGGAGAAATGATGAAATTGCCAAACTCGCGCGTGAGATCGATCGTGCCCTCGGTGTTGCAGACCTTAACGTCAAGATCCTTATTCCTGAGGCAGGAAGTTATGACCACCTTTATCAAGGTGACTCTAATAACCGCTCAGGTCAGATCGATGCTTTCTTCAACAGTACGTCAGCCAATTATGTAGGTAACCTTGATCACATCGAGAAAGCAGTTGCAGGACATAGCTATTGGACTCACTTCAACTGGGATAATATGCGCAGTGTCCGTAAGGATCTTAAGAATAAGGCTGATCAAAGAGGTGTAAAGGTTTGGCAGACGGAATGGTGTCTTCTTGACCGTGCCCCGGATTTGATCAAAAACTATGATACGGCAACCGAGTTTGATCTGGCGATGTATATGTCGAATGTCATGCATAATGACTTCACAATCGCCAATGCATCTTCCTGGAGTTTCTGGACTGCGATGAGTGTGGAACGCTATGATCAGAAAAACCGTTTCATGCTGATTAAAACAACTCCTGTGGATGGTCAATATAGCGATAACTTCGCTACTGAAGGAACTATGATCGATACTTATAACCTCTGGGTTCTCGGTAATTATAGTTTGTTCATCCGTCCGGGATACAAGCGTATCAAACTTGACAACAAGGATACAGAGCAATTTTTCGGTACCGGTTGGAAAAGTCCGGATGGCAACACACTTGTATGTGTATACACTAACTACGACAAAGATAAAGGTGTGAGTCTAAAAGCCAACCTTTCCGATGAGCGTAAACCGAAAGCTGTCTACACTTATACAACATCATTGAGCAAGAAACTTGAACAAAGACGTTTCAAAGTAGGTGATGATGTATTTGTAGAACCCTACAGCGTAACAACAGTAGTCTATAAATACTAACCCATCCCCATCCGACCTCAGTAATCCACCTCCTCGGAGTGTGTTTGATCCACGATAGGATTGCTATATTCGGTCGTACATTCTATGAGATGTCAGATAGTATTTCAGATCATCTGACAGTATATCCGATTGTCTGAGTGTATACGGAGAGTATACACTCAGATTTTTGTGATTGGCTATATCAGATTGTCTGAGTGTATGCTGAGTGTATGTCTGAGTGTATACGGAGAGTGTACACTCAGATTTTTGTGACTGGCTATATCAGATTGTCTGAGTGTATGCTGAAGTATATGCAGAGTATATGTCTAAGTGTATACTGAGAGTTTATACTGAGGATATGCTGAGTATATGTGGAGTATATGTGTCAGATTATGTGTTACATCGTCGGAGACGATGAACATGAGAAACCCCAGTTAAGCTGCGATGACGGCAGTCATCGTAGCGTGCTGGGGATCCTGCAAACCCCAAACACCCCCCTTCCTACAAATCGGCTATGCCGATTTGTAGGAAGGGGTAATAATAAAATAGACGTCCACCGCCAGCACGCAAAATGCCCCGATTAAGGGGCATTTTTCTTAACTGGGGATTTACATATTCATCGTCTCCGACGATGTCCTTACGCGCAGTATCCTCACGCACATGTTATAGTCTCTGACGATGTCCGTATGCGCAGAATCCTCAAGCACATGTTATAGTCTCTGACGATGTCCGTATGCGCAGAATCCTCAAGCACATGTTATAGTCTCTGACGATGTCCGTACACGTGGTATTATTAGCCAGGGATTCGTTTATTCCTCATTCAAAGTATCTAATGCTTTCTGTATGGCTGAGGTGAAGAATTCACCGTTGCTTACTCTTTCTTTCATTGCGAGTACCCTCTCCTTCATCTCTTGATATTCTGTATCGGACATTTGGCTGAGTCGTGCGGGGATCTCATTGAGACTCCCTACGGTTATCCCGATCCCTTCTTTGACAACGAAGTCTGCCAAACCCATCTGATCCCACAGGATCAGTGGAAGTCCGGATGCAATATAGGAGGATGCTTTATACGGTATATTATATCTAAGATAATTACCATAATCACCTTTACAGGAATCCGCCGAAGAACCATCCCATACTAACCCGAAATCTGCCGATGATATTTCGTAGGGTAATTGATCGGGAGTAACAGTCCCTTTATACACTACACCTTTGGGAAGCATCCCTCCTTCAGGTGGATTAGGTCCATAAATAAGATAATTGATATTCTCCGGCAGACCGGATATTTCTTTTATAAACGCGGCCTTATTAAGGTTGCCGGCAAAAATAATTTCTCGTCTTCGTTCATCCTTCTCTGCATTCTCTTCCGGAGATTTCAATTTCTGATCACCTCTATAATCAAATAAACCAAGAATCTCACACTTCACATCAGGATAATGCAGCTGCATCCACTCTTTCATACGAGGGGTGTGCACGATGACTATGTCTGCACGCCCTAACATATTCCCGGGAGCATTGTTAGTGGTGTTTCTCAGTTCATCGATATCATGAGCTAACAACACAATTTTATTACCTCTTCCCTTAGCAGTGTTAAAGATTTGTTCTATTCTGTATTGTGAAGGGTATTGGATCACCACAACTTTACCGTATGGCATTCTCTTTTTCCCGATGCGTAGGGAAAGTGAGCTGAGTAAATGGACAAGATTTATGGAACGATTGGTACCTGATTTCAATCCCAAACGATGACACCCTTTCTCTTTCAGAGTCTCACAATTATCAAGAGATGGTTTTACACTCGCATCATATCTGGCTTTAAAAATCTGTCCGGGGTAATATACATCTTCCCAAGTAAACATCCTGCAATTATAATAAGTTATTAAATTTCTTAATGGCTTCACGCATTACAGGAGCCATATCATAATATCTGTATTCTCCGAGCCGTCCTCCGAAAATGATGTTATTTTCCTGATCAGCGAGTTCTTTATACTTCTCATAGATAGCTTGGTTTTTGACATCGTTCACCGGATAGAAAGGCTCAATCCCCTCAAACCATTCAGCAGAGTATTCACGTGAGATGACAGTCTTTGGATTCTCATAGACTTCACTGCCGAACATCTCGAAGTGCTTGTGCTCGATTATACGCGTGAAAGGCACATCAGCAGCCGTATAATTAACCACGGCATTCCCTTGCATATTTGGGGTATCCAGAATTTCATTCTCAAAACGCACAGATCGATATTCGAGTTTCCCGAACCGATAATCATAATACTCGTCAATCTTTCCGGAGAAAACTATTTTTTCAGCCATAAGCTCCCAATATTTCCTGTCCGCAAAGAAATCGGAATCAAGCATTATGTCAATGCCATTGAGCAATCCATCGATCAGCTTGTTGTAGCCTCCAATGGGTATTCCTTGAAATTTATCGTTAAAGTAGTTATTGTCAAATGATAAGCGTACCGGCAGACGGCGGATGATAAAAGGGGGAAGCTCAGTGCATTTCCTTCCCCACTGTTTCTCGGTATACCCTTTGATCAACTGCTCGTAGATATCCTTACCGATTAGGATAAGAGCCTGCTCTTCGAGATTGCGCGGTTCTGCAATACCTTCAATTTTCATTTTATCCAAGGCATCGCGCCGTTGTTCCGTAAGCTTGGTTTCTGCTTCCTGAGGTGTTTTAACTGCCCACATCTGATAAAAGGTATTCATGTTGAAAGGGAGATTATAAAGTTTTCCATCAGGAGCTTGAGCTACCGGAGAGTTGGTATAGCGATTGAAAGGGACAATAGAGTTAACGAAATCCCAGATTTCTTTGTCGGAAGTATGGAATATGTGGGCACCATATTTGTGGACATTGATTCCTTCAATCTCTTCACAATATATATTGCCCCCGGGATGAGAACGTTTGTCAACAACAAGACAACGTTTTCCCCGTTTTGTCGCGCAATAAGCAAATGTAGCTCCGAAAAGCCCGGCTCCGACTATCAGAAAATCATATTTCATAACTGACATTATTCTATACCAGATTCTTATTTATTCAGTAAATCTGCCGCCATCATTCCGCTCCGGATGCAGCATTGGGTGCAATTTGCCTTCTTATGCTCTGCAATCAGGCGTCCGCACTGTAGAGTCCCAAACTCTGATTGAAATCTCTCAACCAATTTCTTAGACATCTCAACCACTCGGGAAGATTCCTCCTGATCGATTAAACCAAGAGCAACAACAGCACCTGTCACGGCTCCGCATGTCCCTTCGGAACGTGTGCGACCGATTCCACCGCAAAGTCCGGCAGTAGCTGCAATAACGGTTTTTTCATCAATATCCTCTATGTCGAGACCTCGAATAATCCCTAAGGCGGTAGCAGCAGCGCACTGATATTTTTGTGCTCTTAAATTTTCTATCTCGTTTTTTACAGATTCTATTCTATTCATATTTATCTGTTTTGATTGTCGTATTTTCTTAGAAATTCAATAATGGAGACAGCGGATTATCACATTTTATTCAGATTCCCGTGAATTCTGTTCAGTTACTTTACTCATGTGGAATGTAACTCTCGATAGGTGAGGCTATAAGAATCATAGGCTTGGATTTCAATCCTCTGAATCCGTATATAAAATCCCTTCCACCGTCCCTGATCTTTAATTTTCTCACAAGTTCTTGCGAAGAGAGGGGATAGTTTCTTGTGCACACATTAAATTGTTTTCCCTTCAGTTCCTTCACTCCTTTTTTATCGGGAATACCGGAGATTTGCAAAACACGTCCCGGAAAATTTTGATAAAGAACAGGTGATATGAATAAATGTGTATTGGCTGAAACCCGTTTTATTTCACGAAATCTATCACATATTACTCCGTCACATCTCAGCTTCATCATGGCGGCATTCGGTTCATATATAAAATCGCCCACATTTATTTCCGAAACTTCCGGGGCATTGTGACAGTCTCTATCAGATGCCGAAAGCTTAAATATATTGTGCGATTGACTATCCTTAATATCAACTGCATAGATATTTCTCAGTCTTCCGTCCGGAGTGCAATATATCAAAATCTCTTTACATTCCCCTTTTACGCAAACGATATGAATGTCAACAACCCCCGGAATCTCTTTTATAATACTTTCTATATCAAGAAGCGGGGAAGCTTTGACTAAAAGTTTACCGGTATGCTGGTAGATGATGTCTAAACATTCACAGAGATCCGGAGTGCAGTCTCTGAAGGCATACGTACGCCTGTTGCAACCATCTCTTCTCGCAGGATCCACATAGATCCAGTCAAATTTCTGAGAACCGGATCTGAGTAATTCAACACTGTCTCCTTGAATGGCCTGAATCCTTACTCCTAAAACGGAGGCATTATGATCGAGTGCTTCCACCTTATTCCCATCCATTTCTACGGAAGACACATTCAGTCCGTGTTTTGCAAACGTTAATGAATCGATGCCGAGTCCTGCGGTCATATCCAATAACTTTTCCCCGGGGCTGAGGAGAGAAGCGTGATAATCCGCCACCATTTCATTCGTCGATTGCTCGGCACTTATCAGAGTGGGGAAATAAAATCTGTCATACGATAGAAAGGAGGGTAGTTTTGTTGCGGTTTTTCTTCTTGCCTGAATCTGAACTAATGCATCTTGAAAACCGGGTATGTCTGGTTTGCTTAGAGCAATACTGCTTACAGGAATGTTGGTTTTAAGTGCATCTAAAACAAAATTCCAGAAATTATCATCCCGTTCAATCATACTTTAATTCAACATTTTACTTTTTCCTAACTTTTGCGGAAAGATAGGAGGGGTAGATTCTAAGGAGCTTAGGAAGACCCTTGATATATCCGTCAACTTCCTTAATTACTTTTATATTATCGCGTAATCCAGCCGATCTGCGTCTGTTGGAGACTCCATTTGTGTCAAAAAGGGCTATTGGTACCGGAATATATTTGAATTGTTTGGATTCCTTAAATAACAGTTTGAAGAATTTGAAATCCGCAGAGAGAGGATGGTTGATGTCAAAAGGGTGCTCAATTAATTCAGAACGCTTTGTGAACACGCATTGATGGCAGAAATACATTCTGTGGCTATTGTGAGGACGCTCGGCTTTCTTGATATATAACTTCCCGTCTTTGTCAAGTTTTGCCACATCTCCGTATATCACATCCACTTCTGAAGTATATGAATCGATATATTTGCTTATCTCTTCAAGCACAGAATCGGAATAAAAAGTATCACCGGCATTCATAAAGATAATCCACTCTCCGGAGGATAACCCGACCCCTTTGTTCATTGCATCATAGATACCTTTATCCGGTTCGGAAACGATAATAACGTTCTGCTTTTTCAACCTTTGAAGAATATCGGGTGTGGCGTCGGTAGACGCTCCGTCTACGACGATATATTCAAAGTCATCATATGTCTGATTCAACACACTTTCAGATGTTCTGACCAGATCTCCACTGACGTTACGGCACACCGTGATTATACTAAATTTCTTCTTCATATTCCGTTTAATGCTTTATGATAAACATCCGCGGTTTCCTTTCCGCAGCGTGCCCATGAGAAATCCTTGAGACGATTGTATCCGTAAGCAACCGATTCATCCCTGAAATTCTTATCTTCAATAAGCCGTGAAATAACTTCAGTCATTTCCTCCGGATCCTCCGGATTGAAATACACTCCTCCTGATCCACCAATTTCCGGTAGACAACTCATATCGCTCATAGCTATCGGACATCCGGCTGAGAATGCTTCAAGAATAGGCATCCCAAATCCTTCCATCTTCGAGGGGAAAACAAAACACACGGCATATTTATATAGAGCCGGCATCTCTGCTTGAGTTACCATTTTCTGAATAACCCTTCCGGTTAAACCCGAACGTGCAATCATCTCCTTCTCTTCGGTAGAAAATTTTTTACCGGTGCAGACCAACTTCAGATTTATTTCTTTTTCCGCAAGTTTTTCAAAAGCTTGAAAGAAGGTGTTGAAATTTTTATAATCTCCACGATTCCCCACAAATAAGATATAACGTTCGGGTAGCCATTTAGGTCTGTCGGGAATGTAAGTGAAAGGTGAGAACCCGTGATATACGATATCAACTTTATCGGGATTAATCTCCATGGACGAAATCAGATTATCCTTTGTCGTCTTACTGATTGCTATTATCCTCGAGGCATTTTCTATGACCTCCCGAATTTGGCGGCCCTTCTCTTTTGATAACTCACCATTTCTTACCCTCTGGATAAATTGAAGATCGTGAACCGTTATTACGTATGGAATCCGGTGTATTCCTAAAATATTCCTACCGTAATAATCAGTGGGATGCATCAGCTCATACTTATCTTTCTTTAACAGATAACGTTCGTAACATGAGTTTATAAGGTTGTATATTTTTTTATGGTCAGGGAAGTGACGCAATTTGAAATAGCTTATCGGGGTATTCAATGATGGTAAATACTCATTTTCACTTGCGACCACCGCCAATTTGCTCTCTATCTCCTTAGGGAGGTGATTGAGGAGCTGAACGAAATAGTGAGAAATTCCGCCGAAAACCTGAAAAGAAAAAATTGTGTTGTCAAATAATACTTTCATGTCAATTTATTTCAGACGGAGATGGTAATTTGTCCCGGATATAACCGTATATAAATGAGGGAAAGATAATACTATCGTCTGGAAGCTTTGATAAAGAGAAGGATTCCTATTATCAGATAGACTACATTAGGGATCTCCATCGCGATGAATGGAGTAGTCAGTCCGGAAATGGCGAAAGAACTGGTAACGGTTGAGAAAAGTATATAGCTGAAACTCAGAACAAGTCCGATGCCGATATTCAATCCCATTCCACCTTTTACCTTTTTTGAACTTAGCGACATACCGATAAGCGTCAGAATGAAAGCGGCAAATGTGGCGGCGATACGTTTCTCTTTCTCAATCTCAAACTTCTTGATATTCGCGACACCCCGCATCTTTTGACGCTCAATATACGTGGTGAGCTGAGGAGTAGTGAGCATCTCCTGGTCGTTGGAAGAGATCATAAAGTCTTTCGGCTCGATCGGTATGATCGTGTCGAGTTTTGAACCTCTCCTCACAGTCTCCTTCATCCCATCGAAATCGCGTATCAGATAGTTGTATGCAATCCATTTGTAGTTGGAAGTAGTGTCATATCTGACACTTTCCGCGGTCATTCGGGAGACGAGAGTATTCCCTTCAAACTTGTCAAGAGAGAACCGGAATCCCATTTTGGTTGCCATTTCAAATCGACCGATGAAAGCTACAACTCCCGGTTGGGCCATCAACTGGATATTAGATTCATTGCTGACCTGCTTATTCTTTACATATTTATTCTGATACGCTATACGCTTTACATTTGTGGGAGGAATGATGTAATTGCTGAGCGAGAAGGTCAGGCCGGCGAGGATAGTGGCTCCTATCATATAGGGCCAAAGCAAGCGCTTGAAACTGACGCCACTTGCCATAATCGCGATTATCTCGGAGTTGCCCGCCATCTTGGAGGTAAAAAAGATTACCGAGATAAATATGAAAAGAGGGGAGAGCTGATTGATAAAATAAGGTAGAAATGAACCGAAATAATCAAACAGGGTTTCACTGATCGGGGCAGAAAGAAAAGCATCCAGCTTTTCAGTTACGTCAAACATCGTGATGACAAGCAGCATCAGAAGCGTCACCATGACGTATGTGCCAAGAAATTTTTTAAGAATATAAATGTCAAGAATTTTCAATTTGAAATATTCATACCACTTTTTATCTTTATTATGCGGCAACTCATTTATATTCTCAGTGGTTTCTTGCGAAATGTTTTCAATGACAATCTCATCTCTGTTTTCAGACTCCGACTCAATTTCAACACCGTTTGACAATCCTATAACTTCCTGTTCGGACTTTTCTTCATTATTTTCCCCAAGATCATTATCAACCTCAGATAAGATCTCGGCTTCGCCGGAAGAATTGATATGATGTTCTTGTCTGCAATTCGCAATTTCATTATAATCCGACTCACTCCCGGGAAAAGATATCTCCGATTCATCAGAGAGTATCGCACCCCCGGACTTTTTCGTCTTATGAGAAAAACGAAAAATCTTACTTAAACCGACTTTGTCGATGATAAGAGCTGAGATGCTTTTTATACTCATTATCTTCAGTGGGTTGGATTATAATAATATCGAAATAGAATTACAGACGGCGTGTCACATTAACGATCATGTCTGCTTTCCATGTTGCAAAATCGCCGGCTATAATATGTTTGCGTGATTCTCCGACAAGCCATAAATAAAATCCTAAATTATGGATTGAAGCTATCTGCATGGCGAGGAACTCATTGCTCACGAAAAGATGACGAAGATAAGCCTTGGAATAGGCTTCATCCACCCATGTCGGACCACCCTCATCAACCGGAGAAAAGTCATCAGCCCATTTTTTGTTGCGCATATTCATTATGCCATTGCGTGTGAAGAGCATTCCGTTGCGTCCATTGCGTGTCGGCATCACGCAATCCATCATATCGACACCTCTATCAATGGCTTCAAGGATATTTGCAGGAGTCCCGACACCCATAAGATAACGCGGTTTATCTTCCGGAAGAATCTCGTTGACAACCTCTATCATCTCATACATCTTTTCAGTCGGCTCTCCAACGGCCAATCCTCCGATGGCATTCCCATCAGCTCCCAAATCAGCTACATGCTTGGCTGCTTCTCTTCTCAGGTCGGGATAGACACACCCCTGCACGATGGGGAAATAAGCCTGGCTGTAGCCATATAGTCCTTCGGTCTCCTTATATCTTTTCCATCCACGCTCAAGCCAGCGTTGGGTAAGTCCCAATGATTTTTTTGCATAGTCATAATCAGAAGTGCCGGGAGGACATTCATCAAGAGCCATCATGATATCAGCACCGATTACTCTTTCAATATCTACCACACCCTCAGGAGTAAAAAGATGTTTACTTCCGTCAATATGACTGCGGAAATACGCACCCTCTTCCTTCAGCTTCCGGTTGGCTGAAAGAGAGAAAACCTGAAAACCACCTGAATCGGTAAGGATAGGACGCTCCCATCCATTGAATTTATGGAGTCCGCCTGACTTACGTAATATCTCCAGTCCGGGGCGTAGATATAGATGGTAGGTATTGCCGAGGATTATCTTTGCATCAATATCATCACGCAATTCACGTTGATGCACTGCCTTCACAGACCCTACAGTACCGACAGGCATAAATATGGGAGTGGGTATCTTACCGTGATCTGTCGTTATTTCTCCGGCACGAGCACCGGTCATCGGAGCAGTTGCCTCTATCTTGAATTCCATTCGGATAACTTTCTGATTAATTCCTCACAAAATTACCAAAAATAACCGTTCCGACAAAATTTACAATATTCCTTTCAGAAGAGTTTGCTCATCAGACAAATAAGGTTCCGAATATAAATAAATTTCTCTATATTTTTGTTTCATGTCATTATAATGCAGGCAAGATATATAAAAAGACTGGAAGAGACCACATATCTCTTCCAATCTTCATATCACTTATTTGTATCTTTAACTTATTTTTCGCGAGCTGCCAAAACACCTTTCCAGCAGAGAGCTGCGATAAGAGCTCCAACCAATGGACCGACTACCATGATCCAGAAATCACCCCACGCAGTGGGTGACCAAAGTGCAGGCCCGAAACTGCGTGCCGGATTCACTGAACAGTTATCAACCGGAATACCAACGATATTAACTAATCCTAAAGCAAGACCGATAGCAAGGCCTGCAAACTTCCCAAATCCAAGTTTCTCATCTGTTGCACCGAAAATCACGAGTACAAAGAAGAAGGTGAAAAGGATTTCCATAAATAGTGCCATCCCTGTTGTTGCACCGGGCTGAAGAACGTTAGTTGCAAGATTGTTGTCACCGGTGATTCCTCCGAAATCGAAACCACCCGCCATATTGACAAACCAATAAAGGAAACCTGCTCCAATTGCCGCTCCGATAAGCTGACTGATTACATATCCGCAAAAATCTTTTGTAGAAAGCTTACCGGCTGTCCACATTGCAAAAGAAACTGCCGGATTTACGTGACATCCGGAAATATTTCCGATGCAGTAACACAGACATACCAATACGAGTCCGAAACAGAGTCCGATTCCAAGAACACCAATCTTCGGACCTGCAAGAACTGCACTTCCGCATGCCATCAACACGAGGAACATAGTTCCTAACCCTTCAGCGAGAAATTTTTTCATAAATTGATAAATTAAGTTAATGTTTAATAATTATTAAACCATCTTAAAATATGTTTTGTTCATACAATCCCTAAATTTATCCAATCTAATCATATTTGATTATTAATGAGTTACTTTAGGTGGTACAGATATGGGGCTTCAAATAGCTAAGAATTATAAGAGGATATTACAGTTGATTTTTTTAACGTACTTTTAATGTATCGTTCAGTGAAATTAATGTTTCCATTGGATTTTATCCGAAAATGAGATAATATTCCTTTGTATTTTATCCGAAAAAGGCTCGCGCCATTCGTTACAATAATTTGCCTCTTTAAGTACCGCCTCCCGGTCGTTCCAGTCGCCAAAAACAGCACGTGCAACATTATCCGGATTGATATACTCTTAGAGCCCGTCTCATAAAAATTTGAGACCCTCTGGGGTCGCTTGATTGGAGTGATTTTTGGCTTCTTGACTTGAGAAAATCACTCGCCCAAATCCACCCCAGGGATTCTCAAATTATATGAGACGGGCTCTAATGCAATGGTGCTGAAACTTTAATAAAATAGGGGAATAATGAAGGGAAATAACTTTAACGAGAACACTCGCGTTCAAGTTCCGGCTGCATTACATTTGTGCCGACTTGGATATACTTATTTAGATGATATTCCAGAATATGACAAACGAACCAATATCATAACCCCCATATTCAAGCAGTCTATTAAGAAACTGAACCCGACAGTGACTGATCTTGATGTTTCTCAACTACTTGAAAAGATAGTCAGCGAAGCCAGGAATGACAACCTATAATATGTGAATTCAGAGACTGTCTAACTTTGAAGGTCAGACAGTCTCTGTGTTTCTATCGAGTTGTTGTATACCCTGAAATTCGGCAACTGATCCTTATGATTAGAATTCAAATTTTTCAAGGGTGAGCGTGCCACATTCTTCGAGCCTTGGGACTAGTCTACGGAAGTGGTCAGACTCGGAATGATCCTTTAGGCTTGCTTCGTCTTCCCAAGTCTCGACTATCTCGATGTGATTATCGGAAGTCAGACTCCCGAAAGCTTCATAACTTATGCATCCTTTATCGTGGAGTGAGAATTCCACCAATTCTATGGCAGTCTCCACAGCCTTCTGTTTTAATGAACTATCTGAAATTTCCAGAAAACAATTTAATCTGATCATAATTATATCTATATTTTTAATTAAACAACCCGATTCATCGTCTTGCAATAATGAACCGGGTTGTTATCGTTAAGTTTCAATTAATCTTTTATTTCACTTCCTCGAAGTCAACATCGGTGATGTCTTTTTCTTTGTCTTCGGGGTGGGGTTGAGCTGATTGCTGTGCGGAAGCACTTGCCTGTGCACCCTGCTGTGCGGCATAGATGTCTTGGGCGGCTGCCTGCATTGCATCAGTAACTGCTTTTTCTGCTGAATCAATATCTTCCACAAGTTGTTTCTTATGAACTTCCTTCAGGTTCTCAAGAGCAGATTCAATAGCGGCTTTCTTGTCTGCCGGAATCTTATCTCCAAGTTCCTTAAGTTGTTTTTCAGTCTGGAAGATCACTGAGTCTGCACGGTTGAGTTTATCAACTCTTTCCTTAGCCTTCTTATCAGCCTCTTCATTTGCTTTCGCTTCCTGACGCATGCGTTCAATTTCAGAATCTGAAAGACCGCTTGAAGCTTCGATACGGATCGATTGTTCCTTACCAGTTGCTTTATCCTTAGCGGTTACGTTAAGTATACCGTTTGCGTCAACCTCAAATGTCACCTCAATCTGAGGAACTCCACGTGGTGCAGGAGCAATGCCTGAAAGGTTGAATTCACCTAGGAGTTTATCATCAGCTGCCATAGGACGTTCACCTTGGAGTACTCTTACAGTTACTTCAGGCTGATTATCCTGAGCAGTAGAGAATGTTTCACTCTTACGAACCGGAATTGTGGTATTGGCTTCGATCAATTTGGTCATCACTCCACCAAGGGTCTCAATACCGATTGACAATGGAACGACATCAAGAAGAAGAACGTCTTTCACATCACCGCTGAGGACACCACCTTGGATTGCTGCACCGATTGCCACAACTTCATCAGGGTTAACTCCCTTGTTGGGTTCTTTACCGAATATCTCTTTAACCTTATTCTGAATGGCAGGGATACGTGTAGATCCACCAACGAGAATTACCTCGTCAATCTGGGCTGCTGTCAGACCTGCATCGCTGAGAGCCTTGACACATGGTTCTTTTACAGCATCGATAAGTTTCTCTGAAAGTGCCTCAAATTTAGCACGGCTCAATGTCTTTACAAGGTGCTTAGGACCGCTGGCGGTTGCAGTGATATAAGGAAGATTGATTTCAGTTGTAGTAGAGCTTGAAAGTTCAATCTTGGCCTTTTCGGCAGCTTCTTTCAAACGCTGCATTGCCATAGGATCCTGACGAAGATCTACACCCTCATCTTTCTTAAATTCATCAGCAAGCCAGTCGATGATTACATGGTCGAAGTCATCACCGCCAAGGTGAGTATCACCATTGGTAGATTTAACTTCAAACACACCGTCACCAAGTTCAAGAATTGAGATATCGAATGTACCGCCACCGAGGTCGAACACTGCTATCTTCTGCTCTTTTTCTGATTTGTCAAGACCGTATGCCAAGGCGGCAGCCGTAGGTTCGTTAACGATACGTTTTACTTTAAGACCTGCAATTTCGCCGGCTTCCTTAGTAGCCTGACGTTGAGAATCATCGAAGTAAGCAGGAACGGTAATAACGGCTTCTGTGACTTCCTGTCCGAGATAATCTTCAGCAGTCTTTTTCATTTTCTGAAGAATCATTGCTGAAATCTCCTGTGGGGTATAGTCACGACCGTCTATATCAACTTTCGGCATGTCGTTCTGACAAACTACTTTATAAGGCACACGTTTGATTTCGTCTTGCACCTGATCGCATTTCTCACCCATGAATCTCTTGATAGAATAGATTGTACGGGTCGGATTTGTAATAGCCTGACGTTTTGCCGGATCTCCGACTTTACGTTCACCACCATCTACAAATGCTACGACTGATGGTGTTGTATTTCTACCTTCATTATTGGGGATCACTACCGGATCCTTACCTTCAAGAACTGATACACATGAATTGGTTGTACCCAAGTCAATACCAATTATTTTTCCCATGATAATATATTTTTTTAATTGTTTTTAATTTCAATCATTATGTCCGGCATGTTGCCGGGTTTTATTGTAATCATCAAGGTGAACATATCGAATGTTTTGTCTGATTATCGTTCGACCTTGAGTCATGCTACATAATATTAACAAATAGCGTGCTAAATGTATCGCTGATAACACGTTTTTTTATTAATATTTTTGTTAAATTATTGAATTTAAGTTAAATTTATTTTCGATTTTTTTGAGAATCATCAAATATCAGTGGAATTAAAAGATGTCAAAATTGTCAAATCCTGAATGAAATATCATTAATTCTGACTCGCTAAATTCCATCCGGTTACTCCTGATTTCAATTATCTGAAACCTTAAAGTCCGTCACATAAATCCAAATAATTCAGATCAATTGCTTAGAAGCTTAGAATCAGAGGTATCTGATCTCAATTATTTCCCAGTCGATAATATCCCAGATTCTGTCAAGATATTCCGCGCGGCGATTCTGATAATCAAGATAATAAGCATGTTCCCAGACGTCAATGACAAGGATTGGTTTAAGTCCACTTCGCATAGGGTTTTCAGCGTCTTTACCCTGCGAGATGATCAGTTTACCTTCTGAATCAGCACTGAGCCATACCCATCCCGAACCGAACAGTGTGGCACCTGCCTCAGACATCTGTTTTTTAAATTCATCGAAGGACCCGAATTGTTTTTCTATCTGTTTGCGCAACTCTCCGGTCGGTTCCTTCTGACCAACGGGAGAAAATTGGAAGAAATAGAAAATATGATTCCACGCCTGCGAGGCATTATTAAATAACTTCCCCTCGCTCTTAACTATAATCTCCTCAAGAGGCATATCCTCATATTCTGTTCCTTTAATAAGAGAATTGAGATTGTCAATATAGGCTTTTTCATGTTTGCCATAGTGAAAGTCAATGGTTGTAGGGGAGATAACCGGATTCAATGCGTCCGGAGCGTACGGAAGTTTCGGTTGTGTGAATTTCATAATTTTGCTTTTTAAGAGTAATAAATAGAATTTAATTGCTCGCTTTTTCCTGAAAAAGAAAAAGATGTAACCTGATCATGGCTACATCTTTTAAACATTTATAATCCCTATTTGGTTGGGTGATTTGTCTGAAAATTTTTGAAAGATGAGTTGTCAAAATTTTTCAAGACTGAAGCATTTCCTTCATTCCCCCTTATTGATTATATCCCTAAAATGTTTAATCTCCCGAAATTCTACCGAATTGGTTAAGTAAGGGTGCTTGGTTTTGGTTATTTTAGTAATGAGGTCTTAATCAAAAATCGCATCCCAATCTTTCCAGACGGGATCCAAACCGTTTTTACGTATCGCTTCTGAGACTTCCTCAGGAGATCTGGAGTCGGTCGTTTCAAATTGTTCCAGAGCTTCAGGAGTGGAGTGATACCCACCTGGTTCAGTCTGACTGCCGGCACTCATCGATGTTACCCCGAGTGACATGATATTGTCGCGGAAATATGGTGTCTCGCGAGTTGAATATGAAATATCAACATCATGGTCGAAAATCCGGAATGCAAATGTAAGTTGGGCGAGATCCTTATCTGAGATTATGGAAGTAGGCTGAAAACCACTTTCAGATGGACATAATCTCGGAAAATTCACTGAAAATCTCGATCTCCAATAATGTTTTTGCAAATAACGGAGGTGTCGTGCCAACATTACCGCATCTCCACGCCAATCTTCTAACCCCAGCAATGCACCCATCCCGATCTTATGGACTCCGGCTTCACCCATACGGTCGAAACCGTTTAACCGCCAGTCAAAATGGCTTTTCATGCCTCTCGGATGATATTTTTTGTATGCATCTCTATGATAGGTCTCTTGAAAACAGACCACACCATTTAACCCGCTATGGGTTAAGCGTTCATAGTCAGCGGAGCGCATCGGTTGCACTTCGATTGTCAGATTATGAAAATATGGGCGGCATACCTTCAGTACCTTTTCAAGATATTCAACTCCTGTAAGGGATGGGTATTCTCCGGATACTATCAGGAGATTCTCAAATGGCCCCAACTCTTTAATCGCCTTGCATTCCGCTTCCACTTGATCCATGGTGAGAGTGGTGCGTAGGAAAGGATTGTCATGATTAAAGCCGCAATACACACATTTATTGGTGCATGCGTTTGAGACATACATCGGAATATACATTGAAATGGTTTTCCCGAAACGTTCGCGTGTGAAATGACGGCTCAGCAGCGCCATTTCTTCTATTCTTTTGGAAGCTGCTTTCGAGAGCAATATTGCAAAATCATCGGGTGTCAATGGTTTAACATTTCTGCGTGCCTTTGTCAACACTGCATTCACGTCGGAATCCGATGCATTTTCAATGAATTCCAGAGTAGCATCCCAGTCATATCGGTCAATTATGTCGGCAAAACCATGACCAAAAGGTGCTTCCGGTGTCGGATCACTTTTTTTCACCTTAAGAGTGGGAGAACTCATAGGTGTGTCATTCATTCTCACAAGTTTCAGTTATATCTTGAGAAATTCTCATCGCACAGAAATTTGGACCGCACATCGTGCAGAATCGGTCATTGGCGTCCGGAGCGTTCCGTCGTGATTCAAGATAGTATTCTTTTGCACGTTCAGGGTCGAGTGAAAGATTGAATTGATCTTTCCAACGGAATTCGTAGCGGGCTTTGCTGAGGGCATTGTCGCGGATGTTGGCTCCGGGGAATCCTTTTGCTAAATCAGCGGCATGAGCTGCGATCTTATAAGCGATTACTCCTTCTCTGACGTCTGCAAGAGTGGGGAGTGAAAGGTGTTCTTTGGGGGTTACATAGCAAATCATCGCGGTTCCAAGACTTCCTATAATCGCAGCTCCTATTGCAGAAGTGATATGATCATAGGCAGGAGCAATATCAGTAGTCAATGGCCCGAGTGTATAGAATGGAGCAGAATGGCATACTCTTTTTTGTTTGCTTACATTCTCCTGGATTTTGTGCATGGGGACATGTCCCGGTCCCTCGATAAGAACTTGGACATGGTGTTTCCAAGCTTTTGCAGTCAGTTCTCCGAGAACATCAAGCTCAAGGAACTGAGCTTTGTCATTGGCATCGAAAGTTGAGCCCGGGCGCATGCCGTCTCCGAGAGAAATACCGACATCATATTTATTGAGAATTTCACATATCTCATCAAAATGAGTATAAAGGAAACTTTCTTCGTCATGCTCCACACACCATTGCATCATTATTGATCCTCCGCGGCTGACACACCCCGTAAGGCGTGGCTTTACAAGTTCTGCATGTCTGCGCAAGACTCCTGCGTGGATGGTGAAATAGTCTACACCTTGCTCACATTGTTCAATCAATGTGTCGCGATAAATTTCCCACGTGAGTTTCTTTACATCTCCATTTACCTTTTCAAGTGCCTGGTAGATGGGTACTGTACCTACGGGCACCGGACAATTCCGGATTATCCATTCCCGTGTCTCATGGATATTATCTCCCGTAGAGAGATCCATCAGTGTGTCGCCACCCCAATAACAGCTCCATACAGCTTTTGCAACCTCTTCTTCAATTCCGGAAGAGAGGGCGGAGTTTCCGATGTTTGTATTGAGCTTGACGGCAAAAGCACTCCCGATGATCATTGGCTCTGCCTCCGGATGATTGATGTTGGCAGGAATTATTGCACGCCCCGCAGCAATTTCAGCTCTTACAAATTCAGGAGTAATGTATGAGTCGATTCCTAACTCCTTGTTATTAAGATTCTCACGAATTGCCACATACTCCATCTCCGGGGTTATAATCCCTTGTGAAGCATAATACATCTGAGTTACATTCTTTCCATCCTTTGCGCGACGGGGGCGATGAGATACAGGAAAGCGTATTGAATCAAGAGCCGGATTGTCACGTCTTGCGCGGCCATATTCACTCGTAATATCATCTAACTCTTCAGTGTCATTCCTCTCGATTACCCATTGCTCCCTTATGCGTGGAAGTCCTTTATTTATATCAATTGTTATTGAAGGATCGGTATACGGGCCACTTGTATCATATACCACAACATCCGGGTTAGGGTATTCCTTACGTTTCCCGTCATCTATCTTAACAGTGGGATATTGATGGATAGCTCTCATCGCTACTTTGACAGGATGGATACTTCCTTCAATATATATTTTATCCGATTTCGGATAAGATGAAACGTCGATATTTTCTATTTTCATTATATAACTGAGATTTTAGAGGAGATATTTTTAATTTTATAGATTGTCAAGGAAAGAAGTCAAAGGGGATGTCGCCTTGGCAGAATCAGAAACCTCACCTAATCCGGCATTGAAAGCCATGCGCCCCGACTTCACTGCAAGGGCAAATGCCTTAGCCATTTCAACGGGATTGCCGGCAACTGCTATAGCAGTGTTAACAAGCACTGCATCGGCACCCATTTCCATGGCATCCCCAGCGTGTGAGGGGGCTCCAAGCCCTGCATCCACAATTACTGGGACGCAACTTTGCTCGATAATGATTTCAAGAAGGTCTCTGGTCACAAGTCCTTTATTAGTACCGATCGGAGCTGCGAGTGGCATCACTGCCGCACTGCCCGCTTCTTCGAGGAGTTTGCATAGCACAGGGTCTGCCTGAATGTAGGGAAGCACTACGAATCCGTCAGCAGCGAGCTTTTCAGTAGCCTTAAGAGTTTCTATCGGATCCGGCATTAGATACTTAGGATCAGGGTGAATCTCTAATTTAATAAAATTTGTGCCAAAGATTTCTCTGCTCATCTGTGCCGCCAAAACAGCTTCATCCGCAGTACGGACCCCGGATGTATTTGGAAGGAGTTGCACTTCCTCACGATTTATGTGGGTAAGCATCTCATCGGTGGCTTCGTTCATCATGTTGACTCGCTTCATTGCGACAGTTATCATCTCTGAGCCGGATGCCTTAATGGCTTCCAGCATAATGTCAGGGGAGGAGAATTTTCCAGTCCCAACAAATAACCGAGAGTTGAAATTACGCCCTCCGATAGTTAAAATATCTTCTATCATAATATATTTTATCTCAAAAATTTAATTGAATGCAGACCGTCTACATTTTCGAAGACGACGATATATGTACCCGGAGCATTATCTTCGAGGTTGAACGTGTCATTCATTGTTCCTTGAGCAATAATTTGTCCGTTAGAATCATAAATTGTTACTTTCCCCGAAATGCTCTGAGCATTGGAGAAGGACTCATCTCCTGCAAAGCGCAGTGTATAGGTAGCTTTATTATAGAGTAAGCAATAATTAATCGGTGAATGTTCTTCAAGAGAGTCAATACCGTCAATTACTAATTTGGAAGCTTGCTGGATATGCCATTGACGTGTGTGCTTATTCCCATTTTCAGCGTCATTGGTCCATGAGATGACAGGATTGCCATCATTTGAATTGCCACCGTTATTATTCCAGGCGAGAGAAGTCTTACGGTTCACGAGAATGTATGAATTGCCGGTGGAAATTGGTGATATCGTCCAATGTTGTGAAGGGTCGTTTTGATCCTCTTCAGTTAATGCGAGGGCAGAACCTCCTGCATAATGAGTACCTGAAATCTGAGCGACATCAGATATAACCTTATCTGTAGCACGGTTTTTTATCGTGTAGAAAATATCGTCTACCGGCACAAAAATCCATTCTTGAGATAAACTGCCGTTTTGTGTGGAATTAATACATAATGAATTACCGTCGTCAGAAGGAGTAACGGCTTTTTTACATCCGCGGTTGATCAGACGGTATGAGTATTCCTCATCATGGATGAATGGTTCGGAAGGATCTTCCGGTTCAGGAAGATTGTCGACACGGCGTTGAAATTCGTGTGTTAAATAGCTGATATGATTTCTTACGAATTTCTTTAGATAATCGATGCCTTCCTGATAGGAATTGAAGAGAACTATCTCATTATATACTTTCTGGTTGATTGGCCACTTAGCGAAGTTGCGTGCCTGTGATTCCGAAAGAAGTGATGCCAATTCATCAATTTTTGCAATTACATGGTCTTCAAGTCCGTTAGCTACCAATTGTTTGTAGGAATCATTTATCAGGTTGGCAAACCATGGGTCTGTCCACATCCTCTTGACCCACACGTTGGTAAGGTTATCTCCAAAACCACGGTCTGTCATCAATGCATTTGTCACATCCCCGATACGGTCACAATTGTTGAAGGCAATATCGTAATCCCAGAGCGGTCCCCAATATATTTTATCATCTCCTTTTTCCTTATATATGTATGTGCTCCAGAAAGCATCAACATTTCCTGTCAGTTCAGATGAAATATACCAGCTTGCAAGTGTAGAAGGATCGACATATTTGCGATACCCTGTGGTCTGATCCTTGAAATTCTGTGAATAAAGAGCATTCTCGAAGGTTGACATAAAGTTGCTGATATAGTTTATCTGCGCCTGATTGATAATATCTTCATCGGGAGATTTCACGGTGATGGTAACACCGCGAGGAGTGGTGATATAAACTTCTTCCTGATATGCAAATCCATCGACTTCCAGAAAATAGCCACCGCTAATATCAGAATCCGCGGTAGCGGGGTCCTCCTGCTCGGTGATATTTACTCTTTTCTCACGGATTTCCATTTGATCTGATATCTGATAGTTGCCGAGATACTCTCCATTTAAGACAACATCCACAAACTGAGCGGCGGCTGTGAAAGGTTGACCGGCAAAGCTTCCGATACAGGATGCAACGGCATTGCGGATAAGGGATTTATCAGCGTAGTTTGCCAACATAGTCCAACTTTTTGCTTTGGCACGATCCGGACCGAGGAACTCAGTTTTTTTATCAAACTTCAGTCGATACGGTTTTTTTGCCATATTCCATGTAGAGTTACCGCGTCCACGGATTCCAAGGTTGTTTTCGTAGACTTTTTCACCCTCAGCGTCAACCCAATATAGGGATGCTTTCACATAATTTTCTTTACTGGTAATCTCAGCATGATTTTCAGTTTCGATATATATAGTGGGAAGATTGGTGAGTTGTGGACGTGAATCCGTGTTGTCGGCATATGCAGAAGATACTGCAATGCAACCTATTATCATGGCTGTGGTTAATTTGCGTATCATAGCTAAAGAACTGTGGCTTTTCATATTATTAAAATAAATCCATTAAGAATATTCGACAAAAGTTAAATTGTATTTTTTAAGGTTAATTCCGTATAAAGAGGAAAGATACTTATGGGGAGAAAACATAAGGAATTTCTTTCACCGAATGACAAAGTTACTCAAACATTTCTTATTCTCCAACAATAAGCACAAAAACAATATTAAAGTTCCCTTCAAACCAACTTCCTGTTTTGTCAACTGCAAAAGAATTGCGTATCTATTTGTGTTTGAAATTAGGGTAAGTGATTCAGAATGATTAATTTTGTGAGATGAAAGAGAAAGATTCAATATTTCAGTTTAAGAAATTTAGTGTTTCACATGGGCGAAGCGCGCTTAAAGTTGGTGTGGACGGAGTATTGATAGGGTTATGGTGTAATTTCAATCAAAAGAGTGAATACTCGAAGATCCTTGATGTAGGGTGTGGTTGTGGAGTCATATCTTTGATTTGCGCGCAGCGTTTCCCCATGGCTCAAGTAATGGGAATTGATTTGCATCTTCCCTCTGTTAATGAAACTTTCCTCAATTTTAGAAATTCCCCATGGCAAGATAGATTGAAAGTTGAATTTGGAGATTATTCTGAATTCATAGCGACTAAATTCCATCAGATAAAAAGTAGCGTTCGGTTATCTTCTGATCGTGATGAATGTAACATCCCCGATGAAGGTCATGCTGATAATTCAGAGGGAGAACTGTTTGATTTGATTGTGTCTAATCCACCTTTTTTCGAAGATGGAGTCGAACCTAAAACATCCAGAGAGATAGCGCGTCATGCCGCTACCCTTTCTCCTCAGTCTTTAATTATTAAGTCAAAGGATATTCTGAAACCGGGGGGAAGTTTATGTATGATCATCCCGTTATTTTACGAAATTCGTATTCTGAAATTAGCTGTAGAAATCGGGTATGAAATAAAAAGGATTTGTAGGGTAAGTGGACGAATTGACTCCAAGCCAAAAAGAGTTATGATAGAATTAACTAATCTTTCAACCTCGATGAATATTCTAAATTTGTCGGCTGGCACAAAAATATCTGAAGAAATTAAACAGAAGTATGATGAGTGTGGAGTACGAGACAATGGATATGACCCAAACCCTGATGGTGGATACATAATTGAACAATTAGTCCTGGAAGAATCCCGCGGACTGCCTACTTCTGAGTATCAGCAACTTGGCAAAGATTTTTATCTGAAATTTTGACAATTTCAAAAAAAGTGTTAAATTTCCGAGGGATTTTAAACGACATAGGCGTTTTATTGTCATAAACAGTGAATAAATTAATCCCGGACGATCGATTTGTGATTGTCTCATTTAAAACAGAAATGCAATGAAGAAATTAATTACTCTTTTAATGCTTGTTGGAATAGGGATTCCTTTCGTGTCTGCTCAGGATTACGATGATATATATTATAATCCTAAGAAAGACAAAAGTTCTTCTGTCAGTTCAAAGAAAGCAAAGTCTAACTATATATCCAATATGGCAGAGATGGATGTCGACACATATAACCGTCGCAATCAATATTATACTACTGCCATCGATACCATCGGGTATGGAGTGGAAAATGGTAATGACTTCGTCTATACCCAACAGATTCAAAAGTTCTATAACCCAACGGTTGTGGTAGACAATTCCGATGTTTTATCGGATGTTTTGGCAAATTCCTATGGCAATGTTGATATAATAATCAACAATAACACGTTAGGATTTGCTCCCCTTTATAATTCCATTTACTTTCCTCCATATTTCCGCACTGATTATTGGGGACCTTACTGGGGTCTGAATATCGGTTTCGGAGGCTGGAGTTTAGGACTTGGTTATTATGATCCCTGGTGGGGCTCAAATTGGGCATGGGGTCCTTCTTGGGGCTGGGGTCCTACTTGGAACTGGGGTAGTTCCTGGGTTTGGGGACCCAACTGGGGTTGGGGTGGTTGGCATCCCGGTCCTCCACTCGGTTTCCGTCCCGGTAGCCATTGGGTAGCTAATCATTATCGCCCAGGTGGGAACCGTCCCGTCAGACCGACAGGTAATTGGAATAGTACTTCCCGTCCCGGTGCTAATCATCGCCCGAATGTAAATTTAGGAAATAATGGTGTAAACCATAACGGTGTTAATAATCCATACTTACCAAATAATAAGAACCACGGTAATAATGGTAATTACGGTAATCATCGACCGAATCCCAATACCACCAACAATGGTCATCGTCCCAATGGAACGGTTAATTCAAATTCAGGAAAGTCCATGGTAAATTCCGAAGGTAGCTTCAAGAGGAATGACAAGACGGTTTCAAATGCTGTAAACAATAGCTCTTCAAACCGCTATACCACTAACAGTAACAATAATAATTCAAACCGCAGTTACAATAATTCCAACCATAGAAGTAATAACTCCACAAATTCAAATAGAAGTTATAACTCCAATTCCAACAAAAGCTATAACACAGGGAGAAGTTCAGGATCTTCCTTCGGAGGTGGATCTCGTGGAGGAGGTGGCTTTAGCGGTGGTAACCGTTCCGGTGGCGGTGGTCACAGAAGATAAGTTTAAAGCAAATCTCATGATTCAACATAATTAAACGGATATAACCCTTTGAAATATTTTGGACGAGTGGTTATGTCCGTTTATTCTTAAATTTTTAAATTACGCTAATACAATCGTGTCTTTATGTTGTTATAAGAAATGAAGACTCTCTAATGATTTTTTGTGAGTCTCAACAATAAAAGTCAACACGATTCATTACTTGAAAATTAATTCGCTATGAAACAATATTTACTGACTGCAGGTCTTTTTATAGGGTTAGCTGCTACGGCTTCCGCACAATCCGCCATCGATGCTCTCCAAATAAACGGACGTGATATGAAGGGGACTGCTCGCTTCATGAGTATGGGTGGCGCGTTCGGTGCATTGGGAGCAGATCTTTCCACAATTTCGTATAATCCTGCCGGTATCGGGGTATATCGCAGCAATGATGTCGGCTTTACAGTCGACCTGGATTGCCAGAATGCCACAAGCAATTCGAATGGGTTTAAAAATACCGATACCCAGACCAAGTTCCTCCTGAATAATATTGGTGGTGTCGCTACATTGCGTCTTAACAGTTCAGCTGTTCCGAATCTGAATCTCGGGTTTACATTTAACAAAGGGGTCTCTTTCAATAGGAAGTATTCAGGTTATTTCCCGCAGCTTCGTAACTCTGTAAGTAATTATATTGCCGGAATCGCAAATGCGAGCGGAACAACGGAGGGGGATGTCATATATGATGCTGCGGACAACTACGAGCCATATTTATCATCCACTCCTTGGCTTCCGATTCTGGCCTATGACAGTTTTTTGATCGCTCCCGATAACATATCCGATACTGAAACTCAGTGGTCGGGACAATGGGGTTCGGGCACAGCAGGAAACGCTCAGTTTGCAGTGGAAGAGAAGGGTAGTATCGGTGAATACAACATCGCTTTGGGTGGTAATATTCGCAATAAATTCTACATCGGTATGAATTTTGACATTGTAAATTTCAATTATACACGAGAATCCTGGTGGAATGAGAATCTTACTGATGCTTATGTTATGGATGGTAATCATAACGTGGGAATAATGGATTCAAGCTCAGAACTGTATAATTATTATAATGTGAATGGAACAGGATTCAAGTATTCATTAGGATTAATCTATAAGCCGATTCAGGAATTACGATTAGGTTTTGCTTTCCATACTCCGACTTACTATACTCTTACAGAAAATTACAGTGCCACGATCGATTATCGTCATGGACCTATGACCAAATATGATTATGCCGAGACCAATAACGGAAACATGGCATACGATAATTTCAATCTCTATACACCTTGGAGATTCATTTTCTCTGCAGCCGGAGTGATAGGGGGGAAGTTGACGGTTTCAGCGGATTATGAGTTGAGCCCCACTTCAACCATGCATTTCACTCAAGCCTCAGGGGGTGGTTACGGTTGGAATGATCCCTGGGATTGGGATTACGGATATGATGATTATTATCCTTGGTATTCACCTGCATCGCGTGGCTCTTTTGTGAACAACACAAATAATAATGCTCCCTATAGCCAGCAGAATAATGAGATAAAAGAAATTTCACAGGCTACACATACTCTGCGCCTTGGTGCTGAATATCGCGTAACCAATAATTTCAGTGTCCGTGCCGGATATTCTTTTGTGACTTCTCCTGTCAAGGAATCTGTGCGCAATAATGATTATAGTGTATCGACAACTCTTTGTCCGTCTTACACCTTTGATAATACAACCAATTATATAACTTGTGGTCTTGGATATAAAATCAGTCATTTCTATGCAGATCTTGCGTATGTATATAAACACGTGAACGCTACATATCATGCATACGGTCCTGATCCAACAGAGAGAGTGATCGTTTCTCCCCAATCTCAGTTGTCGCTTAATAATAATCAGGTAGTCTTGACCTGCGGATTCCGTTTCTAATCCCTCATTTTCATGAAACGGGGTCTTGAAGAAACCAGTCAAGACACTCTCGCTTTAGAACTGGAGGTCTAAGACCCGCGTATTATATTCTACAATACTCCCCCCGATATCAAACACAGTTGAATCAAACTTGATGATATCGGGGGATATTATTGCCTTCAGACATCAATGGATCGTGATCGGAAAGCTCCTATCGTCATATAAATTAATCCTGATAATAAAGACGATTGACGGTTGCGCCATAATCTCCAAGCTTTAAGAGGGATTCTTAGAAAGGCGGTTGAAGGATATAACAAAGTGATTACACATCCGACACCCTCAAGCATTTGTCGCGTTTGCTTCCCCAATCCTGTAGAGACATCAGGATGATCACACACCTCAACGTCTACAAACCTGCAATTCAATCCTTTTTTTATTGCCGACAGCAAAAAAATTTCTTCCTCTCCGGAATGCATTTGAGGTGCATTCAAACCTAAGTCAGGAGAAAACTTTAATTTGTCTTTAAGATATCCCCGCAAAGAGATTTCAAAAGAAGTAACATAATAATTCTTAGGCATAGGAATGCCAAGCTTTGTCATATCCGGTGGATAGGATTTATTATTGTCATTTCGTCTACTGCGAAAAGTGGCGACCTGCATTTCCGGATTTTCCTCATACCGTTTTCTGAGCGATTCAATACCCTCCGGATGAAAAATAAGGTCGTCATCTGCGATGAGAATAATATCTGCGGAACAATGATTGAGTGAATTATTGCGATTCCTCGAAAGCCCGATACCGTTAAATTTCACTACTTTCACATCTTCCCGGGATTCAAGGGAGGGCGGGATGGGTTTGTCATCATGTTTTTGCCAAGATATAACATATCTCACATCCGATATTTCCGGGAGTCTCCCAGGTTCGCAAAGACGCATTATCCCTTGGTCTTTATATGTGCAAATAGCTATATCGACAGTCATTCTTAAGCACTTGGAAATTAGTAAGCGATTCAGTGATTTTGAGACGGGCTCTAACATCACAAAAATACAATTTATCTTTGGATTATCAAATTCTAATCCGGCATCCAATAGTAGAAGGGTTTGGATCTTCGCACATTAAGCCATTCTCTTAAGTCCGGTAGATTAGTAACTCCATCAGCTATCACCGCTTCATAATATTCCACTCCATGGATTTCTTCATTTTCCGGAGTATTATATTTCATTTCAAGAATTGTCTCTTTAATTTCGGGTGTGAGCTTGGCTACAATTCTATCCGCCATCTCTTCAAAATAGCCGTCATATTTAGAACCTTTTTCTATATGGATTATATCGATTTGCCAAATTTCATTATCATTAATTTTGTATTGAAGATGCCAGGCTATGCAATGTTCATCCGTATGCAATCCATTTATACACTTTAACTCAATTATATTGGGATTTTTCGCCATCTTCGCTGCTATCGCAAAACTCCGTTCTTCTGTTATATCCGAGGAGTAAATATGTAAATCGATATCACGATGTTTGGCAATAAGCCCCATACGTAAGGATCCCACGAGCCTTACTTCTGTCCCTGCTTGCTCCCATATTGCCTTTATTCCAGATTCCTTTAAGACTTCAAATGCTCTTTCAGCAGCTTTCTTAGATTTTTCAATGTAATTCATTTTTCCATGTGACTATGAGACGGGCTCTAAATAAATCTGCAAAAATACAACAATAATCTCTTTAAACCACCCGAATTGTCAAAATTTATTAATGATACTCAAAAATTGTGATTTAATGAAACTTTAAGCCTTCGGAAAACATATTGATTATAGTGTTTTGATGTGAATGTAATCGATGAATGATTAATACTCAAAACCGTGTCAGTAGGCTCTAATAACAATATACCGTAGCTCATTTAGTTTAAAGATGTGAACTCTATTCATAATTATTTCATTACCTTTGTAATATGATTGAGATTAAGCGATTTCAAAATAGTGATACTCAGGAAATAATTGATTTAGTTCTTCATTGTCAGAATGATGGCAGCCGCCCTCTTTTAAAGGTGGATTCTCAGCCTTATTTGCTTGATATAGAAAATCACTTTTTTAAAAAAGGAGGATATTTTTGGGTGGCTAAATACAATAATTCTATTGTAGGAAGTATTGCTCTTTTGAATATGGGAAATAGTGTGGCGTTAATGAAATGTTTTTTCACATATGAAGAATTCAGAGGTTACCCTCATTATTTGGGGAAGAAATTGTTTTCTCAGTTTATGGAATTTGTCAAGATGAATAAATATAGATGTGTCTGTCTGACAACGCCTTCAAATACTAAAAGGGCTCATAATTTTTATCTTAAAGCCGGATTCAGGAAAATTCCTACCATCGACATGCCTTGTGAAATAGTGGATCCATATTCTGATGTGGATTGCTTCTTGTTAGAATTATAATTACTGACGTAGAACAGTTTATAGATCATTTAATAAAAATTTTGTAAATTTGCTATTGATAACAAAGTCGCCAGTATCGGTATCCGGGCAATCCTCATGCAATCTACTGTAAATGTGAATTGAGAGTATATGGTGAATTTTTATCCGGTAACAGATAGGATCGCTCCTGATAATGTCTTATTAATTTTAAATTTGTGAATTCCTCCAGCTTCAATACATATTACGAGAACATTGACTATAATTTTTGGCGTAATCTGTGTGTCGAAAAGGGGGTATTACGTTCGTATGACAAAGGTGATCTTTTTGTTGAACAGGGTCAAACCGGGAGATATATGGGATATATAAAGTCCGGTGCTCTCAAGTATGTTGGATATGCAGACGATGGTACGGAGAGTGTTGTCGGATTAGAGTTTGCCGGTGAATTTGTAGCCGACTTCCCCTTTTCCATGTATGGTGAAAAGTCACGCGTTTCAATAGAGGCAGTTACACCCTGTGAGATTTACTGTATCTCAGCACGCGAACTTGGAACGCAAATGAAATCTGATGAAGTACTATATAAATTAATATCTGAAACCACTGTTGCTCTTTTCGACACAACCTACAACAGATACATAGAACTTTACACTAAATCGGCCCAGCAAAGATATAATGAACTTGTTGAAAAACACGAAGATATATTCTCTATTTTCTCCCTGAAGGATATCGCTTCTTTTTTGAATATCACTCCGACTCATTTGAGTAGATTAAGAAAAATTCGATAGCAAATAAAGCCATCCATCGATAACAAAACTTTCACAACCTTACCATACAAGTATTTTCTAAGCCTGTGCTTTAAACGTCTCATTTTCTTTTCCCTCACTGCACAATTTTCAGTCCAATTACTGAAAGTATCAGAGTCGTAATGAAAAACATTCTCCAGAAAGTAGCCGGTTCATTGAAAAAGAGAATTCCGACAATCACTGTTCCCACTGCGCCAATTCCGGTCCATACTGGATATGCGGTACCTATTGGAATGGTTTGCACTGCTTTTGAAAGTAATATCATACCCTCTGACTTGTCTACCTCGCTGAAAATACATAACTTTGCGCTATGGCTTGTGCATCTGAATATATCGACTTCATTTTAGAAGTCTTATCTCCATTAGGGGAAGTTCATTCCCGTAAGATGATGGGCGATTAAATTATTTACCTCAATGGTAAGTGCATTATCACGGCTTGCGATAACAATGCTTTCATAAAAAAGCTTCCCTGTATAGAAGAACAGATGAAAGATGCAGAGATCGGATGTCCTTATGAAGGCGCAAAGGAGGGGTACATATTATCCTTTGACAACCAAGCTAATGCACGTAAGGTGATTTCAACGCTTTGGGAAGCATTACCATATCCCAAAAGAATAAAGAAATAAGCGTCTTTTCGCAACCGTAATAAGGTCCAAAACTACGCTGAAAAATCAGCAAGTTTTGGACATTTCTTTTTCTGACTATCTTAATTTCCACTCCGTTGAAGACCTGTCCGTCTTCAACGCTCATGTAGCCTTCACCGTCAACTCGCAATCCGTGTTCTGTGAGGAGGTGGATATTGTGTCTGCCATTGTCGATGATAGACTCTCTTATATCCTTTGGTAGTGACACTCAAAATAGAGACTCATATATCGCGGATGTTGAGGCAGACGGGTGGGAGGCTGTCGCCATCGTAGATTATGGTGGAGCCAGAGATGTTGTTTTGGCTACGCTTTAGAGCATTGATGTTGTCGTAATATTCCGGGCGTATTGTTTCTCCGGATTTTATCTCGTACAGATGCAGACCTCCCCCTTCTTCTGCTATGACATCGACTTCCAAACCTGATTTCTCCCGATAAAAATATAATCCGGGATCTTTCCCGTGGTTATATCGGTTCTTGAGAAGTTCACATATTGCCAGATTTTCAAAAAGCGGCCCTCGCATTTGATGCGATTTTAGGATCTCCTCATTATCAATTCCTAAGAGAAAACATGCCAACCCGGTGTCATAGAAATATATCTTTGGCATCTTGGTGAGTCGTTTTGACAAATTTTTATAATATGTCATCAAAGGGAAGGCAATGTAAGAAGTCATTAAAATTGACAACCATTCCTTAATAGTGACCGATGAAACCTCTGCCTCGCGGGCTAATGAGGAAGCATTAAACTCCGAACCTATCCGAGCGGATAAAAGTCGCATGAATTTATCAAAAGCCATAATGTTTTTGACTTTCAGAAGATATCTCAAGTCTCTTTCAATGTATGTGTTATAGTAACCTCTATAATAAAGGTTAAAGGGAGCACCATTGGCAATAACCCTTGGATAAAGTCCTTCGGTTATAATATTGTCCGTTGTTTGATTGTCTACATTTGGTCTTGCTTCAAGAAGTGAGAAAGGTAGTAATGTAAAATATGCCGCTCTTCCTGCCAAAGATTGAGACTTAGTCCGGAGCAATGAAAAATTACTGCTCCCTGTCAATACATATTTCCTATCCTTGAACTCATCAACTCTGACCTGGATCATTGACAATATCTCCGGGACATTCTGAACTTCATCTATTATTACTTTCTTACCTAAAGAGTCAAGAAACCCTACGGGATTTCTCATTGCTTCCGTACGAAAAGTTATATCCTCCAGATTAACATAGTTATAATCCGAGAACAAATGACGGCAAAGTGTGCTTTTCCCAGATTGGCGTGGACCTGTAACGATAATCACAGGAAAATATTTATGTGCGTCTAAAATACTGGAACTTAGAGTTCTATCAATATATTCGCTCATACTTTAAATTTATTATACTGAAACTTTGAATAATTTAAAGTTGTATTTTAATACAAAATAACTATCTAAAAAAAGAGAGGTTTAAACCTCTCTTTTGCGGAGTGACCGAGATTCGAACTCGGGATACGCTTTTGGCGTATACACGCTTTCCAGGCGTGCCTCTTCAGCCACTCGAGCACCACTCCATTATTTGACGGGGAAATTTGTAATGTAAATCTGTTTGGTTACGTCAATTATTTCTCCGTTTCGTTATGCAAAGTTAGGGATTTTATTTGTAATGACAAAATAGAAACGACCTTATTTGTTATTTTTTTTGATAAAGTTAACCATTATTTCCAAAACCTCAGGTGAGATGGTTTCTTTTATTTCTGAATATTCCGTTATCTTTCCTGTTGTAGAATGTTGAAATAGATGGTTTAGGTCTTTAAGTTTATGAATTTCGGAGGAGGGGAGAGTTGACCTGATTATGTCAAGATTTGCTTGTGCTTCTACCTGGGTGTCTTTCTCTCCGTTGAGAGCCAACACGGGGCAAGTAACTTCCTTAAGGTATTCTTTTGGAACTATAGTCAAAAAATATCTTAACCATCGATTATCGAGCTGACTATTGGATTTCAGTGAGTTGAGAACTAAAGGATCAACTTCGAAATGATTATATTTTACTATTTTATCAAAATCAATCTTTGTTTCACGATTATTTCTTACATCCTCGGCAATCTGATCAAAAGCAATATTCAGAATAGCGATCGTCTGCTCGATCTCATCATCATAGAATCCTTGATTTTTAAGGGCAGATCTATTCTGATCCAATATTGTCTCTTTGGCGGGCATACTCATCCCTGCCATGGAGACTATAAAATCAGGTATTTTTTCTGCTCCCAACATAAAAGCGATCGTTCCACCTTCGGAATGCCCTAAAATACCGATTTTATTAAATCGGTTTAAGTCTCGGATATATTCAACAGCTGCTTTTGCATCGTTCGAAAAAGTGAGGGTAGTTGCAGACATACCATCTCCTCCTGATTCTCCGAATCCTCGATCATCATATCTCAATGATGCAATTCCGTTTCGTGCAAATACATCCGCAATAACCGCGAAGGGTTTGTGTTCAAATATTTCTTCATCACGGTTTTGAAGTCCACTCCCGGTCACCATCACCACACATGGGGTATTCGAATCTACCGTTTCCGGAATAGTTAGAGTTCCTGCTAATTCCACTCCGTCATCAGATGAAAAACGAACGTCTGAAGTTGAATATGGAAAAGGAGGTTTTGGCGTCTGAGGGCGTTTCTCTTCTTGAGGTGCTTGCGGAGTTAGTATTAGATCAAACGAATAACCACGTTGTGAAAAATTCCCTTCAATCCTATCAGTTAGGATTTTACCTGAATATTCAGCTCCGATTATGGAAGAGTAGACCGAAATGCTATCAGCAGAGCAGAATTGAATTTCCGCAGGAATATTATATGCATTTTGCATAGGGGAGTCAATTGAGCATGCCTTGGTTATTCCGTTTTCTTCGCTAAATTTGAACACAAGAGGTAAGCGCGTGCCACCGACAGTCAGATTTCCTTCCCAACTTCCCGAAAGAGCAAAAGCAAAATTACAAGTCAAACAGCCAATGATAATGACTATAAATCTGATATAAGAAAACATAACTAAGGGAATTTTCTATTTAAAAGTATCCGGAAGGTCATTTTCATAAAGCACGGTATCGCCACTTTTCAGAATCTTGGCGAGAACGGTCTGAGCTTCATTGAATGATGCTACTTCATAAAGATTAGCCTTATTAAAGTCAGTTGCCAATACTCCGTCAACAAGAGAATCATGATTATAGTCACCCACAACAATCGCCACATCGACATTACCTCCGATATGTTTTCCAAGATTACGGTTTAATTCATATTGTTGATCCCCTAATTCTATCATGCCGGGGGTCACGATAATACGTTTCCCATCAGTAAATCTTGACAATACATCTACCGCCATCCGGCTTCCGCTGGGGTTGGAATTGAATGCATCATCAATTATTGTTACTCCTCCCGCAGTTCGCTTTATATTAAGGCGATGTTCCACTTGTTCGATTCCGGCAACTGCATATTGAATCTGTTTTATGCTGACTCCACAATAAAGAGCTATTACTGTTGCTCCAAGTAAGTTGGAAATATTGCATTCCCCTACGAGTTTTGTTTCCAACATAAATTCCGTTCCGTCTCTACCTGAAACAGTAAATCTTGTGCCGGCGTGAGAGTATTCTATATCCTTAGCTATGTAGTCGCAATCATTAGTGTTTGAGACTCCGTATCTGAGTGTCCTGACATTTTCAACCTTCCTGTTAGCACAGTACTCGAAATCGTTATTCACGACTGCCAAACCATCTGACGGTAAAGAATCTATCAACTCGAATTTTGTTTTCTGTACGTTTTCGATAGATTTAAACGTTTCAAGATGCATTGGACCCACAGCAGTGACAATGCCTATCTTGGGATTTACAAGCTTGCAAATTTCCTCGACATCGTGGGGTTGTTTAGCACCCATCTCACAGATAAAAATCTGATTAAATGGTTTCATCATCTCGCGAACAGTCCTTATTACCCCCATGGTAGTATTATAGGAACCGGGAGTCATCAATACATCATATTGTTCACTAAGAATCCTCTCCAGATAATGTTTAGTACTGGTTTTGCCGTATGAGCCGGTTACTCCGATAACCGTCAGATCAGGCATTGATTTCAAAATTGAAGAAGCCTGATTCCAATATTTTTTATTAATGGCATTTTCTACCGGAGTCAGTATTATCACTGCCAAGATTACAAACATCCATGAGAAAATAGTCATCATCAGGAGTATGCTCAATGTGAATCCTATTCCCGAATAATAACCCATTAAAATTTCGGATCTTCCGGCGGTAAGAATTACCGCGATAAAGATAGCTGACGATATAATGGCGGTAGTGGTATAAATTCTTTTAACTCTATGGGTAAAAACGAGAGGTTTCTTGAATTTCTTTGTTAGTATAAGCCATATTTTGACCAACGCGACCAACGCCACGATCATGGCATTCAACCGAATATCCAAAAGAGTTGAAAAAAGTAAAAACAAGAGAGCTACGTCTACCAATCTCCAGCCGCTGCATGTATCTCCTCCCTTCAACCATTTCCAATATCTGCTGATTCTATAGCTATTCTGCTGAAGCATGTGGATATCATGCTTAAAATTGAGAAGCATGTAGATTCCACAGATAACATATATGATAATCAAATATAAGCTCATATTAACGTTAAAAAAGTCTATTATATATTTTTAGATATCTATCTTTGGATATTTGCTGAAACTGGATTACTTGTTGAGTTTATCATTGAAGAAATTTCTGATCACACGTTTAAATCCGAACGGGTTATCAAGAAAAGAATAATGTCCACAGGCCGGGAATGACACCAAGCCAGCATCCGGAATCAGTTTTTCCATGATCTTTGCATCCGAGAGGGGAGTGGCAGTGTCATCCTCACCCCAAATCAAAAGTGCGGGACATTTGATATCGGGCATTACAGATTTTAAATCCTCATTGACACATTTGCTCAGTATGCCTTTCATTCTGGGAGAAGCACTATTGTAGTCAGCTGACCCTTTTTTATTGCGATACTCATTAATCCATTTTTCACCTCGATCTTTTCCTACAAAAAGAGGTATAATTTTTTTGAGTAATTTAAATTTATACACCTTAAAATAATACGAGAGTTTGCGCTTGGGTTTTACTCCGGCTGCATCTACGAGCACAATCCTGTCCACATCATTCCTGGAGCTGTAAAGAATGGCGATGCGACCACCAAAAGAGTGTCCGACAAGCGAAGGCTTTTTGATTCCAAGAGCTTTTATTGTCTCTTCCATTAAAACGGTAAAATCTTCCACACCCCATATAGCAGGAGGCTCCTCTGATTTACCATGTCCAGGAAGATCAAAATTATACACTCTCATCTTATCTTCTAAGGCGGCTGCTATGCTCCTCACGGTCTCTGACTTACATCCCCATCCATGCATTAAAACCACAGGATCTCCGGATTCAGGTCCAGTGACATCATAATGTATTTTTACACCTTTAATCTCTATATCTTGTGTCATGTAAAAGGAATTCTATAGGTTGAGACTCCGGTATAAGATAGAAAAATCCATAACTTTTATTAATTTTGTGAAGTCTGGATAATCAATCCACCCTGAAATCAGACACAAAGGTAAATAAAAACTATCAATCATTCAACGATTGATGGATATAACTTCATTTTACGAACAATGGAAAATAATTTTAACATAGTGGTGTTGGATGGTGCACCGTCCAATCCCGGAGATCTTAGTTGGGAAGAACTAAATAAACTGGGAGATGTAACTGTCTATCCGCGCACTTCAAAAGAGGAGACATTTGCGCGTTGTCTTAATGCCGATGCCGTGCTGACCAATAAGGTCATTATTGATGAAGAATTGATACGTGTCTTGCCTCGTCTGAAATATATCGGAGTGCTTGCTACAGGTTATAATGTGGTTGATCTTAAAGCCGCCGATGAAGCAGGGATAGTTGTCACCAATATTCCATCGTATAGTACGGATTCGGTTGCACAGGCAGTCTTTTCTCTTCTGCTTTCCGCCACCAACCATTCCGAATATTATGCTCAGCAAAACCGACTCGGTCGCTGGGCGAAGAGTGAAGATTTCTGTTATACGGACTATCCTCTTGTTGAATTATCCGGAAAAAAATTCGGTATAATTGGATATGGGAATATAGGAAAAGCGGTGGCTAAAATTGCTTTGGCTTTCGGGATGAATGTCAAGGTTTCCAGCAGCAAGCCGCAATCGGAATTGCCAGGGGTGGAGAAATGTGATATCAATACAATTTTCACTGATTGCGACATTGTTTCACTACACTGCCCGCTTACTGAAAATACCTTTCACCTGGTGGACGAACAAAAATTGCAATTGATGAAAACATCAGCAATTTTAATCAATACCGGGAGAGGTCCCTTAGTAGATGAAGTAGCAGTGGCGGAAGCACTTAAGGATAAACGACTTTATGCTTTCTGTGCAGATGTTCTAAGCCAAGAGCCACCTGCAGAGAATAATCCTCTTTTTAAATGTCCGAATGCTTTTATCACTCCTCACATTGCCTGGGCAACCCATGAAGCACGTAAACGCTTGACTGACATAGCAATCGGTAATCTTCAGGCATTCCTCTCATGTGCTCCCATAAATGTTGTCAATCATCCAATTTATCCCATCTGATCCCTTCCCCATTTATATATATTACCTCATATCTATTACAAATTTATCCCCTCTATTCTTTAACAATTTCAACGGAAGCATTTTCATCTGTAAAGGCTTTTAATGCTTCTGTAGGAGCTCCATTATTGTTGAATGCTCCTTTCTTATAACCTTGCCAATCATTATAAGCCTGTGGTTCCCAGTAAAACACGCCGAGATAGCGGTTTTCAGGAAGAGTTGACAAAAGATTGATGCATTCATTTAAAAATGCGCGACATTCTGAAGTGTATGCTTCCCCCATGCCGACTTCGCATAACATCACATCCTTATTGTATTTTTCGATACACTGAGTCATTGTGTTGGAAGCTGCACGAACAAAAGTCGTATAATTCTCTTTTTCAGGATATAATGAAAATCCGCATACATCGAATTTTGCACTATATTTATTAAGTAAATCAAGCAGCCAGAGGCAATCATTAGTTTTCTGTCCGTTCTGAAGATGTACAATTACTTTGGTTTCCGGGAACACACTTTTCACTCCCTCGTAACCGGCAGTAGTAAGCAAAGCATAATTCTGGGGATTGGTATCCGCTTTCCCTATGGGCCAAAGCATACCGTTACCGGTTTCATTCCCGACTTGAACCCATGTCGGTGTGATTCCTGCATTCTTCAGTTTACTACACATCTCTGCAGTATACGATTTCACCTTTTCAATCAATTGGTCTTTGTCGAGATTCTTCCAAGCTGCAGGAATAGTCTGTTTAGAAGGATCTGCCCAAGAGTCAGAATAATGGAAATCAATCATAATTCGGGCTCCAAGATCTGATGCCCGTTTACATTTGACTATAACATCCTCAATTCCACACCATTTATTAGCCGGATTCACCCATACTCTGAATCTGTATGAATCTACCCCGACTCCTTTAAGAATCTCCATGCAATCCCCTTGCCGACCATCGTCATAAAAGAATTTAATTCCTTCCGCTTCCTGTTGACTAAGCCAGCTGACATCAGCTCCTGTGGCAAAATCTATTTCAGTTGCCGGAGCTTCATCATGGATATACATATTATTGGCATCATAATTATCATGGGTAGGAAAATTTATGACTGGTTCGTCTCCCTTTTGTCCGCAGGCTGATAACATTATCACCAAAAACGAAAAGAAATATAATCTATTCATATATATAATTAATTGCGATCGTACTATTTTAAGATATAAGTTACTTGTGACTCAATCAATGAATCGTCGGGTGAGTGGATTATAATCCTCAATTCGCCGGTCTCTTAAGAAGGGCCACCATTGTCTCACATCTTCCGATCTTCCACGGTCGATTGTAATGACTTCTTCAATCCCTGAATTATCCGGAGCCATGAACAATATTTCACCTTGAGGACCTGCGACAAAACTTGAACCCCAAAAATCTATGCCGGAAGTTTGTCCCCCCGGATCTTCTTCAAATCCCCATCTGTTGACTGAAATAACGGGAAGACCGTTGGCAACTGCATGACCTCTTTGCACAGTAATCCATGCTTCTCTCTGACGTTCTTTCTCTTGCTGAGAATCATCTGGATTCCAACCGATGGCCGTGGGGTAGATCAGCATCTCCGCCCCTTTCAAAGCCATTAATCTTGCGGCTTCAGGATACCATTGATCCCAACAGACAAGTACCCCTAACTTCCCTACGGAAGTCTCGATTGGATTAAACCCTAAATCACCGGGAGTGAAGTAAAATTTTTCATAAAATCCGGGGTCATCAGGAATATGCATTTTTCTATATTTTCCTACAAGAGAACCATCCGACTCAAATACCATTGCGGTATTATGATATAAGCCGGGAGCACGACGTTCAAAGACGCTTGTGACAAGTACCACATTATTATCCGCCGCCGCTTTAGAATAAAATTCAGCGAAGTCACCCGGTAGTGGCTCAGCGAGTTTGAAATTTTCTACGTCTTCTGTCTGACAAAAATATAACGAATCATGTAATTCAGAGAGTACTATGAGTTTAGCACCATCTGAGGCAAGATTTTCTATAGCTGCAAGATTCCTTGTTCGATTTGCTTCAACATTACTTACGAACGAATGTTGCACGATTCCAACTTTTAAAGGATCTGATGTCGGAGACTGAAAGTAATCCTGATTTATGTCTGTCATAATTATGTCTTTAAATATCTAAATTATAGCTCTCGGGATACAATTGCATTGTGGCGCAATGCAGTGAGCCGTGTTGTTCAAGAAGGGTTCGGCAATCTATCCCGATAATTTCATGTTCGGGAAATGCTATTTTTAAGGTCATTCCTGCCAGCACATCTTTTCGGGCAGATCCGTAAGTGGGATAAAACAACTTATCATTCAAAACCAAATAGTTAGTGTAAGTGGCAGGTAATAAATTCCCTTCAGAATCATACACTTTATCAGGGAGAGGAAGTTCTATGAGATTGTATGGTTCACCCTCTTTCGTCTTGAATAGACGCAATTGATCTCTCATGGCTGATAACGAATCATTATCCGGATGTAATGGATCGTCAGATGGTCCGCAATAAACGATTGTATCGTTTGGAGCCATTCTTGCAAGGGTATCGACATGAGAGTCCGTATCATCTCCGGTCAGAGCTCCATGGTCAAGCCAGAGGATATGATCGGTTCCGAGCCTTGAATAAAGGATTTCATTTAATTCAGGCTTCGATTTGCCACCGTTCCGGTTAGGTGAGCAAAGACAATAAGAAGTAGTGATCAAAGTTCCGTTACCGTCCGTATCTATTGACCCTCCCTCAAGAATAAAATCCCGATTATTTCTATAGCAAGACTTCTTGATTATCCCCAGTTCTTTCAGACGCAGATTTACAAGATTATCCTTATCGGAGGCGAATTTTAATCCCCACCCGTTGAATCCGAAGTCCAAGCCCCTTATGGTGTCATATTTAGTCACGGTTATGGGTCCATAATCCCTTGTCCAGGTATCATTATATCCAACCTTGACTAAATGTAGATGATTCGGATTCGAATCCAGGAACATGGCGTGATCATTAAAGTCCTGAGGACAAAGTAATAAGACGTCTACTCCTGAACGTGTGAGAGCTCCCACAATAAGTCGGTATTGTTCAAGAGCCTTCTCCAGAATATAATTCCAATCTGTATTCTTATTGGGAAGCGCCATCATGACAGCAGATGGATTTTCCCATTCTGCAAGTAGACGCGGAGTGTAGTGACCTGTCATCTTCTTAATATAATATGAGATTTCAAATTTACAAAAAGTAATATAGAATTGAAACGAATTAGAACATTTTTTATTAAATTTGAAAATTATTTATAGCTTCCCCTCGTTTAAAAGAGTATCGTATTAAGAGGAAGAACATTAAAACCTACCCGAAATGAATAGTAAAGTGTCTGCATATAATACAGTTGAAGAATTCCACGAAGCAATTGCCCGATGCAGGGATATATTTGAAAAAAAGCTTAACGATTACGGCACATCATGGCGAATAATGCGTCCTGAAAGTCTGACTGATCAAATTTATATTAAGGCGAAGCGAATAAGGACTCTCGAAGAAACCGGGCATGCAGCTGTCAATGAGGGTATTGAACCGGAATTTATCGGAATAGTGAATTATTGTGCCATTGCACTAATCCAGCTCGATTTAGGATCAGGTGATCCTATATCAAAATCTGACGCTTTGTCTCATTATGATAATAAAATAGAAGAAGCCACCTCACTGATGCTCAACAAGAATCATGACTATGACGAGGCATGGAGACAAATGCGTATATCAAGTTTTACCGATATAATTCTCCAGAAACTGTTGCGAACACGCGAAATAGAAGATAATCAGGGAAAAACCCTTATCAGTGAGGGCGTTGACGCTAATTACATGGATATGATAAATTATTCTCTATTTGCTCTAATTAAACTCAATGAGAGAAAAGATAGTAAAGCTTAATTTCCAAAAGTTTATATCTCCCATTACCTGGCTGTTTCGGATAATCTGTGGAGGAGTCTTTATATTTTCAGGAATTGTAAAGGGGATTGACCCTTGGGGAACCATATATAAATTTCAAGACTATCTGTCAGCGATGGGTCTTCATTTTGAAGATACATTGATCGTCGCTGGTGCAGCAATCCTTAGTGGATTTGAATTCCTGTTGGGTGTTTTTTTATTTTTCGGGTGTTTCAGGAAATCCACACCGATTTTGACCGTACTCTTCATGTCTGTGATGCTTCCGCTGACATTGTGGATAGCTATATCAGATCCGGTGAAAGATTGCGGGTGTTTCGGAGATGCATTGATTATTTCCAATTGGGCAACATTTGGCAAAAATGTCATCCTGTGCATCATGCTCGTGTGGCTGCTGATATTTAATAATAAGGTTCATTGGGGAATTACGCCTGCATTGCAATGGTTAGCTTTTGTTGCGTCTGCGTTCCTCATACTCTTTATTGAATTTATTGGATATTATTCTCAGCCGGTGATAGATTTCCGACACTATAAAATAGGCACCTCCCTGTTTGCGGAAGGTGAGAGTGAAGAAGACGACAATGAAGAATCCATGGTCTTTATATATGAAAAGGATGGTGTTTCTAAGGAATTTGCCGTAGATGAAATACCAGATGAAGATGATGGTTGGGTCTTCGTTGAGCGGAAAGAGATTGCTTCCCTAAAAAGACCTGATGATAGAAAGCCGGAATCCAATAATCTGACGATATGGTCACCGGAAAATGAGGAGGAAGATTTCACGCAGGAATTTGCAGAATCAGCTGATGATTTACTTATTATCACATTCCCGTCACTCAATGAAGTTTCAATAGCATCTTCCTGGAAAATCAACTCCCTTTATACATGGGCGACACGTAAAGGTATTTCCGTAATCGGACTTGCTGCCGGCACTCAGAAAGATATTGCGGAGTGGATTGACCTTTCAATGGCTGAATATCCGGTTTATTGCGCAGAAGATACCGTAATCAAAGAGATTGTCAGGGGAAATCCGGGACTTGTGTATATTAAAAATGGGATCATTCAATGGAAAAGCTCACTTCAAGGGATTGAGATTGATGATTTTTTAAGCGAGGATACGGATAGTAATATCAAATACCTGGGTAAAAATGACAATTCACTTTTCAGGAATTCTATCATTCTTTATCTTATTATTATTGCATTTTTAATAATGCTATCCTTTACTCCTTCATTACGATATATATTTCTAAATAAAAAAGCTGAAAGGCATGAACCTTCCAAAGATATCAAAACAAGAGATACAGAGTAAATGGGCGCAAGCTGTATCCGGCATTAAATCTACATTGAATATCAATAATGATCTGGAACCTCAGGATGTTGTAGAAGACAGTATACGATCCGGTGTGACATTCAGGGGAAGTCAGCTGCTTGTCCTTATCTTTGCTATATTTATCGCTTCGCTAGGGCTTAATACGAACAGTATACCTGTGATTATCGGTGCGATGTTGATATCTCCGTTGATGGGTCCTATAATCGGAATGGGTCTGGCGATAGGAACTCAGGATTTTGATCTTCTTCGACGGGGATTAAAAAATATTTCGTTAGCTATCATCGGATCGTTGATTGCTTCCGCTCTCTATTTTCTGATCTCTCCACAATATGAGGGTAGCAGTCAGCTCCTTGCCCGCACTTCTCCCTCTATTTATGATGTGTTCATTGCTCTTTTCGGTGGAGCGGCAGGTATTGTAAGTATAGCAGTGAAAAATAAGGGACAGGTCATGCCTGGTGTTGCTATCGCAACTTCTCTTATGCCCCCTCTTTGCACTGCCGGTTATGGGCTTGCTACTCTTCAGGCCCATTTCTTCTTCGGTGCGTTATATCTGTTTTTTACCAATATGATCTTTATCATGGTTGCCACATGGATTGGTGTGAAAGTGATGGGATTTAAAAATGTGGTATATCAGAATGTGCAGCGTAGCAGAAGAATCAGAATGATAGTAACGACCATTGTGATCGCTACAGTAGGATTAAGTTGCTATCTGACCTTCATTATGATTAATAAGAGTATATTTCTTAATAATGCCGCTAATTTCGTGGAGACAGAAATGAACTTTCCCAATACTCAGGTGCTCAATCATAGTGAATATATAGTCGGAGGTAAAAAACATATCGATGTCACTTTGATAGGGGAGTCGTTGCCAAAAGACAGTCTTCAGTTAGCTATGATGAATAAGCTGGATTCAGTAGGGTTGGGAGGAACTATCCTTCAGATTAAGCAAGGGTTTGCCCCCACGGATAAACATGGGGAAGATATGGGCTTTGATAAGTTCTATTCCATCATGCAGACTGAAATCGCTTCAAGCCAGAATAAGATAGACTCGTTGAAAGATGTTATAAACAACCGTACGGCTCTTTCTGCACTTGGAGTAAAAGTTGCGCCTGAAATAAAAGTCCTTTTCCCGACTGTTCGTGATATTGCAATGTCGCAACTTGTGGCCGTCACCACAGACTCAATTTCAGTGTGCGATACAATTAATATGGCGTTCATTTATGCTCCGGTGGGTCTTAATGCCAATGAACGGATGAGACTGACCGAATATTTACAGGTAAGATTTAACAAGAAGGCGGTTCATCTCACGATCAATCCGGCTAATTTCCCATGGCCGTCTGCCAAGAAAGTGGAAACCAAATCTAATTAGTCAGAGAGATGAATATTGTATTATTGACTGTCGGAATTACCCGCACCCCTTATATCGTGACCGGTATTGAAGAATATAAGAAGCGGTTGAGAAGATATATTCCATTTGAGATCGAGACTATCCCTGATATTAAAAATACAAGATCATTAAGCGAGCAGGCACAGAAAGACGCAGAAGGGGAAATTATTTTGAGTAAATTATCCTCGTCAGATTTCGTCATTCTTCTTGATGAACATGGAAAGGAGTTTACTTCCATGCAATTTGCTGACTTTATGTCTAAACAGATGGGGTCAGGCAGAAAGAGATTGGTATTTATAATTGGTGGACCTTACGGTTTCTCCAAAGATGTCTATGACAGGAGTGACTATAAATTGTCGCTTTCTCAAATGACTTTTAATCATGAGATGGTAAGACTTTTTTTCATAGAGCAAATATATCGTTCTCAAACCATACTGAGGGGAGAACCCTATCATCATGAATAATAATTAGGACTACGGATCTTAAAACCATATCGAACAGATACTGATTGCAAGTAAGGAATAGCCGAGTGTACGGACTACGGGGGAATTTTTTACATATATTCCTGTTGCCAAAGCGACAAGACCGGTTAACCAAATTCCGACAGTTAATACTGATATTTCAATGTGAAGCGCTCCCTCTCCGGAAGCCGACAGGAAATCAATGAAATTGCATAAACCCGTATATCCTCCGTCGATTAATTGCTTAAGAAAACCTATATCGATACCTATTGCATGAAATATCAGAAATATGACAGCTGAAATTGCATAAGTCGGCAGCAGTGGCACAACCACTAAATTGGCGATTAGAAACATCGGTGAAAATGTCTGAAAATAATATGCCACTAATACCCAACTCCCTCCTGTCGCGACGATCGATGCTAAAACCAATGATATGATTTTATATAAATATGGGTTAGTCCTATGGTCAATAACATTATAGTAATTGGCAAAAGCTATTAAAGAACCGACACATACAGTTCCGAGTTGGAGACCTATGTCAAATAAGGCATCAGGATCGAAAATCAGTATAAAGAATAGGGCTATCAATAATGAACTGAATGCACTTTTCCTTCGTTCATAAATTATAGCGATAAATGCCACAGTTGCCATTATAACTGCCCGTACGGTTGATGGAGATAAGCCTGTAATAAAAGCGTAACCCCATAGTATAAGGATAGCAACCCAATATCTGAGTTTATATTTGCCGGTGAAATTGATCGGAAATAGAGTAAGCATCACCATGAGGGTGATTATCGCGACATGCATTCCGCTTAGAGCAAGGATATGGGATATACCTGCATCAGAAAACTTATCTCTAACTTCACTATCCAAATATGTCTTATCGCCAAGAAGTGCTGTTATCAAAAATGAAGAAGTATTATGATTCAGACCTGACATCTCGATAAATATAACCAGTTTATCACGTAAATCAAGAGCCCTGTCACGCAGTGTTTTATCAAGTCCAATTATTCGCGGAAGATAATTTACTATAAGTTGGGAATAAATTATTTGTCTGGTCTTCAGTGATCTGACATGTTTGGCAGAGGTTTTTTCTGTCAAATCTTCTATCTGTATAAGGTGTGGAGAAAAGGTGATTATCGAACCTCTTTCATATCTTTCATACCCGTTAATGACATTTAATTGACATTTCACATTATGTATTCTTTTTGAATATCCTGTAGTGTCAGTCAATGCGTCTAAGCGCACAATCAGTCGTGAACCTGAGTTTGTTGCTGAATAATCCACCACATGTGCAATTGCTCTTCCGTTATTGTATCGGGACGCTTCAAATTCTTCAGGTGATGATAAATCGTAATCAATTATTCCTATCCCGACAAATATCAGAAATATCCAAAGATGATGATATGGAGAGAGACGATAGGCTCGCAGATAAGAACGTGATAAAAATCTGATAATAAGATAAAAAATTAAGGAAGCGGTAATTAAGATTATCCCGATAGTCATATCTGTTACGAAATGTCCAACAAGAATTCCTAAAATCAAACCTATTAATGGAACAATCAATGATTGCATGATTCAAACGTTGAATAACCCTGCCTAAAGTCCTCTATTTTGCCAAAAATTCCATGCCGCCGAAGCTTGACCATACAGCATTCCTAAACCATTGGAAACAATGGCTCCCTCCATTTTACATTTATTCATAAACATCGTTTCTGATGGATTATAGACAAGATCAAAACAGATGGAACCTTGTTTGATGCCGGAATAAGGGATGGGGGGACATTCATTCACCTTAGGGAAAGTTCCAAGCGGAGTGCAGTTGATAATTATATCAAAATCAGAGATTCCCCTCTCAGTAAGTTCGGAATAGGTCAAATCGCCTTTTCCTTTGACTCGCGAAACCGATTTAGTATTGACTCCTATTTCTTCAAGTGCATAAATCACTGCTTTGGATGCACCTCCGGTACCGAGAATTAAAGCATTTGTTTCATTTCCTGTCAATAATTGACATATCGCATCAGTAAACCCGACAGCATCCGTATTATCACCGGTGAGAATATACTTATCTTTCTCAACATCTATGCGCACGGTATTGACCGCTTTAATCGTAGCTGCTCTCTCGGTTAACTTATCAAGATATGGTATGATACTTTCTTTATAAGGTATGGTAACATTGAAACCTTCCGGATTATCACCTTTTTTAATAAGATTGTCAATTAATTGAAATAGACAGGTGATATTTTCCAATTCGCATAATTCATAATGATTATCAATTTTCTCGGCAGAAAATTTTTTGTTGAAATATTCTGCCGAGAAAGAATGACATAATGATTTACCTATAAGGAAATACATTATCGAATATATTACCAGATAATTACTCGATCTTCAACTGGACGCCACATCTTATCGCCTTCCTTGATGCCGAATGCATTAAAAAATGGTTCGATGTTTCTTAAGGAGACATTGACTCTATTTTCGCCAAGTGAGTGCGGATCTGTTTTTGTACGTACTAAAATTTCTTCCGGCCTGATATTACCTGCCCATACATTTGCATAAGCAAGATAGAATCTTTGAAGTGGTGAGAATCCGTCAATATCGTCTGCTTGTTTCCCATCCCGAGAGTTGAGATATGCGGTCAAAGCTACCCTGAGACCACCTTGATCAGCAATGTTCTCACCAAGTGTGAACCGTCCGTTGGCATTGACTCCGGGAGCAACTTCAACAGCATCAAACTGAGCAACCAACTTATCGGCAAGAGCTGTGAATTTAGTTGCATCTTCTTCAGCCCACCAATTATTCAGGTTTCCGTTAGCATCAAATTGTCGCCCCTGGTCGTCGAATCCATGGGTCATCTCATGACCGATGACGACTCCGATTGCTCCATAATTCAAAGCATCATCTGCAGCAGGATCGAAATATGGAGGCTGAAGAATAGCTGCCGGAAAACAGATCTCATTAGTAGTCGGATTATAATATGCGTTTACAGTCTGAGGAGTCATCAGCCATTCATCTTTGTCGACAGGTTTGTCCATCTTTGAAAAATTATCGGCAACAAACCATTCGGAAGCTTTCGCAACATTCTCATAAAGACTCTTGGAAGGGTCGATCTGAATCTCGGAATAATCTTTCCATTTATCCGGATAACCAATCTTCACGGTAAAAGTGTTGAGTTTCTCGTGGGCTCTTTTCTTAGTTTCTTCACTCATCCATGTTAATGCGTCAATGTGTTGACCAAGTGCGACTCTAAGATTTTCCACAAGATTTTTCATATATTCCTTGTTCTCCGCTGGAAAATATTTCTCAACATAAAGTTCTCCGACTGCCTCTCCGAACATTGAATTTGGGAGTGCCATGGCACGCTTCCATCGTGGTTCCGGAGCCTCTTTACCACTCATCACCTTGTCAAACATTTCAAAGTTAGCTTCGAAAAATTTGTCGCCTAATACACCTGAAGCATCTGTTGCTTCTGAGAAAGCAAGATAATCTTTAATCTGCTGAGGGGTCAATGTAGGAATATAGGAATCAATAAACTCCATGAATTTCGGATTTGACACATTGGCTTTCACAGGATTGATTCCTATTTTGCTGAAATAAGCGGTCCAATCAAAATTTTTATAATTATTCTTAATCTCATCAATGGATTGCATATTATATCTCAGCTGAGGATTGCGTCGTTCCTCCCGGGTACGTTTATGCTTGGATATTTCAGTCTCAATAGCAATCACATTATCCCACACACGTTGAGCATCTTCAGGAGAGTAGCCACACAGTTCCATAATGGTCTTGACATAGTTTTGATATGCATCCATTATCTTGTCATTGGTTTCATTTTTTTCAAGATAATAGTCACGATCTCCGAGCCCGAGACCCGCTTCTCCAATGTGAAGGATATTCATGTCGGCATTCCCGGGGTCTGTGCCGACTCCTACTCCGAAGAATGCTCCGGACCCTCTATTGGTCATCCATGCTGAAATCTCTGCCAAATCTTCCTTATTCATCTGATTAATACGATTCAAAACAGGAAGAAGTGGGGTAGCTCCCTCGGTATTCAGTCGCGTGGAATCCATCGCCAACGTATATATATCACTCACTTTCTGTGCATTAGTACCCGTTATCTTTGCTTCAGGAGTCTCACTTAAGGTCGTGATTAAACTCTTCAGTTGTTCACGTGCGTTATCGCGTAAAAGATCAAACAAACCAAAGCGAGAATATTCTGCGGGCAGAGGATTATTTTTCATCCAGCCGCCACAGGCATATCTGTAAAAATCTTCACGGGGGTTGACATCTGTATCAAGATTTTTAGTTTCAATGCCATGACCTTGCGAAAATGCCAACATTGGCCCGCTGATAAGACAAGCAGTCATAATTAATTTTAATTTCATATTATTATATAGTTATCTGATTCATTCAACAGCGATATCTTAATAAGGTAAAATACTTCCTTATCCGATGTCCCCTTTTATTGCCTCCAAGTCTTGTTGGGCAACTTCCCAAAGAGCCATTTCTATCTCTAATTCACGCTGGGCCGCACTATAAGCATCGATCACATTTTCAGATGAATCTCCGGCGGCAAGCTTGGCTTCAAGCTCAGAAATCTTTGTCTCGATATTCTCGATCTTACTTTCAGCTTCCTTAACTTTTTTCTCGGCGCGCTTAACCATCTTGTCTCTCTCTTTCTGTTCAGCGTAGCTCAGACGTTGACTTCCGGAGTGTATATTTGCAGTTTTTTGAGCAGAGACTTTTATATCTATATCTTCGGATTGCTTTTTATCAACATTATTCTTCTTTGATGATGTGGGAGATTTGCTCAGTTCGATATCCTGCAATGAGTTGAGATTCCTTTTCTGCAGAAATTCATAGATTCCTCCGATATTTTCCTTCACTTTTCCACCCCCGAATTCATATACCTTCTCAACTAAACCGTCAAGAAAATCCCTGTCGTGGCTTACCACAATTACAGTTCCGTCAAATGCCTTGATAGCTTCTTTGAGAATATCTTTTGTACGCATATCCAGATGATTGGTCGGTTCATCGAGAATAAGGAAATTGACAGGCTCAAGCAGAAGCTTGATCATCGCAAGTCGTGTTTTTTCTCCTCCTGAGAGAACTCCGACTTTTTTGTCGGATGCTTCTCCTCCAAACATGAAAGCTCCGAGAATATCCCTGATATTTTTCCTTATATCTCCAACAGCAACCCTATCTATGGTGTCAAAAACCGTTAGGGTTTCATCCAGAAGTTGCGCTTGATTCTGTGCGAAATAACCAATCTTTACGTTGTGGCCAATTTTTAGATTACCTGTAAAAGGGATTTCTCCCATTATACACTTCACAAGAGTGGATTTCCCTTCTCCGTTTTTACCTACGAATGCAACTTTTTCACCACGCTTGAGGGTAAATTCTGCATTCTCAAAAACGATGTGCCCGTTATAAGATTTAGCTACGTTTTCCACAATAAGGGGATAATCACCACTGCGTGGAGCAGGGGGGAATTTAAGCCTCAGCCGAGAATTATCAACTTCATCAATCTCAATGGGAACAATCTTTTCCAATTGTTTGATCCGGCTTTGAACTTGCACTGCTTTTGACGGTTTATATCTGAACCGTTCGATAAAGGCTTCCGTGTCTTCAATCATTTTACGTTGATTCTCGTAAGCGCGGGTCTGTTGTTCAATTCGTTCTTTCCTTAAGTTGACGAATTCAGAATATTTGACCTTATAATCGTAGATCTTCCCACAGGATATTTCAATCGTCCGATTGGTTACGTTGTCAAGAAATGCGCGGTCATGGCTGACCAACATTACACTTTTTGCTCTACTGATTAGAAACTGCTCAAGCCATTGTATTGATTCTATATCAAGATGGTTCGTCGGCTCATCAAGAAGGAGAAGGTCTGGAGACTGCAATAAGATTTTGGCCAATTCTATCCTCATTCTCCATCCACCTGAAAATTCTTTTGTGGGTCTGTTAAAATCATTTCTTGAAAAGCCGAGTCCGACAAGAGTCCTTTCAATTTCAGCTTCCATATTGTCGCTCCCCTCCATTGCCATGCGTTCATTTAGATATTCCAACCTCTCAAGCAATGAAGCGTATTCATCAGATTCGTAATCGGAGCGTTCCGCTATCAGGGCAGACACAGTTTCCAATTCATCTTTAATTTTAAGCTGATCTGAGAATGCTTTTCGGGTTTCTTCAAGAAGGGTGGTCTCGTCTGCCAGAACCATCTGCTGTGGTAGATATCCGATCCTAATATCCGAGGGCTTGGAAATATTGCCGGAGGTAGCGTTCTGTATCCCGGAGAGTATTTTGAGCAAGGTTGATTTTCCGGCACCATTTTTACCCGTCAGTGCTACCTTATCTCCCTTATTGATAACAAAAGAGATGTCGGAGAACAAGGGTTTTGCTGAAAACTCAACGCTAAGATTATTAATTGATACCATCTTATCTGTTCACAATTCACTAATTCCAATTAAAATATAAACTGAAGTCTCGCCTGAAAAGTATTCAGGGTTACAGGGGAGACATCGGCTCTATCCCAAGTGTGAGTATAACTGTATCTGAATTTAGCGATAATCCACTGATTAATATAATAATTGAATCCTGCGCTTAAATCATTTAACCGTCCGCCATATATATCACATTTATTATCAGATAACTTGGTATAGTTATAGCTCACTACCCCTTCCAAAGTTCCTTTTTCGGGAGTGTCAATCCCTGCAACTCCCATATTATAATTGTAATTTTTCCCAAGTATCGCTCCCCGCAAAGTGGTGTATCCTCCCAAAGCACGGAAGGGAGACAGTGACATTCTTCTATTGACACGTAGATAATACCATTGAGTTTCCAATGCCACTCTTCCGTAGCAACCCATTAATTCCGGAGATAATTTCCACAAATTCATACTATGAGAAATTGTAGCTCCAAGTGCTGATTGGATCGCAACTTTAGTGGGGAAGTTAGCTCCGAAGCTGAAAGAATCATGAGTATCACCATCGGTTGAGGGAGTGTATCTTGGAGTCTCAAACGCTCCGCTCAGACCAAATTGCAACATCTTCCCTTCAGAGTGATAGGGACGTCCTACAATACGTGTACGCAATCCGTATCCTTCTCTTATCATCTCGTCTTTAGCAAGAATGACTGAAGATGATTTTGGCTCAACGTAAGCTGACAAAGTTGTGTAATATTTATCGGCATTATGATACCACGACACTCCGATCATGTGAGGCTCATTGAATACTGTATTGCTTATCGGTTCAATCATGGTGACCTTCATGCAAGCTGCCTGTGAATTCTGATACCCCAAATGATGCATCTGAAGTCCTGCTCGTAAATAATCAACTTTGGAAAAATTATATTGCAACCATATATCTTTCAATAATACTTTCCCGAAAGCATAACCGATCTCTATCTTGGCGCTCCATTTATCCATATTCGCCATTACTCCCAACCTCACATCAGGAATATTGATACCATCAGGGAAGAGATTTTTTTGAGGACTGCAATATAAGGCGCCATCCATAAGTAGTGTTCCGATCGGTTTAAAAGAGATCTTGGTATCATTCTTAATTGGAACATTTATTCCCGAACCGGTAATACTTTTTACGGATGCTTCTATTTTGTCTTCAGCATTCGGAGCGGTCGTATTGGCTGTACAGAGACAAATAGCCATATTTATACAAATTAAAGAGCTAAACAATCTTCTGTGAGTCATTACTGAAAGAATATTATTATAAATTATATTTCTATCTTGATACGATTAAAAAAACTTCCACAAAGATAAGAATTTATAATATACCATCACCCTTTCTCAGACAAAATATTCTCCAAAAAAGATTACGGCATGTCAATCCCGGAAGATTAACATGCCGTATGAAAGGAATATTTTTTGGATTATCTCACTACATATTTTTTACCTTTGTAAATGTAGAGACCGGGAGTGAGAGCTTTGAAAGCATTTTCACCTTCCCCGACTTTTATACCTGTTATGCTATAAACGGATTCGTCTGTATTATCACAAATTAGTGTGGTTTCATCGTCAATGGAATCGACACCCACGGTGACATCAGCAAGTTCAAGAGTAGGATTCTTGACAGCCATCCATTGTGATTGAGCTTCCTTTGCCCTAAGTCCGTAAGTGACAGGGATGAGATTCGTTACATTTGATTCCGCTCTTTTCCATTTGGTCTGCGATGGATTGACAGCAGGGGAGTTTATGAGATTCAATCTCAGTGATAATGTTTCGAAATCATCGGCTTGAGTTTTATTGACCTCTTTATCATTGGCGAAGAAAGAATATTGATCAAGATAATCACCGATATTCTGAGCATAGCAATCCAATGACAGGTTATAACCCCCTTCCGGTAGATAAAGTTGCGCGGATATTTCTCCCGATAATTTACTTCCATCCCAATTCTCATAGAATTTCTCACCTGGCCAACGTTCATTAGTGGTGAGCTTGTGGCTGTATGGATCCTTACCTACATTATAAGCAAATAAATTCGCATCGTGACCTATATCATGTTTTGTTTCTCCAATAAATACAGGTGTCTGATTTGAGAATGGAAGCATTGTAACTACATCAATGCCAAACCAGTTTGGATAACCGTTACCTTCAATAGCTATATCGAGCACACCATCTTCATCAATAGTAACCGGAAAATAAAACAGTTCGTGTGGAGTGGGTATGTTTCCGGTGTTGTGAGTAGGAACGCTGACTCTGCTGCCGTTGAGTGTTACGTATGCCAATCCGAAGGTTCCATCTTCTTCATAAGCATCCCCACCTGTGTAGCAGCTGAAGAAATATGCACCGAGAAGATATTTACCGGGCTGATAACCGGATTGAGAGGAATAAATTACTGTTCCTTCAGGTTTAGCGCCTGATGTTCTCCAGGATTCAACATAAAGATTATTTTTATATCCGAGATTACCTCCGGTGAAAGCATCTCCATGTACCCAATTAGTAGGATTGTTGAAATGATTTAACGGATTGCCATAGTGATCGTGAGAATCGAGATCGTCTTCCAATTCCATCAGAGTCACGGACGCATCATCTATACCTATCCAATTTACACAGGGATCATTAATCATCTGGACTCCAAATTCCAATACACGATCAGTTACATCGATATCAATTGTATGGGTAGTAATGGCATTTGAAGTAATGATGTCTTTTTTCTCGTTGGCATAAAAGTAAACATCCTCTGAATTAAAGTTGTTTGAGCGAACTTGCAATGAGACTCTATACTTACCGTTGGGCAGATAGATCTTGGAGTAGATCTTTCCTGTAAAAGCACTGCCATTCCAGTTCTCAAAACATCTTGAAGACGAAAGATCGGAAGGTCCATCCTTGAATTGCCTGTTTTGTGCACCGGTGGTACAATTCCAGCCGATACTTGAATGCTCGAAATCTTCTTTATAAGAGATATTGTTATTCTGCAATTTCTGTATATCTTTCACATAGATAGAATGCCAGTTGGCACCCTCACGGATATTATTTATTGCGATTTTCATCATCCCGTCTTCAACGACAGCCGGCACAATATAAATATCATCTTCCACGATACCTGTATTATGTATGATCGGAAGATCAATGGCGGTGTTGTTGACCGTTGCCTGGGCATAATTTAAAATTCCCTCCTCAGTTTTCTCGGTCTTTATGCTACCCCTACCAGGAGTCCAATTTGCATGTGCGATAAGAGTGACGAGATAATTACCATTTTCTACCTCGCAGATGCAAGACATCACTTCTCCGGAAGCAAATTTATCATCACGATAAGATTCTGTCATTGAAACGCCTCCGCGGCCTAAGGTAGCTATGTGAGATCCGGCGGGACCTGCGCTCCAATTATTCACTGTCTGGAAGACAGAAAGAGGATTGTCAGATACCAACGAGTTTCTTGCAACTATGGCATCTATTAGTGATTGTCCGTAATATCCGGAATTAATACCGTCTCCGGCATAGTCCATGAACATCAGGCCCGTGCGACCTGAAGCCTTATTAGATAAATAATTTTGTGCAGACTTATTGACAGCCTTCGCATTACTTTCAATTGCAGAATTACTACCCACTGAACCCGTGTAGCCGGAGGTGTAATTAATAACCCAAGTTGAGGCATAATGGTTATCTGTGGAATAATCCAACATAGCGTTGACAGCATCTTCTTTCTTTGAGGTGCTGTAATCAACCAGTGAGCCATATTGATAATTATCCTGAAGCCATTGTGTTTCTCTGATGCCGTTACCTTCCATATAGCTCTCTTTGTAGGCTTGATTATCATTCCAGTTTCCAGAAAATCCCGCCTTTGAATATCCGAGAGCATCACGTGTTACGACAATCAATTTTCCGCGAGCATCGCCTAATGTCATTGTGGGGGAGAACTGAACGATATCCGCATCAAAACTCTGGAGAAACTCATCCATTTTGGTAGCCCATTCACTGCTACTGTCGTTTTCATGTTTGAGTAAGATAAATGCGAAGTCTTCACTGTCTGCATTCACTTTCTCTTTTAATGTGGAGAACGCATCTTGAAGAGTGACTCCTGTGTTCGCGCTTCCATGATAGATTTTCAATTCGTTGGATGTGTAAGAGGCTCTTATATCAAAAGCTCTCACCCCGGCGTCCCATAAACCGGAGATATCTTTGCTTTGACATTTCCCGGTTGACAGACTTTTAGTTGCGGCATTATGCGCACCGGGAATAGACATTCGTCTTAAGGGGAGTCGATCGGAAAGATTCCCCATCCAAGAGGTGGCAGACATGCCTGCCACACCACAGACCCCAATGAGGAGACTGCTAATAATTCTTTTCATGTTCCTTTTGTTATGGTTAATTTGTTTTTCTTCAAAGATTAAGGCGCCCTTTAGAATAAATATAACATATCATAGGAATCAAAAAATCATATAGGTAATTTGAAAATATTATCAAAAATCAATAAATTATGGATTTTTGAATCCTCCGCAAGATAAGTTATATTTCCGGGCTATGAGTTAACATGTTATCAACATGCAAATTTAATAATTTTTTGAAATTATATCCATCTTTTAAAAATATTTTTTTAATTTTCTAATGAAGTAGGGTCAAACAGAAAATGTTGATTCGGGAGTGCATCTCTTTACAGATTTCCTCAATTTCTTTGTCAATCACTTTTGTTTGCTGATTTTTTATTCCTAAGGAGATTATTAATCATAAATTATTTACTAATTTTGTGGTGAATAACAAACACCTTTTCCCGAAAGATTATATTTAACCTTATCTAATCATATTCATTATGGCTACAAAACCATTCCACTATCAGGAACCATTCCCGCTCGGTCCTGATAAAACTGAATATCAACTTATCACTTCTGACTATGTCAAGGTTGAGAATTGGAACGGGCATGAAATGCTTGTCATTGATCCTGAAGCATTGACAATACTTGCCAATGTGGCAAGTCGTAATTGCTCGTTTATGCTGCGTCGTGAACACAACGAGATGGTTGCTAAGATTCTCCATGATCCGGAAGCATCTGAAAATGATAAGTTTGTTGCTTTGACTATGCTCAGAAATGCTGAGGTTGCTGCAAAAGGTGTACTTCCGTTCTGCCAAGATACCGGTACTTCTATATGTGCCGCCTATAAAGGACAACAAGTATGGACCGGATGTAACGATGAAGAGAAAATCTCTCTCGGTGTCTACAAAACTTATACTGAGAATAATCTTCGTTACTCTCAGAATGCACCTCTCACCATGTATGATGAAGTGAATACAGGGTGTAACCTTCCGGCCCAGATAGAGATTCACGCAACTGAAGGTGATGAGTATAAATTCCTTTTCGTGGCTAAAGGTGGAGGGTCTGCCAATAAGACTTACCTTTATCAGGAAACTAAAGCTATTCTTAATAAGAAAACGCTTGTGCCTTTCCTTATCGAAAAGATGAAGACTCTCGGCACAGCAGCTTGTCCTCCTTATCATATCGCCTTTGTAATCGGAGGCACATCCGCTGAAGCTAATCTTGCAACCGTTAAGAAGGCGTCAGTGAAATATTACGATGAGCTACCCACCACAGGAAATGAATATGGACGTGCCTTCAGAGATGTAGAACTGGAAAAGGAACTTCTTGAAGCAGCACAAAACATTGGTCTTGGCGCTCAGTTCGGTGGTAAATATTTTGCACATGATGTGCGCGTTATCCGACTCCCGCGTCATGGCGCCAGCTGTCCGGTAGGAATGGGGGTAAGTTGTTCTGCTGATAGAAATGTGAAGGCAAAAATTAATCGGGAAGGTCTTTGGATTGAAAAGCTTGATGAATTCCCCGCTGAATTAATCCCGGTTGAAATGCGTGAAGCAGGAGAAGGAGAAGTAATCAAGATTGATCTAAACCGCCCGATGGAAGAAGTGCTTGCGGAACTTGACATATATCCGGTCTCAACAAGACTCTCCCTTAAGGGAACAATTATCGTCGGCAGAGATATTGCCCATGCTAAAATCAAAGAGCGCCTTGATGCAGGGGAACCAATGCCCGACTATCTTAAACAGCATCCCATATATTATGCAGGGCCGGCTAAAAAGCCGGAAGGTATGCCCTCAGGTTCTTTTGGTCCCACAACTGCCGGTCGTATGGATCCGTACGTTGATCAGTTTCAGGCTGCCGGTGGCTCTATGATTATGATTGCCAAGGGTAATAGAAGCCAGCAGGTGACAGACGCTTGTAAGAAGCATGGAGGATTCTATCTTGGTTCTATAGGTGGTCCCGCCGCTATCCTTGCAAAGAACTCGATCAAGAACGTTGAGCTACTTGAATATCCGGAACTCGGCATGGAGGCTATTTGGAAAATTGAGGTTGAGGATTTCCCTGCATTTATCTTGGTGGATAATAAAGGTAATGATTTCTTCAAACAGCTCAAGCCGCGTTGTCCGATGTCTGACTGTAAGAAAGACTGATATTTTTAATCTTTCTCGTTAAGATATATATATATGATCAGATAATCTAACGATAAAATAACAAAAAGGAAAGGGTGTCTCACACATAGTGTGCAACACCCTTTCACTATAATAATGGTTGAAAGCTCAAACTATATTTTCACTTATGCCTTTTGAATAAGGAAACTATCTTACGTCCTGAATTAAACAGGGAGAAACCGACCATCGCATATTCCATATAACTCATCCCTCCAAGGAGTTTCTGAGCTATTGTCCCGATCGCTGACCATTTTGAGGTCTTCTTTGAAGTTTGACCAAACGGACTGTAATTGGAAATTTTATTGACACTATGGTTAAGCTTGGATTTACAAAATTCACGCTTCAGAGCGATAAGAGCGCGCTGATAACGAATATCCTCTATAGAATATCCTTTAAATTTCTTTCTATTTCCGGTAATGGTATCCGGGACTTTGGAGGCTGCTTCAATTTGTTTCATCGCTCGTGGAATTTTCGTTAGACGGTTCAGATTTATCGATTATCAACTTAGTGATAAATTTGGCAATAGGATCTGTAAGTAGCGGTTTCTTGAAAACGATTATAAGGGCTAACAGAGCAAGAACAATTCCTGCGACTGTGATACACGCCAACCAAGGAGCCATCATGTCGGAGAATACATAGACCAATGCGAAGCTCAGAAGAATCATAATCAGCAAAAGAAGCAAAAGGGCAATAAACCCGATTACTACAGCACTTGATAATATAGTAAACTTTTCAGCCACTGTCAGCTTGGCATACTCTACTTCAAGAATGGCCCATTGCTTGGCATTGGTTATTATTGATTTGAAATGGTCTGTCAATTTTTCTTTCATAATCGTTGTCGTGTGGAATTCGTTATAGCGGACTCAAAAAGAAAAGGGACATAGGATGCCGTTATGTTTCACACGGCACCCCGCGTCCCCTCAATAATGTTGTATTTTTATTCTTCCGAACCTGCAAGTTCTGCCACAAGTGCATCAACTTCAGCATCACTGATTTTGATACCTTTTTTCTTCAGAAGACGTTTGATTTTTTCTCTGATATCCTCTCCTTTTTCAGGTGCAAAAAGAAGAGCTGCAGCGCATCCTACGATTGCACCACCAAGAAATCCATATAATAAATAATCTGCTCTCATAATTGTATAATTTTGTTGTCTATAATAGACATTATTCGTTCCACAAGTCTATATGCAACTCGTGAATCTCAGGTTGTTAAATATGTTTTTCGATCTCGTCTTCAATTTCATCTACAAGTTCTTCCATCTTGCTCTTCTTCAGGCAAACACCTTTTTCTTTAAGAATATCAAGAATTTTCTTACGTGTGTTTTCCCCTTTTTCGGGAGCCATAAGAAGACCGACTGCGGCACCGGCAATGGCACCACCGATAACTGCACTGATTACATGAATAGCTTTCATAGTTTCTATATTTTTATTTGTTAATTATTCACTTTTATCTATAATAACAATTAAGAGTGAGGTTTTGTTGAATACCTTTCCCGTCAATTACTATTTTTAATTAGCGCATGGCAACCATCGGGGTTACTCCTACGGCTTCAGAATATGCAAGCACTCCGCTTTCGCTGAGTTCTACAATCCGGAAATCACCATCAGGCTGAATCATCTTGACGTGAGTGTCATCGACAAAAGTCATAAACGGAAGCAACTCTCCGTCGATATTGACAGCCCATGTCTGGTCTTCTTCAATAAAATCGAGTCGCGTGGACTGTCCCGTCATCTCATGAGTGACAGTATAACCCTTTCCATCACATGCAATCAGATAACGACCGGATTCGGTATCTACTGCTTTCACTGAGGCCGTCATGGGATTACTTCCACTCCAGAACTCTATTGAGTTAAGCACTAATACATCGGCAAGCATTGTGACTTCATATACAGGGAGCACCCAGAAACAGAAGAATACAACTTCATTCACAAATTTTGAGCCAACCTGATTATTCCATGATAATACTTTATTTGATAATGCGAAACTCCCGATGCAGCTGTTCAATGTCAATGAAGACGCAAGCAGAAGAACCGTGGCTACGGACATTACTGTCTTTTTCATTTTCGATATGTTTACGTATTGATATTATTGTAACCTATAAATCAGCCTGTTCACAAATTAACAGAGGAATAAAAGCGACAGGCAACTTTCTTTTACAAAGTAAATATTTTTTATATTCAATTCAAAATTATACCTTAAATTTCTTCAAAAATAATCATTGAAAGAGGAATAAAATGTAATCATTGTTTTCCAAATATTCCACCTAAAGCAATGTCAACGGTAAGCTTCTGATAAAACATGAATGTGTTGGGTGTAACATGAAAATCAAGAGAGCCGGTGATCTGCACGAATTTTCGTCTGAGAATGTAAAGATATATATCTGTGCGATTATATAAATTCTCGCTATAATATGGCTCTCCCATGTATAAGGAATTTCCAAATCTTCCGAATTCGGGGAATAACTTGCCTCCTGCATAAAAGGTATTTTTAAAGCCGATAAATTTCCATTGAGCTTGCAATTCTATCCACCCCCCACAGGGAGTGTTCCAGTTTGATCCTTCCCGATTACGTTCCAAAGTAATTAACGCTCCCCCCTTTAATGTCAGCGAATCAAGGGGTAGAGGCTTGCTCAAATCCACACCGATATATGGATTAATCAGGAAATTATCCACTATGTGCATATCCTCAGGGGCATTCGCTGTCAATGCAAAGTGATTCATCATTACGTGCCCGCCGACCAACAATGGTTTCTCAGCAGTCATGGGGTACCATTCACCATGAGCCACAATTGCGAATGCTTCCCTTTGTGTTTCAGTTTGCATTCCGCGCCAATCAAGATATGCTTCTCCAAAACCATTCTGATGTAGGTAAGAAATCAGAGCACCCCTTACATTATGTTGAGAATAAGACAGGGAATCACTCCATAAGAAGGAAGGCAGCTCACGATGCAGTAGACTTCGGGGAAACATCCCCATGGCAAAATTCAATCCCTTTGATTCGAATGCATAATAAAGAGTAGGGGATATGCGATAACCTCCCCATTCCCTTCCTATAGGTTGATACCAAACTGCACCTCCGGCTATCCTGCTGTTTTTGCCGAATTTAAGTCCGACTTCAGGTGCAAGACGTGTAAAGAAATATGTTTTGGCTGCAGTTAGATTACCATCTCCTTCACGATTGTCGAATGTAGTATTGAAATCAACGTTCCAAGTCACTTTAGGGGTGTCGGCATATCCGAGGTGACTGATAGATAAAATGATGGCGATAACTGCCGATAGTTTTACAGTGATTGTTCTATAAATCCGTTTCATTTAGCAAAATTAGTTATTTCATCAGAATAATACTAATTTTGTCACTCCCTTTGAGGATTGATGGATTTATAAAGATACGAATAATGGCTGATAATTATCTTGAAAAAAGAATGGAGGACATGAGAAATGGAAAACTGGCTCACCGTCCACTCATTCGCAAAACTGAAAAACAATCAACGTCCTTTCTTTCAAAAGGATCCCTTGCTAATCAACGAGTACTCATTATGGAATTTACCCCTGAAATCCAAAGCGATATTATCAGTCTCTTCAGATCACAGGGGTGTAAAGTAGCATTTCTGGGGGAGGATTATAAGAAAGGTCAGATGATCGCTCAAGCCACGGGTGCCCGTTTTTATCCGATTAATCCCGTTGATCCGGAAGATAAGGAGGATAAAAAGAAATCAGCCATCGAATATTGGGGAGGAATTGATATAATTATCAGCGGATCGGAGGATTAGAATACGCAAATGATTACAATCTATCCAATACAGTTTCAACAAGTCCGTTGACATTCCCTTTATAGGATGTATCTGCACCCTGGGTGCGACGTTGCGCTATTATGCAGCAAACCGTCATGGCTTTATGTCCCAACATCTTTGCCATCCCTTGTAGACATGCCGATTCCATCTCAAAATTTGTGATATGGCGTCCTTCATATATGAAAGATTCAATTTTTGAATTTAAATCAGGATCTGCCAATTTCAGTCTTACTTCTCTACCCTGAGGAGCATAAAAACCAACTGCGGCTATTGTGAACCCTCGCAACATATCATTACGTCCGATTCGATCAACAAGTTCCTTATCAGCATCAACCACGTATGGAGCTGCCCATGTTTTCATCCAGCCGGTGTGTTCCACCAATGCTTTTTCGAAATCCACATCACATACCTTATTGCGATCGGCATAAAAATTCAGTATCCCATCTGTGCCAATCCCCTTATCAGCAATCACATAGTCTCCTATATTAATATCTTCTTGAAGTGCCCCGGAAGTGCCAATTCTAATAATGTTCAAAGTTCTATGTGTATCTTTAATCTTTCGCGTATTGAAATCAACATTCGCCAGAGCATCAAGCTCCGTCATGACAATCTCAATATTATCACTCCCTATACCATGGGAAATACACATTATCGGTTTCCCCTTATATGTTCCACCTATTGCATGAAACTCTCGTGACTGCACATCATAATCAATACTATCAAAATATGAGGCAACCATATTTACACGACCGGGATCACCGACAAAAATAATATTATCCCGAAGCTGTTGTGGACGAAGATGGATATGAAATGCTGAACCATCTTCATTGATAATTAGTTCCGAGGAGGGTATGATACGAGATGACGGCATAAAAATTATATTTAAGGTTTAATATAGATAGGTGTAATATGAGAATCCTAAACAGTATGTGGAATCTTGTTACCTACTTATGTATGATTTAATCGATATAAAATCAATCGATTATTAATCTCATTTGATTATAATACTGTAAAATACAGATAATTTTGTTTCAATAATTTTATTTTGACGACGGGTAAACCACCAAATTAGAAACACTGTATCATTGTAAAAAGTTCATACAATCACTTGATATTGTAAAAGAAAGAATAAACATAAGATCCTACAATAGATTCAACGAACAATTTATAAACGACTTACAAATATGCATTATAATCAAGGATTAAAAATATGGAGAATAAAATATTTGCAATTAAAAAAAAGTTTGTAAATTTGCAATCGCTATCAAAAACCCAAAAGGAAAGATGCCGGAGTGGTCGAACGGGACGGTCTCGAAAACCGTTGTACCCTTTCGGGTACCCAGGGTTCGAATCCCTGCCTTTCCGCAACCTTGTCAGACGTAAGACTGACAACCTAAGACAAACCTCAGACTTTCAATAAGTTCTGAGGTTTTTTTATGTCTTTCCCTACCAATCAAAGGACACACATCAGCTAACCTCAGACCCATTTCAGACCATATTTTGCTACCCCCACGCTACCCTTTTTTAAAAAGGGTAATTGGGTAGCAAAAGGGTAGCAAATAATGTGATAATACTCTAATAATCAAATTGTTGAACAGACAAATGTCGGTCAATTTGAGACTATTTGAGGACACATATTTGCTACCCTTTTTTCTTCGGACACCATTGGTTAGCTGTTGGGTAGCAAATACGTCTATAACTCTTTGATTAACACATTGATAAAGAGTGCAATTTTTCATTGCAGATAATAGATTCTGCGACAGATAATGTCGTCAGTATGTCTTCAATCACAATTGTCTTAAGTTTGTCTTCATTAGTTGTAGATCACTTATGAGCGAAGCCACTTTGAATCGAACTTATCTTTTCTTGTCGAGAGTGTTGAACATCCACTGAACGTGGAAGAGAAAGTAGCGCGGAAGCACGTTGACATATCTCTCGGTGCGTCCCTGCGCGTTGACGTTGAGGGTTACGTCGCTCAGGTTATGAAGGATGTCGAAGCCCTCGGCCATAAGTGTAAGACCCGTGCGCGGCACTGAATAGCTGAGTTTGGCGTTCCAAATGAAGTTGTCGGTGTTGAGCTGCCGGTCTGAATATCCTCTTCGGGAATAGATAGTAAAGTCTGTGGCAATCTGGAAATTCGCCGGAAGGCGCCAGATGGCTCTTGCACCATAGCTTACGGTCCATGCGTTGAAGGCATCGAAGCCGGTCATCTTGCTTTCGTAGTGTGAAAGGTTAACATTGGTAAAGATACCTATCTTTGAGCCGTTGCGTATATACCCCAACCTTACGGCTTCGCTGAAGCCATAGCTGTTGACGATGTTTTTCGATAACTCGCCATTGTCGCGTGAGGTGAAGTCAACGCTTCTTGTGAATGGTATGTAAGTGTCGTTGTTGAAATAGAAACGGTTAAGATTGCCGAACTCCGTGTAGAACGACTGGGAGGCCGCCGCATGCCAGTTGCCGTTGACATTTACTATCCTTGTGGTGCGCGCTCCCGTGAGGGTATTGTAATTCGTAGCCGCTGAGACCATGTTGTCATCCCGCGTGTAGGAGAGTCGGTAGAACTGGCTCCTGCCGTTTTTATTGCATGAGGAGGAGAATGAGAGGTCGTGTGTGTAAGCCGTGCGAAGCTCCGGATTCCCTAAAGTGACGTTGAGCGGATTCCTTTCATCGCTCAGGTCTACCATGTAGATCATGTCGGGAGCCTTTGAATAGAGGCGGTATAGGAAATTGCCTTTCCAGTCGCGGGTATAGTTGAACTTCACTTCGGTCATCATGTTGCCCGGACGAAAACGAGTCTGAGAGAGAGTATGGTCAATGCCTCCCCGGTAATAGTCAATATGCCGGCGCTCAACCATCAACGGAGCTTCAATATGCAGGGTCACGCTGCTATTGCTTATATTCCAGGTCATGTTGGGGCTCAGGGTGTGCCTGTCGGTGGTGATGCGGCTGTCGTAGCTGAGAGAGGGGTCGAGGGTGGATTCATATTCACGTAGAGAGGGGAGTGTACCTATTTGCCCCGGTCCGAAACCATTATAGATCTTGTCGAGCGAATAGAGGTCGGAGTAGCTGCGGTCTTTCTCGTGAACATATTCATAAAATATGTCGAGGCTGAGTCCTTTCACGGGCATTATCTGATAGCCCACAGCACCGGTGAGGTTCATGTTCCATTGCGGAAAATCGTGGATGAAGCGGTCGGTGGCCTCGGCGAAGACCGGATTGTTGCCATAATTTATACCGAACCGGTTGAACACATCGCGGTGGACTTCATAATATTTGCCCGAGAGGAGATAGGTGAGCGACTGATGTCCTTTATTCAGGCGGAATCGGCCGTTGGAGAATCCTCCTGCCTTGAAACTGTGGTTTTTCGATAGGCTTTCCTCCAGATAGCGGTTGAGGAGCGATGAAGCCTCGAGGCTCCATGCGTCACTGAAGATGTCACGAATCATGTCGGGTGTGCCGGTCTGTACGTCAGTGTTAAAGGTGGCATCGGTCTGCGAGCCGGTGAATCGGCCTTTAGAATATTCAAATTCGGGGAAGAAGCCGATATAGTATGTAGGCTTGTTGAGTCTGATGGAGTGGCTTGTGGATACCTTCATCGCCTTATCCTGCCTTGTGGCGAAGGAGCGGGCGTATGTGTCACCACCGGGAATGAAATTGGTGGTGAAAGTGCGGGAACCGTCGTGGAGCACGGTGCGCTCAAATGTGACATTACCGTTGACTCCCCAGCCCGATTTCTTGCTTTCCACGTCATATTCCGTACCTCCCATATAGGTTTTCAAAGTGCCACGGTTCATGGTTTCGGGCTGGAATGTGCTCTCCATGCCCGGCTTTCGTGATTCGTTGAGGTTGTTGACATTACCGATCACCGACACCCTTGCATGGTCGGAGTGCCACATTGCCAGAAGGCGTCCGAGATAGCGTCCTGACGTGCCGTAGCCTGCCTCCACGTTGCCCATGAAGCCATGATGATAGTCTTTTTTCAGCTTCACGTCCATAGTGAGGAGTTTCCGTCCGAAATCCTTACCCATCACCTTGTCAATGTCTTGCTGGCGTTCATACACCTCTATGTTTTTCACCACGTATGCTGAAAGGTTTTTTAGCATAAGTTCGCGATTGCCCTTGAAGAAATCCTTGCCGTTTAGCATCAGCGACTCCACGAACTCTCCGTTGACGAAGATCTGGCCGTTTTCCTTCAGTTCCACTCCCGGGAGCTGACGGATAAGATCATCGAGCATACTTCCCTCCGCCATCACAAAAGCGTCAGCATTGTAAACAATAGTGTCACCACGGTTATAGAATTTCAGTTTTGTAGCTGTCACGTTCAGTTCATCAAGTTCTTTAGCCTTGCGGTCAAGGTATATGTAGGGAAATGAGATATAATATTCCTTTTTATCGGCGATATCCTTGCCGTCGAAAAAAGTCTCGCTGTCTTCGTAGCCCGGATAGGAGACCTTGAGGAGATAGCTTCCGGCAAACGGGATATCCATTATATTGAACATTGAACTTTCCGTTTTTTGTCCCGTGTTGCCGTTATACCAGCCGCTATACCAGCTTGTGTAAGCCTTCTTCTCCACGAGAAGGGAGTCGTTGTCAGTGTTTATTAGCTTTACATCAGCGTTAAGAAGTTGTTTCTCAGTGTTGCGGTCCACAACTTGCCCGACTTTAATATCGAATGTTCCCTTGAGAGTATTCCCAGGTCTATCCGCTTTTAAAACCATGGTCATGGCGAAAAAAGAGAACGTCAGTATGATTCCGAAAATTAATCTGAAGCGATAATGATTCATAAAGAAGAAAAAATTTTTTTATGCGTTTGCAAATTTATAATTTTTAAAAATACCCTCCCCCCCCCATTTGTTAAAATAAGTTAAATATTTTATAATTGGATGGTTGTATAAAATCGGTCTGTCAGTCTCTTACAGTTTTTCGAATAGACACGTTGCACATCTGAATCGTGACAATTGGCAGGATAAATGTTTTCGGCTTTTGGCGATGAAGGATGATTTATATTCGGGAGAGTTTATCGGAAGGAAAGATATGACTTTAATTTTGAGGCCTTCATAAGCCTTATTTTAAACTGTTAAACACGATAAGACCTCTTAATCGCTAAAAAATAAACTAATTGAAAAATTAAAATAACTCCTACGCGACCTCCTGCTTTGCACCGGCCTATGCCGTTATCTACCGCAGCTCCGTGTTATTCGTGAGTCGCCGCTGATTGTCTCATTCTTTGGGGGCAATGTAAAAATCCGGGCTTAGACCCACTCGTACCCCCCAAAAAAAACTTCTAAATCCCCCAGAAAGTAATTGAGTTATAACGAGTAAATCGTTGTATTTCAAAAATTATGCTTAACTTTGCATTAACATGTCATCTGTTTAAGGCTGATAAACTCCCACAGATGGTTGCAATGACATACTTAAAAGCGTTTTTCGACGCACTTCTTGACTACTTAATCAATCTCCAAACATGGATTTCAAACAATTCTTTATTTCTTTAACAGCAGCCGTAATCTGTCTGCTGTGTTCCTGTACATCTTCGGATGATAAAGAACAGGATACTATCGTGCTACCTCAGGATCAACCCACCACCATCATTGTTGCGGCAAACCAAAATAGCGATCAGATACGTTTTATCGCTATGGATGTTTGGTCGGCCTACACCTCTACACAATCACGCGATGTCAACGATGTTGAGTGGATACATCTCAATGATACGCATGGCTCTGCAGGAGAGGTCTATCTCAATTTCACACTCGACTATAACGACACTGGCAAAAGCCGCACTGCCTACATCATCATTGTGAGCGGCGACACAAAAATTGTCGTGACAATCACTCAATCTTCTGAAGATGATCCCGACGTAGCTAATCCTATTAATGATGGGATGATTGAAATTGAAGTGAATAGATACAATGACAACAATGGGGAGGGATTTTACCACGACGGTACTTATACTTATGGACTGCTTTACAGCAATGATCTTCCAGTGAAAATGAGATCTACATGGAGGGATGACCTGGCTTCTTACCCCGGCGCACCTGCCGACCATGATTCTTATTGCATAAATACAGAATATACAACATTTCAGTGGGACGGAAACGATAGAACGGATGTAACAAGTGTCAGAGTAGATATGCAGACAAAAGCGACATACTACCCCTCGGAGCGAACTGAGCTTGAAGACATTAGCGACCATTTTGCTGAAATAACGAATGGTAGAGCTGTCAGCGGATGGTACCAGTGGTCAAGAGAAGATTTAAACCGATCGGAGTGGACAGCTACATACGACTCAAACGGTTTCCTTTCAAGCACAAAGAACAATGATGCTTCACCGGTTTGGAATACTTATACATTGACATGGACCGATAGTAACCTTACTAAAATTGTGAGTGAAAAAGAACAAGAAAGAATCTCTATTACATACGCTGATCCAGCATTGCTTAATCTTCATAAGACATTTGACATCAACTGGGTGCTACCCAAAGAACTGGAATGCTATGATTTTGCTGCCGGAGACATCACCAAAGTTTTTGCTTCTATCGGTTTTATGGGTAAGCCATCCAAGAATCTCATAACCGCCATTGAAGAATATGACGGGAGCACTACACGCTCATATCGTATGACTTATTCAAAAAATACCAAGGACGAAACTATAGTATCTGTGATGCATTTTGTAGACGGTGTTCAAACATCTTACAGCGAGTGGTCTATCAAATATACTAACGTCAAATAATCAGACTTAATAAAAAACTCGTTTATCTTTCATCCTGATATTTGCCTTAGCTGCAACTCCGACCCGGAACTTACAGATAATGGAAATGAAAGTACTACCTCTTCATCAGACGATGTTATTGTAGTTGGGGTAACGATAAGTAAAGGTGCCAATTTGGCTGAAACCATGAAAATCACTTGGGATTACTTTGCGGACAGTGGTAGTTCCACCACTGCCCGCAACATGTGTATATTACCATCGATAAGACTTGACTTTCTTAGCACAGGATGATGATGTAACCTTATGTTTGAATAAAGACAACTCAATTGCACTTATAAAAAAAGCGCATATATACTTTTGTGTACCAACTATTCTGTATAATGACAGGTTTCCCAAACCCAAAGTAAGTGTATAAGGTATGTGTATACAAAATAACTAACACTAAAGATTATAAGATGAGGAAAACATATATATTGCTTTTACTATATATGTATATGGATATGGATAAAAGTTGCACTAAACTCAGAAGACGAAAAAAAGGGAATAACGACGAATCGAGAATTTCTTAGAACAGTTAGTATATTTATTTTTAGAGATTAGAGTCAACTATCTGAGCTGTCTGTTTGTTAGATAGGTAAACTACTACAAAACAAAATTATATGAAAACTTCTACTATTGCTATATTAACTGGACTATGCTTATTGCCCGCATCGGTGGTTTGCGCTACTCCTCCTCAACCAAACGATGAATATGCAAAATGCCTGTTTGTTGATTCCATCACAAACACGACCTTACCTTATCGTATGCTATCACCGGAAAAAACTACAGCGGGCCAAAAATATCCACTTGTTGTCTTTTTGCATGGCTCAGGGGAAAGAGGTAATGATAATGAAAAGCAGTTGATACATGGAGCATCCACGTTTTCCAATCCTGCAAATGCTGATAAATATCCATCATACGTTGTATTCCCACAGTGCAAGGAAAGAAGTTGGACAGAAAAATATAATGCACAATCGTTTATGCCGGGAGCACCTGAGCCTCAGATAACAAAACAAGAGATGGCGATCGTGGATTTAATAAAAGATCTCGCGAAAGATTACCCCATAGATGAAAATAGGATTTATGTTGTCGGCATTTCGATGGGAGGTATCGCTGCGTATGATTTAGCTTGTCGTTATCCCGAGTTGTTCGCCGCAGCGGTTCCAATTTGCGGTGCAGTCAATCCTGATCGGTTATCTGAGGCGCGGGATGTAAGTTTTTTAATATTTCATGGTGAGGAAGATGATGAAATTCCTTCTATTTGTGGAAGGGAAGCCTATAAATCATTGAGTGCAGTTGGTGCAACCGTTGATTATATAGAATTTGCAGGCCTTGGTCATGATTGTTGGACTTCGGCATTTAATTATCCTACACTCCTTCCCTGGTTATATTCACAGACAAAAAAGGTTAATTCCATGCCTGACAATCTTACATGTATGGAATAATAATAATAAATATTCATTCACCTGTAACTACACATAGCCTCTATTCAGTTAACAGATTACTATACTTAATTACCCGAAAAAACCGCTACTCCCATATATTATTAGATTACAAAACAGTAAGGACAAAGAATTTCATGCAGGAATTCTTTGTCCCTTTATTATTGAAGAAAGTGTAGTAAGAATCGTGTCAACCGGGAAACTGATAATTTTTTTATCTGGGTGAATATAAAATTATGCTTTAAATCACACTACTGTTCTTAACAAATTATCCAAATCTCTAAACAAGAGATAAT